>CACZVN010000006.1 GCA_902784615.1 uncultured Prevotellaceae bacterium | reverse complement strand
AAGCGGATGCAAAGGTACAAAATATAACAATACAAACCAAACTTTTCAATGAAAATATTACTAAAATATTGAAAGTTTTCGCTTTTGTTGACAAAAGAGAACTACACCATAAATATAATATAATTACTCGAAGATCTCATCTATATCATTGTCGTCAGTTTCGAGAGCCTCATCAACAAACGAACAGGGGTCATAACCTGCGGGAAGGTCGAAGATCGCATTCTCATTATACCCAAGCTGTGAGTCCTGATAGACTTTCTGCATATAGAGCGCGAAAATCGGTAATGCCATGGCAGCACCCTGTCCATAGACCATCGTATTAAAGTGGATGTCGCGATCATCTCCTCCCACCCAACATGCATTCACCAAGGTTGGCGTAACACCCATGAACCAAGCGTCACTATTGTTGTTGGTCGTACCAGTCTTACCAGCGATATCACCTTTCAGGTTATACCTGTTGCGAAGACGGCTGGCCGTTCCACCATTGACGACGGCTTTCAGCATATACAACATCTTATGGGCACTCTCCTCACTGATGACCTCGTTCATGCGAGGCTGGAACTGGGCAATCAGATTTCCCTCACTGTCTTCAATTTTCGTCACAAACATCAAAGACGCACGGATACCATGATTTACGAAAGCAGTGTAAGCGCTCGCCATCTCACCAACGCTAATATCACAAGGACCGAGACAAAGTGCCATTGACGGGTGGATCTCAGGATTACGGATACCATATTCATGAAGCAGATCGACGAATGCCTGAGGATTAAGTTTGCTCATCAAATAGGCTGATATCCAGTTATTTGATTGCTGGAGGCCCCATTTCAAAGTCACCATTTCCCCATATCGTGCACGACTGCCGTTACGCGGCGTCCACGGACGGCCAGCCACAATATATGTTTCCTGAACATTCGGAGCCTCGTCGCATGGAGAGAAACCGTTCTCCATGGCCAGAGAGTAAAGATAAGGCTTAATCGTAGAACCTACCTGTCGTCTTCCATCCATGACCATGTCATAAGCGAAATACTCATAGTTCAATCCGCCCACATAAGCCTTCACATGGCCATTCTGCGGACAAACGCTCACGAAACCTGTCCGCAGGAACGATTTATAATACTTGATCGAGTCAAGCGGAGTCATCGTTGTATCCACCGCCCCGTGGTAGGTGAAGACAGACATCTGAACAGGCGTACGGAAAGAGCGCTGGATCTCGGACTCTGAAGCGCCACTCTCATGCAGCACCCTATAGCGCTCACTCTGGCGAATAGAACGATTCAGGATCTGCTGCACCTGACTCGCCGTCAGATTCGAAGAATATGGCGCATTAGCATTTTTCTTTTTCTCAGCATTAAAGGCTGGTTGCAAGAATTTGGCGACATGTTGATAGGCCGCCTCCTCAGCATATTGCTGCATTCTGGAATCGATGGTCGTATAAACCTTCAGACCATCAGTATAGATACTGTAGTAATCACCATTACGCTTCCTGTTCTTATTACACCAACCGTACAACGGATCCGTTTCCCAATTGATGGAATCGTTGTAATATTTTACCATATTCCACGAAGGATACAGGGCACGGTCCGGCTTCTTGGCCGTCATGTAACGACGGAGATATTCGCGGAGATAGACGGCAAGTCCCTCCTTGTGGTCTGCCACATGGAACTTCAATTCAACTGGCTGGGCTGCATATTTCTCATAATCAGCATCACTCAGGTAGCCAGCCTTCACCATCTGCCCTAACACCACATTACGGCGATCACGGCTACGTTCCGGGTGCCTGACAGGATTATAGTACGAAGGGTTCTTGCACAGTCCGATAAGCGTAGCAGCCTCATTGACTGTCAGGTCCTTCGGGTCTTTACTAAAATAGACATTCGACGCCGTCTTAATACCAACGGCATTATGTAGGAAGTCAAAATAATTCAGATACATCGTGATAATCTCGTCCTTCGTGTAGTTCCGTTCAAGTTTCAAGGCAATCACCCACTCTATCGGTTTCTGGAGTACACGTTCCAAAGTAGAACTTGCGTGTTCGGAATATAGCTGTTTAGCAAGTTGCTGTGTAATTGTAGATCCGCCGCCCGCACTCTTCTGTCCGAGAAGGCCACGCTTGACGACGGCACGTCCCAACGCATAGAAGTCTATGCCGGAATGGTCGTAGAATCGGACATCTTCCGTTGCGACCAAGGCCTGTACCAGAGAGGGTGAGAGTTTGGTATAATCCACCATCACACGGTTCTCGCGATTATAGTTCCAGGTTCCTATGATTTTGCCATCTGCAGAATAGATCTGTGTGGCAAAACGGTTAATCGGGTTTTGCAGGTCTTCGATGGGCGGCATATAACCTATCCAACCCTGATCAATCGCATAATATGCACCTCCCGTTGCCAGAACGGTCACAGCCAGTAATGTCCACAAGAAATATACGAACAGCTTCCTCATACGCTTGATTATCTTTACTCTTTTAAGTATTTTGGTGCAAAATTACTATTTTCTTCGAAAAATCAGCACAGAAATCAGAATTATTCTGCAATTTTAACTCACTGGCAATCTCAACGAGTTTGTGCTTCATTCCCTTCAGAACACTCTTAAAATACTGTCTTACAATAGTTTACACTGAAAGAAACTTCCTTTGGCCAGACCATAGAGAAAGTATGTTTTGTCCCAAGGCCTGGGACAAAAATTAAGGACTACTTTAGGAGAAATAAGGAGTCCTTATTGACCGTAAAGGACTCCTTAATTTTGCAAAAGGACTCCTTTAGAATCAAGAAACACCATTCAGCGCAACATACTGATTTTAAAACATATACAAACAGACTGAAAGGTAAATCAAAAATGACACAAGTTTTTTGATATCAAAAAAAGTGTTTAAGATTGCACAAAAAAGGCTTTGGGGTGAGATTAATTGAAATAAAATGCGTACCTTTGTGCACCCCAAAATATATAAGAACGAATGGAAAAGCATAATTTTGTGACCATAGCCGATCTCACCAAGGAGAAGATACTCTACATGATCGAGATGGCAGAGGAGTTTGAGAAGCACCCCAACAGAGAACTGCTGAAGGGGAAAGTCGTTGCCACGCTCTTTTTTGAGCCATCCACCCGCACCCGCCTCAGTTTCGAGACTGCTGCCAACCGTCTTGGTGCAAAAGTCATCGGCTTCGCAGACCCGAAGATCACGAGTGGTACGAAAGGTGAAACACTGAAGGACACGATCCTGATGGTGTCCAACTACGCCGATGTCATCGTGATGCGTCATTTCATTGAGGGCGCAGCCGTATATGCCTCGGAGGTGGCTCCCATCCCCATTGTGAATGCAGGCGACGGTGCCCACCAGCACCCCTCGCAGTGTATGCTTGACCTCTATTCGATCTACAAGACGCAGGGGACGCTTGAGAATCTGAACATTTACATGGTGGGTGATCTGAAGTATGGCCGTACGGTTCACTCCCTGCTCATGGCCATGCGCCATTTCAACCCGACTTTCCATTTCGTGGCTCCAAAGGAACTGGCCATGCCTAACGAGTATAAGATATACTGTAAGGAGCACGGCATCAAGTATCAGGAGCATACGGCCTTCAACGATAAGATCATCGCTGATGCAGATATCCTGTATATGACACGTGTGCAAAAAGAACGCTTCTCTGACCTGATGGAATACGAGCGCGTGAAGAACGTCTATGTGCTTAACAACGACTTGCTGAAGAATGCCAAGCCCAACATGAAGATCCTGCACCCCCTACCCCGCGTGAACGAGATCGCCTACGAAATAGATGACAACCCCCATGCCTACTATATCCAGCAGGCAGGCAACGGACTCTTTGCCCGTGAGGCCATCTTCTGTGATGTGTTAGGAATATCATTAGACGAAGTACGTAACGATAAAACCATTATCTTATGAACAAGAAGGAACGTTTGGTTGCCGCCATTGAGCACGGCACCGTCATCGACCACATACCAGCCAACAAGACCTATCAGGTAGCCAGCCTGTTGGGACTCTTCGACCTGAAGACCCCTGTTACCATCGGCTTCAACTACCCATCGCAAAAGGTGGGCAGCAAAGGCATTATCAAGGTATCGGACAAGTTCTTCACTGATGACGAGATCTCGCGCCTCTCCGTGGTGGCTCCCAATGTGATTCTCAGCATCATCAGAGACTATGAGGTGGTTGAGAAGAAAACCGTGGTAACGCCTGACGAGATCAAGGGTATTGTGAAATGCAACAATCCCAAGTGTATCACCAACAACGAGCCGATGGCCACCCATTTCCATGTAACTGATGGTATCCTGACGTGCCACTATTGCGAGAAGGAACAGGATATCAACAAAGTGGAACTCTGTTGAGTGAAAAGATAAATTAGAAAGAGACATGAAAGAGACTCCCGTATTGCTGCTGACAGGTTATCTCGGCAGTGGCAAGACAACCTTATTAAATAGGATACTGAGCAACAAGCGCGGCATCAGGTTCGCCGTTATCGTCAATGACATCGGCGAGGTGAACATCGATGCTGACCTCATCCAACAGGGCGGTGTCGTCAACCAGAAAGATGACAGTCTCGTGGCCCTGCAGAACGGCTGTATCTGCTGTACGCTGAAGATGGATCTGGTGCAGCAGTTACAAGACATCATCGCACTGGAAAAGTTCGATTATATCGTGATCGAAGCCAGTGGCATCTGCGAACCTGGTCCCATTGCACAGACCATCTGCAGCATTCCCTCGATGGCACCAGAGGTGACAGAGCATGGCATACCCCGTCTCGACTGTATCGTGACGGTGGTGGATGCGCTAAGGATGCGTGACGAGTTTGGCAATGGCCTTGACCTGCTGCGACAGAACATCGACGAGGAAGACATTGAGAACCTTGTGATCCAGCAGATAGAGTTCTGCAATATCGTCCTGCTCAACAAGGCCGCAGAGGTGACAGATGACGAACTGGGCCGTCTGCATGGTATCGTCCGTGAACTCCAGCCCAAGGCAGAGATTATCGACTGCAATTATGGTGATGTCGGTTTTGACAAGATCCTCAATACCCATCTCTTTGATTTCGACAGCGTTGCCACGTCTGCCACTTGGATTCAGGAGGTGGAGAAGCATCATGAAGAAGATGAGGACGACGAGGAAGAGGAGGAGCACCACCATCATGAACATGAGCATCATCATGAGCATCATCATCACCATGATGAGGGTGAGGCTGAGGAATACGGCATCGGCACATACGTCTATTACCGTCGCCGTCCCTTCGAGCTTGGACTCTTCGATGAGTTTGTCGCACGCAAATGGCCCAAAGGTATTATCCGAGCCAAAGGCATCTGTTATTTCCGCGACGAGAAGGATGTCTGCTATGTGTTCGAACAGGCAGGTAAGCAGGTTTCCATCCGTAATGTCGGACAATGGTACGCTACCATGCCAAAGGCTGAACTCGAACAGTTCATGGATCAGAATCCAGGTCTTCGCCGAGACTGGGACGAACAATATGGCGACCGTATGCAAAAACTCGTCTTCATAGGTCAGAATCTTGACAAAAAGCTTATCGCCGAAGAACTTGACCGTTGCTTAGCATAGAAAATAGAGTATTAACATCACAATAAACAAAGACAAATGAACAGAGACAACACTATCTTCGAGTTAATCGAGAAAGAGCATCAGCGCCAGTTGAAAGGCATAGAACTGATTGCCAGTGAGAATTTTGTGAGTGACCAGGTCATGGAGGCCATGGGCAGTTACCTCACCAACAAATATGCAGAAGGCTATCCTGGCCACCGTTATTATGGTGGTTGTCAGGTGGTTGACGAGGTGGAGCAACTGGCCATCGACCGTGTGTGCAAGTTGTTTGGTGCCGAGTATGCCAACGTACAGCCCCACTCCGGTGCACAGGCCAACGCTGCCGTGCTGCTGGCTGTACTGAAGCCAGGCGACACCTTCATGGGTATGAACCTCGACCACGGTGGTCACCTCTCCCACGGATCGCTCGTCAACACCTCTGGTATCCTCTATAAGCCCGTAGGCTATAACCTCAACAAGGAGACAGGCCGTGTGGATTACGACGAGATGGAGCGCCTGGCCATTGAGAATAAGCCCAAGCTCATCATTGGCGGTGGCTCTGCCTACAGCCGTGAGTGGGACTACAAGCGTATGCGTGAGATTGCCGATAAGGTTGGCGCCCTGTTGATGATCGACATGGCTCACCCCGCTGGTCTGATCGCAGCTGGTCTGCTCGACAATCCTGTGAAGTATGCCCACATCGTTACCTCTACAACCCACAAGACCCTGCGCGGTCCTCGTGGCGGTATCATCCTGATGGGTAAGGACTTCGACAATCCTTGGGGTTACACCACTCCGAAGGGTGTTGTGAAGAAGATGTCACAGTTGCTTAACTCGGCCGTCTTCCCCGGACAGCAGGGTGGTCCGTTAGAGCATGTCATTGCCGCCAAGGCCGTGGCCTTCGGTGAGGCTTTGCAGCCCGAGTTCAAGGAGTGGGCCAAGCAGGTTCAGAAGAACGCCAAGGTATTGGCCGAGGAACTGATCAAGCGTGGTTTCTCCATCGTGAGCGGTGGTACCGATAACCACTCCATGCTCGTCGATCTGCGTTCGAAGTATCCTGATCTGACTGGTAAGGTGGCAGAGAATGCACTCGTTGCTGCTGATATCACGGTGAACAAGAACATGGTGCCGTTCGACAGCCGCAGTGCCTTCCAGACCTCTGGTATCCGTCTGGGAACGCCCGCCATCACAACCCGTGGTGCCAAGGAAGACCTGATGGTACAGATTGCAGCATGGATCGAGGAAGTACTCAATGATCCTGAGAACGAGCAGGTCATTGCCAGTGTCCGCGCCCGAGTTAATGAAAAGATGAAGGATTATCCTCTCTTCGCATATTAACAATAAAAATCCCCGCCAGTTGGCGGGGATTTTTGTTTCTATTTGTTTTTTATCTTCTTCTAGTTCTCCGAGCATATTTCTTGCGGGTTGCAGCAGGCTCATCCTCTGTCTTCTCTGGATAGTTACACCTATAGGTGAATGTCTCATTACTATAAGTGTATTCCCAGACAAGAAGATATTGGTGAGTATTCTCCTTTGCCTTTCCTGGGATGGTTTTTACTTCAATCACCATTGTCCCATCATCAGCGTAGGTTGTATCCCTAACTTCCGTATCTTCCCCCTTCTCCACGGGAATATCTTGCTTGAATTCCATGCTCTTACTGACAGCCAACAAACCACTCGACTCATTATACTCCAAGTTAGACATCACAACATCATCACAATAGAGAGTTGCCCTATTAACCATCAGATCATACTCACTATTATTAGTAATTGTGCACTTAAGATTTGTCAATACACTCACATCGTCATATTGTGTGAAGGTATCTTGCCATTGATAGGCAATCTTATCTTTTAAGTCAGCAGGTTTCTCCACCGTGACGGATACATTATCAGTGTGCAACCCATTAGAAGAGGCCACAGTAATCATGGTTGATCCCGCACTGACACCAGTTACTACTCCCTCATCATCCACTGTAGCCACGCTCTCGTCATTTGATTTCCAAAGCACAGCTTCATTATTGGCATTATATAGGGTCAATCTCTGTGATCCACCGGTAAGGATCTTGATATTTGACTCCTGAATATAAATATTTCTCGTCTGCGTAATTTTTACATTATAATCGAAACCATGAGACACGTTCTGAATACTCACTGAAGAAGTACGTTTCGGCTGTTTTTCCGTGAAAGGAGCTACAGAGATCTTCTGACTAACGGTATTATCGTTAATAGCCTCACGACCTCCTTTCGTAACCCAATCATCTGCTGTATAACAGTCAAAGCCCACATTAGTTTGAACATAGATATTGATCGAACCACCCAATTCGTCAATAGTAAAGTCTTTCTGTATGAGTGTCATATAGGCTTTAAAAGCCTGCGAAATAAGAACGGTTGTCATTACACCAGATGTTTCATTCTTGATGGTCACCTTTGCACTACGTTCTTTCTCCGTATTATTCTTGGCGACATCCAGTATAACCTGCGATTGTTGAAGGCCTCTGGTTCCAGCGCTACCGGGCAATGTTATCCAACTGGCGTCCTCCTGAATCTGAACAGTATAACTGACATTACTCTCCAGATGAATAACAACCTGTCCGCCATCAGTGTTCACCTGATAAATTGGGCCTTCACCATCAACCACCCTGATCACATCATTCTGTTTCTGCGTCACAGTGAAAGAACGGGAAGATACGCCATCTTTAATATCCAAAAGCGTAACAGTAGCCTTTCGTACCTCAAACGTATTATTCTCCTCAACAGATATTGTCATCGTCGATGCCTTAGGATCAATCGTCACAGTACACCAATCCGCATTGGAATTTGCCTGATAGTTCGAAAGATCCTCATTACGAAATGTCACAGTAGTTGACAACTCGCTAGTTTCCTCATCGGCTTCAAACGTATATTCCTTTTTGATAAGCAATTCATGAATACGGGTTGAATATTCGTCATCACTGCATGATACGGAACCCATGCATAGCATAAGCACCATCATACCTATCCCTAAGAATCTAAAATTTTTCATTATAGACATTGGCTTAAATTCTATTTTTCGGGTGCAAAGATACAAACTTTTTGGAGAATTGGCACGATTCCATACATTATTTAATTATTTTTTGCCACATTTCATGGCCGCATCAAAGTGATTAACAGCCTGACGGAACAGATGGTTACGCGTGTTTCCACCAAAAATACTGTGATTACGGTTGGTATATACCAGTTGACGGAAGTCTTTGTCAGCCTGTACTAACGCCTCCACATATTCTGCCGTATTCTGGTAATGCACATTGTCATCTGCCAGTCCGTGACAGATCAAGAGCGCGCCATGAAGTTGAGAGGCACGATGGATGGGATTCACCTCATCATAGCCTTTTTGATTCTCTTTCGGTGTACGCATAAAGCGTTCCGTATAGATAGAGTCATAATAGCGCCAGCAGGTAGGAGGTGCAATGGCCACACCCGCACAGAAGACGGGTCTGCCCTCAGACATGGACATCAGGGTATTCCAGCCGCCATACGACCAGCCCCAGATACCTATCCGCTCCTTGTCAACATACGTCTGCTGTCCAAGCCAGAGAGCCGTTTCCACCTGGTCACGAGCCTCGAGTTCCCCTAAGCGTAAATACGTACATTTCTCAAACTCAGCACCACGTCCACCAGTGCCACGGTTATCGACACAGACACAGAGATAACCCTGTTGGGCCAGATACTGCTCCAGGATCGCGCCATTGCCATTCATGCCTATTCCCCACTTATTCAACACCTGTTGATTGCCTGGACCACCATATTGATACATGATCACAGGATAATTCTTCGACGGATTGAAATCAGCCGGTTTCACCATCCAGCCATTCAACAATACTCCCTCGGAAGTTGTGAAGGAGAAAAACTCCTTCTTACCAAGGTCATAGGCTGAGAGTTTCCGTATCAACTCCTGATTATCGATGAGTGTCATCAGTTCTTTGCCATTGTTCTGACAAAGTGTAAATTGCTCAGGATGATCTACATCGCTCCAGATATTGATGAAATACTTAAAGTTTTTGCTGAAGATTGCCCTATTGACGCCAGCCTTGCGAGAAAGAATCTCCGTCTTGCCGTTGGCATGGGCCACCATCACCTGCTGGTCCATAGGACCATTGGGATTGGCAGCAAAATAGGAGTCACCCGTCTGCTCATCGTAGCCATAGACAGATGTCACCACATATTTATCAGTAACGATCTGCCGCAGCAACTGGCCGTTCAGGTTGTAGAGATAGAGATGATTGTAGCCGTCGCGCTCACTGGGCAGGAGAATATGCTTATCCGTGATCTGCACATCAGAGAACACGTCTTCCTTGATATATTTGTCAACCTTATCCTCGATAGCCAGTTGGCAGACTGTTGAGAGCGGATTCGCCATATAGATACGGAGCATATCCTGATGACGGTTCATCGTGAAGATAGCGATCTTCGCAGGATCACTGGTTGCCTTGATGCGTGGGATATAACCATCCGTATCAAGAGGGAGATCGATCTTCCGCGTCTGGTGTGACTGGATATCATAGCTCAGCACACTCACCTTGGAATTCACCTGTCCAGGCACCGGATATTTATAGGTATAGTCGCCAGGGTATTCCGCATACTCACCATGCTCTGGAGCCAACCCCTTATACAACTGCATGGAGTACTGTCTCACTGCACTCTCGTCATAGCGTATCCACACGATCTGCTTCGAATCGGCAGAGAAGACCATCGAACTGTTCGTTGAGAACTCCTCTTCATACACCCAGTCAGGAATACCGTTAATGACTTCATTATATCTTCCGTCCTTTGTCACCTGACTCTCGGCATTATCATAAAGCAACTTCACCAGATAGATATTGTTCTCACGTACAAAGGCGATCTGATTCCCGTCAGGCGAGAACAGCGGTGTCTGCTGAGGACCACCGTCACTCAGAGGTTCCAACTTATTGTTGCGAATGTCATAGATATAATAGACAGCAGTGAAAGAATGGCGATAGATGGGAGCCGTCTTCGTCTGTATCAGCATCCGCTTGCCGTCAGGACTGATGATATAGCCGTCAACCTTGCCAATCTGTTCTCCTCTAGCCGTCGATGCATCGAAAAGCACATTCACCTGTTTCCCTGTACGAAAAGAATAAGAGACAACACGCTTCCCGTCATCACTGATCTGACTATACGTCTCTCCGTCAGCCAACGGACTGACAGCCTTCATAGACTCAGCACGGAAATAACCACGGGTAATATCTACCAAACTCAGATTCTCTCCAGCCAATGCAGACGTCACAGACAAAGCAATAAGCATAGAGAGAACAATCAATCTATTCATTTTCATAATGGAATAAAATATTAGTTTTTCTATTGGAAGTCAGCATAATTATTATTGCCTAACAACTGGGCAATAGTGGTGTTCGGATGATGGCGCATATAACGGTCTGCCATTTGGACATAGAGCGTATGGAACACGGTCTCACCCATCGCCTTGTTCACTACCCACTGCACTTTACCGATGTGGATGTCCCGCTCTAACTGCGACAACGGCCTGTCATTCGGCATAGGATAAAGACTCAGCAGATAGAATCCCACACAGTCGGGAACGATATACTGACGTGTCATCATCTGAAGCTGTTCTTGCTTGTACCCATATTCCGAACGCAGATATAGGGGATTATCGGAACCCAGATACTTGTCCAGACAAATGCCGATGGTGTTATTGCCGACAATAATGCTCTGGTCTAAAGATCCGATCTGAGCGTACACCTCTGGTCTTTCCAGATTGGGAATCACATCATCAAGATAATTGAAAGCGGACGTCAACTGACTATTAATATCGTCCATGTTCGCATACTGGAGTTCTGATTCGGCTATCAGGGCCTGCAACGTCGAATCCTGATAGAAATGCAGGAACTTATTATTGATCTCGGCGTCATCCACCTTCCCGATACGGAGAACGTCTTCAATCAGTGTACGTGTCTGCATCGGATAGGCCGTATTCATCTGCTGCAAGGCCGAGAAGTCACCCGTTGTCAGGTACAGGCTCTGGACACGATCATAGCGGTCAACGACAATCGTCTTGTCCTCCTCTTCAGGGGACTTGAACTGCCATTCGCAGCCAATACACCCCAGCATAGCCAACCATAGAATATAATATACCTTACGCACTGGTAACAGGTCTTAATGTTATACTTTTGTTAAAAAGCAGGTGCAAATATACTAAAAATTATTTTTAAAACCAAATTTTAACCTAAAAAGTTTAAAAAATAGTGTAAAAAAGTGCACATTTGGGGCTGTTTGTGTAAAAATCGTAAAGAAAACCAGCCATTACAGTTGTGAAAAAGTTTTCTTTCCTTTCACATAATATTGCCAAAGCAAGGAAAACCTCTTTCGTTCTGGTATGACTTCAACTTGACGCGAGGCCTGTATCTCACGACGGTCGTTCTCGAATTCCTTTCGCCAGCGTTTGAATGCCCGCCGCCCCCGATAAATGGCTTTGAAGTCTCCCACGTTCCGCTTCAGCACCAGCATCTCCCATGCAGCCAGATAATCCAACCACCAGCGCCAGCGCATCACAGCTTTCAGTTCCCCCTCTGGCAGACACTTATAGAGCATCGTCAGGTTATTGCGGAAGTTCAGGAAGGTCTTCATCGGATTCGACTTCGGCAGTGTGCCTCCGCCCACATGATAGACATAACTCATAGGGATACACACAATCTTCCTGCCACGGATACGGAGCCGCCAGCACAGGTCTATCTCCTCATTATGAGCAAAGAAGCGCGCATCGAGGCCCTTCACGTCCCAATAGTCCTTCGAGCGGATCATCAGTGCTGCTCCTGTGGCCCACAGGATATCCGTCTGGTAATCATACTGTCCGTTGTCGCGCTCCACAGTCTCAAAGATTCGTCCGCGACAAAAGGGATAGCCAAAACGATCCAGGAATCCCCCACTCGCCCCTGCATACTCAAAGCTGTCCCTGTCGAAGATGGAGAGCAGTTTCGGCTGACAGGCAGCCACCTCAGGATGGGCATCCAAATACTCCGTCATTGGCTGCAGCCAGTGGTGTGTCACCTCTATGTCTGAATTCAACAGCAAATAGTATTCCGCATCTATCTGCCTCAGCGCCTGGTTATACCCCTCGGCAAATCCCCAGTTCTTTTCCAACTCAATCAGTCTGACCTCAGGGAAATGCTCGCGTAGCAACGTAAGCGAGTCGTCCGTCGAGGCATTATCCGCCACATACACCGTCGCCTCGTCGCGTGAGTATTGTAATACCGAAGGCAGATACTTCGAGAGCATCTCCCTGCCGTTCCAATTCAGAATCACAATTGCCACCTTCTCCATACGCGTACATTATTATATTATAATAGCCTTCAGTGACTGCCGATCATGGGTCAGTTCACCAAGTCTCACCTTGACCAACTGATTGTCCAACTGCGGATCAGCCTCCTGCGGTGGCAGTTCCACACGGATATAGTTACGGGTGAAGCCGTGCATAGCCCTCCCACGGGGTGCCTTCTCAAACAACACTTCTGCTTCTTGTCCGATATGACGACTGTAAAAGTCGAGCGTCTTCTTGTCTGAGAGATCCAGCAGGCGTTTCGAACGCACTTTCTTATCCTTGTTACTCACCACATAGGGAATGCTCAGCGCCGATGTACCTGGGCGCTCCGAATATGGGAAAACATGCAACTGTGTCACGTCCAACCTGTCGAGGAAGTCGTAAGTCTCCTCGAAGCATTCAGGTGTCTCACCACGACAACCCACCATCACATCAACTCCGATAAAGGCGTCAGGCATCACCTGCTTAATTCGACGAATCTTATCAGCAAACAACTGCGAGTCATAATGACGATGCATGAGCTGCAATACGGTGTCACTGCCACTCTGCAAAGGGATATGGAAATGCGGCATAAAAGCCCTGCTGGTAGCACAATAGTCTATCAACTCGTCCGACAGCAAATCCGGTTCCAAGGAACTGATCCGATAGCGACGGATACCCTCAACCTTATCAAGGGCCTTCACCAGATCGATGAACTGTTCGCCAGTGGTCTTTCCGAAATCGCCGATGTTCACACCTGTCAGCACAATCTCCTGACCACCTTCACGTGCAGCCTCCTCGGCCTGAGCTACCAGAGAAGCGATGGTCGGATTTCTCGAGAACCCTCGGGCGTATGGAATTGTACAATAGGTACAGAAATAGTCACACCCATCCTGCACCTTCAGGAAATAGCGCGTACGGTTTCCCCGTGAGCACGACGGTGCAAAACTCTTGATGTCTTTCGTCTTGACAGTATGGTATTTGTCTGTTGACACCCCCGCCCATGCATCCGAGAGATATTGTATCAGACTCGCCTTCTCGTTCGAGCCCAGCACGAGATCCACACCCTCTATCTGGCTGACGGTCTCTGCCTCCAACTGCGCATAGCAGCCCGTCACCACCACAAAGGCCTGCGGGTGCTGACGTACCATTCTGTGGATAGCCTGACGGCACTTGTGATCCGCCACTTCCGTCACCGAACAGGTATTGATCAGGCAGATATCCGCCTGCTCTCCCTTCTGCGCCGTACGCACGCCCATCTCCTGAAGCATCTTCCCGAAGGTCGATGTCTCAGAGAAGTTCAGCTTACAACCGAGGGTGTAATACGCTGCCGTTTTACCCTGAAAGGCCGATGTATCTATCATATATAAAAAGGTGCTTCTGTTTACGGGCACAAAGGTAGTATTTTTTTTCTGAAATTCACCATTTTTTGGCGTTTTTCGGTTAAGTGTCGAAAATGCACCAATTTTTAACATTTCGTATCGTGCTGATTATCAGTGTTTTGCTAAAAAGTTACAAAAATAAGCAAAAAAAAATCGAAAAAAATGATACGTTGTATTAAAAATATGCGTAACTTTGCAGCGTTTTAATAAACAAATGATTGTTTTACAGATTTAAAAAGCATTAGAAAATGAAGAAGTTAGTATTTATGTTCGTAGCAGTTGCTGCTATCTCTTTCGCATCTTGTGGTAACAAGGCTCAGCAGGCTCCTGTTGACGCTGATTCTATCGCAGAGGTTGTTGATAGCGTTATTGACAGCGTTGCTGTTGATTCAGTTGCTGCTGATTCAGTTGTTGCTGAGTAATCAACCGAACAATTGAGAGAAACGAGGCCGCTGGACGAGAGTCCAGCGGCCTTTGCTTTGTTCCTGTTTTGTACAAAAAAAGTTAACGAGCGGCTCACTTTTGTGTCGTTTTAATATTTTTTTCTTATCTTTGTATTTGAATGGACCTATTTGACAAAAGATACGAAAAAATTGCACTCATCGGCAGAGGCGCATTCTCTGAGGTTTGGAAAGTGACAGACACCCAGACTGGTGTCACTATGGCTCTAAAGATCTTCACGACGGATGCTGATATGGATGCTAACGGCATCGAGATGCTGACCCGCGAATTTGCACTGATGATCGATGCCGACCATCAGAATCTGTTGCACCCTTTGTATTTTGGTTTCACCGATGACCATGTAAGACAACCATATCTGACTCTACCCTATTGCAAGGGAGGAAATATCAGTAAACTGATGGGCAAGCTGTCAGAACGAGAGGCCTGGAAACTGATTCGCGACACAGCCAGTGCACTAGCATACCTGCATGCCATGAATCCTCCCATTATCCATCAGGACATCAAGCCCGCTAACATCCTGATTGGTAATGATGGTTACTACAAATTGGCTGACTTCGGCGTGAGTGTTCAGGCAAGATCCACCATGGGCAGTCAGTCTGATAAAGACGACTCCTATTTCTCTGCAGGCACAATCTCCTATATGGCTCCTGAGAAGTTCTCCAAAGACAATCGTCCCATCATGGCCAACGATATCTATTCCCTTGGAGCAACTGTTTTCGAGATGTTAGCAGGTTATCTTCCCTTCGGACCGGATGGTGGACTGATCCAGAAGAAAGGAGCAGAGATACCCATATTACCAGGCAATTTCTCCTCTCGACTCAAACAGACGTTGGAAGACTGTCTGAACGAAGAACCTTGGGAACGGCCTACTGCCAGCAAGTTAGAGGAGATTGCCATTGATGCACTTTCTAAAGCACCGACGGTGATTGAGACAGTAGAACCAAGACCTGCGCTCCAAGACACAGCTGATTCACCATTCTCTAGCCAGCCTATCCAGAAGAAGAGTAAACTACCTCTTATCCTGGCTGGAATAACACTTATAGCCCTAATCTGTGCTGCCTTTTTCTTCTTTCTGCCGAATCAGCCAGAACCCAAGGAAGAACCGCAAACCTATGAACAGCCGATAAAGACTGAAGAACCTGAAGTCATCAAGGAGCCAGAAGTCATTAAGGAACCTGAGGTTATGAAGGAGCCTGAAGTTATCAAAGAACCAGTAACGATCAAGAAGCCAGAGCGAATAATCGAACAAGCCCCTAAGACTGATGACGTTAAGCCCCAGATATCATCAAAAGCCCTCAATCTCGGCTATGCCACATGGGAAGGGAATAGTGTCAACGGGAAGCCAAACGGTTATGGTACGATGATCTTCAGCAACAGCCATCGCATCGACTCTCGCGATGAGCAAGGCCGTATTGCCCAGAGCGGCGACAAGGTCAAAGGCAACTATGTGAACGGCCATCTGGAATATGGTACATGGATCAAATCTGACGGTAGTCAGGAAGAAATATTTATCGGACAATGACAAGACGCGGTACCATCGTAAGAATGATCTGGGCAGGAGTATTTCTTCTGCTTCCTATGATGGTGCAGGCTCAGACTTTCAAGGCTTCCCACCTTCAGAAAGCATACGAAAAACTTCACCTGAACGAGAAGAGCAGCCAGGACTTGACAATCCGCAAGTCTCCTGACGGCACCATTGAGCACATCGGCATCCCCCTCTTCAGTTCAGAGATGCGCGCCCTGCTCCCCTCGCCCATCTACGACTACTTGGAGTTCGCCTTGCTTGATCACAAATACCACATCAACGAGAACGCCCTGCAACAGCAGAAGATCAGATTCCGCAACGGCGGTTGGGACGATTTGGAGAAGATCACGCCTGCCGATAACTGCACTATCGATAATCGCGACGACAAATGGTATATTGTCAGGTGGAGTCGCAACGCCCAGGAACTACTTTCTGTCGCCGTTCCCATCGACTATGAACTGCTGGCAAACTCCAGTCGCAGGGAGATGGAGCAGAACTTCAGCCGTGATCTGAAACACTTCAAGCCTGCCAGCACGCAAGAGTCATCCTCTTCACATTCGCTCATCGTCTCGTCTCCCCAAGAGACGCTGTCAGAGATTCTGCTCTCATCCGACCATGCATCTGTCAAGGCGGCGCTCAGTCTCGAGCTGCTCTATTCTGGCTTCCACAAAGAGACTGTCAACGTCAGCCTGCCCCAGTGGATGGAGTTCTGCCGTTCAGAAGGCTGTTCACCTTATTATATATATGAGGGAACCAAGGGCAATCAGGCTTCAGCCATGTTGCTGA
Organism: uncultured Prevotellaceae bacterium; assembly: GCA_902784615.1. Taxonomy (GTDB): domain Bacteria; phylum Bacteroidota; class Bacteroidia; order Bacteroidales; family Bacteroidaceae; genus Prevotella. The sequence goes on along the minus strand of CACZVN010000006.1, from coordinate 144,817 downwards.
TGTATAACCGTCAGGAAGGCTATGCCCATCTGCTACATCTCCATGCAGCCATCAGTCACCTGGAATCCAAAACCCAAAATTATACGGGAAAAGTCTATATGTTTATCCCCACTACTAACGTGTCAGACCTGTTTGCCAAAGCATCAGGCCCCTCGTCACCCAAGAAATACGAATAATAACAACTACAGAATATGAAACGACTCATCACAAGCATCGCGTTGCTATTCCTCTGCACCGCTTGGCTCTCGGCTCAGAACTATAAGCTGAGAATCCGTGGAGGAATCGAAGACGCGAGTCTGAAGCAGAAGATGGAAGCCAATGTTTCCGCTCTTCTGACAGAACTCTCACAAGCCACAAAGGCCGGACGCCTGTTACGCCTGCAGCAGATTCCCATGACCGACGAGGCCAAGGCTTCGCTCACCCGTCTATGGGACAGTTACCATTTCCTTTGCGACTATACCGACAATGAGGAGCGCTGCCTGACAGATGTCAACGGTTACGAGATCCGTAATATCCCTGTCACCCTGCAGCCCATGGGTAGCGGCTATACTGGCGAGACAGAAAAGGAACTGACCATCAGCCTCACGCGCAACGGCATCATCTCAGGTGTCCACATGGCCTTGTCGAATAATGCCTTCCACAATGTGGTGAACAAGGGTATTGATGTCACTGACACCCGCCGCCGTCTGGAGATCCTGAACTTCGTCGAGGCCTTCCGCAGCTACTATGACGAGAAAGACACGAAGTCGCTGCGCCAGGTGTTCAGCGACGATGCCCTCATCATCACTGGCAGGGTTATCAAGCGCCGTTCCTTTAAGAACGACCAGTTATCGATGAAGCCCGAGATCGTCTATAACAAGAAGAACAAGGAACAGTACCTGAAGTCGCTCGAAAGCACGTTCCAGCGCAATAAATACATCAAGGTCAGCTTCGACTCCATCAATGTCGTCCGTCATCCTGCCAAGCCCAACTTCTATGGCGTCACACTTCACCAGAACTGGAAATCCTCAACCTACGAGGACGACGGCTACGTGTTCCTCCTTTGGGAGTTCAGCGACGAGAACGACGAGCATCCCGTCATCCACGTCCGCACCTGGCAGCCCGACCGTTTCGGCGCCAAGCCACTCCCCAAGAAAGAAATCTTCAATGTCAACGACTTCTTTATCCCATAGCGTATGAAAACCAAATACATCTATATCCTTTTGCTATCGCTGCTGCCCTGTGTGACCGAGGCGCAGGAGTTGACCGTGCAGAGTTTCTCCCTTTCACCCTCAGAACTAATTTCCACTGCTGATCAGCGTAAAGACCTAAACGGTACCGCCTGTGCACTGGTGAAGGTGCAGGTGGTCGATGATATCGTCAGAGCCGAAGGCAACGTTATCGGCGGCATTGTGAATCGTGGCACTGAGAAGTGGGTCTATCTGACGCAGGGTACCAAGACATTCCGCATCTTCCCCAAGAACCATCTCCCGCTGACCATCTCTACTGGCGACTTTCAGATCGATGAACTGGAAGGCAAACGCGTCTATATCCTTAGACTGACTGCCAGCGGCTCTTCGGCAGAAGTGGTCCAACAGAAGCCAGAAATCATCCAGCAGCAGCCAGAGCCAGAGCCCGTCGTTCAGCCGGAGCCCGCCAAGCCAGAGGTTGTGCAGCAACAGCAAGAACCTGAGCCCGCATATCAGGAGTATTACACGCCCGAGGCTCTAGCCACTCCCGTTAAGCCATCCTACTCCGCAGAATCCCCTTTGCACTTCTATGGCGGTATCGGTTTTAATGCCCTGAGTGTCATGGGTCCATCTCTCCATCTCGGTCTCAGATATAAGTCCGTTGCCTTGGAGGGAGGTTTCGTCTATGGACTTGACAAGGTCAAAAACGTCCGTTTCTCAATTAAGAGTTCGTCCGCCGTGTCTGAAGCCTACGACTACTCGTGCAACAGGATGTGGGTCAGACTTGGTGTAAACTTCGACAGCGGCCAGTTCCAGATTTCACCTCAGGCTGGTGTCGCCTTCAATATGATATCAGGCAAGGCCGCTGGCGGTGCATCCAATACTACCGACTACTTCAAGGACTCTAACCCGATGAGTCTCTTCGCTGCCCTGCGCCTCAGCTATGAGGTGGCTGATCATCTCCGCATCCACCTCACTCCTCAGTTCGACTTCACGCTTGGCGGTGATCAGGTCTATGAAGTCATCAAACAGGGCGACAGCAAGCTCAAAGCCTGGGCCGAGGGCTTCGGCGTCAACGTTGGCATTATCTATGAATTCTAAAACTATCCTACAATGAAAAAGATACTAACTATACTTTTCGTACTTGCAGCCGTCACGCTGGCATCATCCTGTCAGAAAGAGCTGCCCGATAGTCTCAAAAATGTAGAAGTAAACCAGGGTGATAACACCCCTGATAATCCCTCCCAACAGGATAACATCCCTTCGGAGGATGACAATCCCACACCTAGTTATTAAGTTATCATGAAAAAACTATTTAACTCAAAAATCCTGCTCATCCTGCTGTTGAGCATGTTTGTTTCAGCAGCCTCGGCCCACGACATTGAAGTTAAGAATGCCGATGGCGTTACATTATATCTCACTTGGATTATTAACAACACCGAGTTAGCAGTCACATATCGGGGGGATAATTATAATTCCTTTGAAAATGAGTATTCTGGTAATGTGGTTATTCCAGAGTCAATTTATTACAATGGAAGCACATACAAGGTAACATTCATTGGCAATTCCGCTTTTAGTAGATGCAGCGGTCTAACCTCTGTGACCATTCCAAACAGCGTGATTTCCATTGGTTCTGATGCTTTCTCAGGTTGCAGCGGCCTGACATCTGTGACCATTCCAAACAGCGTGATTACCATTGGTTCTGATGCTTTCTCAGGTTGCAGCGGTTTAACCTCCATGACCATCCCCAACAGCGTGTCAATCATTAATGATGATACATTTGCAGGATGTAGTGGCATGACTTCTTTAACAATCCCCAATAGCGTGGTTTATATTGGAGATAATGCTTTCGGTTACTGCATTGGCCTGACATCCATAATATCTGAGATCAAGAAACCATTTATGATATCATATGTTTTTGAATCACCAAATTGGAGTATATATAATACTGCAATATTAACCGTACCAGCAGGTACGAAATCTGCATATCAGTCAACACCAGGATGGAAAGAGTTTAAGAATATCGTTGAGGCAGGTAGTTCGAATGAGACATCATTTACAATCGATGATATCAGCTATCTAACTAATGGAACAGGTACAGTAAAGGTCACTTCCGCCAATAAGAGTCTGACAAGTATCTCCATTCCCAGCAGTGTATCATATAATGGATCATCCTATTCTGTGACAGCCATTGGCGATTATGCATTTAAAGGATTCGGCGGCATAACATCTGTGACCCTTCCCAGCAGCATCACTCACATTGGCGAAGAGTCTTTCTATAATTGCGGTGGTTTGACCTCTATCACGATTCCGAACAGCGTGATTACCATTGCCCATCAGGCGTTCTCTGGCTGTAGTGGTCTGACTTCAGTTACACTTTCTACCAGCCTTACCGCCATCGGCAGGAGTGTTTTCAATGGTTGCAAAAATCTATCTTCTATCACCATTCCCAACAGCATAACCTTTATCGGTGAAAACGCTTTCGCTGGTTGCAACAGCCTGAAAACTGTTGAGTCGCAAATTATGACCCCGTTTGATATAAATGCCAACACGTTTAGTGATGATACATACAAAACAGCAGAGCTCAAAGTTCCACAGGGCAAAAAGTCTGCCTATCAGTCAAGAACGGGATGGAGTCGATTTAGCAAGATCACTGACGGTTCCGATATCCAAACGAAACGCACAATTCATGTCGCGACAGCAGGAACGTTGTCTAGCTATATCTCTGAAGATGAGAAATACCAGATTGAGGAATTGACGTTAACGGGTGAGATTAATGGTACAGATTTCCGTTTGCTTCGTGAAATGTCTGGTAGAGATTTAGAAGGAGATCAAACAAATGGAAGATTAGCCGTCCTAGACTTATCTGGAGTTAAGATTGTTGCTGGTGGTGGTTCGTATTATATAGTTGATATTGATATAGCCCATAACCTTGAATATGACGATATAATTCCACCATCCGTATTCGCTGGTTGTAGCAGTCTAACTTCCATCACTATTCCCAATAGTGTGACATCTATAGGCAGTGGTGCTTTCTTTGGATGTAGCAGCTTAACCTCTATGATTATCCCAAAAAGCGTAACATCCATTGAAGGAGCTCTTTTTTCTGGATGTAGCAGTTTAACCTCTATCAGCGTGGAACCTGATAATAGTGTTTATAACTCTCGTGATAATTGTAATGCCATCATCGAAACAAAATCAAACACACTTATAGCTGGATGCAAGGCGGCCACCATCCCCTACAGTGTGACTTCCATTGGTGATTGGGCTTTCTATGGTTGCAGCGGTTTAACGTCCATTACCATCCCAAGCAATGTGACTTCTATTGGCAATTATTCCTTTTCTTATTGCGATAACTTAAAAACCGTTACCATTCCCAATAGTGTAACATCCATTGGTTTCCAAGCATTCATAGATTGTAAAGGTTTGGCATCTGTTATTTCTGAGATCCAAAATCCGTTTGAAATAGGCAATAATGTCTTCTATTCATACAACTATGCAACAGCCACATTAACCGTGCCGGCAGGAACCAAGGCAAAATATCAGTCAACAGATGGATGGAAAAAGTTCCAGAACATTGTTGAGGCTGCAGGTGATGAGGTGGAATTTACTATTGATGGGGTGACTTATCATGGATATAAGTCGGAAAAGACCGCTTTGGTGAAAGCTGTTAATACAAGTCTGAATAGCGTGGAGATTCCTGCATCCGTCAATTATGACGGAACAACCTATACGGTGACAGGTATAGATGATCATGCCTTTGATGGCAGCACGATGGCGGCTTTGGTTTGGAATATTGAAAGCGCCATACCCTCCAATGCTTTCAGCAATGCGTCGATAGGCTCGAACTACCTGCTATATGTGAAGTCTGCCTCGTATGCTCCTTCAACGGTAAGGAATGTGGTGGTTGATGGCAAGGCTTCATCAATCACATTATCTGATGATGGCGGGCAGTTCTATTGTCCTAAGTCTTTCAATGTACAGAAGATTTCATATAGCCACCACTATAGCATGGAGACGGGCGGCAATGGCAAGGGCTGGGAGACGATTGCCCTACCCTACGGTGTGGAAACGATTACTCATGCCACGCGAGGTGAGATTGTTCCCTTCGCAGCATATAGTCAGAACTCAGGCAAGAAACCTTTCTGGCTCTGCAAGTTTGGCAGCAATGGTTTTGTAAGGACTAATAGCATCCAGGCCTATACGCCCTATATCATTGCGATGCCTAACCAAACTAACTACGACAACAACTATATCCTGGCAGGCGAAGTAACCTTTACGTCAGAAAATGTCACCGTTGCTGCGACGCCAACGTTTAGTGGTACATTCGTGCCAACCTTCTCCACAGTGCCTAAGGCTACGAATGTCTATGCACTGAATGTGGTGAACAGGTATGTGAGCCAGACTGGTGGCTACGATGCAGGCAGCAAGTTCATCAGCAACCTGCGCGACGTGCGGCCCTTCGAGGCTTACATCTCAGATAGCTCTACACGAGGCATCATCGATATCAACATGGAAGATGGCACAACTAGCATGGATGGTATTCTGAGCCTCCTTGATCCTGACAGAGAGATCGATATCTATACGCTGAGCGGCCAAAAGGTCAAGCGAGTCAAACAATGCGACCTCAACGACATAAAAGATCAACTGCCTCACGGCGTGTATATCGTAAATGGACAAAAGGTCCTGCGCTAAAAGATTGGCGTTAGGTCATAAAGATATAAATACGATCTTTGACATTGTGACACAACTGGAAGATTGCAGGGTTAAGTAAGAATTCTGCAAGAAAGTTTGGAAGTATTGAGAAATTGTCGTATCTTTGCCGCAATAAATCGAAGAAAGACATGAAGAAGAACTCATCAAGACCCAGTTTAGAGGAAAGCACCAGCTGCCTGACAGCAAGCGAACCCGCTGTAGCCACTGCGGAGGTGATGGATAATGTCATGCCCGATGATATCGGCTATGCTTCTATCTTGGATGGTGTTCTGCAAGTGACTCCTGACATTGAAGAGGAGATTGCTGAAGTGGATCGTGGTGAGACTGTAAGTATGAACGAATTCAAGACCATGTTTGCCAAATGGCTCGACTAATTGAATTCAGCCGTCGTTTCACTAATCAACTCCAGAAGGCACTCACCTTTTACGATGAGCGCAATGGCTCAGATACTTATAGCAGACATTTATTGAAATGCCTGTTTGATGACGTCAATCGCATCTCACAGACTCCCACCATCGGAAACCCCTCTACCCGACCTGATGTCCGATTCATATATCTAATGGGCTTCACCATTATTTACCGATACAACTCTCGTCGAGTGACGTTTCTTAGTATACGTTCATCTGCCCGCAAGCCCCTGAAAGTATATAAGAGACTGTAACCCCTATTTCCAAATCATCCAAATAATCTGAGGAAAAACTTCTCAGAGATATTCCGTTATGTCATGATGTCTGAGATAAAAAGGAACTAGAATAGAATGAGTGATAGAGATATGAGGAAGAGATTATATAGACTACTATTGCTACTGCTGACATTCCTTGTTAGCCAGACAGTCTATGCCGCTGACACAAAGCGCACAATCCATGTTGCAACGGCAGGTACATTGTCTAACTATATTTCAGAAGATGAGAAATACCAGATAAAGGAACTGACCTTGACAGGAGAAATCAATGGAGATGATCTAGGATTCCTTCGTGAAATGTCTGGGGGTATATTCAAAGGAAAAGAATCAGAAATTTATTTTGGCCATGGCGGTAAAGGCTCTCTATCAATCTTAGATATATCTGGTGTAAGGATATTGGCAGGAGGTACATATGTTATTTTGGTGTTTCTTGGTGAAGAATTTCGTTATGAAACAGAAAAAGATATAATTCCAAAAGATGCTTTCTCTGGTTGCACGGTACTAACTTCTGTGACCCTCCCCAATAGCATTACAACCATTGGTCCAGAAGCTTTTAGGAGTTGTAGTAACTTAACTTATGTAACCATACCAAATAGCGTGACAGCCATTAGCGATAACGCTTTCTCTAATTGTAGTAGCCTGAGTTCTGTAATTTCTGAGATTAAAACACCATTTGCAATAGGTGATTATGTCTTTGATTCATCATATGAAACGGCCACATTAACTGTCCCTGCTGGTACAAAATCAAAATATCAGTCAACAGACGGATGGAAACAATTTAAAAATATCGTTGAGGCTGCAGGTGATAAGGTAGAATTTACTATTGATGGGGTGACTTATCAAGGATCTAAGTCGAAAAAGACAGCTTTGGTGAAAGCTGTTAATACCAATTTGAATAGTGTTGAGATTCCAAGTCAAGTCAGTTATAATGGTACAACGTACGACGTAATAATCATTGGGTATGGAGCTTTCTCTGATTGTAGTGGCTTGACTTCCGTAACCATACCCAACAGCGTGATAGAAATTGAAGGAGAGGCTTTTTGGAGATGCATCGGCCTGTCTTCTATTACCTTTCCCAACAGCGTGACTACTATTAGGGAATTCGCATTTTTTGACTGTAGCGGCCTGACCTCTGTAACTATAGGCAATGGTCTTATATCTCTTGGTCTTGGGGCTTTCTCTGGTTGCACAAATATAACCACTATCACGTCAGAAATAGATTCACCAAGTAGCTTTGATGACTCTGTATTCAGCAGTGCCACTTACTCATACGCAACCTTAACTGTTCCCAAAGGCAAAAAGTCGCTTTATCAATCAACGGCAGGCTGGAGTAACTTCAAGAACATCGTTGAGGCAGGCGGAACACAAGGCGGTAAAATAGGAGATAAAATATATGTTGATGGCATCTATTATATAATTAAAGATAACAATTCTTTATCTGTAACATATGGGGATATAAAATACACTGGGGATGTTGTAATTCCATATCAAGTCTTTTATAATGGTATAACATACAGCGTTATATCTATCGGTGATTATGCTTTTCAATATTGCGATATATCATCCATCACAATCCCCAACAGTGTGACATCTATCGGAGTTTGTGCTTTCGATGATTGTGGTTGCCTGACATCCATTACTATCCCCAACAATGTGACTTCTTTGGGACCAGGTGCTTTCGAGAATTGTTATAATTTGGTATCCATTACATCTAATATTACAATCCCTTTTGAGATCTCTGAAAATGTCTTCCAAATCTATGAAGCTGGACGTGATATTTTTTCTTCAGCGACATTAACTGTTCCTGCAGGCACAAAGTCAGCATACCAGGCAACAGAAGGATGGAAGCTATTTAAGCACATTGTTGAAGCTGGTAGTGGTGATGTCGGTGATGTATTTTCCGTTGATGGTATATATTTTAAAATTGAAGATAACAATTATGTGTCCGTAACACTTGGGGATGTAAAATACTCTGGGGATGTCGTAATTCCAAATCAAGTTGCTAATAATGGTAAAACTTACGAGGTGACATCTATTGACAATCATGCTTTTTTTTATTGCAGCAACCTATCCTCCGTCACTATCCCCAATAGCGTAAATTCCATTGATAGCTGGGCTTTCTATTATTGCAGCGGGCTGACCTCTATTACAATCCCTCATAGCGTGACTTCCATTGGTAATTATGCTTTCTTTGAATGCAGCGGCTTGACCTCCGTGATATTAGAAATCAAAGCCCCATTTGCAATAGATGATTATGTTTTTAAGTCATACAATACAGATGTATATGCAACAGCGATATTAACTGTTCCTGCTGGTACAAAGGCGAAGTATCAATCAACAGACGGATGGAAACTGTTTCAGAATATCGTTGAAGTTGCTGGCGATGAGGTGGAATTTACTATTGATGGGGTGACTTATCAAGGATCTAAGTTGGAAAAGACAGCTTTGGTGAAGGCTGTTAATACCAGCATTAATAGTGTTGAGATTCCTGCGTCCGTCAGTTATGACGGTACGACCTATACGGTGACTGGTATTGCTGATAATGCCTTTGTTGGCTGCACACTGGCTGCATTGATCTGGAATACAGATTTTGCACTACCTAATAATGCTTTCAGCAATGCATCAATCGGCTCGAACTTCCTGTTGTATGTGAAGTCTGCCTCGTATGCTCCTTCAACGGTAAGGAATGTGGTGGTTGATGGCAAGGCTTCATCAATCACATTATCTGATGATGGAGGTCGGTTCTATTGTCCTCGGGCATTCACAGTCGAAAACATCTCCTACACCCATCATTATAGTATGACAACGGGAGGCAATGGAAAAGGTTGGGAGACAATCGCCCTACCCTACGACGTGCAGACAATCACCCATGCCACGCGAGGTGAGATCGTACCCTTTGCAGCATATAGTCAAAACTCAGGCAAGAAGCCTTTCTGGCTCTGCAAGTTTGGAAGCAATGGTTTCGTAAGGACTAATAGCATCCAAGCCTATACGCCCTATATCATTGCGATGCCTAACCAATCAAGTTACGACAACAACTATATTCTGGCAGGCGATGTGACGTTCTCTGCAGAGAATGTCACCGTTGCTGCAACGCCGACGTTTAGTGGAACGTTTGTTCCAACCTTCTCCACAGTGCCTAAGGCATCCGATGTCTATGCGCTGAATGTTGTCAACAGGTATGTGAGCCAGACTGGTGGCTATGATGCAGGCAGCAAGTTCATCAGCAACCTGCGCGACGTACGACCTTTCGAGGCCTACATCAGTCAGGCATCTTCCACAAGGGGTATCTACGATATCAACATGGAAGACGGTACGACAAGCATGGATGGTGTTCTGAGCCTCCTTGATCCTGACAGAGAGATCGACATCTTTACACTGAGTGGTCAGAAGGTCAAACGAGTCAGACAAAGCGACCTCGACGTCGTAATAGATCAACTGCCCCACGGCGTGTATATCGTGAATGGACAGATAATTATACGCTAACTTATTAAATGTTGGTTTGATAAATGAAGAAGGTTAGTTCTATAGCATTTCTCCTGATGGTTCTACTTTTGGCAACTTCCTGCCAGAAGGAACTGCCAGACAGTCTTAAGAATGTAGAAGTAAATCAGGGCGGGCAGGATGAGAATCCTAGTCCGACTCCATCTCAAGAGCTGAAGGTATCGGAGCCAGGGCAGTTTGGAGCCAAAGGGGGAGAACAGGCAATGACGGTCACCGTTACAGCCACTTGGACAATCAGCAAGAGTTCAGGAAACGACTGGCTCACCATCAAACCTGAGTCCGGGAATGGCGGAACTTCTCAAGTTACATTGACGGCTGTCGAGAACACTTTGAAAGAAGTGCGTACGGCTACTCTCACCATACGCTCTGGCAATCTAACTAAATCGGTAGATGTTTCCCAGTCAGCGGCGAATCCTGAAGTTTCATTGGATACCAATAATCTGGAGTTCACCTCTGACAATGGCTCAAAGACGTTCAAAATCACCTCAAATACGTCATGGACAGTGGTGAGCGATCAGACATGGTGCAGCGTCAGTCCCACATCGGGCAGCGGTGACGGCAGTGTGACGGTGAGCGTGCAGGAGAATACTTCTACGTCATCTCGCACCGCCACCGTTACGGTGGAGTCTGCAAGTATTACTCTTACACTTGCCGTGACGCAGAGTGGAGCTGCGCCACTTTCGCAGGATCGGACATTTACCTTTTGCGGCGTGCAGTTCAAGATGATTGCTGTGGAGGGCGGCACGTTTACGATGGGTGCCACGAGCGAGCAGGGAAGCGATGCATACGACGACGAAAAACCTGCTCATTCTGTCACGCTTAGCAGTTACAGCATTGGCGAGACTGAGGTGACGCAGGCGCTTTGGCAGGCTGTATTTGGTGACGATCATAACCCATCATATTTCAGGGGCAGCAATCGGCCTGTGGAACAAGTATCCTGGAATGACTGTCAGGACTTCATCAGTAACTTGAATGCGGTTACTGGCGAACATTTCCGCCTGCCCACTGAGGCCGAATGGGAGTTTGCTGCCCGTGGCGGCAATAAGAGCCGAGGATACAAATATGCTGGCAGTAATACGATAGACAACATAGCATGGTATTGGGATAATTCAAATTCTGAGACTCACAATGTTGCTACCAAGCAGGCAAATGAGTTGGGGCTCTACGATATGAGCGGCAATGTGTGGGAGTGGTGTTATGACTGGTATGGCAGCTATAGCTCCTCTGCGCAGACGAATCCTACAGGCCCAACTAGTGGCAGCGCCCGCGTGGCCCGCGGAGGCAGCTGGAGCTACTACGGGAGGAGCTGTCGCACTTCGGATCGCGACAACGGCACGCCTTCGCACCGCATCTTCAACATCGGGTTCCGCCTTGCCCTCTAAGTTACAACCTTTCTAAAGACTGTTCTAAGCTATAATTTTTTGTGTTTGAGGGTGTAAGGGTGTTACAATGCCGATAAACACAGGGGATACACCCTCTTTTTGAGGGTGTAACGGGTGTAACAAGGGTGTAACATATTCCCGCAAATGAATTCTCTCGAGAATTCAGTGAAAAGTCAATACCTTTTAAACACAGGGTACTGTTTAAACAAAAATCCCGAGGACTTGATGCCCTCGGGACGCTGTTGTAATAATAAATAATGATGCCTTACAGCAGTGATTAATTATTAATTGTTTTGATTTAAAATTCTTCAGGGGTTATGCCTCTGCGGGAGCCTCAGCCTCAGCGGGAGCATCGAGAGCCTCGAGTACCTCTGCTTCATCAGCGGCCTCAGCGGCAGCAGCCTCGTCAGCAGCAGCCTTCTTGGCATCGGCGGCAGCCTTGATGGCAGCCTCAGCCTCGGCAGCAGCCTTCAACTCAGCAGCATTCTCAGCAACGACCTTTACGGGGATCTCAACAGTAACCTCCTTGTGGAAGTGTACAAGAGCCGAGTAGTCACCGATCTTCTTGGCATCCTTCATGGTGATGATCTTGCGATCAACATCCTTACCCAACTTCACAAGCTCGTCGGCCACCTGAGCGGCACCAACAGAACCGTAGAGCTGACCAGTGGCGCTCACCTTGGCAGCGATCTCGAGAGCCACGCCCTCAAGCTGTGCAGCCTTCTCCTCGGCAGCAGCCTTCAGAGCAGCCAACTTGTGAGCCTGCTGCTTCAGGTTCTCTGCGAGGACCTTCTTGGCAGAAGGACTGGCAATCACACCCTTACCCTGGGGGATCAGGTAGTTGCGGCCATAGCCTGACTTAACATTCACGATATCGTTCTTGAATCCCAGACCGATAATATCTTCTTTCAGTATAATTTCCATAATCTTGCGTCCTCCTCTTTAATTATTTCATCAAGTCGGTTACGTAAGGCAGCAGGGCGATCTGGCGGGCACGCTTCACGGCCTGGGCCACGCGACGCTGATACTTCAGACTGGTTCCGGTGATACGACGGGGAAGAATCTTACCCTGCTCGTTGAGGAACTTCTTCAGGAACTCGGGATCCTTGTAGTCGATATACTTGATGCCGCTCTTCTTGAAACGGCAGTACTTCTTCTTCTTCGTGTCGATAGAAGGAGCATTCAGGAAACGGATTTCACTCTGTTCTGCCATAATTAAGCCTCCTCTTTTTTACCAAGCTTTGCGCGGCGCTTCTCAGCATACTCCACAGCATACTTGTCAAGTTTAACGGTCTGGAAACGGATCACTTTCTCATCACGGCGGAAAGCGGTCTCCAGTACTTTGATCACTTCTGGCTCAGCCTTGAACTCTACGAGGCAGTAGAAACCTGTAGATTTCTTCTGAATAGCATAAGCCATCTTCTTCAATCCCCAGGCCTCTTCACTGATGATCTCTGCACCCTTATCGGTCAGGATCTTCTTGAATTTTGCGGCCGTTTCCTTCATCTGATCATCAGACAAAACGGGAGTTAAAATGAAAACGGTTTCGTATTGATTCATACTTTAATAAAATAAATAAATTAATAATGTGCTTCGAAAAGCGGGTGCAAAGGTACTACAATTAATTAAGAATAAGGAGTTAAGCGTTCATATTTAACCCAAAACTTAACATTCTTTAGTATTTCTCCTCCTTTTTCTGTTGTCTGACATGCAGAAACGCTCCTAAGACTATGATTATCAGTCCTATGAGTAGCACCAGATTACTGGATGTCCATCCCACCAGGAAACCAATACCTAAAAGGAGGGCGCCGACAACAATCAGCGCCACTCCTCCATATTGCTTGAGAGCAATCATTCTTACTCCTCCTCAGGGGTGATAAGTTTATAGCCCTTGCCGTGGATATTGATGATCTCAATCTGGTTGTCTTCCTTCAGATGCTTGCGCAGTTTGGTGATATACACGTCCATTGAACGGGCGTTGAAATAGTTGTCATCAATCCAGATGGTTTTCAGGGCAAAGTCGCGCTGCAGGATCTCATTGGAGTGGCTGCAGAGCAGGGCCAGAAGTTCATTCTCCTTCGTAGTGAGTTTGGTCTGCTTCTCACCGATACTGAGCAACTGCTTCTGGGTGTCGAAGGTGAACTTACCGATATGATAGACGGTTGACTCCTTGCTCTTCTTACCCTTTGTGCGGCGAAGGATAGCCTCTACACGGAACACGAGTTCCTCCATTGAGAAGGGTTTGGTGATGTAGTCGTCAGCACCCAGTTTGAAGCCCTCCAGGATATCCTCCTTCAGGGTCTTGGCCGTCAAGAAAATGACAGGTACATCGGCATTGGCGGAGCGGATCTCCTGAGCCAGCGTGAAACCGTCCTTCTTCGGCATCATCACATCGAGCACGCAGATGTCGAACTTGCTCTTCAGGAATGCCTTGAAACCAGCATCACCGTCTGTGCAGAGTTCTGCCACGTAACCCTTAGCCTGTAAATACTCACGGAGCAACATTCCGAGGTTCTCGTCGTCCTCGCAAAGCAGGATTTTTACTTTATCTTCCATAATCTTTCTTTATTTAAATTGTTAATACTATGAATTATCCTCATTAAGTATAGGGAGGGTGATGGTGAAGGTCGTTCCCTTACCCAGTTCACTCTCACACTTGATGTCGCCTTCATGCAGGGTGATGATCTTCTTCACATAGGCCAGACCCAGTCCGAAGCCCTTCACGTCATGCACATTGCCAGTATGTACACGGTAGAACTTGTCGAAGATCTTCTTCACGTTCTCCTTCTTGATGCCAAGACCCGTATCCCGAATAGAGAAGCAGAGGTGTCCCTTGTCATTCCAAGTACGGATATACAGGTCGAGCGGTTGCTCCGGCTTACGGTATTTCACGGCGTTATCCATCAGGTTGGTGATGGCATTCTGAAAGTGTACCTCATCCACGAAGATGGCAGAATCCACGGCCTCGATCTCCGTATAGATCTTTCCACCCGTATGCTCCACACGCAGGGAGAAAGTGGAGGCGATAGACTCCAACAGTTCGTTCAGGTCGAGTTCCTTCTTCTTGAACGTAGCCGTCTGGCGGTCGAACATCGACATCTGGAGCACCTTCTCCACCAGGAAACGCAGGCGTTTCGACTCGTCGTTGATCACGCCACCCAGGTGCTTCATCATCCTCGGACTCTTATCGACAGACTCGTCATTGAGCATCTGGGCCGCCAGAGAGATACTGGATATCGGCGTCTTCAACTCGTGGGTCATATTGTTGATGAAGTCGTTCTTGATCTCATTATAGCGCTTCTGACGGAAGATCACCACAATGGTAAAGACAAACGTGATCAACAGCACCACCGTGAAAACCACTGCCGGAATCATAAACGTCACACTTGAGAAGATGTACGAACTCATGTGGGGAAAGTGAATTTTCACCACACCCATCTTAGGCGACGGGTCGTTACGGAACAATGTCTGCTTATAGGTGTATTCCTCGCCTTCCTCACTGTAGTCAGGACAACGGTATATCTCACGACCATCAGCCGTCTCCACGCGTAGATGATAAGGGATGTTGATACCATTATTCATCAGTTCCACGCGAATGTCCTGATCCAGCATCTTGAAGTTGATACGTTCCTTCAGGGGTTTGTCACTGGCCGTATAGAGAATATTATACACCACCTCATCAAGTAATGCCTTCTGATAGACATAGCGATTGCGCACGATATCCTGCAGAGACTTAGAGGCCTCAGAAATGGAGTTCTTGTCCGTACGCAGGATCATCGCCTTGGGCACGTTGGCAGGCTTGATGGCAAATGTCTTCAGTTCAAAGCTGGAATACACCGTACCATCGTCGGCAGCCACAGCAAACTGATGGCTCTCCTTCACCGTACCATCCAGACCGTCGATGGAGATGGAGTCCTGCTGGATAGCCTTGCGCTCCGTCTGCTTCACATCCTTCTCCAGATAGCGCTGCGTCTCATTCAACTCCAGGTTGTGCGCAGCCTGATACAGACTGCGGTTCACAGACTCGTCGAACTGCTCCTTCTTCATCTTGACCATCTCCTCAATATAAGAGATCTGCAGGTAGAGAAGTCCGACGAACGAGAGTCCCATGATGATGGCAATCAGCCAGATTGTACTTTTCTTCATTGTATGATTTCTATTCTTCCGCAAAGATAAGACAAATCTTAAAACAACAAAGCCATTGTGTTAATTATTACGTATTGTTTTGCACAAATTAACTGTTTTATAATTATTAATTCACCATATACAAATAAGAAACTCACAGGACGGTATCCTGTGAGTTCCCAGATTGTAATCAATGTATGATACTTCTTCTGTGACTATTTGAGATTAAAGAAGGGGAAGAAATACATCACGGCCACGCGACGGACATCGGTCATCCGCTCTGCCCTACCGATGATGGAACCATTCTTGCGGATGTCACCATTGCTCTCTACCCTACCGACGATAGAGCCACCGATACGGACGTCGTTGTTAGACTCCACCCTTCCGATGATAGAACCATTCTTGCGAATGTCACCGTTAGACTCAATTCTGCCTACGATAGAGCCACCGACACGGATGTCACCATTAGACTCAAACCTGCCTACGATGGAGCCATTGATACGGACATCGCCGTTTGACTCAATCTTGCCAACGATACTACCACCCAAGCGGAGATCGTCAGCCATTACATTGACATTCACTGTGAGCAATAAGGCAACTGCCATGACCAGTCTCAAAACATTTGATTTCTTCATTGTCTTAAAGTTTTAATTGTTATTATTTGGGTTTCTATTAGAATTTTCCTTGAATCTTGTCAGCGGGAATCTCAACGGGAGTTTCGATTCCAGGCCAATAGAAAGTCTGAGGCTTGGCACCATTCTTATTATCGCCCTTAGGGATACTCTGACGGAAGGCACTCTTCACAACGTAATACTTATCACCTTTCTGATAGAATGTCTTAAACTGCATCTCCTGCACGCTCTCGTACTTCTCTTTCAGTTCGGGATAGTTCTGTAAGGGCAGACCCTGCCATGCGAAAGAAGTGGAGTAAGTGCCCAGAATCTTTGTGGGGGCAAGTTGTTGCTTCACCTTAGCGTTTACTTTAGCCTTATAGTCGGCCACAGCCTTTGCCTGACGGTTCTTGTCCGAAAGGTCGTCAAGCAGGTAGTTCTTTTTGATTATCTCCTGTACATAAGCATTATCAGCCTCAGCCTTCTTCTCCTCTGCACTTTTCTCCGTTGCACCTGTACGCTCCATATACATCTTCTTCACACGGGCAGCCTCAGCCTTGATGGCTGCGATATCCTTGGCAGGAACAGCAGGTGACGACTTCGAGGCCTTTTCTGCACGCTTCAGATCGTCGGGTATATTATTATTAAAGATGTAGAGCACCTGCTTGGTGTCCTTATAAGATTCAAAGGTCTCTGTATTGCCCTTCAGGTAGCGAAGCACCTGAATAACGTATCTGGCAGCACTCCAAGCGTTCTTGACTTGCATGCTGCTTTTATAGCGTTCGTCGTCATTCATGCCACCATACTTCCAGAGGATGCGTCCGTTCTCGGTCTTGTCAAGCCCCAGATACTTGTCCATGCCACCAGCTGCCTGGACTGCGTTTTTCTCCTGCACTTGAGGATGATCGGCCGTGTATTCGGCCATTGTCTGCTTTTCAGATGCGCTCTGCTTAGCTTCCTGGGTAGCGACCTTCTTAGCCTTGTTCATCAAACCTCCCAACTGAGCGTTAGCATTCATGTTCACTGTGAGAAATAAGGCTGAGACCAGCCCAACTCTCAAAACATTTGTTTCCTTCATCATCAAAAATTTTAATCGTTAATAATATGGTTTATTTTAATTCTTTCGATTTCCCGTCCAACTGTTCCAACAACTCATAATCCGTCAAAAGCCTCAGATAGTCGAAAGCCATCTGCTGCATCATCTTCTGACGTTTCTTTTGTTGTTGTCGCATATCCAACTGTTATGGTTTACTTATTGATTTCTGGTTGCAAAGGTACGAAAATGTGTTTTACCTTTATGAACAATTTCTGCCAAAATCAATTCAATGATTTGCAAAATCTTCCAATATGCAAGAAAGCAGGCATTTAAGCCTGCTTTCTTGCATGATTATTGTTTTTCTCGATACTGTGTCGGGGTCATACCATAAGCTTTTCGGAAGATGCGGTTAAAACTCGTCGCTTCATCATAGCCACAACGGTTTGCCACCTGTGAAATCGGCATATCAGGACTGTTCGTTAATAGTTTCGCCGCCAGTTCCATCTGAATGGCGGAAATAAACGCCTTGGGAGACTCTCCCGTGACACTCAGCAGACGGCGACGGAATGTCTGCACACTCATATTCATTTCGCTGGCCACTTCCTCCACCCCATAATGTCCTATAGGCAGACCAGCATTCACCACCTCTATCAAACGGAACAGAAACTGGCGATCAGCCTCCGTTGTTTCCACAGTATCTTGAGAATCATCCTGTTCTGTCTCTTCTTGGCGGTCAACAGCATCGACGGGCCGTTCTTGAAGTTGCGAGATCTCGCGAATCAATTCCTGTATGCGTCGGCGGTCACGACGACTACGCCACATACCGAAGGCCAACAAAGCCAACAACAGCAGAATACCGACTACACCTATTATAATATAGAGCCGCTGGGTATGTTGCATCGCGGCATTCTCTGCCTGAAGTTCGCCATAACCATATTCAGCGGCATATTTTGACAAGAGCGATCCAGTCTTCTCATCATAGAGTGAATCCCGTAACTCATTATAGCGGTCGTTATGTTCCATGGCCAAAGCAGGATTTGTTGTCCTGAGGGCCGCATATAATCCCTTACGCGAATAACTCTCGTTATAGATGTCGTGTTGTTCGATAAAGATAGTCAGGGCCTCATTGAAGTAGCGCACGGCTGCCGAGTCGTTCTTCTCATTGTGCATCAACTGTCCCATCTGGTTACAGGCAATACCTAAAGAATGACGGTTATCACTCTGTCGCAGGCCAGGGATGGCTTCTTGAAGTGCCCGTTTGGCCTCACCAAAACGTTTCAAGGAGATAAGGGCAGCGGCACGTTGCGCCTGACGAACAGCCATCTTATCCTGTCTGCCTAACTGTTTTTCCAGTTGATAAGCATGAGTAGCGTAGTCAAGTGCTTTGTCCTCCTGCTCCAGATGGTGATAGACCTCCGAGGCCATGCCAAACAGTACAGCCTGGCGTTGTGGATCACCTGCTTCCTGTGCGTATCGGATGCCTTTGAGTACATACTTCTCCGCTTCGTTGGGCTGGCGCATACTCATGTAGATGCCCGCCAAAGTGTTCAGACTCGAAGCTATATTGTCTTTGTTACCAGACTTCATGTCAAGTTCATTGCAGAGTTTGCCATATCTGACAGCCTCATTGAAATTACCCTGACGGATGAAAATTAGTGACAACAAATTCAGACAATCACCCTCAATGATGCGATTACCACCAGTCTGACATAAGGGAAGAGCCTTCAATCCCATCTCTCTGGCCTTGTCGTAGTCCTGCTGGTCGTAATAATATTCGGCCGCCCAGTACCACACCTGTTGGCGCAAAGTGTCAGCAGGCGTTACCTCGCTCAATACGATTATACTGTCTGTGAATCCCTCTTTGTCAAGTTGGGCAAAAAAGGCATTGGCATCCTTGACCGTCATACTTTGGTCGAAAGCCTTGAGTAATGCTATGGCCTGATTATCTGCATAGCATTCCAGACCTCCCCACAGGAAGGCCATTATCAATATTCGTATGCACTGACGGATTTTCATGCTGCAAAGGTACGCATAATAAATGAAATGACAAAATGGGACAGCACAAAAATATAAAAACAGCCCCGAGGAGAAATCCACGGGACTGATTCTTATTGTGGGGAGAGAGGGTCAATCCTCTTCCTTCATCTCTTCCTCGTGCTGCTTGATCAGAGCCTGCTGAATATCGTTCGGAACGAGTTCGTAAGAAGAGAAACTCGTGGTGAACGAAGCGCGGCCACCAGTCAGCGAACTCAGGGCAATCGAATAGCTGGCCAGCTCCTTGAGAGGAATCTTAGCACTCAGTTTCTGATAGCCAGCCTCTGAGTCCATACCCATGATGATGGCACGACGACCCTGCAGGTCACTCATCACATCACCCATATAATCGGCGGGCACAAGCACCTCCAAGTCGTAGATAGGTTCCAGCACCTTCGGACCTGCCTCCTTGAAGGCTGCTGAGAAGGCGTTACGGGCAGCAAGCATGAACGAGAGTTCGTTAGAGTCAACGGGGTGCATCTTACCATCATAGACGATGACGCGTACGTCACGGGCATAAGAACCTGTCAACGGTCCCTGCTCCATACGTTCCATGATACCCTTCAGGATGGCAGGCATAAAGCGCAGGTCGATGGCACCACCAACCACGGAGTTGATGAAGACGAGCTTACCGCCCCACTCCAGGTCGATTTCTTCCTTACCCTTGATGTTCATCTTGAACTCCTGACCGTTGATCTTGAATGATACTGGATCAGGCATACCCTCTGTATAAGGCTCCAAGATCAGGTGAACCTCACCGAACTGTCCTGCACCACCCGACTGCTTCTTATGGCGATAGTCGGCACGGGCCATCTTCGTGATGGTCTCACGATACGGAATCTTCGGCTCAATATACTCAATCTGAATCTTCTCATTGTTCTCCATACGCCACTTCAACGTGCGCAGATGGAACTCTCCCTGACCGTGAACGATGATCTGACGCAACTCCTTAGACTGCTCAACCACCCATGTAGGATCCTCCTGACGCATCTTGGCCAGGGCAGCCATCATCTTCTCAGTCTCAGCCTCGTTGACAGCCTTGATGGCACGAGAGAACTTCGAATTAGGATACTTGATGAAGTCAAAACGGTTTTCTACATCCTTACCGTTCAGCGTATTACCAGTCTTCACATCCTTCAATTTCACCGTACAACCGATATCACCGGCCTTCAGCTCATCAACCTGGATACGATTGGCACCGGCACATGCAAAGATGGTACCCATGCGCTCCTTCGAACCGCGATCAGCATTCGTTAGGTCGTCACCACTCTTCACAGAGCCGCTCATCACCTTGAAGTAAGAGACCTCACCGATATGGGGTTCCACACCCGTTTTGAAGAAGTAGAGTGATGTGGGGGCACTGGCGTCTGCAGGCACATCCTTGCCGGCAGCATTCTTGATCACGGGCATCTCACTGACGAAGGGCACCACGTTGCCGAGGAACTCCATCAGACGACGCACACCCATGTCACGACCTGCACAGACACAGAACACGGGGAAGATAGAACGCGTTACGAGACCCTTGCGGATACCCTCGCGCATCTCGTCCTCGCTGAGGTCTTCGGTCTCGAAGAACTTCTCCATCAGCGTGTCGTCACCAGCGGCAGCAGCCTCTACGAGAGCGGCCTTCATCTCCTTCGCTTTGTCAAGCTGGTCGGCAGGAATATCCTCAATGATAGGAGCACCACCTTCGGGCTTCCAGGAGTATTTCTTCATCAACAGCACGTCGATCACGGCGTTAAAGCCGGCACCTGTGGCAATAGGATACTGTACGGGCACGCAGTTCGGACCATACACATCCTTCAGTTGATTCAGGATCTGGTCAAAGTCACAGTTGTCGCGATCCAACTGGTTCACCAGGAAGATCACGGGTTTCTTCAGTTTCTCAGTGTTACGGAAAGCATTCATCGTTCCCACTTCTGGGCCATACTGACCATTAACGAGTAGCACGGCCTGATCCGTCACATTCAGGGCTGTGATGGCACCACCGACGAAGTCATCAGAACCTGGACAGTCGATGATGTTCAGTTTCTTGTTATTCCACTCTACATGAAAAACAGTTGAGAACACGGAATAGCCATACTCCTGTTCTACAGGGAAGTAGTCGCTCATCGTGTTCTTACCCTCTACGGTGCCACGGCGCTTGATGATGCCAGCCTCATAGACCATTGCTTCGGCAAGAGTAGTCTTGCCGCTACCCGCACTGCCAAGCAGTGCAATGTTTTTGATTTCGTTAGTCTGATATACCTTCATATCTTTTTAAGTTTTAGGTGAATATTTCGTTTTGCGGGCACTAAATTAGACATTTTCCCACAAAACGCCAAAGATTTCTTTTAAATATTTAATTATTTTAGTACTTTTGTACCGTTTATGGCAGGATTATACATACATATTCCATTTTGCAGAAGCCGATGTGTCTATTGTGGTTTCTATTCGACAACGGCTCTCGGACTCCGTCAGAAGTACGTCGATGCCCTCTGTCGGGAAATCATAATGAGGAATGATGACGACCCCATTCGTACCATCTACTTGGGTGGTGGAACACCGAGTCAACTCACCATTCCCCAATTTCATCAGATTTTCGATGCCATTTATAAATATAATAAGGTGGCGACGGATGCTGAGATCACCATCGAATGTAACCCTGACGATGTGACGGAAACATTCGTGGAGGGGATGCTGACACTGCCAGTCAACCGCATCAGCATGGGGGGCCAGACATTCGACGATGCCCGCCTGAAGTTTCTCCACCGTCGCCATACCGCCTCACAGATGGCCGAGGCCGTCGATCGTCTTCGCAAGAATGGCTACACCAATATCAGCATTGACCTGATGTACGGTTTTCCAGACGAGACTTTAGACGACTGGCATCATGACATCACCCAGGCTCTTTCACTCGATGTGGAGCATCTGTCGGCCTACTGTCTGACCATCGAGGAAGACACCCCACTCTACCAGATGCTACAGGAGGGAAAGATCACGGAAACTGACGAGGAACTGGAGCGGCAGATGTACGAGACGCTCATTGACCGTCTCGAGGCCGTAGGCTATGAGCACTACGAGATTTCCAACTTTGCCAAGCCAGGCTACCGCTCGCGCCATAACTCCAGTTACTGGGACGGTACGCCCTATATCGGCATCGGAGCCGCAGCCCACTCTTACGACATCCGCACCCGTTCCTGGAACATAAGCGATCTCCACCAGTATATCAACGGCATAGAAAGGGGAGAACGTCTCTATGAGGAAGAACTGCTCGACGAAGACACGCGCTACAACGATACCGTTACCGTCGCCCTCCGCACCTGCGAGGGCCTCAACCTCTCCACCCTCTCCGAAAAACACCGCAACTACTGTCTCCGGAACGCCCGTCGCTTCGTCAACGACGGTTTACTGGCCTTAGACAGTTCTTCGCAATCTCTCCGTCTCACCCGTCGTGGTCTTTTCGTCAGCGACATGATCATGAGCGAACTCATGGGGGACGGTTCTCAGTGAGTTTTAAAGAATCGCTAAATAATTATGTAATAATGAAGATAACTATCAACATGATGCTGGCCGCAATGCTGACGGCCGCAGTCTGCACACAAGTTGCAGCACAGGGATTCAACAGGGAGAGTTTCCCCGAAGGGTCGTACTCCCCAGTAACGAACATTAACCGCAGTGGATATCCGCGTGTATTGACAGACAACAGTGTGATGTTCCGCGTCGTTGCCCCACAGGCTCAGAACGTTCAGATCGACTTGTGCGGCACCAAGTATGACATGCAGAAGTCGGAGGACGGTACATGGACGGTGACAACGAAGTCGCAGGTACCTGGATTCCACTATTATTTCCTGGTAGTGGATGGTGTATCGGTAGCCGACCCTGCCAGTCAGTCGTTCTACGGCTGTGGGAGATGGTCGAGTGCCATAGAGATTCCTGAAGAGGGTATGGACGACTTCGAGGTGAAGGCTGTGCCACACGGTGAGGTGCGCACGGTGAATTACTATTCCAAAGTGGATGAGTCATGGCGTCCGCTGATGGTCTATACCCCTGCCGGCTATAATGAGGGCCAGCAAGACTATCCCGTGGTTTATATCCAGCACGGCGGCGGTGAGGATCATCGTGGTTGGATGGAACAAGGACGTACGGCCCAGATCATGGACAACCTAATTGCGGCTGGCAAGGCTGTGCCGATGATCATCGTAAGTTCAAACAGTAATGTGCATGCCCGTAACGGAGGCTTTGGCGGTGGTTACAGTTGGCAGGGCATGCAGGCCTTCCGCAGTGAACTGCTGGAGAATGTGATACCATTCATCGAGAAAAACTACCGCGTGAAGAAAGACCGCAAGAGCCGTGCCATGTGCGGACTCTCGATGGGTGGTGGCCAGTCGTTCTACATCGGCCTGCGCGATCCTGAGGTGTTTGCCAACGTAGGTGTTTTCTCCACCGGTATGTTTGGCGGTATCGCTGGCGCATCAAACTTCGACCTGGAGGCAGAGGTGCCTGGCATGCTGACAGATACTAAGACCTTCAATGAGCAGTTCGACGTGTTCTTCATGAGCTGTGGTGAACAGGATCCTCGCATCGATTATACACGCAACATCGTGAAGAAGATGCACGATGGTGGTGTAGAAGTGCATTTCAACTCCTACCCTGGCGACCATGAGTGGCAGGTATGGCGTAAGTCACTGCACGAATTTACACAGTATCTATTCCGATAATCGTCGCTGTTATCTCTGTGTTTATTTACTTGTTTCTATGATCTTGATGGCTACGGCATGTAACTGCTGCCAACCAGCACGGTCTGTGAGACGTATCATGAAGTGATAATCGCCTGGATCAATGTCAGCAGGAATACTAATGTCGTGACGCGCCGTGAAACTACGCTGCCCGGCTGGGATCGTGAAGTCCTGATTATAGACCCAGGGCTTTACAGGTTGCTTTTGAGCATCCATCGGACATTCCACTGACGAGGTGCTGTGGGTATGGTGATCGAAGTTATTATGGATCTCAATATTGTAGGATCCCAACTCAGTATCATCAGTAAAAACGTAATTCAAGGGGATAACCTCACCACGCTTGAACACTTCGCAGTCAGTGGGAACAGCCACGATGCCTTTTTCAGAGATCTCCGGATAGGTCATGTCCTTCTTCTCGTTGTCATCAGAACTGCTGCACGCACTAAGTGCGCACAGCAGTATAAGAGATAAATAGGTCTTCTTCATTTGCATATATGGTTTATTCATCGTCATCTTCTTCCTCGGTAATGTTCTTCTGACCAATGGCTGATTTACCGTTGGCATCTGTCACCTTCAGATTCAAAAGGTCTCCCACAACGACACCCTTACCAGCAATGTCAACATGCACGTGGAAACCATCAATATTCAGTACATTGATATACTTGGCATCAGAGACGTCCTTAGTAACCTTGGTGGTATTACCCGTAGCATCAGTAATGGTGATCTGGATAGCCTTGGTACGTCCAGGAGCATAGACATCTGCCTTGACACAAATCTCGCCTTCTTCGATATTTGCCTCATCCATCATGATAGATGGCGCAGGAGTATTATCGTCGTCATCGCTACTGCAAGAACTAAAACCAAGAGATAGCACACACGCGAGAGCCATCATCAGGCTCATATATTTCAAATTCTTCATTGTCGATAAATAATTAATGTTTAATGTAGTTAGAACTCCAGTCCCACCATCAGCGAGAAGTTGCGCCCAGGCTCAGGCACGTCGATGAGGCGGTAATAACTGGTGTGATCGTAATAACGGTGATCCAGCAGATTGTCTGCATGGAGCGCCACGTGAAGTGTCGTACCACCCAACAGGAAGTCCTTCCCTGCCGAGAGGTTCAGCGTCCAATACCCATCAGTGGGCTTTTCTGGAGGCACAATCTCGTTCTGGGCGCCTACGATGTGGGCACTCAAACCAACAAATCCCTTTCCCTTGTTTTCGAAATTGTATTTCACGCCGGTATCTATCGACCACGGGGTGCTGAAAGGCAAAGTATAGCCTTTCTTCTCACCCGACTCCTGACGGGCATAGAGATATTCACCCTCTGCGTGAGCCTGCCAGTGTTCAGCAAACTGCCACTTTACTTGTGCCTCCAGTCCATAGCGCAATACTTTGGCCTGGGTATAGTTATACAACTGCAGACCTTCGACATACTGCGACGTGGGATTCAGATAGATGTAGTTGGGAAAGTAATTTAGGTAGGGATCAACCTGCACCTCCCAATCATCATTGCCCCAGTTGATGCTGGCATCCACCTGATACGACTCCTCTGGGGCTAGATCTGGATTACCGCGCTCGTAACGGAAAATGTGATAGTTGATACCGTTGGCACCCAACTCCTTGGGAATGGGTACTCGGAAACTCTTGCCCACATTCACCTTCATCACCCACAGACCTGTACTGTAGTTGACACCCGCCGACCATGTCAGACTACTGAAATGGCGGCGCATATCGGACGAACGCTCGATATAGACGGAATCACCATCTACAGGCGTCTTGTACCAGTCCTGATAACTGTGGATATGCGTCATGGCGTAATCATAGCGCAGACCAGCGTTCAGAATCAGGTTCTCACTGATGGTATAGCGGTCCATCACAAACCCGCCCAAACTCAGTGTCTCAAAGTCGGGGATGATAAAGCCCCATCCCCCACGACGGTTGTGCTGATATTCGCCGCTCAGACCACCACGCAACTCATGGTTTCCCAGGGTACGTCGCAGTTGCATGCCAGCCGTATAGGTGCTCTTGTCAAAACGCCGCTCCAGCGAGTTGTCGGGCTGCGGCATATACCCATGACTGACAGGCTCTGAACGTTCCTCGCGCAGGTTGTTCTGATAGGCGAGGTTCAGTTCGAATGAGGTCATGTCGTTACGCCATGTGGTATGACTGAGCACCTTCAGGTGGTTCACCCACTGATAAGGCAGGTCAATGTCACGGCGCGAATAGTCATAGTCGATATCCGAGAGCCTCACCTCCAGACCATGGGCGTTGGCAAAGAAGCCGCTTTTCGCGTAACTGTCCGACACACGCACATCGGTATGGAAGTTATAGCCTGCATAACCCAGCATCACACTGCCGTCGCGTTCACAACCTGCCGTATTGCGCAAGCGCTGGTCTTTCAATTTGATCCAATAGGAATAATACTGTATGCTGTCCGTAGGCACCTTATAGTCGGCATAGTCTATCAGCGTGGCATTGGCACGATAGAACCAGCCCCCCAGACGGCCACCGATCTTCGCCGAGAGTCCCAACTGCTCGTTGTTCGAACGTCCGAACAGTTGCACACTGCCACTGAATTTCTCCGTAGGCACATGATTGGTGTAGAGGCTGAGTACACCGCCGATAGCATCGCTGCCATAGAGCAGAGCCCCAGGACCCTTGATCACTTCCGCACGGTCGATGGCGAACTGGTCGATCTCCAGTCCGTGGTCATCGCCCCATTGCTGTCCCTCGTGCTTGATGCCGTCTTCTGCTACGGCCAGACGGTTGAAGCCCAGGCCGCGGATAGTGGGTTTCGACTGTCCGCTGCCTATCGCCATCGCCTTCACACCAGGGATGCCCTCAAGCGTCTGCATCAGGCTGCCTGCGAAGTTCTGCTGAAGGAACTCACGACTGATCTGCACTTCCGTCTGCGACGAACGCATCTGGTAGTTACGACGGTGCTGACCTGTCACTGTGACAGTGCCGAGCGTGATAGTAGTATCGGCTGGTGCTGACGCATATAGCGCCACAGCCAGCAACAAATTGATCATACTGTATTAGTTTTTTGAACGAAATTATTTGTGATGGAATAATCTCATTCAAAAGGGGGTGCACGAAGGGTTATGACGCCACAGGCCTTGAGCAGGATATTGCTCCGACGCTGGGCAAAGTGAATTTCGTTTACCTTATTATATAATACAACAGCAAAAACAGCTGCGGCTACGAATGAGAGCGTCAGGAACTGACAGAGCACGCAGGCGTGCATCGAGGTTGTCATTTCGCCGAGATGTCCATGACAATGATGCTGCACGCATCCGCTACATTCATAGTCGATGGATGTCGTCGTCTCGTGTACGTGAACCGACGACAGGATGAGCATTGGCAGAAACACTGCCAACAGCACCCATGAAGCAATATGTCTCCTTCTTTTCACGTTCACGGCTGCAAAGTTACGAAAATAGTTAGATTCAGGCAAGGCTTTTCCGAAAAAAGTGCCTTTATTCATCGTTGCTATTCATCTGACAAGAAAAAAAGGGAATCTCAGTAGTGAGATTCCCTTTCCTCTGGGGTGCCCAGACGGACTCGAACCGTCGACATTCAGAACCACAATCTGACGCTCTAACCAACTGAACTATGGGCACCATCTAAAAGTTTTCTGCACCACCTTTCGGCTTAGCGGGTGCAAAGGTACGGGATTTATTCGACATAACCAAATAAATCCCGTACTTTTTTCCGAAAATCTTTACTTTGCGGGCTGTGCGGGAGCCTTCGGGCTCTCCACGGGTGCTGCGGGTGCATCGGCAGCGGCAGGAGCAGCAGGAGCATCAGGCGTAGCAGCCTCTTTCTGCGTGCTGGCACCGAAGCCAGGCAACGTGTTAGGATTAGTGGCAGGAGCCTGATAGTTCTCCATCACGGAACTCTCTGTATTAGCCTGAGGAGCCACATAGGCACAAGCAATACTAATAACGACCATAGCCACGGCCAGACCCCAAGTAGCCTTCTCAATGAAATCGGTGGTCTTACGCACGCCACCAATCTGGTTATAAGTTGAGAACTGGGAAGCAAGACCGCCACCCTTTGATTCTTGAATGAGCACGATGCCAATCATCAGCAAGGCTGCAATCACAATAAGAACTACAAATAATGTGTACATCTTTTTTACTCTTTATTTTTTATTACTATTTATAATCAATTTCTCCAAAAAGCGGATTTGGTCTGCAAAGTAAGCATTTTTTTTCGGAACTTGCAAACTTAATCGCTGAATTATTTCCAAAGCCTTCGAATATCTGCCTTGTTTGATGTAAATTCTGGCTAAAGTCTCGGTAAAGTACTCCTCTTCCACCCCTTCGTCGGCATTTTCCACTTCTTTTTCCTCCTGAGGTTCAGGAAGGGGCACATCGGAGAGGTCGAACTTACCTTTGTCAATATTTATGAAAGCATCGATAAGATCCTGCCCTGGCATTTGAGGCACTTCGCCTGGCATGCTCTGGCCCCCAGAATCAACCTCCATCAGATAGGCCACATAATCGACGGCAGCATCGGCTGGCGTGGGTTTGCGCTTCTTATCCGCAGGAGCCTCCTCCTTGGGGATGGAGTCGAGGAAATTATCGATCAGTGAGATGGTGCGACTAGGAGAACTAACAGGACTAACAGAATTAGCATGGTTAGGAGAACTAACCTGACTTGGATGACGGTAGTGGGCGGCTTCGATCATATCGAAGAGCACACGACGATCGGTGATATAGATGGCCGCACGGCGCAACTCCTCGTCGAACGTGGGATCATGGAGCAGATAGAGATTACGGAGCAACAGCAGACGGGCCGTCTGATAGTAGGGATAAAGCGCCAGCAACGACCGCAACTCATAGAGCGTGTCGCGGTCAAGGCGTTCTGGGTGATTGATCAGTTCTACTATCTCCATCTCTTTACTTTCTCACCTTTACCAATTGGCTACAGTAGCGTTGAATATCTGGTCGCAGATGTCCTTGATCATCTGGGTGACGAGTTCCTCCTGCACAGAGTTGAGCGACTGCGTGGATTCATAACTCTGCATAGCCGTGAACTGCTGTTCAAAGTCCTCGGAGTGGTTCACATTGTTGGTAAACCTGACGTTAACCGTCATCGAGAGCTCCGTCATGGCCGAATAACCTTCAGAGCTGACTGACTTATTGCGCTGTTCATAGCGCGTAATCTCGCCCTCAAGCTTCAGATCACCATTGCGCTTCACCTGCTCCAGTCGCGTGTGACTATTGAACTTATCTTTCAATTCGTTGTTGAAGAGCGGTCCCATAGGGCCCCACACATAATTGGAACGGATGGGGAACTCGGCAATCTGAATGGTCTTCGTCTTCGTATAGTCGATGCTGGCTCCATTGAACTTATAGCTCACGGAGCAACCTGTCATCATGACGGCTGCTACCATCATAAAAGCCACAATCTTACCTTTACGTATCCAGTCCATATTGCTTCAGTCTTCTGTAGAGGGTACGGTCGCTGATACCCAGTTCTTGTGCTGCTTTCTTACGATTACCGTGGTTGCGCTCGAGGGCTTTCTCCAGCATCTGCTTGCTCAGGTCGTTGAGGTTGAGGTTCTCGGGTTCCTTCACAGGCTCGATATATTCCTCGGCAACGGCATCTTCCATCGTAGGCTGTACGGTACGAATGGGCTGGAGCGGAGCCAGTTGTGTCGATGGCAGGGGATCGACGGCTACGGGCTGTGCACCCTGCACCTCTTCTATCTGTTTCTTCAGGGCACTCACCTCACGACGCATGTCGTTGACATTACCACGCAGTTCGAAGAGAATCTTATAAAGGATCTCACGCTCGTTCTCGAAACTGTGATCACCGCCCTCGTGATGAATGGGAGCCAACTGTGTTGTCTCCTGATCCTGGGGGATAAAACGACTGAGTACCTCTGCCGTGATACGGCGCTCTGGGGAGAGCACGGAGATCTGTTCGGTGATATTCTTCAACTGGCGCACGTTACCTGGCCACTTATAGCGCATGAGCAACTGCTTGGCATCCTCGTCGAGCACCACACGGTCCATCTTGTATTTCTCAGCCATCTGCATGGCGAAGAGACGGAACAGCAGGACGATATCCTCACCACGTTCCCGCAGCGGGGGCATCATCAGTGGTATGCGGTTCAGACGATAGTAGAGATCCTCGCGAAAACGCCCTTCGCTGATGGCCTGTCGCACGTTGACATTCGTGGCAGCCACGATACGTACATCGGTCTTCTTCACCTCCGTGGCACCCACAGGGATATACTCACCCGTCTCCAGCACACGCAACAGACGGGCCTGAGTAGCCAATGGCAACTCTCCCACCTCATCAAGGAAGAGCGTACCCTTGTCCGCCACACCGAAATAGCCTGGGGAGTCGTTGATGGCACCAGTGTAGGAGCCTTTCACATGACCAAACAATTCTGAGTCGATCGTACCCTCGGGAATAGAACCGCAGTTGATGGCGAAGTACTTCTCGCGGCGACGGGGAGAGTTATCGTGGATCACACGGGGGATAATCTCCTTACCCACACCACTCTCACCGACGATGAGCACGCTGAGGTCAGTAGGTGCCACCTGCAAGGCCACGTCGAGCACTTGGTTCAACGCCTCACAGTTTCCAACGATATTATACCGTTGCTTGATGCTTTGCAGTTCTGTCGTCTTCATTTGAGCTGACAAAATTACATATTATTTCTGAATTAACTGCAATTTTGGCAGATTTTTAACGCAAATTACTTTTCTTCGGGGGCATCAGCCTTCTTGAACTGATCCTTCGCCCTGATGGCAAAACGCGCCTTGTCACCATCCTCACGCTTCTCATGATAGAGCTTAGGCAGGGGATGTGCCATGGGCTCGTCGTACTCGATGCGGTGGCGGAACATATCAATAGCCGTGTAGATGGCATGGCGCATGGACATTTCGTCGGCGATGCCCTTGCCAGCGATATCGAAGGCAGGACCATGATCAGGTGTCGTACAGATAGCCGTGATACCAGCCTTCAGTTTCACACCGTATTCCTGTGCCAAGGTCTTGAAAGGCACCACACCCTGA
Source organism: uncultured Prevotellaceae bacterium (assembly GCA_902784615.1). Taxonomy (GTDB): domain Bacteria; phylum Bacteroidota; class Bacteroidia; order Bacteroidales; family Bacteroidaceae; genus Prevotella. The sequence continues at coordinate 113,799 of CACZVN010000006.1, read as the reverse complement.
TCGTCGTACATGGCGAGCACACCGTCGAAATCATGGTACAACGCCTGTCCGAAGAACTCATCAGCCACGTAGGGTCCAAAGGCCTGTATGCCGTTCTTCTCCAGTTCCTCGATGGCTGGGATGATAATCTCCTGCTCCTCCGTACCCGGCTGTGGATTCAGCGCCAACACTGCCAGACGGGGATTGGAGATGCGGAAGTCACGCTTCAGACTGGTGTGGAAGATCGTACCCTTATTAACGATCTTCTCCACGGTGATGGCCTGCGACACCTCTTTAATAGGCAGATGAGCCGTCACCAGACCGATGCGCACCACGTCAGAGAGCATCACCGTCAGTGCCTTGTCATCCTTTGCAGGATTGGGATTAGGCTTCACAGGCGCCATCACCAGCACGTCGTAGAGCCCTTTCTGCATATCCTCCTTGGCACGCTGCATGGCCTTGCGGGCGGCCTCGGCAGACTCCTCAGTAGATTGTCCGAGTTCCACCTTCACCTCGTCGTCAAAGGTAGCCAAGAGGTTCAGACGGTCTTCCCTGGCCTCCTCCGCACTGTTGATGATGGTAAAGGGTGCCTGCAGATCCATCGCCTTACGATGATAGGCTGCCACCTTAGGTGAACCGTATATGATAGGGGTACACAACTCCAGCATCACGGGATCCTCAAAGGCCTTGAGAATCACCTCATATCCGATACCGTTCGTATCTCCGTGCGTGATAGCCACGCGAATCTTTCTGTCTTCCATTATTTAATGTTTAATCTTTAATGCTTAATTTTTTTGCTGTGCTAAGCAGACCGCAGGCGGCAAAGATATCCTGTCCCCTACTCGCCCGGATAGTCGTAAACACACCGTGCTTCGTCAGATAGTCGCGCAGCACTTCCATCCGCTTCTCGTCGGCCCCGGGCAGATCCACACCAGGGATCTCGTGGAAACGGATGAGATTCACCCTGCACTCCAGACCCTCTAACAGTCTGACGATCTCACGGGCATGCATCGTCGTGTCGTTAAGTCCTGCGAAACAGATATACTCAAACGAACAACGGCGCTGGTGCGTGAAGTCGTACTGCTTCAGGAGCTCCACCACCTCCGTGATCGACATCTGACGCTCAGCGGGCATCAGTTGCCGGCGCTGTTCTGGCAACGGCGTGTGCATCGAGATAGCCACGTGGCACTCACTCTCGTCGAGGAACCGCTTCAGTTTACCCTTGATACCGACGCTGCTCACGGTGATGCGTTTCGGACTCCAGGCATAGCCATAGTCTGCCGTCAGGATCTCCGTCGCACGGAGCACGTTGTCGAGGTTGTCCATCGGCTCTCCCTGTCCCATGAAGACGACATTCGTCAGCGCCTCCCGCTCCGGCAGGGCGTAGATCTGATTCAGGATATCACCCGCCGTGAGGTTCCCCTCGAAGCCCTGCTTACCCGTCTGACAAAACAGACAGTTCATCTTACAGCCCACCTGGGAGGAGACACAGAGCGTGGCACGATCACCGTCGGGGATATACACCGTCTCCACAAATTTAGAGCCATCGCCAACGGGAAAGAGATACTTGATCGTTCCGTCCTTAGAATACTGGCTATCAATAGGTTCCATAGCACCGACGACATATCTCTCAGCCAGCCGCTCACGATTCACCTTCGAGATGTTCGTCATCTCTTCGATGCTCTTCACGTGCTGCTGATAGAGCCACTTGGCGATCTGTCCTGCCGTGAACTGGGGCATACCCAGATCCTTCACGACAGCCTTCAGCCCGTCAAGCGTCATCCCGAGCAATATTCCTTTTTCGCTGTCCATGACTCCTATTTGGCGACAAAGGTACAAAAAAAATAATAATAATTTGGTATTCTCGGAAAATATTACGAAATTTGCACCTTATAAATATCTAATATAGCTCATGAGAGAGAAAATCGATTGCTTTTTGCCTTGTAACGACCCCAAGGCTGTTTCCGAGACCACGAAACAACTGAAAGGTAACAAGACAGTTCAGAATATCAGTCTCCTGAATGAACCGCCCACCAGCAGTAACGCGCTGATGAGCATTGCCGAGAATGCCAAGGCCGACTACGTGCTGCTGCAGACGAAACCCACGCGACTCATCCTCGGCGAGGGAGCCTTAGACCGCATGCTGCGCATCGCCTCCGACGCCGATGCCGCCATGGTCTATGCCGATCATTACGACATTGTGGAGGGCAAGCGCAAGGATCACCCCGTCATCGACTATCAGATAGGTAGTATCCGCGATGACTTCGACTTCGGCTCGCTGCTGCTCATCAAGACCTCGCTGCTCCACACCTTCGCCATGCAGGCAGGCGAGCACGACTACCAATATGCGGGTCTCTATGCCCTCCGCCTTTTCCTCAGCCGCAAAGGCCGTATCTTCCACATCAATGAGAAGCTCTACACTGAAGAAGAGTTGGACACCCGTGCCTCGGGCGTGAAACAGTTCGACTACGTCAATCCCCGTAACCGCGAGGTACAGATAGAGATGGAACATGCCGCCACGGCTCATCTCGCGGAGATCGGTGCCAAGATAGATCCCTCCTACTACCGTCGCCCTGACTTCAACGAGCAGGAGTTTGATGTCGAGGCCTCTGTCATCATCCCCGTCTATAACCGTGAGAAGACCATCTGCGACGCCGTGAATAGTGCCCTTCAGCAGAAGGCCAGTTTCCAGTTCAACGTCATCGTGGTGGATAACCACTCCACCGATAAGACCACGGAGTTACTCCGCAGTATCCACGACGAACGGCTCATCCATATCATCCCCAAGCGCACGGATCTCGGCATCGGCGGCTGTTGGAACCAGGCCATCAACGATGACCGTTGTGGACGCTTTGCCGTACAACTCGACAGCGACGACCTCTATTCCTCGCCCAAGACCCTCCAGCAGGTGGTGGATGCCTTCTACAAGCAGAATGCCGCGATGGTGATAGGTTCCTACCGCATGTGCGACTTCGAACTCAACACCCTGCCCCCGGGACTGATTGACCATGCCGAATGGACGGATGAGAACGGCCCCAATAACGCCCTGCGCATCAACGGTCTCGGAGCGCCCCGCGCCTTCTTCACGCCTCTGCTGCGACAGATAGGATTCCCCAACACCAGCTATGGCGAGGACTATGCCCTCGGACTCATCTTCTCGCGCCACTACCGCATCGGACGCATCTTCACGGAGCTCTACCTCTGCCGCCGTTGGGGAGGCAACAGCGACGCCGCCCTCAGCATCGACAAGATCAATCAGAACAACCTCTATAAGGACCAGTTGCGCTCATTGGAAATCCTCGCCCGTCAGCAGATGCTCCAGGGCAAACAGGAACTGATGAACGACTCCCCCTTGCAACGGTTCTTCAACCGTCAGCTGGAGAAGTGGGACGATGCCCGCAAGCGTTACTACGACCTGCGCAATGTAAAGACCCGTGAGTTGGCCGTCGGCGCTTCCTCCATACAGGTGCAGTGGAACCCTGCGCGCATAGGTTCCACAGGGGCTAGGATCGATGCCAAGACCATCGCGGAGCGTCCCTGCTTCCTCTGTGAGCAGAACCGTCCCAAGGAACAGGCGAAGAAGAGCATTGACAGCCAGTACGACCTGCTCGTCAATCCCTTCCCCATCCTGCCCATCCACTTCACCATCCCCAGCGTCAGGCACGAGCCGCAACTCATCCGTGAGTCCTACGGCGAGATCCATAAACTGCTCAACGACTATCCCGAGCTGATGGTCTTCTACAACGGTCCCAAGTGCGGTGCCTCCGCCCCAGACCATGCCCATTTCCAGGCAGGCACCAGCGGACTGCTGCCTTTGCAGATGTCGTGGCAGCGCCTGAGCCGTAACCTCACGAAGATCATCAGCCTCAACGACGACGAGGATATCTCACTCATCGAGGAATACCCCTGTCCTGCCCTCCTCATCCGCAGCCATTCACAATATGGTGACGAACAACTGTTCCTGCGCCTTTACGACGCCCTGCCACAGCGTGAGGACGAGACGGAGCCGATGATGAACATCGTCAGTTGGCGGCGCGACGACGAGTACCTCTCCGTGGTGTTCCCACGCCGAAAGCACCGTCCCGACTGCTACTATGCCGAGGCAGGCAGACAGTACCTCGTCAGTCCCGGCGCCCTCGACATGGCAGGACTCATCATCACCCCGCGCCAGGAAGACTTCGAGCGTCTCACCCCCGAGACCGCCCTCGGCATCCTCCACGAGGTGTCACTGTCGAAAGACGAGCTCCAGCAGGTCATCGACCAACTGCGCGCCACCCAGACGCATCTGTCTTCACCCTTCACCCATAACTTCCCCAAGGAGCCCACGGTCACCGTCGGCATCGTGAGTGCCGACAAGATCTCCTTCGAACTCAAGGGCGAGTATATGGCCAAGGGCGAGGTGATCAGCGGTCCCCAGACGGTGGAGTTCTCCGAGGGTAGCATCCTCTGGCGCGGTACGCAGTACCGTCACCTCACCTTCCGTCCACAGGCCGACGATGCCTACTTCTCGCTCGACGACGTCACCATCGGCGTGAACTTCCACTGGGAGCGCAAGCGCAGGGAGTCGTTCGAGGGAACGCTGGCCATCGTCGTCGAGGCCGATAAGATCGTGGCCATCAACGAACTCCCCGTGGAGCGCTACCTCACGAGTGTCATCTCCAGTGAGATGTCGGCCACGGCCTCCCCCGAGTTCCTCAAGGCCCACGCCGTCATCTCCCGTTCCTGGCTCCTGGCACAGATGGAGAAGCGCCGCCGTCATGAGAACGGCAGCGACAGTTTCTTCTCGTTCATCAAGAAGGAAGATGAGATCATCCGCTGGTACGACCGCGAAGACCACACCATCTACGATGTCTGCGCCGACGACCACTGCCAGCGTTACCAGGGCATCACGATGGCCAGCAGTCCGCAGGTGGCTGAGGCCATTGCCGCGACGCGCGGACAGGTGCTCGCCTATGGCGACGAGATCTGCGACGCCCGCTTCCATAAGTGCTGTGGCGGCGAGACCGAGGAGTTCCAGTACTGCTGGGAAGACACGCCGAAGCCCTACCTCGTCTCCTTCCACGACCCCTACTGCAACACCAGCGACAAACAGATCCTCTCGCGCGTGCTCAACGACTACGACCAGGAGACGCCCGACTTCTACCGTTGGACGGTGGAATACACCCAGGAGCAACTCTCCGAACTCGTCAGCCGCAAGCTGAAGGAGGACTTCGGTGAGATCCAGGACCTCATCCCCCTGGAGCGTGGCAAGAGCGGCCGCATCTGGAAGTTGAAGATCGTGGGCACGAAGAAGACGCTCACCATCGGCAAGGAACTCGAGATCCGTCGCGCCCTCAGCGAGACCCATCTCCTCTCCTCCGCCTTCGAGGTCGAGAAACTCAATAATAAATTTATTTTGCACGGCAAGGGCTGGGGCCACGGCGTCGGCCTCTGTCAGATAGGTGCCGCCGTGATGAGCGAACAGGGCAAGACCTACGAGGAGATCCTCCTCTTCTATTACCGCAACGCCGAAATCCGCCGCCTCTACGACTAATGTTTAATGTTTAATGTTTAATCTTTAATGTCAAAAAAATCCCCCTGGGCCTGGGTGCCCACCCTTTACTTCGCAGAAGGTCTCCCCTACGTGGCAGTGATGACCATCTCGCTCATCATGTACAAGCGTCTCGGACTGTCCAACACCGATATCACGCTCTACACGTCGTGGCTCTACCTGCCATGGGTCATCAAACCCCTGTGGAGCCCGTTCATCGACATCATCAAGACCAAGCGCTGGTGGATTGTCACCATGCAGTTGCTCATAGGCGCCTCCCTCGGTGGCGTGGCCTTCACCATCCCCGCACCCTACTGGCTGCAGGGCTCCCTGGCCTTCTTCTGGCTGATGGCCTTCTCGAGTGCCACCCACGACATCGCCGCCGACGGCTTCTATATGCTGGGCCTCGAACAGCACGAACAGGCCTATTTCGTGGGCATCCGCTCCACGTTCTACCGCATCGCCACCATCGTAGGCCAGGGACTGCTCGTGATGCTCGCCGGCAATCTCGAGGTCATCACCCGCGACATCCGTTTCTCGTGGAGCATCATGTTCTACGGCATGGCAGGTCTCTTCATCGCCTTCTGGCTCTACCACCACTACATCCTCCCCCGTCCCAAGGAGGACACCCAGGACACCCGGGGACTGTCCCAGCGTGTGCCCTCTCCCACTATCTTGGAGGCCTTCTGGCACACCCTCAAAACCTTCTTCCAGAAGCCCCAGGTCATTGCCGGCATCTGCTTCATGCTCTTCTACCGCATGCCCGAGGGTCTTCTCGCCAAGGTCTCAGCCCTCTTCCTCATCGACACCGCTGCCAAGGGCGGCCTCGGCCTCTCCCCCGCTGAGTACGGTCTCGTACAGGGCACCGTGGGCGTCATCGGCCTCACCCTCGGCGGCATCCTCGGCGGCATCTGTGCCAGCCGCGACGGACTGAAGCGCTGGCTGTGGCCCATGGTGATGGCCATCACCCTCCCCGACCTCGTCTATGTCTATCTCTCCTACGCCCTGCCCTCGAGCCTGCTCATCATCAACGTCTGCATCTTCATCGAGCAGTTCGGCTACGGCTTCGGCTTCTCGGCCTACATGCTATACCTTATATATTATAGTCAGGGCGAGCACAAGACGGCCCACTATGCCCTCTGCACCGCCTTCATGGCCCTCTCGATGATGATCCCGGGGCTCTTCGCCGGTGCCCTGCAGGAGAGCGTCGGCTATCCCACGTTCTTCATCATCGTCGTCGCCGCCTGTGCCATGACCTACATCGTCACGGCCCTGCTCAAGATCGATCCCGAATTTGGTAAAAAAAGAGCATCATGAACTCAACTTATCAGAAACTATTATTACTCGTAGCGCTGTTTGCCTGTGTAAGTACGGCCAATGCGCAGTTGCCCAATGAGAAATTCGGCAAACCGTCAAACATGGAATGGGACTTCGTTGGCTGGGGAAATGCGGTCAATGCCGATGCCATCATCCTCTGCAAGACGATGAAGGCGACGTACCAACTCTCCGACCAGTTGTCCAACTTCAATTCCTCCAACAGTGAGATCGGCTATGACAACCTTGGGGACTTTGGGAAAAACGATATCGACGACAGTAACATCCTGGTTAAATATGAGTTCAGGCTCCGCACCAAGATCCTGAAGCCCGAAGGAGCCAGGCACGCCAACATCGACATCACCTATTATCAAAAAGACGACATGACCAATGCCGATGAATTGACGGATCTCAAGATCCGGGTTTTCACGAAGAACGAGAAGGGAAAGGTGGAGAAGCGTAATGTCAACACCAGCGCCTTTGTCAAGGAGCGTGTAGATGCCAACTATATGGTCATGCACGTGGTGGTGCCCGATGTCGAGGCCGGCAGTATCATCGAATACCAATACAACATCACGAGCCCACGCCCTGCATTCCTCTACGACTGGGTCTTTCAGGAGAGCATCCCGACGGTACGCTCAAAATGCGACATCGAGATTCCCGCCTTCCTGCAGTTTAGGATGAATGCCCCCATCAACAAACTCATCAAGTCGAGCGTAGAGGCAGGCCATCTGGCCTACGACACCAACAGGCAGGATATGAAGAAGGGCAAGACCTGCGTCACCAACCACTACAAGATCGTGGGCGACTATATCCTTCCCGAGGATGAGGAGATCGCCGTCTTTACCAGTCAGATCACCACGCCCCCAGTCACCCCACCGGCCTCCCTGCCGAAAGGCAGTACGCACCTGAGGGTCAAGTAGCCAGCAGCAGGAATAGGGAAAACCCTACCCACGAATAGGCATTTTCATTTGCACCGTATGGGAATTATCCCTACCTTTGCAGTGTCAAAAAGAAAAAATGTCTAACGTAAAGAATAGGAGATACGGTTATGAAGAAGATTTTCTACTACGCTATGATGCTGATGCTCGCAGGAATCACCCTGAGCAGCTGCGACTGGAGATACGATGACGACGAGTACGTTGCCAACTACCTCACCTACGGCAGTTGGGAAGGCTATCTGGGCACCTACTACGAGAACCGCTGGGGCGAGTTTGTAAAGGATGGCGATTATCACACCGTCTGGCGCTTCGAGGCTGGCGGCTACGACAGCTACGGCTACGCCACCTGGGGTTACGGTTCCGAAGTCGATTACGACATCTACGACCGCAGGGGTAACTACGCCTACTGCTCCTTCCGCTGGGAAGTGCGCAACGGCGATATCTACATCGACTACGACGATCCCGACTGGAACGATGTGCGCATCGACTGGCGCGACTACAGCATCAGCCGCTCCCACTTCCACGGCGTGATGTACGACTGGGACAACCGCGCCTACGAGTTCGACCTCGACAACACCTATTGGGACTGGGACTACTACGATGGCTACTACGACCGCTACTGGGCTCGCACCCGCGCTGCCGATGGCGATGCCGCCAACACCGACGACACCTACATCAGCGACAACGGCAAGAGTTTCGCCACCGGCAAGTTCGCCAAGGCCCTCAAAAAAATGGCTTCCGAATAGGAAGCCATTTTTATTTAATGTTTAATGTTTAATGTTTAATCTTTAATGTTTAATGTCATATCCCCGCTCCGTCTTGGAAGCCAGCATCAATCGCTTTGCTCTGCAGGATCCTCGAATACGGTGGCACGCTGTGCGTCAGCCAGATGTTACCACCTATCACCGAGTCGTGTCCGATGGTGATGCGTCCCAGGATCGAGGCATTCGAATACACCGTCACGTTGTCCTCGATGATCGGATGTCGCGGCACGTTCAGCATATTCCCCTGCTCGTCGTACTTAAAGCTCTTCGCACCCAGGGTCACGCCCTGGTACAGCGACACGTGGTTGCCGATGATCGTCGTCTCTCCGATCACCACGCCCGTGCCGTGGTCGATGGAGAAGTACTCACCAATCTGCGCCCCCGGATGGATGTCGATACCCGTCTTCGAGTGCGCCAGTTCGGTGATGATCCTCGGTATCACGGGCACCCTCAGCTCGTGCAGTTTGTGGGCCATGCGGTAGTGCGTCATCGTGTTCATCACGGGGTAGCAGAAGATCACCTCGCCGTAGTTAGGCGCCGCAGGGTCGTTGTCGAACATCGCCTGCACGTCGGTATAGAGCAGCCTTTTGATCTCGGGCAGTGCGTCGAGGAACTCCACGGCCAGGTGCTCCGCCTCGTCATACACCTCCGCCTTCGTGCGGGGCTTGTCGCAATCTTCGCAGAACTGCAGTCCGTGTGCTATCTGCTTCGTGAGCAGCGTCAGCAGTTCCTCCATGTGTACGCCGATGTAGTATGAGCGTATCGCCTCGTCGGGCTGGCGTTTCTGGAAGTAGTCCGGGAAGATGATGCTCTTCACGAGCGTCACGATCTGCTTCACCATCTCCACTGAGGGCAGCGGGGCCTCGGTGGCGGGCATCATGCTCACCTCCCTCTCCGAGTGTTTCGACAGTTGCGCCACGTTGCGCTTCACCGCGTCGTTCATCGATTTCTTGTCCATCGTCACTAAGTCTTTGTAGGTTTCTGGGGGCAAAGGTACGAATAAGCGGGCGAAAAACCAAATTTATTTGGATTTTTCCAAGCGTGAGTACCTCCGGCAAAGCCAAAGGAACAAAAAAAAGCCGAAAGAAAAACACTTTCGGCTTTTTTCTTATTATTCATTGATATTAAAAACAATCGAGTCGTTGTCCCACACATCGTCGATTGTGATGTTGAATTTCTGCTGATATACAGGAGAAAAAAGGTATCCTCTACATGTTGTGATGTGATTACGCTTCACAGGTATCCCTGTTATCTCGCACTCACTGACGATAGAAACATCGCTTGCATTCCCGCAATAGGTATTCACCTGCACATCCAAATGATCGTCGTCACCCACATGGGGAATCGTGTAAATCTCGAATTTCTTTTCCCTATGAGTGAGCCCATACCACTGCATCTGCTTCGAGTTAACCGTGCCCCATCCACCTGCGACAGCATCGAAGGTTCCTGAACCGCCAGTATAATAAAAGCGGATGCTATCAGCTTGAGCAGGAACAGCATCGTATGGGACAAACCTCACCATCGCGACAATACGTTTCAAAGTCAGTAAGCGCTCCACATCCGTATCACCCACCGTCAGACTGTCGGCGTAGAGAAACGTGTCCGTGAAACCCGTCTTGTTGGTGAAAGCAATTCTCTGAGCATCAGTAGAGGTGGGATTACCCTCTCCGCTATGCGCCGTGACCACGAGGAAGTAATGCCCTTTCGCCAGCATGAAACCCACCTGTCCAAAATCCTCATCCTCTGCCTGCTGGTCTTCTTTTCTGATCCGGTTCCCACTACTGTCATAGACCAAGAAACTGATCCGCGAGCACACATCAGCCACCAAGGCCCTCGTCGCATTAAAGGGTGTCTGTTCGATACGGCTGATGCTGAGGCGCACGTTCGCATCATCGCCAGGACCCTCCTTATTGACAGTCATTTTCTCACACGATGCCACACAGAGCATCAAACCACACACACATGTCAAAACATAGCTGAAGCATTTGTTCTTCATAATGTTAATATTTAAGTGAAACAAATCAATTATCGCTGCAAAGATAAGCATTTTTTCCGAAACATACAAATAATAATTAAGGAAAATAGCTGAATTCCGCTATTTTCCTTAAATCTTTTGCTTCCGGATATTCTTCAGACGTTTTGTTCGCGCTGTTCGAGGAACTCGCTGACCTGCTCCTGCATGCCACGGGTGACGGCGATGCGGCCGGAGCGCGTGTATTGCAGCACGCAGCCGAAGGTGTCGAGGGCACGGTAGAGCGAGATGATATCCTCGGTGACGCCGTGCATCTGGACAATGGTATAGGTGGGGTTCACCTCGATGATGCTGGCCTGGAAACGGCGGATGGTACGTGAGATCTCGGGATTGTCGAGCACCATCGGCGTGGCAAGCTTATAGAGGCCCGACTCACGGATGAACAGTTGGTCGTCGGTGAAGTAGTTGGCCTTCACCACGTCGATCTTCTTCTCGATCTGATGGGCAATCTTGATAATCTGGTCCTCATCGCTCCAGGCGGTGATGGTGTATTTATGCACGCCGGGGATGCTGGAGGCCGACACGTTCAGGCTCTCGATGTTCACCTGACGGCGCGTGAAGACGGCCGTCACCTGATTCAGGATACCCGCCACGTTCTCGGAATAAACGAGCAATGTATATAGTTTCTTTTCCATTAAAGATTAAACATTAAACATTATATTTCCAACATCATTTTATCAATATCCATGCCTGGAGGCGTCATCGGCAGCACGTTGTCCTCTTCCATGATGGCACACTCGAGGATAAACGGACCGTCGGTCGATAGCATCTGACTGATGGCAGCGGCCAGATCCTGGCGCTCCGTGACAGCCTGGTAGGGAATGCCATAGCCACGGGCAATCATCGCGTAGTCGGGGTTCATCATCTTGGTAAACGACTTGCGGCGCAGCCAGAACATATCCTGCCACTGGCGCACGTTGCCCAGATAGTGGTTGTTCATCAGGATCATCTTCACGGGTGCCTTCTGCTCCATGATGGTGCCGAGTTCCTCGATGCACATCTGGAAACCGCCGTCGCCCATGAAGCAGCAGACGGTGCGCTCGGGAGCGGCGAAGGTGGCGCCGATGGCGGCGGGCATGCCGTAGCCCATCGTACCGAGACCGCCACTGGTGCAGATGCTGCGCTTATGGTGGTACTTGAAGTAACGGGTGGCGAAGAGCTGGTTCTGACCGACATCGGTGACGAGGATGGCATTATCAGGTGCCTGTTCGGCCACGGCATGGACGACCTCGCCCATGAGCAGCGGACCTTCCTTCGGATGGATGGCGGGTTCGATGACCTTCGTGCGCTCCTTCTCCATCAGCGGCTTGAAAGAGTCGCGCCAGGCCTGATGGTCGGCCTTCTCGAGCAGCGCGGTGATGGCGGGCAACGACTCCTTACAGTCGGCCACCACGGCCACATCGGTCTTCACGCACTTGTCGATCTCACTGCGGTCGATATCGAGATGGATGATCTTTGCCTGCTTGGCGTAGGTCTTCAGATTACCCGTCACACGGTCGGAGAAGCGCATGCCGATGGCGATCAGCACGTCGCACTCCTGCTCCTTCAGGTTGGGCGCATAGTTGCCGTGCATGCCCAGCATACCGACATTCAGCGGATGGGTGGAGGGCAGTGCGGAGAGTCCGAGCATCGTACGGCCTGCAGGGATATCGGCCTTCTCGAGGAAGCGCACGAGTTCCTGATGGGCATTGCCGAGTTCGACGCCCTGTCCTACGAGGGCCAGCGGTTTCTTGGCATGGTTGATCAGTTCGGCAGCCTGACGCACGGCCTCTGCATCGAGTTTCGGATAGGGCACGTAGGAACGCACGAAATCGACCTTACACGGCTCCCAGTCGATCTCCTCGACCTGGGCATTCTTGGCAAAGTCGAGCACCACAGGACCAGGACGACCCGTACGGGCGATGTAGAACGCACGGCTCACGGCCCACGCCACATCCTCGGCATGACGGATCTGATAACTCCACTTCGAGATTGGCTGCGACACACCCACGAGATCGACCTCCTGGAAGGCATCGGTACCAAGGGCACCGATGGGCACCTGACCTGCGATGACCACGATGGGCGTGGAGTCGAGCATGGCATCGGCCACACCCGTCAGCGTGTTGGTGACACCGGGGCCACTGGTCACCAGGGCCACACCTACCTGACCTGAGACGCGGGCATAGCCCTCGGCGGCATGGGTGGCGCCCTGTTCGTGACGCACGAGGATATGGTCGAAGCACTTCTTCTGACCACGGGTGTAGTCGTAGAGGGCGTCATAGACGGGCATGATCGAGCCACCAGGGTATCCGAAGATGGTCTTCACCCCCTCGGCCTGCAACGCCCGCATCAGCGCCTTTGAGCCTGTTATTCTATCTTTCAACATCGATATAAATTATCAATTATCAATTGTCAATTATCAATTAATCTATGATTCTCACGCCACCCTTGTCGGCACTGGAGACGCTCTGGGCATAGGCGCGCAGGGCCTTGGAGACTACGCGGTGGCGCTTCAGCGGCTGCTGCGGACGGGCTGCGAGTTCCTCGTCGGAGAGTTTCACGCTGATGCTGCGGCTGGGGATATCGATCACGATGATGTCGCCATCCTTGATCTTGCCGATATTGCCGCCATTGGCAGCCTCGGGCGAGATATGTCCGATGGAGAGACCACTGGTACCGCCTGAGAAACGGCCATCGGTGATCAGGGCGCACTCCTTACCGAGGTGCATCGACTTGATATAACTCGTGGGATAGAGCATCTCCTGCATACCGGGACCGCCCTTGGGTCCCTCGTGGGTGATCACCACACAGTCGCCGCTCTTCACCTTGCCGCCGAGGATACCCTCACAGGCATCTTCCTGGGAGTCGAAGCAGACGGCAGGACCCTCGAAGTGCCACAGTGCCTCATCGACACCTGCGGTCTTCACCACACAGCCGTCCTGTGCGATATTGCCAAAGAGTACGGCCAGTCCGCCATCTTTGGTATAGGCATGGGCGAGATCGCGGATACAACCCTCGGCACGGTCGGTATCGAGGGTGCCCCACTCTTCTGACTGGGAACCCATCTTCGTAGAGAAGCGGTTACCGGGGGCTGTCTGATAGATACGATTAGCCTCAGCATCAACGGCACCATCCACAATACTGTATTTCTTCATGGCCTCACCAAGCGTCATGCCATCCACACGGGGAGCAGAGCCATCGATCAGACCACCTTTATTCAATTCATTCAGGATGCCGAGGATACCACCTGCACGTCCGCACTCCTGAACACTGTATTTCTGGGTGTTCGGGGCAAGTTTGCAGAGACAGGGCACCTTACGGCTCAGGGCATCGATATCCTTCATCGTAAAGTCAGTGCCAGCCTCCTGGGCCACAGCCAACAGATGGAGCACGGTATTCGTGGAGCCGCCCATGGCGATATCGAGGGCCATGGCGTTGAGGAAGGCCTTACGCGTGGCAATGCTACGCGGCAGCACGCTCTCGTCGCCGTCCTCATAGTAGGCAAAGGCATTCTTCACCACCTGACGGGCAGCGGCCTTGAACAGTTCCACGCGGTTCGTATGGGTCGCGAGGATCGTACCGTTACCAGGCAGTGAGAGACCAATGGCCTCCGTGAGGGAGTTCATCGAGTTGGCAGTAAACATGCCTGAGCACGAGCCACAGCCCGGACAGGCACAACTCTCAATCTCCTTCATCTCCTCGTCAGAGACGCTGGGGTCGGCACCCTTCACCATCGCCGTGATGAGGTCGGCATTCTCACCGCGCCAGCGTCCTGCCTCCATGGGACCACCACTGCAGAACACCGTCGGGATGTTCAGTCGCATGCTGGCCATCAGCATACCAGGCGTCACCTTGTCGCAGTTGGAGATACAGATCATGGCGTCGGCCTTATGGGCGTTCACCATGTATTCCACACTGTCGGCGATGATGTCGCGCGAGGGCAGTGAATAGAGCATGCCGTCGTGACCCATGGCGATACCATCGTCGATGGCAATCGTATTGAACTCAGCCGCATAGCAGCCCATCTTCTCTATCTCTTCGCGTACGATCTGTCCGATCTCATGCAGGTGCGTATGGCCTGGTACGAACTGGGTAAACGAGTTGACAATGGCAATGATAGGCTTGCCAAACTGCTCGTGCTTCATACCCGTAGCCACCCACAAAGCGCGGGCTCCGGCCATTCTCCTGCCCTCCGTACAGACGGCACTCCTTAACTGATGTCGCATATCTTATTCTGTTTTATTTCCGAAAATTAGGTGCAAAAATACGGAGAATATCCCAATAAACCAACAAAAAAGGCGATTAATTTCATTTTTTGGCTTCTGCCGCCTCCGTGAAGGCCTCCATGATCACCGTTGGCTTGTGACCCTCGAAAGCCCCAAGGGGAGCGACAAAAGTAATAAAATTCGGCCATATATGCAAATAATCGAAAATTTTTCGTATCTTTGCGCAGGAAATCAATCACTAAAAACAGAATCGACATGAGAAGCAGACTACTCATCCTGGCATGCATCCTCGCATCATGCGTCACAGCCCAGAACCGTCAGGAGACCGTCCTCAGCGACGGCTGGCAATTCAGTCACGATAAAGAGACGTGGCAGACCGTCAGTGTGCCCCACGACTGGGCCATCGCCGGACCTTTCGATAAGAAATGGGACTTGCAGGTGGTGGCCATCGAACAGAACGGTGAGACGGAGGCCACGGAGAAGAGTGGACGTTCGGGTGCCCTACCATGGATTGGAGAGGGACACTACAGGCGTATCATCACGATACCAGCGGACTGCCGTCATGCGGAACTGGTGTTCGACGGTGCGATGTCGGAGCCTGTCGTCAGTCTTAATGGCAGGAAGGCGGGCTATTGGGCGTATGGCTACAATGCCTTCCGCGTGGATCTCACGCCATTTATGAAGGCTGGGGATAATCTGTTGGAGGTGGATCTGCAGAATGTGGAGGAGAGCTCGCGCTGGTATCCAGGAGCTGGTATCTACCGTCCTGTGACACTCGTCATGACGGGACCAGACTGGATAGATCCGTGGAAGACCTTCATACGCACGACGGAACTGAAAGACGGCAAGGCCACTGTGGAGGTGACCGTAGGTGCTGGTAGTCTGCCTGCTGAGTGCCCTGTCTATGAGGTGGAACTGTGTGATGCCCAGGGAAAGGTGATCGGGCACCAGCATACGACAGAGGCCAACCGTCTGGGTGAGGCGACCTTCACCTTCGTGGTGGAGAATCCCCAATTGTGGACTCCAGAGACACCTTATCTATATCATGCGCATATCCTCTACACCCAAGACGGACAGTTGCTCGACAAGACCACACAGCGCTTTGGCATCCGTACGGTGAAATGTTCCAAGGAGGGTGGTTTCCAACTGAATGGTGTGACGCGTAAGATCAAGGGTGTCTGTCTGCACCACGATCTCGGGCCCCTCGGTGCCGCCATCAACAAGAGTGCCCTCATCCGTCAGATTAAGACGATGAAGGAGATGGGATGCGATGCCATCCGCACCTCACACAATATGCCGAGTCAGATGCAGATGGACATCTGCGACTCCCTGGGTATGATGGTGATGGCAGAGAGTTTCGACATGTGGATCTATCCGAAGTGCAAGAACGGCTACGCACGCTTCTTCAAGGAGTGGAGCACCAGGGATATAGAGAACCTGTTACTCGCCAACCGCAACCATCCCAGTATCATCATGTGGAGCATCGGTAACGAGATACCTGAGCAGAACAGCGAGGAGGGTGCAGAGATCGCAGAATCCTTACAGGATCTCTGCCACAGGCTCGACCCCACACGTCCTGTGACACAGGGTATGGATCGCGCGGAGGAGGCTCTGAAGAATGGTTTCGCACAGGTGATGGATGTGCCTGGGTTCAACTACCGCGTACATAAGTACCAGAAGAATCTGGAGCAGTTGCCACAGGGATTCCTGCTTGGTTCGGAGACTGCCTCGACGGTGAGTTCGCGCGGGGTGTATAAGTTCCCCGTGGAGGTTACGGATAACTCACAATATGCCTCCTGGGCTCCCACTTACGATCCCACGGCGATCCTGAAGGCCGACGGCCAGTGCTCGAGTTACGATGTGGAATACTGTTCGTGGAGTAATCTGCCTGACGACGACTGGGTGTGGCAGGATGATCAGGACTGGGTGATCGGTGAGTTTGTCTGGACGGGCTACGACTATCTCGGAGAGCCTACGCCATACGATGAATACTGGCCTGCACGCAGCAGTTATTTTGGCATCTGCGACCTCGCAGGACTCCCCAAGGACCGTTATTGGCTCTACCGTTCGAAATGGAATAAGGAGCAGCACACCATCCACCTCCTACCCCACTGGACATGGGGCAAGGAGCGTCAGGGAAAGGTGACGCCCGTGTATTGCTATACCGATTATCCGTCAGGAGAACTGTTCGTCAATGGTAAGAGCCAGGGGAAGATCTCTAAGGATCCCACCAGTCGTCTGGACCGTTATCGTCTGCGCTGGAACAACGTGATCTATGAGCCAGGAGAAATCAAGGTCATCGTCTATGATGCCGATGGCAATGCTGCTGGCGAGCAGATTCTCAAAACCGCAGGCGCCCCCTCCGCCCTGAAACTCAGCGCCTGGACAGAACTCACGGGGCACATGGGGACCAACGCCCTCTCCTTTGTCACCGTCTCTCTGACAGATGCCGAAGGCACCCTCATCCCTCAGGCTGACGACCAACTCACCTTCGAGGTATCAGGTGCAGGCACCTTCGAAGCCGTCTGCAATGGCGACGCCACCAGTTTGGAATCCTTCAAGGCGCCCACGATGAAACTCTTCAACGGTCAACTCGTCGTCATCGTGCGCAGTGCCCAAGAGCCAGGCATCGTCACGCTCAAGGTCACTGATGCCCAACGAGGACTCTCAAATACGATTGATATCAAGGTTGAGTAAAAACAATCAGGGCTCGCAATGATGCGAGCCCTGATTCATTATTGCTGTGGGGTAATAATGCGATAGTTACCACTCAGATGCATGAAGGCGAAGAGCCTCAGCAGCCCATCGTAGTAGGCATCGAAATAGCCGTCCTCGAAAGGCTCGTGCTTCGCATTCCAGAGGGCATCCACAAATTCCTTGCTCTTGTCGTGGCTGCACATCATCGAGGCAGCGGCAGAGGTAGCCACCAGTCCGATGCTGTGGCGCAACTTACGGAAGCCACCAGCCTGAAGGATCTCGTCACCCTCAGGAAGAGAACCATCTACGCGATACTGATCCACGAAGGTATCAATACCCTGACTATACAGGAAATCCTGGATGGTCTCACCATACTTGCTCTGCCACTCGCTGTCAGCACAACTCCACTCGTAGTCGAGGGTAATATTCATAGGCACACGCCAAGAGTCGTAGCGGAAGTTATTGTTTCCAAAGCGACGAGGCGCAGCATTCTGATTCTGGTTCTGAGGCATGCCAGGGAATCGGGGCATCTGCATCTCACTGCCGTCGTACTGGCACATATCGGCATTCAGACCAGTCTGTGCGTTGATAGCCTTATGCAGGAACTCACGGCTCTTCTTGGCGCACTCGTTCCAATAGTCAGCGCGACCGTCGTCAGCCCACTTCGCCCAAACCTCGTAGAAGGCGGGGATATGATAAGAGGGGTCTGTATAGCGCTGTCCGAAACCATCAGGCGTAAAGGTAATCAACTGAGTATCAGGATCTATCAGGTACATCTTCTGAGGACCCGTCTGCTGGGGGCCGAAGCCAGGGAAGCCACCCTGACGAGGCTCTGGTGTGTATTCCTTGGGCTGGATGCAGTTAAGGATATGCTGGGCCTCAGCCTTATAGTTGATGCCAGTGTCGTTGCCCCAACGATTCGAGGCAAAGATCAGGGCCGTGATGAAATAGAGTTCACCATCGCTGGCAGCACCCTCGGCATTGCGCGTACCATCGGTCTTACAACTCCAGGCGAAATAGCCCTTGCGATTGCCATCCTGATGCTGCATGTATTTCTTGCTCCAGCGCCACAGACGGTCGAAGATGTCCTTCTCACCAAACTGTACGGCGACCATCAAGCCATACGACATACCCTCCGTACGGGCGTCGTGGTTCTTCACGTCAGAGACATAGCCCATGGAGTCGCCCACCTCGAAATACACCTTGTTGGGACCACGGAACACATCGTTAAACACTTCCTGAAGTTTGGCGTTGACGTCAGCCTCGCTATAACCCATCTCCACAAAGAGGTTACGATACTGACCTGTCTCAAAGCCGCCCTTCTTCCAAGGCGTGAGGGCCATCATAGGGATGGCGAGCATCATCAGGGATGCCAGGATGATTGATTTCTTCATTGTCTAATTGTTGGTTTGGGTGTTGGTCATACCACCTCGTAGCCGAACTTCGCACAGAGGTCGAGGCTCATCTCCTTCAGTTTGAACTTCTGGATCTTACCAGAGCCCGTCAGCGGGAACTGGTCGATGAAGAACACGTACTTGGGGATCTTATAACGGGCGATCTTACCACGGCAGAACTCCTGTACGTCCTCGGGCTCCATCTTCACACCCTCCTCAAGGATGATGAAGGCACCCACGGCCTCACCGTATTTCTTCGAGGGCACGGCAGCCACCTGTACGTCGCGGATGCCAGGCATGTGATAGAGGAACTCCTCGATCTCACGGGGATAGATATTCTCACCACCACGGATAATCATATCCTTGATGCGGCCTGTGATCTTATAGAATCCCTGCTCGTCCTTGATACCAAGGTCACCTGAGTGCAGATAGCCGTTCTTGTCGATGACCTCTGCCGTGGCCTCCGGATTCTTATAGTAGCCCTTCATCACGTTGAAGCCCTTACAGCACATCTCACCCTGCACACCTACGGGACACTCCTCACCCGTCTCAGGATCAAGCACTTTCACGTCGCAGAACGGGAAGTCGCGACCTACCGTCGTACAACGCTGTTCGAAGGTATCATTCAGACAGGTCTGTGTCATACCAGGCGACGATTCCGTGAGTCCATACACACTGGTAATGGTCAAATACATCTTCTCACTGACCTGCTTCATCAGTTCCACAGGACACAAAGAACCCGCCATGATACCAGTACGCAGACAACTCACGTCAAACATATTGAACATCGGATGATTTAATTCCGCGATGAACATCGTTGGTACGCCATAGACAGCCGTACACCTCTCTTTATGGATAGAGGCCAGTACCACGAGGGGATCGAATTTCTCGACCATCACCTCCGTACAGCCATGCGTCAGACAGTTCATCGTGGCGAGCACCACACCGAAGCAGTGGAACAGCGGCACACAGACACAGAGTTTATCATCCTGCGTGAAGCCCATGTTCTCACCCGTGAAATAGCCATCGTTGGCTATGCCGTAGTGCGTCAGCATCACACCCTTGGGGAAACCCGTCGTACCAGAGGTATATTGCATGTTACAGACATCATAGCAACTGACATCCTTCTTCATGTTGTCAAGTTCCTCGTCCTCAACGTTCTGACCTAAGAGCAGCAACTCAGCAGTGTTGAACATACCACGATACTTCTCCATACCGATGAACACCACATTCTTCATATAGGGGAAGCGCTCGCTGTTCAGATGACCACGCTCACAGTTCTTCAGCTCAGGCAGCATGGTATAGGTCATATCGACGTAGTTACAGTCCCACGTACCGTCGGTGATACAGAGGGTATGCATGTCGGAGTCCTTACACAGATACTCCAACTCGTTCTGCTTGTAGTTGGTGTTCACCGTCACCAGTACGGCACCGATCTTCGCAGTGGCATAGAGGAAGGTCAGCCAGTCAGGCACATTCGTCGCCCAGATACCTACGTTAGAGCCTTTCTTCACACCGATGGCGATCAGACCCTTGGCGAGGTTATCCACACGCTCGTTGAACTTACTCCACGTGAAGCGCAGGTCACGGTCGGAATACACGATATACTCCTTGTCGGGCGTTTTTTCTGCCCAGTACTCGAGCCACTGGCCCAGCGTACGCTCATAGAGCTGATAGCCCTCACTACCCGTCTCGGCCGGATAGGTCCTGTCTGGCAGTGGTCTGCCTGCCATGTCGTATTTCACATTACTCATCTTCTGAAAGATTAAACATTAAACATTTAATTTCAGAAGGGAATATAAACGACGGCGAGGATCTTGGCACTCTTACCAGGGGCACCGTGTACGTGGTGCTTCACAATGGAGTCGTAGAAGATGCTGTCACCCTCCTTCAAGGTATATTTCTCCTTGCCGTATTCAATCTCCACTTCACCCTGCATGACATAGATGAACTCTTCCCCCTCATGGGCAGAGAGCTTATAGTCGAGAGTCTCCGTGGGGTTGATGTCGATCACGAACGGCTCCATGTGACGGCCAGCCTTCTGCTGGGCCAGGGGATGATACTCCATGTGCTTGCGGGCATCGGTGGCACCATTCGAGAAACTGATGCTGCTCTCGCGCTCACGATCCTCAGCACGGCATACCACAGGACCCAGGGAGTCGTTATCGTCCATGAATGTTCCAAGACGCACACCCAGGGCACGGGCGATCTTAATCAGCGGCCCCAGAGACGGCAGGTTCTGGTCGTTCTCGATGCTATTAATCTGCTCCACAGACAGACCGCTGCTCTCAGCGATCTCTTCCACGGAGAGGTTCTTGGACTCACGGATGCCTCTGATCTTGTGTCCGACGATTGTGTTGTTGTTAGACATACCTTATTCCATTAGTTAAATCTGCTCAATAATCTTCGCACCTTCCTTCAAGGCCTCCATATTCAGGGGGATGAGGTCGTGGTGACGCTCAGGGAGCGTCTTCTTCAGCGCCTTCTCCACACCCTTGTCGCTCACCACAGGAGCCACCTTCAGCAGACCACCCAGGACGATCATGTTAAAGACCTTACCGTTCTTCATCTCCGCAGCCTTGTCCATGGCGTTGATCTCATAGACGGTGATGTCCTTACGCGTCGGCTTGTTGATGATACCAAAGCCATCGTAGATCAGGATACCACCAGGTTTGATCTTCGGCTCGAACTTCTCTAAAGAGGGCTGATTCAATACCACGGCGATGTCGTACTTGCTGAGGATGGGCGAAGAGATACGCTCGTCACTGACGATCACCGTCACATTGGCCGTACCACCACGCTGCTCAGGACCATAGGCAGGCATCCAAGTCACCTCTTTATCTTCCATCAGTCCACTATAGGCCAGAATCTTACCCATCGAGAGCACGCCCTGACCTCCGAAACCACTGATAATTATTTCTTTTTTCATCTCAATTATCCATTATCCATTATCCATTAAAGACATGTCGTGTCTTTCAGGTCACCTTTGGGATAGAAGGGGAACATATTCTCCTTCATCCATTCGTTAGCCTTGGCGGGAGAGAGTTTCCAACCGCTGTTACAGGTAGAGACAAACTCCACGAGACTGGATCCCTTACCAGCCATCGAAGCCTCGAAAGCCTTGCGCAGGGCTTTCTTCGCCTTCAGGATAGAGCCTACACTCTCCACACTCTGACGCGTGACGTAGCAGGTTCCCTCCAGACCAGCGGCGATATCAGCCATCTTCAGGGGATAGCCGTGCAACTGAGGATCACGGCCATAAGGACAAGTAGAGGTCTTCTGACCAATCAGCGTCGTAGGAGCCATCTGACCACCCGTCATACCATAGATGGCATTGTTCACGAAGATGATCACGATATTCTCACCACGGTTCAGGGCATGGATGGTCTCACAAGTACCAATACAAGCCAGGTCACCATCACCCTGATAGGTAAACACCAGACGGTCAGGCCAGCAGCGCTTGATACCCGTAGCCAGTGCGGGAGCACGACCATGGGCAGCCTCCTGCCAGTCTATATCTATATAATTGTACGCGAAGACGGCACAGCCTACGGGCGATACACCTACGGCCTTGTCTTCCATACCCATTTCCTCGATGACTTCAGCAATGAGCTTATGCACCACACCATGGCTACAGCCAGGGCAATAGTGCATATTATTGTCGTTCATCAGCGTCGGCTTCTTGCAGACGATATTCTCGGGTTGAACTATCTGATTTCTATCCATAGCTTACATGACCTTTTTAAGTGCATTAACGATTTCTTCGGGATCGGGTACGATACCACCCAGACGACCGAACTGCTCTACGGGTACGGCACCGTTCACGGCGAGGCGAACATCCTGTACCATCTGTCCAGCGTTGATCTCGGCCACGAGGATGCCCTTCACCTTCTTAGAGAGTTCAGCAATCTGCTTCGTGGGGAACGGGAACAGTGTGATGGGACGGAACAGTCCGACCTTGATACCCTCCTGACGAGCGATCTCTACAGACTTCTCTGCAATACGGGCAGCAGAACCGAAGGCGACGATAGCATACTCTGCATCGTCCATCAACTGCTCCTCATAGCGCACCTCATTCTCCTGAATCTTTGCATATTTCTCCTGGAGGGCGATATTACGCTGCTCCATGATCTCGGGCTTCAGTTCCAGAGAGGTGATGACCACACGCTCACGGTTCTTAGGTTTACCAGTCGAGGCCCAAGGGCACTGCTTGATTACCTCCTCGTCTGTACGACGGGGCTTAAAGGGAGGCAGCACCACTTTCTCCATCATCTGACCAATGACACCATCGGAAAGAATCATGGCAGGGTTGCGATACTTGAAAGCCAACTCAAAAGCGAGATCCACGAAATCGGCCATCTCCTGCACAGACGACGGAGCCAGTACGATGACCTTATAGTCACCGTTACCACCACCACGGGTAGCCTGGAAATAGTCACCCTGTGAGGGCTGGATCGTTCCAAGACCAGGACCGCCACGCTGCACGTTCACAAACACGCCTGGCACCTCGGCACCAGCCATGTAGGTGATACCCTCCTGCATCAGGGCGATACCAGGAGAACTCGAAGAGGTCATGGCACGCTTACCAGCACCGGCAGCACCATAGACCATATAGATACTGGCCAACTCACTCTCTGCCTGCACCACCTGCATACCAGTGGTCTCCCAAGGCTTCAGTTCAGCCAGCGTCTCAATCACTTCACTCTGCGGAGTAATAGGATAGCCGAAATAGCCGTCGCATCCGCAACGAATAGCAGCATGGGCGATTGCCTCATTGCCCTTCATCAACACAACTTCTCTTTCTTCTGCCATAACTTACCCCTCCATTTTTTTACGATACACGGTGATACATCCGTCTGGACAGACGATGCCACACGAAGCACACCCTACACAGGCCTCCTCGTTAACAGCCTCCACGAAGGGGTAGCCGTGCAGATTCACTTTGTTAGCCAGGGCGATAACCTTCTGAGGGCAGGCGATGATGCACAACTGGCATCCCTTACACCTCTCGGTATCCACCACGATGGCGCCTTTCATTTTTGCCATTTTATCCTTTAATTAATGCATTAATTTCAAAATTGGGTGCAAAGGTACGAAGAAATGATCAGATTGCAAAGAAAAACGCCTCTTTTCTTTCTATTTCGTCATTTTCACCGCCCTTTCCTTACTATTTATCAAGGATTATACATATCCTTGCAATAGAAGGCCATGATATCATCAAGCATACGCTTAGCCTCAACAGCGGGACTCTCAGGATCGAGTTCTATCGCCTGGATGTAGGCATTGATAGCCTCGTGCCACTGGCCACGCTTGCGAGCCTCATTACCCTGCTCGTAATACTCCTGGGCTGTCATTATTTATAATATTCTTTCTTGCCTGCGGCGAGGGTATTCTTCATCAGAGAGCAGATGGTCATGGGACCTACGCCTCCAGGAACGGGGGTGATATAAGAACACTTCTCTGCCACTTCGTCGAACTTCACGTCACCATTCAGGCGGAAGCCGCTCTTACGGGTAGCATCAGGTACACGAGTGGTACCCACATCAACGATGACGGCACCCTCCTTCACCATGTCAGCCGTGACGAAGTCGGGCTGTCCGATGGCAGCGATGATGATATCAGCTGCTCGGCACTCTTCCTTCAACGTCTTCGAACGAGAGTGGCACACCGTCACCGTGGCGTCGCCATACTGTTTCTGCATCATCAGCTGGGCCATAGGCTTGCCAACGATGTTCGAACGTCCGAGGATGACGCACTTCTTACCACTGGTCTCAATGTTGTAGCGTTTCAACAAGGTGATGATACCCAGAGGCGTAGCCGAGATGAAACAAGGCAGACCGATTGCCATGCGACCCACGTTAATGGGATGGAAACCATCCACGTCCTTACGATAGTCGATGGCCTCGATGATCTTCTGCTCGTCGATATGCTCAGGCAAGGGCAGTTGTACGATGAAACCATCGACATCCTCATCCTTGTTCAGCTTATCCACACATGCCAGGAGTTCCTCTTCCGTGATATTATCCTCGAAACGGATGAGCGTGCTCTTGAAACCACAAGCCTCACAAGCCAGCACCTTGTTCTTCACATACGTCTCCGACCCACCATCGTGACCTACCAATACAGCAGCCAGATGGGGCTGCTTGCCACCCTTAGCAACAATCTCCTTAACCTCTTCGGCAATCTCAGCCTTGATGGCCGCTGCCGTTGCTTTTCCGTCTATCAGTTGCATATACTTATTGATTAAAACTTCGGCATCCCGCCCTTCATGGCTTTCATGGCATTGGCCATCTGTGCCATCTTCGACGAGTTCATACCCGTCACCATCTTCATCATCTTACGTGTCTGGTCAAACTGTTTCATCAAACGGTTCACGTCTTCCAGTTTCGTACCAGAACCCTTGGCAATACGCAGTTTACGGCTCTGGTTGATGATATCAGGATTGGCACGCTCCTTAGGTGTCATCGAGTTGATGATAGCCTCAATACCTTTGAAGGCGTCATCATCGATATCCAGGTCCTTGATCTGCTTACCCACACCAGGAATCATCGCAGCCAGATCCTTGATGTTACCCATCTTCTTAATCTGCTGAATCTGACCCATGAAGTCATCGAAGTCGAACTTATTCTTGCGAATCTTCTTCTCCAGTTTACGGGCTTCCTCCTCATCGAACTGCTGTTGGGCGCGCTCCACGAGACTGACGATATCACCCATGCCGAGGATACGGTCAGCCATACGCTCAGGATGGAACACGTCGATGGCCTCCATCTTCTCACCCGTTCCCACAAACTTGATGGGCTTGGTGACGACGGTACGGATACTCAAAGCAGCACCACCACGGGTGTCACCGTCAAGCTTCGTCAGGACGACACCGTCGAAGTCGAGACGGTCATTGAACTCCTTAGCCGTATTCACAGCATCCTGACCCGTCATCGAATCAACTACGAAGAGGGTCTCGTTGGGATTGACGGCCTTCTTCAGGGTCTCAATCTCCTGCATCATCTCCTCATCAACGGCCAGACGACCAGCGGTATCGATAATCACCACGTCGTTAGCCTTAGCCTTCGCCTCCAGAATAGCATGGTTGGCAATCTCCACCACGTTCTTGTTGTCGGGCTCGGAATAGACAGGCACACCAACGGTCTGTCCTACCACCTTCAACTGTTCGATGGCTGCAGGACGATACACGTCACAGGCCACGAGCAGGGGCTTCTTATGGTTGCGCGTCTTCAACAGGTTGGCGAGCTTACCACTGAACGTGGTCTTACCAGAACCCTGCAGACCAGACATCAGGATGATGGCAGGAGCACCTGCCCTACCCTCGACCTTCAACTCTGCAGCCTTGCCACCCATCAGTTCAGCGAGTTCGTCGTGGACGATCTTCACCATCAACTGTCCGGGCTTCACGGCTGTCAGCACGTTCATACCCATCGCCTTCTGCTTCACGGTGTCCGTGAAAGTCTTGGCCACCTTGAAGTTCACGTCGGCATCCAACAGGGCACGGCGCACGTCCTTCAGAGTCTCGGCTACATTGATCTCGGTGATCTTTCCCTCACCTTTCAATATCTTGAACGACCGTTCAAGTCTGTCACTTAAATTTTCGAACATATTATCTGTTTATTTTGGGGCGCAAAGGTACAATAAAAAAACGAGACTCGCAAACTTTAAGCCTCGTTTTTTCTTAAATAGGGCGAATAGAGAACTCACAACCGCAATACTGTTGGTTGTAGAAATCAAATTCTTTCAGCAGTTGGTTACGACGTTCCTGAAGCCCACCCTTGCGCCAGTTCTGTGCCCAGAAGGTTACCCCCTCAACAGTCTGTTCTGCCTGATGACCTGCCCGCTCTATCTGTTCCAGACTCTTCCAACGGGAAGAGGCCAATGTGGTAGCGAAATACGGAATCCCAAGTTCCTGCGCTTTCTTCGCAGCCACCGTCAAGCGCAGGATAAAACACTGTTGGCAACGCTTCCCCCGCTCAGGCTCTCCCTCCAGACCACAGACGCCCTGCCGCCACTGCTCATGATTGTAGTCGCCATCAATCCAACGGATGCCCAGGCTCTCCGCATGGCGTTTGCTCTCATTCTTACGGATCTCATACTCCTCACGGGGATAGATATTCGGATTGTAATAAAATATGGTGGGGCGTATGCCATTGGCGAGCATCCACTCGACGATGGCCGATGAACAAGGGGCACAACAGGCATGCAACAACACCTCGTGCAGACCCTCGGGAATCACAATCGCTGGCTGTTTCATAGTCCGCGGGCTTTCCAGATACGATCTTTGGCAGCATTGATCTCCTGGAATTTCTTCTCAGCAGCCTTACGAACATCCTCGCCAAGGGCTGCCACCTTGTCTGGATGATGTTCAAGGGCCAGTTTACGATAGGCCTTCTTCACCTCGTCGTCGCTGGCATTCGGACTGACACCCAACACCTTATAGGCATCCTCCAGGGTGTTGCCTTCCAGATGGAGCATGGTATCGACCTCACTCTCGCGCAGACCCATCCACAGGGCACACTCCTTCAGGGCCGTGATCTCGCTCTGGGGCACACTGCCATCGGCCTTCGCCACCATCACGAGGTAGTTCAGCAACTGGAGACGCTGCGAGTAGTCCATCTGTTGGTTGATCTGTCCGCAGCACTGGTGCACGGTCTGCTTGAACTGCTGCCAACCCTCGCGCTTCTGTTCGTCGAAAAGTTTGTTCAGAATCTCATTACCCTGCGAGACGGCATCGTTACCGAAGTTCTGGCGCAGCATCTGGCGCACCATCTCCATCTCTGAGTGCATGGCCTTACCGTCGGCCTTGATGATATAAGAGGAGAGCACGAGCAAGGAGAAAAGGAAACTGTTACGGTTTCCCTGTTGCATCCGCTGGCGATAGGCCCGCTGATAGGCCTCGTTATAAGTCTGATAAGAGCGTTGCGAACCTGATCCCCAAGTGCCAGAGTTATCTGGCGTATTCACCCCATCGAGCATGGAGTCAAAGAGTGACCCCAACAGATAGCCTGCCAAAGCCCCCAAGGGTCCTCCGGCCATCCAACCGATAAATCCGCCAATCCACTTTCCTGCTGCCATAATTGCTGTTTTTCTTACCTAACGCACTACTACCTTCCTGGTCTTGCCGTCTTCCGTACGGAGAATGTTCACACCTTTCTGCGGGGCTTCGAGGCGACGGCCCTGCATATCATACCATTCCTGATGACCGTCCTCATCTTCCAAGATAAGGGCATTGATAGCCATGGGGATCGGGTCTGGCTCTGGTTCTCCATTGGTAGCCACCAACCTCGTCTTCAGCATGGCAGAAGGTGTCGTACGGTCCTTCATACGGATATAAGCCAGGAAGGCTTCCAGACAGACATCGTCGCCCTTGCCACCACTGTTAATCGGTTTCCACGAGCCGTCTCTTTGGAGGAGATAGGCGCCTTCCGTCTGAGCCTTGGTTCTAGTCATGTCGTCGAAAGTGCCTGTGAAGACCATATTCTGATTAGTCTGACTCTTGATGGGCATAGAGATATCTATCAGTCCTAAGTTACTGGGTGTCAGATCAATCGTGTTAGTGCCCCTTGTCTCACTACGCACTGCCGACGATCCCACATACCTCAACAGATAGGGCTCGCCACCATTCATCTTGTTGAGCAGTATCCGCTTGAACACGGGATAGCCATCATCTCCTACCCTGTCGAAGTAATAGACATGATAGCCCTTGGGCACGTCCCTGTCGAAAGGCAGACAGACACCGATGATATCAGACGTCATGGTAAAGACAAACGAGTAGGCCCTCCTGACGTGGAAGGACACAGAGACGGAAGGTCCTGTATAGTTACCTATCGGCGTGACAGTCAACACATAGTCACCCACCTCCAATCTGTTACCTTGTGGTGTCACTACTTTACCATCCTTGTCGGTGATCACAGTTGAATAGTCATCGGATGATAATAGATTACCCTGTCCGTCCACCACCGTAATAGAAGGTACAGACTCTGGTGCCCCCCGTAGTGTAATGGAGAGGATGATGGTCTTCGGACTGATGGTAACCTTAACAGAACCTGTGTTTCTCTCGACGTTATTCTCTTCATTGACAACCTTATAATATACTTTATAGTTGCCAGCATCCGTCGCCGTGGGGATAAGCGTAGAGTAGTTCTTATCATCGAGACTGTACTTCATAACGCCACCAACACCCGTTCCCGCCAAGACCAGTTCCTGAGCCTTGCCGTTATATATAAGTCCGGAAATCCCTACAGGCGCCACAAAGCCGGTGTTTGGATCATAAATCTGGAAGGTGGCCGTGGTACTGACGACATAGTTTCCGCCTGGATTGTCCTTAATGGTCACCGTGGCTGTTCCTACATTGACATTATTGGAATAGCTGACTGTATATTCAGAGGCTGGCACCACCATTTCTCCATCCTTTACCGTCACAGTAGGCTCCTTAGCCTGACCATTGTAAACGAAATGTGACGGATTCAACTCGATCGTAGGACTGGTCAGTGACTTCGAACTGATCGTTACAGTGAGCATGACAGGATCCATACTGGCGTGATTGGCATCACCTATTACCTTGAAATAAACGTTATACTGCTTGGCATCCGTACCCGTGGGAACCTTGGTTGAGTAGTTATTATTGTCAAGACTGTACTCCATCGTTCCACCTACAGTACTACCCGCAACAATCAGTTCCTGTGCATACCCGTTATAAACGAGGCCAGATATGGCCGTAGGCAGCGTAACACCAGTCACAGCGGTAATAATACTGAAATAGGCCATACCACTGACGGTATAGTTGCCACCCTCATTATCCGTGATGGTCACCGTGGCAGTTCCTGCCGCTGTATTGTCAGAATAGCTGACAGTATATTCAGAAGTCGGGATCTCCGTTTCACCGTCCATCACTGTTACTGCAGGCTTTTTCTCCACACCATCGTAAACAAAGCTCGCTGGCTCCAGAATAATCGTCGGCTCACTCACCGTCTTTGGACTGATGGTAACATCCACAGAGCCAAAATCACTATCAGAATGGTTATCGTCACCTTCCACCTTGTAATACACCGTATATTGCTTGGCGTCTGTTCCTGTAGGAATCTCCTTAGCGTAAGTGTTGTTATCCAGACTGTACACCATGGTACCCCCCTTGGCACTACCAGCCGTAACCAACTGCTGAGCCGCACCATTATACACAAGGCCGGTCTTGGCTGTGGGTGGTACCACACCAGTCCCTGCAGCAACAATATTAAAGTTCTTTGTACCATTGACGATATAATTGCCGCCATCCTTATCCTTGACAATTACCATGGCGGTTCCTACATTAATATTATCAGAATACTCAACAGTATATTCTGAGGCAGGCACCTCCACATCCTCGTCTTTCACGGTCACTCCTGGTTTCTTCTCCGTACCGTCGTATGTGAATAACACTTCTGACAATTCAATGACAGGACTGGCCAACGATTTCGCATTGATGGTAACTGTCAGCGATTTGGGATCCATACTGACATGATTATCATCACCTACTACCCTGAAATACACGGTATATTGTTTGGCATTCGTGCCTTTAGGAACCTTGGTAGAATAATTCTTGTTGTCAAGACTGTACTCCATAGTACCTCCGTCAGCGCTACCAGGAATGACCAATTCCTGTTCTAACCTGTTATAGACAAGGTCTGATTTAGCTTCTGGCAACGTAACACCTGCCACGGCAGCCACAATACTGAAATTAGCCGAGCCGCTGACGGTATAGTTTCCACCCTCATTATCCGTGATGGTCACCGTGGCAGTTCCTGCCGCTGTATTGTCAGAATAGCTGACAATATATTCCGACACTGGAATCACCGTATCACCATCCTTCACCGTAACAGATGGCTTTTTTTCCTTACCGTCATAGACGAAACTCGCAGGATCCAAAACGATATTCGGCTCATTCACAGTCTTAGGGCTGATGGTTACCGTCAGCGATGATGCATCTTCATCAGAGTAGTTTGCGTCGCCCTTAATTCTGTAATACACTTTATAATCTTTAGCTTCCAACCCTGTAGGAATCTCAACGGTATAAGCATTATTATCAAGACTGTACTCCATCGTACCACCTTTTACTTTACCTGCAGAAATCAACTGCTGGGCCGTACCGTTATACACGAGATTGGTTTTTGCCGTTGGTGGCGTCACGTCAGCATTGGCATTGACAATCGTGAAGTTCTTCGTTCCGTTCACAATATAGTTGCCGCCCTCCTTATCCTTGACAATCGCCATCGCTGTGCCCACATTGATATTGTCTGAATAGTCAACGGTATATTCCGAGGCAGGCACCTCCACTTCTCCATCTTTCACTGTCACATCAGGCTTATGCTCCTTACCATCATAGACGTAGGCCGTGGTACTCAGTGTGATAACGGGATTGCTTACTGTCTTGGGGCTGATCGTGACAGTCAACGAGGAAGGATCGCTGTCACCGTGGTTCTCATCACCTTTCACCCTGTAATACACCGTATATTGCTGGGCATCAGTACCCATGGGAGCATCGGTGGAGAATGTCTTGCCGTCGAGGCTGTACTCCATCGTACCACCTACAACAGTGCCTAAGTTCACCAGTTGCTGGGGCTGGGTATTATAGATGAGCCCTGTCTTGGCCGTGGGCGGCGTCACATTGGCATCGGCATTCGTAATGGCAAAGTGGGCCGTACCGTTGACCACATAGTTTCCACCCTCATTGTCCGTAATGGTCACCGTTCCTGTTCCCACATTCTTATTGTCAGAATAGGCGATGGTGTATTCCGCAGCGGGCACAATAGCATCACCATCCTTCACTGTCACCGCAGGCTCCTTCGACGTTCCGTCATAAATAAAGGTAGAAGGAGTAAGAATGATCTCCGGACTTGACAGCGTCTTTGGAGCGATGGTCACATCCACAGAGCTGATTTCACTGTCTTCGTGGTTGCTATCACCCACCACTTTATAATAGACCGTATATTTCTTGGCCTCTTTTCCAGTAGGCACCACCGTCGAGAAACTGCTGCGGCTCAGGCCGTAGTACATCGTACCGCCCGTGGCACTGCCTTCCGTCACCAGTTCCTGATTCTCGCCATTATACACGAGATCGGTCTTCGCCGTAGGCGGTGTGATGCCAGAGTTAGCAGACAGAATAGTGAAATTCGCAGAGCCATTCACAATGTAGTTGCCACCCGTGTTATCCGTGACAATCACCATGGCCGTACCTACATTCACATTGTTGGAGTATTCCACGGCATATTCTGACGCAGGAATCACTGTCTCTCCGTCTTTTACGGTCACCGCGGGTTTCTTCTCCGTGCCGTCGTAGGTAAAGCTTGATGGATCAAGATTGATGGTAGGACTGCTCACCGTCTTCGGACTGATGGTGACATAGAGTTGCACGGGATCCCTGTCAGTATGGTTAATATCTCCCTTCACCCTGTAATATACAGGATACTGCTTGGCATCCGTTCCCTGGGGGATGGTGGTAGAATAATTCGTGCCGTCGCTGCTATACTCCACGGTACCACCAACGGCAGTTCCTGCCAATAGCAAGTTCTGTGCTTTCGTGTTATAGATAAGACCAGAGATGGCCGTAGGTGGTGTAACGGTGGGGACCTGCGGAAGAATGGTAAATGTCTGAGTACCACTGACGGTATAGTTTCCATCAGGATTATCTTTCAGCGTCACAGTCACAGTACCAGCATTGATATTATTGCCGTAATCGACCGTATATTCCGTTGACGAAATCACCGTACCTTCATCTCTCACCGTCACAGAGGGCGTCTTGGCCGTACCGTCATAGTAATACGTGTCCGGACTCAGAAGGATCTCTAATCCTGGAGTGGTTACAGGTTTCGGCTTGATTTTGACAGTAAGCGTAAGAGGAGGATTAGGGTCATTACCGACGTCGTTATGATTGGAATCACCAATAAGCCTGTAATAAATCAGATAATCCTTGGCCTCCGTTCCGACAAATCCCGTAGTAACGGTAGTAAAGGTCGTTCCATCGCTGCTGTATTCAAAGGTGCCATGACTTGTGCCACCTGGATTGATCAGTTCCTGCACGTTCATGTTATAGGTGAGATCCTTGGCTGTAGGAGCCGTATAGGTAGGAGCAGCCTTGACAATCGTGAATTGTGCCGTACCGTTGACCGTATAGTTACCACCCGTTTTGTCAGTTATAGTCACCGTCACTGGACTATCTCCGACATTAACGTTGTTACTAAAGCTGACAGTGTATTCCGAGGGATCGATCACTATATCACCATCCTTTACCGTCACGGTAGGCGTTAAGGCAGAACCGGTATAAGTCATTGTCGCAGGTAACTCTATTTTCAAATTACCACTTTCTGAATTCACCGTCTTGGCGGCAATGGTAACAGGAACGAAGTAAGAGTCACTGATGATATCGTTATGAGAAGCATCGCCTTTCACATAATAATAGACTTTATAGTCACCAGCTTCCGTTGCCGTTGGAAAACTGGTTGACCACTCCCCATCAGTGCCTAGTTTATAATAGAAAGTACCTACAGCGGCAGAACCACCATTAGTGAGCAAAGTCTGGGCATTGTAATTATAGGATAATGTCGCACCTGTCGGAGCATTGACAACACAGAATTTCATGATATCATTCCATCCATACCAATAGTCTCCCTCCGCAGTATAACCTGGTGCAATGGTAGCACTTACTCTATAATGACCAGGATTAGTAGGAGGATCATAACCTAAAGAATACACCCCATCATCACTATAATATGCATAAATAATGGAATTAGTGCTATGATTTCCCTTAATCACAGGAGGATTAGCAGAGAACCCAGACACCCATCCTGTAATATCGACATAGTGTTCAAATGGTTTCAGATAGTATTGATTGTTATGAATCATCCAAGACTCGTTTCCAGAAGTCGCTCCTGAATTAAGTGCTGTCACAAGGTCATCTGCAGACATACTTGATGCATTGGTACCTTGATCATTTGTTGCTCCAAAAGATGTTTTATAGTAAGAATTACTGATAGTACCTGCACATCGAGAAAAGGTGGCAGCCCCTTGAGTACTCATTGTTATCTCTTCTGGGGCAAAAAGACAATTACTAATAATACACTTTGATGAAGTCAGATTATAACCTGCGCCCACAAAGCCACTACAGTTGTTGGTAGAACTACCCAATAATCTACCATTAAAAATACAATCCTTAATTGTGACTGTAGAATATGAATTGACGAGACCAACGATACCACCGTGAGAGCCGTCTCCTGGGATTTCTGAATTGAGAGTAACACTACTTATACAATTCTGAATAATCGTATTGTCACTTGCAGACCCGACAATACCAGCAGCAAACTTATTCTGCTTATCATTATTACTATTCCCACTACTTGGAACAGTCATAGAACCATCAACTTTCAGATTCTTGATAGTGGCGCCCCTTACAAAACCGAAAGGAGCTATATATTTTCCAACATCAGATGACTGCCCATTTAAAGCACTTTTAGAGAAATAAAAAAACAGCGTGTGACCATGACCATCAAAAGTGCCCTTGTAACTATGATATGACAAACCACTGGAACCTGAAGGTACAGGCCTGCCAACCATTTTCTGATAAAGGTCACTTGCTGTAGAGACATTGACGCCGATGTCTGCTGTCAATACTGCCCATGAATCTAAATTATTCTGTTCATTAACTATGATGCAGAACTGTTTCCAATCATCTTCGCTTGTTATCTTATACGGATTAGCCTGTGTACCACTCCCACTCAGTGCAAAGGCACGGCTTACACCACCAAAAAAGCCTGCCATCATAAAGATGACGGTTAGTAGTCTGCGGATAGTTTGATGCTTTAGTTTCATCGCGTACCTTATATATTTGGGGACAAAGATACAAAAAATCTGTGATTCAAAGCATTTTCTCCCACTTTTTTTACATAATCGAATTAGTTTTATACTCAATATCTTTGGCCATACGTTTTTTAGGGTTTGTCCCAAGGCTCGGGACGAAAATTTGGAGCCACTTTAGCAAAAATAAGGAGTACAGGATTTCTGAAAAGAGCCATGCATTTTTTCTACGGAGCCTTTCTGGAAGGGTTGACAGTCTTTATTGCAACAGGTTGTACTTCCCTAGAAAAAAAAGAATCTTTGGAACTCGCTCTCGAAATTAGGCGTGAGAATGCCCTGGCCTATGGCAGCGCGGATCTCCTCGATACGCCAGAAGCGACCACCGTCGAGCTCTGAGGCAGAGGGACTGACGGGACCGTCGTAAACCGTCTTGTGGACATAGACGAACTCACGCTCTCGAAGACCCTCGAAGACATACTGCCCCACCCGCTCAGGCACGAAGTCGGTGATGCCTAACTCCTCGCGCACCTCGCGTACCAAAGCCTCCTCAGGCGTCTCACCATAGTCGATATGCCCGCCTACAGACGTGTCCCACTTGCCAGGCTGGATATCTTTCCACTCCGGACGCTTCTGCAGATAGACCTCGCCCTTGGAATTAAACACGTGAAGATGCACCACAGGGTGCAGCAGGCGCGATCCACTATGGCACTCACCACGCGTGGCCGATCCTATCACCGTCCCTTGCTCATCCACGAGGGGAAAGATTTCTTGGCTGTTGTCTTTCATATCCGTTGCTGGTCTAAAGATGATCTAATAGCTGTCAGGAGCTCCTGCTGGATCAGGCCGTTGGTAGCCACAACACTGTTGCCCTGCGGGAAATCGTCAGAACCTTGGTAGTCTGTCACCATGCCACCCGCCTCCATCACGATCAGACCGCCTGCCATGAAATCCCATTGGCCGAGATACTGCTCAGCATAGCCGTCGAGACGGCCTGCAGCCACCATACAGAGTGCCATCGCTGCAGAGCCACAGGCACGGATGCTGCCCACATGGCCGTAGAACGTATCGATGAGATGTTTGATGACTGGCTTATAGGCATCGCTGTTGTAGGGATATTGGAAACAGAGCAGGGCGTCCTGAATCTTCTGATTGCTGACGTGCAAAGGTTTCCCATCAAGGTATGCCCCACCCCCTTGCCAGGCATAGAAACACTCATCGGCACAGATCTCATAGACCACGCCAAGGAGGATGGTATTGCCCTGCAACAGGGCGATGCTCACGGCATAAGGCTGATACTGATGGATAAAGTTCGTAGTGCCGTCAAGGGGATCCACCACCCAGCACTCCTGTCCCCCTCCCTGTGCGGTGCCTTCTTCCGTGATAAAGCCCGCCTCAGGCAACAACTCGCGCAACGCACTGACGATCAGTCGCTCCGACCCTTTATCGACATACGACACATAGTCGTGAGCGTGTTTGCGCTCCACACTATCCAGGCTGAACTTCTTGCGCTCCTCCCTGATATACTCACCCGCCTGACGGGCTATCTTGCACACGGCACGAGTGCAAGACTCTAAATCAATCGTTTGGTTCACTAGGACGGCCTACTTCTTAAAGAACGAGGCAATCCAGAGGATGATAGCAGCACCGATAATGGCTGTGGCAAGCTGACCTAAGATACCTCCCCAAGAGATACCCAGCAGGTCGAACAACCATCCGCCGAGGGCACCGCCAAGGAGACCAAGCACACAGTTCACGATGATGCCGAAGCCGCCACCTTTCATTAACTTGCCAGCGCAGAAGCCAGCCAAACATCCAAGAAGGAGTGAATAGATAATACCCATAGTTTCTTTTGATTTAAATGGTTTGATGCCGCAAAATTAAGCAAATAATCTGAAAGCACAAAGAAAAATGCCTATTTTTTGTGGTCGGCGAGATACATGCCCGTCAGGATGAGCACAGTACCAAGGAGGAACCAGACGGTGATCTGTTCGTGGAGCAGCCACCAAGCAAAGATAATAGTGGTGATAGGGTTGAAATATACCCAGTTGGTAGCGATGACGGCACCGAGTTTGCTGATCACCCAGTTCCACGTCACATAACAGATCATCGAGGCCACAACCCCAAGGAAGAGCAGATTCCACAGCACCTCAGGGCGCAACAGCACTTCCATCGACGGGAAACCTGGCACAAAGAAATAATAAGGAATGATCGTGAGGAGGCCGTAGAAAAACACTTTCCGCGTGATAAACAACGAGGAATAGCGCTCCGTAGCCGGCTTCATCAACAGGGAATACACCGCCCAACAGAGACAGGCCGCAAAGGCCAGCATATCGCCTAAGGGCGAGAGATGGAGCACGAAATGGCCGTTGAGCACCACCACAGCCATTCCCAGACAGGCAATGACGGAACCCAAAGCCTGCAGTCTCGAGACACGCTCCGAATGGCGATAGACGATGGCAAAAAGCAGCATCGCAAACAACGGACACGAACAGACGATCAATGAGGTGTTCGTGGCTGTGGTAAAGAGCATCGCCGCATTCTCTGCCAAGAAATACACGGAGCCGCCCGTAATACCCAAGACCACCATCAACAGCTCGTCCTTCAGGGATTTGCAGAACAGACGGAAGCGATGTCTGGAGAGGGCAAAAGCCAGCAATAAGATGTAGGCGATGATAAAGCGCAGGGTAAAGATCTGCGCAGGCGATAAGCCGTTCTGGAGCAGCATCTTCGTAAAGACAAAGGTGCTGCCCCAGATGGCCACCGTCACGAATGCGACGAGATGATAGCCTAAGTTATTGCTTCTTGATTTCAATATCGCGCTTGACGTTATTACGGATCTTCGTGAGATAGCCCTTCATGCCATCAGCATCCTTGTTGTCGATGATCTCGAGCAGTTCCTTCAGTTCCGTACGGATCTGCGACACCTGGTCGTGGGTATAAGGGTTGAAGAGGATTTCCTGCAACAGGTAGTCATCCTCGTTGAGCACGCCCTTGGCGATGCGCATGTGACGCTTAAAGGTAGTACCAGGCGCGTCCTGATGCTTCATGACAGCGGCGAAGACGAAGGTCGAGACGAAGGGGATACTCAGCGAGTAAGCCACTGTCTTATCGTGCTCCTCGAACGAATATTCGTAAATGTTAAGTCCTAGTTTCTGATAGAGATCCTTGAAGAAGATACGACCCATGTAGTCGCCCTCGCTGATGATGATGGCATTCTCCTCAGAGAGTTGCTGCAGATTGGCGAAGGTGGGTCCAAACATCGGGTGGGTAGAGACATAACGCATGCCCGTACTCTCGTAAAACTCCTTCAGATCAGTTTTTACAGAGGCAATATCGCTGATGATACACTCCTTGGGGAGATGGGGAATCACCTCCTTGAATACAGGGATCGTGTATTTCAGCGTGACGGCATTGATGAGCAACTCAGGCTTGAAGGCCTCAATCTCCTCGTAGGTCGTAAAGCGCTGACAGTTGTAGGTGAAACGCATGCGCTTGGGGTCTTTCTCGAAGACCGCCACCTCGTGCTCAAAACTCAGCAGGTCGATGAAAAAACTTCCCATCTTTCCTGCGCCCATAACTAATATTTTCATAAAACTCTGTTTTATGCATCATCGGCTTCGTCTCAGCAAAAAGCAAGCTTTCTGCATTCGACTTGCACGATAATTCATTTATTAATAATCTCAATCTGCTGACGGACACTCTCCTCGTGGATGTTCTCGAAGACGTGGGCGACGAACTCCGGATCCATGCCACAGAGCGAACCCTGGGCACCACGCTTGTTCAGGATCTCATTGTAACGGTTGGCCTGCAGCACAGTCATATTATGCTCCTTCTTGTACTGGCCGATCTCACGGCATACCTTCATACGCTTGGCGAGCAGGTCCATCAGTTGGTTGTCGAGTTCGTCAATCTGCTTACGCAGTTGGGTGATACCCTCCGTTGACTGCTTCTCATCACGGATCACGAGCAGCGAGAGGATGTAGTCGAGCACATCAGGCGTCACTTGCTGCTTGGCATCGCTCCAGGCTTTGTCAGGGTCGCAGTGGCTCTCAATGATAAGACCGTCGAAGCCCAGATCCATCGCCTGCTGACACAGGGGTGCCACTAGTTCGCGACGACCTCCGATATGTGAGGGATCACTGATCAAAGGCAGTGCAGGAATACGGCGGCGTAACTCGATGGGAATCTGCCACATAGGCGCATTACGATAAATCTTCTGTTCATAACTGGAGAAGCCACGGTGGATGGCACCCAGACGCTTCACACCTGCCTGATTCAGACGCTCCAAAGCACCTATCCAGAGTTCGAGGTCGGGGTTCACAGGGTTCTTCACGAACACAGGTACATCCACGCCCTTCAAGGCATCGGCAATGGCCTGCATGGCGAAAGGATTAGCCGATGTACGGGCACCAATCCACAGGATATCGATGCCATACTTCAAGGCCAGTTCCACATGCTCTGGCGTAGCCACCTCCGTAGAGACGAGCATCTTGGTATCTTCCTTCACCTGCTTCATCCAT
Organism: uncultured Prevotellaceae bacterium; assembly: GCA_902784615.1. Taxonomy (GTDB): domain Bacteria; phylum Bacteroidota; class Bacteroidia; order Bacteroidales; family Bacteroidaceae; genus Prevotella. Next base: position 74,598 of record CACZVN010000006.1, on the reverse strand, counting down.
TTCAGGGCAGGTTCGCCATGACCCTCGAAACCACCTGGCTTCGTACGGGGTTTCCATCACTTGTTCCTCAGTCTCTGCAGAGCAAGGGCCTGCAATCACGAAGGGACGTTCATTGTCACTCGGTAAATTCAGTGGTGCTAAATCTAATTCCATATTTATATTGCTTTTTTGATTCTTTCTAATGCTTGTTGGATCTTATCTTCTTTCGCGCAGAGCGAGATGCGGATATAGCGCTTGCCATTAGAGCCGAAGATAAAACCTGGGGTGATGAAGACACGGGCTTCGTGGAGCACCTTCTCCGTGAGGTCTTCGACATCAGCGTAGCTCTCAGGGATCTTTCCCCAGAGGAACATACCTACCTGGTTCTTGTCGTAGGTACAGCCTAAGACATCCATGATCTGTTCTGCATATTGACGACGACGGCTATAGGTCTCGACATTCGCCTCATGATGCCACTCCTCCGCATTGCGAAGTGCCTCAGCAGCAGCCAGTTGGACACCTCGGAAGGTACCAGAGTCGATGTTCGACTTGATCTTCATGATCCACTGGATAAACTGGGCGTTGGCTAAGCACATACCCACACGCCAGCCGGGCATATTGTGGCTCTTCGACATCGAGTTGAACTCAATACAGCAGTCCTTGGCACCAGACACCTGCAAGAGCGACATAGGATGCTCGTTGAGGATGAAAGAGTAAGGATTGTCGTTGACGACCACGATGCCATGCGCCTTGGCAAACTGCACCAGTCGCTCGTAGGTCTCCATCCGGGCATTACCACCCGTTGGCATATTGGGATAGTTGGTCCACATCAGCTTCACACGCGAGAGGTCCATCTTCTCCAGTTCATCGAAATCAGGCTGCCAACCGTTATCCTCGCGCAGGTTGTAGTTCACGATCTTCGCACCTAAGATCTTTGATAAAGAGGTATAGGTGGGATAGCCGGGATTAGGTACGAGCACCTCGTCGCCAGGATTCACGAAGGCGAGTGTTACGTGGAGGATACCCTCCTTCGAACCAATGAGTGGCAGCACCTCCGTCTTGGGATCGAGATCGACGTTGTACCAACGCTTGTAGAAGTCGGCCATCGCCTCGCGCAACTCTGGCGTTCCCCCTGTAGGCTGATAGCCATGGGCATTGGGGTTATGGGCCACCTCACAGAGTTTATCGATGGTCTGCTCTGAAGGGGGCATATCAGGACTGCCAATGGCGAGACTGATAATATCCTTGCCCTCGGCATTGAGCTGTGCCACCTCCTTCAGTTTGCGACTGAAGTAGTATTCCTGTACTAAACTAAGTCTATCTGCTGGTTGTATCATATCTTCTTTTTTAATTCGTTTGCTTTCCGTCTTTATATTCTCCTAAGATTTTCAAGTCCTTCGTCAGAGGGATAATCGCATCGATACTCTGACGGTATCGCGTCAGGTCGTCGTACATCACATCGACATAGAACAGGTACTCCCATTCACGGCCGATGATGGGCAACGACTGGATCTTCGTCAGGTTGATCTTGTAGAACGAGAGGATGGCGAGCACGTGAGAGAGCGATCCCTCCTCATGGGGCAGCGAGAAGACAATGCTCGACTTATTGGTCTCCAACAGGGGGCGCAGCATATCGGCCTTGTTGGGATTCGACACCACGAGGAAACGGGTGAAGTTGTGCTTGTTGTCCTCAATATGGTCTTCGAGCACCTTTAAACCGTAAAGTTTCGCAGCCTCAGCGTGGCAGATGGCTGCCCAGCCGCGCTTCTGGCCTTCGGCAATCATCTGTGCCGATCCAGCGGTATCCTCTGCCTCCACATTCTTCAACTGCGGGTGCTGGGCCAGGAACTGACGGCACTGCATCAGGGCTACGGGGTGAGAGTGCACCTCCGTGATCGTGTCCCAGTCATCGTCAGGCAGACAACAGATGCAGTGCGAGATGTGAAGCTTGTGCTCCCCTACTACGGTCGTGCCACTGTCGCGCAGCAATTCGTAATTGTGCAACAGTGAACCAGCAATCGTGTTCTCGATGGCCAGCATGCCAATGGCCGTGGGATCCTGCTTAATATTCTGGAACACCTGTTCGAAGGTTGAGCAACAAATCAACTGTATCTGTTCTCCCTCGAAATACAGGTGCGCCGCGATATCGTGGAACGAACCTTCGATTCCCTGAATGGCAATTCTCTTCATATTCTATTCTTCACTATTAACTTTTCACGCTTCACTTCAAAAACAAGTCCCGCTTTCACCTGGGTGAAGCGGGACCTTGTTATTATTTCTTCTCAGTCATAAGTTGAATTATACGCAACTTCCCGCTTCACAATTGCTTGCAAAGTAAAAGTAATAGCCGTAAAAGTAAGCGTTCAACATTGACATCTTTCTCGTTATTTTCGTTTTCGGGTGCAAAAGTATTACTTTTCCGTGAAATAAACAAATATTTTGCAAGAAAATTTGCGATTTTGCTTACATTTTCTTTCCCGTCAACTGTTCCAGCTTCACATCGATAGGATTGGAGTAGATGCCTAAGAAGATATCCTTCAGCACATCGGGCTCAGAGATATCGAAGGTGTTCAACTCCTCCATGTGAGTCAGGAAGGCATCACGCTCAGCGTCGTTATAACGATTCCTGTAGATCTGCTGACCATAGCGCAGGTCGTGAGCGATGTAGTTATTGGGCGTCAGCTGATAGGCAGCATTGATTCGCTTGTCGATCAACTGGGCCACAGCACGGTGGTACTCGTTGTTCGTACAGCCGTCGAAACGATGGAGTTCTGCCTCCGTGATCTGGTCGCAGAAGGTGAAGTTCACCCTACCCTTCGGCTGGGTGATACCTGTCAGGATACTGTTCAGATCCTCACCAGGTTTCTTGATATACTTGCTGAATCGTGACTCATAGAGTTCGAGGGCCTTCAGCACATCACACGACTCCCACTCGTAGCTGACAGACACGGGAATGATGTTCAGATCCGACAGGGCCTTTATCTTGTCTGACGGGTCACTCATGCAGAACATCTTGATGATGCCCTGATCCGTCTGGTCCTTACCATCCTTCGTACGTCCATTGCGCTGGGCAATCCACATGCTCTGCCCCTTCTCCGTCAACACGTAACGGATATAGTCGCTCAGGTGTTTCGATGACATATAGAAATCCTTCATGTTGCCCCCACGCTCCACACGGAACATCTTGTTAGCCTTGCCAATATCGATCACCAGTGGCGAAGACATCAGGTTTGCCCCAAAGGTTATCTCCGTCGTATCGAGCCCATTCTTGGCTAATAGATACTCCAGCAGACAGGCATCGAGCATGATGTCACGATGGTTGCTGACAAAGAGATACTGCTTTTGGGGATCCAACTTATCAATACCACTATAGGTAAATGCCGTGGTGGAACGGGCTATCACCTGTTCGTTAACACGGAACATCACCTCTAACTGGAAGTCGCGGATCGTCTTGAAAGAGAGCATCATCTTCCTGACATCTTCCTGACTGCGACCAGGGTAAACATAGGTACACAACAGTCCGAAGAAATCGCTTTCGACAATACGCTGCATCGCTGCAGGTATCTCACTGTCGTAATAGGGACGGATATCGTCGAACTGTGAAGGATTATACTTATTCATTTTTTATTGGTTAATTATATGCTATTCTATTTGAGATTCCCCAACAGACCGGGCAACAGGATAATGTTGCTGTCGCCTGCCGTTTCCAGTGCCACCTGTTCATTCTCAGAATAATGAGCATGGAGGTTCGATGGTTTCGGCTCACAGGCAGCAAGCAAAGCCGCATCATCTCCATCAAAGGCATAAGAGTGGATCTCAAGTTCTGGATGAACAAGGGCAAAGAGTAAGGAGAACTGTCCATGGCCAGCATCTATCACAGATACGATATTTGATGACGGATTCGTAGGCTGATAGCCATCAATCCACTGGCTGAAGTCATCATGCCGCTTCAACAACTGCCTTGTCTCGCGCTCAATACCATAACCCTTATAGGTGTATTTACCTATTATATAATGATGGAAATAGTGGGTTGTCTCTATATCCTGCTTAAGTTGATCAAAGTGAGTCTTATACATCTGACGGAAGGAACGGGCTACTGCCAGGTTCGTATCTCCAAAGGATGCCAGTTGTCCGACAGGGATTCGCTCCCCTATCTCGACATCCACACGTCCACGGGTAGCGAACCCACTGCTCTTTGGCATCACATGACTGGTTCCGTGTATATACATAGGAAGGATGTCTGCACCTATTTCCTGAGCGAGATAGAAGGCACCTTGATGGAATCGCGTTATCTCTTCCTCGTTTCTTTGACCTTCAGGGAATACCACGACACTATAGCCATCGGCTACGGCCTTGGCAATATCGTCTTTCAAAGATTCCAAGGGCTCGTTGGCATTGAAGAAGCGCGAGAACTTGAACATCCAATGTACGATGGGGTTCTTCCACACCTTACCACCGACCATCACGAGAACATGTGGATCCAATGCCAACAGATACACCGGGTCAAGAATCGACTGATGGTTGCAGACGATAATACTACCACGACTGAAATCCTCTCCATGTTCGTTGCGGACGAAATTGCTGACACCCCAGATATGATTGATGTCTGCACGCATCGACTTGCAGATAACCCGGTGGAACCATGCCTCACGGCTATTCTTGTTCCCTGGGATCAGACGGATGAGGATACCTAACAGACAACCATAGCACAACTCAAAGAGATAGACGCATGCACAATAGGTCGTACGAACAAACTGGCTAATGGTGACAGGAACTCTGCGTACCTCATTCTCATTCTTTACCAACCACCCAAATACCAAGGGCGGTACGATCCATGCCATCAGGACGACCGTGAACATACCTACGATGGTCACCTCTGCCAGTGAGTGAAGCGCAGGGTGTTTGGCCACGATGAGCGATCCCATACCGATGAACATGATCAGGGCCGAGATCACAATACTGTTCTTATAGGAAGGTAAGAGTTTTTTGTGGTATGCAAACTCATTAATCAGTCCGTCGGTAATAAATATGGTGTAGTCATCGCCCTGTCCGAAGATAAACGTGGCGAGGATGACGTTGACGATATTGAACTGCATGCCAAAAAGATACATGATACCCAATATCCAGAGCCAGCCCATCGCCATCGGTAAGAACGCCAGCAAACTGAGTTCCAGTCTGCCAAACGAAAGCCAAAGGAAGATAAACACAATGAATCCGCAAGCAAAACCGATATAGTTGAAATCATCAGAAAGCGAATCGGCAATGGCACTGTTCATGCCCACGAAGTCGAAAGCATAGCCATCCGTTCCTAAGCTTTCATTCAAAGCAGCCTCCACCTGGTCCATATCCTCACTGCTCACATCGATCACATCGACCACGGAGCGGACGCCTGTGCTGGTGCTGAACGAATTGTCGAGCAGGACAGACTGGATGGGCTCAAAATATTCAAACGGCTGAGGGCTATAAGAACGGTTGATGATCTCTTCAAAACCGTCGAATGCATCCGTACTGAAATCATACTGGGGGGCTTTCTGCTTTAATTCTGCTAAAACCTTCTCACGATTCTGTTCCCAGAAGGTGTTCCACTTGTTGATTCGTTGCTGCTGTTCTTCTTTCGAACAGATGAACGTCGTCACATCAGAACATGTCCTCAAGGTGCCAGCGGCTTTCAGGCTATCCAGCAAGGGGGCGATACGGGATCTCCGACTCAGAGCCTGATCCCATGTCTCACCCTCTGTCACCACATAGACATTGGAGGTGTCACTGATACCTGCCGACGCCTTCATGTCATCCAACAAGGCCTGTTGCTCCTTGGTCATGTAGTTGATGTGGTGCATGTTCGTATCGAAAGAGGTTCCCAGACTGAAGTAGCCGAAAACGACTGTCAATATCAGTAATACCCACAGCAACCAACGGTGACGGTCAGGCGACATGGACGAAATCTTGCCGAAGGACAGATGTTCCTCTTCTGCCTGAACCCTCTGTTTCACCAGATGAGGCAGGAAGACCAGCACGAAGAGGATGGTACCTATCAGCATAAAGGCAGCGAAGAAACCAAGGTCGCGCAAGGCAGGCGCATCGAGCGGCATCAAACTGGCAAAGGCACCAACGGTAGTGATATTACCTATCAACAACGGCGATACCATCTCCTTCAGCACCTCTCGCGCCGTACCACCATGGTCGGTATGCAAGACGAAATGAAGCGGATAGTTGACAGCGATACCGATGATGATAGAACCTATTCCCAAGACGATCAGTGACACATCACTCCTCATCACGGCAATGAAGCCCATGGCAAAGAGCCATCCGAAGATAATGGCCACACCGATGAGCATCAGGTGCTTGACCTTGCGGAAGGAGAACACCAGCAAGAGGATGATGAGTGTGACAGAGATGGAGATCGCCCAGTAGCTGTCGTTCTTGATCTGAGTAGCATTTCCAACGGCAATGATGGGCGCACCTGTGATGGCCACCTCGACATCGGGCATGGCCTGCATCGTCTGCTGGGCCACACTGTCAACCTCACCAGCAAGCATACTGTTGTTGGCAGACTCCATGGCTCCGAATGGCGAGTCCATGATCACAATGGCAAACTTCTTCCCTTCCGAGAAGATATAACCATTGTCGATATCCACAGGCATGGACGACTGACGAGACTGTAACCTGCTGATGATCGGCGAGAAGAGTCCTAACGGATCGTTGCTGATGTTCGACGTGAAGAAGCCCGTGGCGGGCATCATGATGCTTTGCACGTCATTGGCCAACTGATCTTCGACATATCCTGGCGTAGAAAGCAGACGTTCCATACGCACATAGTCGGAATCACGCAGCATCAGCGGCATATTCTCATAGACGAAACTGGTGATACCCATCACCTTCTCGAAATCAACCTGTGAGGTCACATCTGTAATATGTTCCCGCTCGAGTATTGGGTTCAGGCCCTGGGCAAAAGAATCGACAGCCTCTGTCAGACGGTCGGAATTCTCCGTATCACCATCTTTATGCTTGAACATGGCGAAAACGCGCTGACCACCCGAGATATCCTGATACAAGGTAATGGCCTTCTGCTCATTACCGCTGACAGGAAGGAAGTCGTAGATATTCTCGTTATATCTCAGCGAGGCCATCATAGCCAGCAGGATGGCGATGCAGGCAAACATCAGACCCATGCACAGCCTGCGCCTCTTCTGAAGATAATCATATATATTTAAGAAAAATCTTACCATCATCTTTTCTATTTAACCAGTTCCTTCAGCCAAGCCAGAAACCGCTCCTTCCACTGGATTGCCTCCTCAGTGGTTTTCTCCGCTGTCGCCCCGAAGCCATGTCCCCCAGTCTGGTAATGTTCATAATGGTGGGGCACCTGACGGACGGTCAGGGCTGAATCCAACAACTCAGCATTATGATAGTGGACGATCGGATCATCATTGCAGTTCATCAGGAAGACAGGCGGACAGTTAGAGGGAACATGGTTCTCCAATGACAAAGAATCTTTCAGAGCCTGTGAAGAGGTCTCGCCCAACAGTCCCCTACGCGATCGCTTATGGGTACAGGGATGAGTCATTGACACGACAGGATACATCGGTGCCACAAAAAACGGACTGGACGGTGTACCGGCCAACTGCTCAGCCGCATGCATCACCAGATGACCACCAGCAGAGAAGCCCATACATCCGACACGGTCTTCCCTGATACCATATTCCTGAGCACGGCTCCTGACACTGTCGAGGGCTGCATGCAGATCATTGAAACCGGCAGGGAAACTACGTCCCTTCGTACGGACATGAAAAGCAAAGGCCCCCCACCCTCCATGACTATATTCCAACACAAAGGCAGCAATACCATTTTGGCAGAGCCACTCAGCAACGCCCTTTCCTTCTGTGGCTTTGTCAAGCCAGAAATAACTGCCACCAGGACAGACGATAACGCCCGTTCCCGTCGGATTCTCCTGTGGGATATAGGCCGTCAACTTATAGGCCTGAACGTTCACGGTCATCAGGAGAACAAGAAGAATCGTATGAAATCTTGATATCATTTGATATATCGTTCTACTGCTTTCAACAAATCAAGGAAGAACGACCGTTCTGCATCGCTAATCTTTTCAAGCATGTCGGCCAGGTCGTCGTAGGTGTAACTCTCGCCGGCACGGCGCTTGAACACCTTGGAGGCCTTGTAGCCAAAGTCACGCCACATGTCGCCAATCTCTGTAATACGAAGAGAGTAGTCGTTCAGTTCGGCAATACCCGTCCGCTCGGAGGCCTCCTGCAGGAAGGCTCCATAGACGAAGCGGAAGCCTGCACCACCTGTTCCAATCTCCTCCAGCATGCGGATTACCTGAACAAGGTAAAGGCGCGCACGACGCTTGCCCAGTTTCTTTTCCCATGTCCGCATTTTCCGCGACAGATACTGAATGCCATTGGCTCCCACGTAGGGGAACCACTTCGGCTGTGACGTCATGTTCTTGCAGGTGTCCTTAATAGACTTGAGTACCAGCGGTCTGAGGAATTCCACGTCGGGTTTGTCTGTCCGCATACGCTCTGGCAGATCCTCGGGGATGGACTTAATCCAGTACATCTGTCCCATGAGGGGATAGGCGCCCTTGGCAAAACGGACCTTGATCAGGTCGTCTCGGGTGATCGTTACCTTCTCAGTGGCATTGGAGTCAAGTACACGGTAGTCGCCACTCTCCTCATCCTTGCCGATAATACAGATATTGTGGCCATTGAAACGGAAGCGGTTCTCGGGAGGATAATAAGGCAGTTCATAGATACCAACCACACAGCCCACAGGTATGCGTTCTTCCATAATCAACTGGTCGAGCTTGCGCATGGCTTTCTCCTTACTGAGAAATCGCTGCGAGGCCGACTTGATGCCTAAGAGTCGTGTGATGCGCTTGAACAGCACACCAGGAATCGTGCGGAAGGCAGTCACGGGCATACCGTTCATCTTGACAAACGTCAGGTGGGCGAAGAAAAGACCACTGGCCAGTCCGAACACCATTGGTTCCGACAGGTTGATACCATAGAAACGGAGCAGAGACGAGATAGTACCGTTCTCACAATGGGCGGCATGCCTGTGGTTGATCTTCAACTCATAGCCCTTAAACTCCGTCGGTACCAGCAATTCCATCTTGTCGCGCTCGTCCTGATCGTCAAGTGTTTCCAGGAATATATCCAAGGCTTCTGTCTTTGGTTCCCAGCCATCACTCCTGACAGGCTCGTAATGCCCTTCGTCATCGAGTGCATAGGTCAGGTCTCGGATGACACTTCCCTTGTAATATTTCAAATCCTGAGGAACGTCTTCTTTCTTCATACTTATATTGTTTGATAATTCGCCTTACATATAACTCTTCACCGTACGATCGAGGTCCTGGAACAAGGCATGCTCTTTCTCACCAATGATCTGCAAGAGATCGCCCAGATCGTTATAGGTATATTGATCCTTTTCCCGCTTTTTGATGATACGTGATGCCTTATAAGCGAAATCACGCCACAGGTCACCAATCTCCGTGATGCGATGGCAATAGTCATTCAGTTCATTAATGCCCGTCACATCTGCGGCCTCCTGAAGGAAGGCACCATACATGAAACGGAAACCAGCACCGCCCGTACCTATCTCCTCCAGCATGCGCACGACCTGCGCCAGATTGAGCAATGCCTTGCGCTTGCCCATCATCGTCTCCCAATTCCTGATACGCTTCGACAAGTAGAGGATGCCGTTGGCTCCCACATACTTGATGAACTTGGGCTGTGATGTCATATACCAGCAGGTCTTGTGTATAGCCTTCAGGATGAGCGGCTTGAGATCGGGCAGTTGTTCGGGTACGGACTTGATCCAGTACATCTGTCCCATGAGGGGATAGACACCACCAGCAGGGAATCGCACAACGGCAAGATCATCACGACTGATCGTCTCTTTTTGGGTAACGTTCGAATCCAAGACACAATAGTCACCAGTCTCTTCATCCTTGCCGATGACACAGATATTATGACCATTGAAACGGAAACGGTATTCTGCAGGAACATAAGGCAAGTCATACATACCCACCACACAGCCCACAGGAGTCTTCTTTTCTAACAGGAGATGGTCCAGTGCCTGCATCGCTTTTTCCGGACTGAAGAAGCGGCGCGTCTTCGTCTTGATACCCAACAGTTTCGTAATGCGTTTGAACAGGACGCCTGGGAAGGTGCGGAACGACGTGACAGGCAATCCGCCCATTTTGATAAATGTGATATGGGTAAAGAACAGCCCACTAGCCAAACCGAAAATCATCGGTTCCGACAAATCAATACCATGATAGCGGAGCAGCGAAGAGATAGTGCCATTCTCACAATGAGCAGCAGGCCGATGCTCTAATGCCAGTTCAAACCCTTTAAAATCCGTCTGGGTCTGCAACTTCATCCGGCTTCTCTCTTCCTTGTCAACATCTTCTTCCAAGGCCAGTTCCAAGGCTTCTGTCTTAGGAGCCCATCCATCGCTCAACACAGCCTGATACTTGCCTTCGTCATCGACGGCGTAGTTGACGTCACGTACATGAGTCCCCTCATAGTATTTCAGATCCTGTGGAACGTCTTTTACTTTCACAATACAATTATATTATTATATGAGTATCTTAGCACACGGTCAGCATACAGTAACAGTATGAGAATCGTGCACTCTCGGGAATCATCAACAGAATCTTTTGGCCTTTCTTCAGCTTCCCAGAGTACATCAGTTCCTCTATCATAGCGAAAGCCGAGGCAGAACCAATATTTCCTACATGTGGGAGATTCAAGAACCATTTCTCCTCAGGAATGGGGAATCCTCTGTTCGTCGTCTCTTCCAGGATCTTATCCTTGAAAAACATGGAAGAAAGGTGTGGCAGGAACCAGTCAATATCATCGGGAGTGAAATGGTGTTTCTCTGCCAGTTGTAAGAGGAAGGTGACACCTAACGGTACGACATTCTCTCCGAGCATACGGGTATCCTGTTTCAGCATGAAGAGCGACTCCGTGAGCCATTCTTCTCCAGGAAAATCAGCCCAACCCTTCAGTTTGCCGTCAGCACCTTTCTCTCCACCGCAATACATACAGGTCTCCTTGGTATTGGCAAATGACGTGATGTCAATCCAGTCGATACGAAGGGAGATACCCGACTCGTTGGGCTTCTCCTGAAGCAGCACGGCCTGTGCGCCATCGGACAACATCCAGCGCAGGAACTCCTTCTCAAAAGCCAGCATAGGCTGATTCTCCAACAGGGCCAGCTTCTCTGACTCTTTCTGGAAATAAGAGGCCCTCATCCAGGCAGACGTACGTTCCGAGGCTGCAGCAACAGCGTTCTTCGCCAGTCCGAGTTTGACAGCCATATAGGTATATTTCAGGGCATCTGCACCCGTACAGCATGAACCGGAGAACGAGACGACCTCAGTATTCCTGCTGCCACCGAGTTCACCATGTACCATGATACCATGTGACGGCAGGATCTGTTCTGGTGACGATGTGCCACATGCCAGCACGTCTATATCGTCAACTGTCAGGTGGTCGTCCAGAAGTCCACGAACCGCATTGGCACACATCTGCGCATTGGTATGGGTCACATTGCCCTCCTTATCCAACGCATAATATCGTTGTTTGATGCCATTACGCCTCAGCACGACCCTACGTGCCTTCGACGGCTTTCCATCAACCATTCCCAGGTAACTCTCCATGTCATCATTCGATACAGGATCGTTCGGGAAAAACTTTGCTGCTTTTGTTATGAATACTTCCATCATTATATTTTATTAGTTATATACTTAGAGGTTACAATCTATATCTTTGTGATACCCAACGCGATGCAATGGATAAGTCAAGTAATAGACCAGTAGCGCGAAGGGGGAAATCAAGAACAGGACAAAAAGGAGATAATAATAGAAAAAGTTGGTTCGGAAACGCCTTCTCACATCCCCCTGTTCCCCCTTTCTCCGGATGAACTTAGCCCAAAAGCCAAACATCCGATGACCAGTCTTCTCCATGAACAGGATTGATGACTTATACTGGATGGCTCCTGCTGACAACAGATCACTCTGCAAATGAGACAAGTCTTTATTCTTCCATGAGGACTCAATGATCTGGCCGAATCTGGAAGCGTCGGATATGTCTTGATGAGAGACTCCGGCATCCGGCAATAGTCCTGTACCGGCTTTCTTGCCGTACATCAACCAGCGGATAATCGTTAGAACACTTACAAGATTGGGAGCCCTGTCCTGCAAGATGATCTGTCCTACCAGGTTCGCCTCAGCGTCCTTCAGGTATGCTTTCACCTTCCGACTCGTCATCAGCCACATGTTACGACAGGCATTCACAAATACGACATCCTTTCCTTTCAGGTAGTCCCTGACCTGCTGGTCGATGAAGAACGACTGGAGGGGAAGCGAAGGAGAAAGGAACCATGATTGTCCTACCACCATAACCAAGTCTGCATCCTCCACATCAGAGAAATCTATGGGCTGTATCCCAGAAGGCGGCATCCCAAGACGCGTCTCCGGGAAGACGTCGAAGAAAGTGTCTTTGTCCCATGGGAAAGGAAAAGCCTGCTGAGGAACGATCTCCTTGAAGACCACATCTCCCTGCATCCCACTACAAAGACTCTTCGCAACATCAAGTGCCTGTCCGCTCTGTGTATAATAGAATACTGCCGTTTTCATTTGAATCAGACCTTTTTAAGTTGGGAGAAGATCACCTCTCGCGACAGGACTTCAGAGCATGTAATCAGACTTCCTGCCAAAACACCTAACATACCGTGGCATGTGATGCTCTGACCTGTCAGTAACAGATTGGGGATTTTTGTCTTACTGGTAATACCGACCTGTCCAAAGTCATTCACATCTCTAGCAATGCCATACATGGCTCCATCAGGCACGTCTGTATAATCCAGATAGGTTAAAGGAGTCGATGTATAATAATGCTCTATCTGATGACTGATGCCGGGTATTTCTCGCTCCAAGGCAGCAATAACGGTCTCAGCCTTCCTTCTCTTAAAAGCTTTATAATCCTCACCCCGATGTCCGATATGAGTGCCAAACCACTGCTGCATCTCATCAAATCTCATATAGGTGAGTATTTCACCTGCTTCAGCATATACCGGGTTCTTCTCATGACAGAAATGCATATACAGAAGACATTTGGGCCAGGAGCGCTCGTCATAGTCCTCACATCCCCATGTAGAATCTGAACGGTAATAATATATATTGCTGTTCAGATACTTCACTGTATTCTTCTTGAATTTCAGATACACCGTAAATGCCGAGATCGTGTTTCTTGTATTCTCCACACGTCGTCTGTATGCAGGTCGGATAAGATGACTGTCTATGAGCGGCATGGTACGTGCTGGATGGATGGCACTGATGACCAGATCAGCAGGAAATCGTTCACCGTCAGCCGTGATGACGGCTGTTGCACGCGACTCATCACATTCAATCTTGTCAACCTTATGTTGTACCAACACCTGACCTCCATTTTTCTGAATCGATTTCTGAAGGGACTCTGCCACCTGACTACTGCCTCCCACGATGCGGAATGCACTCTGATTATAGAAATCAAAAATCAAGGCATGTGTAAAGAACGGTGTACGGTCTTTTTCTCCAGCATAAAGAGGTTGTATCCCAGCAAGGACCTGTCGTAACAAAGGATCACTGATGACACTATCAATCACTTTGTTGATACTGACGATCTGATAATCAGCATTGACATTCAGGTCCACTTGAGTATTCAGGGAGTGCATGGCTGCTGCCGATGTCACCATCTGAATCAGATCATAATATTTGGCCAATTCGTCCTTGCTTTGAGGGAACTGGTCTGCAAGGGTATTGATAAAGTTCTCCTTCCCATTGGCAAACCTGAAATGGTCGCCTTGGAATGAGATCACATCATATCCGTCAGGATCGAGTCTTTCCAAAGGAATGTCGGAACCTATCTCCAGATAATGCCATATCGTGTTGAGCGTCTGTCCAGGGTCAGCACTTCCGATATAGTGCATGCCCGTCTCAAAGACGGCATCTCCCCTTCGGAAACATTGGAGGCAACCTCCAATCTGGGTTCCTTGCTCCAGAATGGTGACATCATAGCCATTCTTAGCAAGGATACAACCACATGACAGTCCTCCTAGCCCACTACCTATGATGACGCACTTCTTCATTCTTACTCAAATATAAATGATGCAACCTCTTGGTCATCTCCCGATACCCGCACGCCTCTTGAGGATCATCACGGTGAATCCTTTTCATGACTTCCACCGACATATGTCCGGGATGGAGATGAAACGACTCCTTGGGAAGCACCTTCCCAAAACCGTCTATAAAAACGGGTACGATATCCAGGTTGAGGTTTTCTGCCAAATAGAAGGCCCCACGATGAAAACGCATGATCTGGCTATCCGGGGAACGGGTACCTTCCGGGAAGACCACCACAGAGTAACCTTCCTTGACCTTTCCCTTGATGTCTTCCACCATCTGGTCGGTATCAGTAATCGGGAAATAGTCCGCATATCGGATGACAATGCCATAGAACGGATTATGCCACACCCATTTTTTTGTAAGTATAATAAGATTGGGAGTCAGCATCATAATTCCCATCAGGTCCAGATGTGACTGGTGGTTGCTGATGATAACAGCCGGCTTCTCAAAAGTCTCATTCTGAGGGTTGCTATAGGAGAATGTCGTACCAGGCACATGATTGATCACATAACGCGATTTACGCTGAAGGATGGCGTGATACTTTCTTTTATGCGCCTCAGTAGCCCCTCCCAAGGTAATCAGGAAAAAGCCCCGCACGGTCATATCAATGGCAAATCCTATGAAGTAGCAGAAAGAGAATACCGTATAGGCCGTCTGTCTGATAATATACAATGATCTTTTCATCCAAAGAGCTTTTTTATACTACGTGCCAGACGTCTGGGGTAACCATAGACAAGTGCCGCCACACACAGAATGGTATTGAGAATACTGATGCGCACGAAATCATAGACAGGACGGAAATGGCTGACCCTTTCCTCTACTGGCGGATAATACACTTTCACAGGCACAGAACAGATCTGGACACCAGCCCATGCGGCAAAG
Source organism: uncultured Prevotellaceae bacterium (assembly GCA_902784615.1). GTDB lineage: Bacteria > Bacteroidota > Bacteroidia > Bacteroidales > Bacteroidaceae > Prevotella. Next base: position 59,546 of record CACZVN010000006.1, on the reverse strand, counting down.
ACCAACAATTCCAATTCTGCTTCATATCGAGAAGTGATCAGACTGAGGCCTCGTAGCGAAGATAATGTATAAAGCCTGTAACCACTCTGGGTATCAGAGAGATTGATGCCTGTCTGTAAACGGAACCAGAAATTGGAGAACCGATTGGCAAAGGTATTCTGCCGAGGCATGTTCTTTTCCGTCAGATTACGGCAACCAACGATGATGGCCTGAGGACATCTTTCCATTTCCGCTATCAACTGGGGAATGTCATCGGCAAAATGCTGTCCATCAGCATCTATCGTGATGGCATGGGTATATCCCAGTTCCTTGGCCTTTTTAAAACCAGCCACCAGTGCATGCCCCTTTCCCCTATTCGGCTGATAGGAAACGATATGTATGCTCTCAGATAGAGATTGGAGGACATTAAGCGTCCCGTCTGTGCAACCATCATCAACGACAATCAGCTGATCGCAATACGACATCACGTCCTGTACCACCTGACCGATGGTCTGGACGTTGTTATACGTCGGAATGATCACACACAGCCTTCTATCCTTCGAGCCTACCGACATCAATCAGACACTTTATATATTAACGACATCTTGACAAACTGATTCTCGTTGTCTTCGATAGTTACACTCGCCTTCAACAGGTCATCCTCAAAGACCAACTTATTGAATACGAATGTTGGTTCATCCTCAGGCACGACAGTCTTTCTGAATTTGATATTGACAGCCTCGCTTAACTGGAACTTCTTGTCGTATTTCCGTTCAAGAATCTCCGTTGCCATCTGTACAAGACAGACACCTGGTGTAACAGGGTTTCCCGGGAAGTGAACCTTATAAAGACCATGCTGAGGATTCATCTTTACTTTGCAATTGTATGTGCCGTCAGAAGATGTCTCGTCAACAATACTATAAAAATCATTCAGTAGTTTCATTTTCAGTCTTTATTGGAGTAAATAGATAGTTAATGTTATATCTTTCATTACGGACACTGATATCGCCATTGGGCATGACGTCAAGTCGTCTTTTCTTCTTCACTGCATTTTCGCCACGATCAATATTGGACAAGATGAAAGAAAAATCTCCCCTTAATACCTTTTTGATATACCATTTGTTAAGAGGGGCAAATACATTGAGAATCTGAGCCTTACCGTTGTCATAGGTAAAATCGAACACCTTTATCCCGAACTCATTGATCACAGTTCCCACAATATGGGCATCTGCTTCCATATTCATGATACAAATCGTCGTCACCTCATGTCCCCTCACCTGCATCAGCAGGTGATACCCTTTGGAAACCACCGAATCATTCACAATCTGCACAGCATGAACAGGCTGTTGGCATGTCAGCAGCAGAAGGCTAATCAACAGCAAACATCTTCTCATTAATGGCAACATTGGCTTTAAGATTATTCAGGTTTACAAGTGTTTCATCACCTGTTTTCTCGATCATCCTGACGCTACTGACCATGGTGAGCGAGGAATTGAAATAGATCTCTATGACATTGTATATCTGCTTCACCTCCTTTTTCTTCGGATAGAGCTTTGCAAAATAGCCCTTGTCCGATTTATAGACTTCAACAGTAAAGTCTGATGAACTCTTCAGGCCTCCACCCGTCACGGTGTTGAGGATGATGTTGGTAATCTGACGGAAGATCTTATTACCCTGGACATTGATGTCCTGAGTGAATTTGGTGGATTTGATACGCACCTTGTCGCCATTCATGATAAATGTATAATCATAAGGTGAGGTGTATTGCCATCGCAGTTTGTTGGGCTGTTTGAAGTACATCACGCCATTGGATTTCATCTCCTTCTTCAACAGTTTCATACTCTTGGTCTGGGTGAAATCGCACTGCATACTCTTCATGGCTGAAGCCGCCTTGTCAATCTTCTCAACCAGTTGTTTCTGCTGCTCGGCAGTCAGTTTCGTCTGTCCACTTACATGAAGTGAAAAGACAACAACTAAAACTATAAAAAACAATCGTTTCATTTCATTTTGCTATTAATATACAACCAGACATGATCAGGAATACACCCAGCCATCTGGTCATAGGTATCTGTTCGTGAAAGAAGATGATGGCCGCGAACATGCCCATCACATAACTGAGACTGACCATCGGATAAGCCATGCTGAATGGGAAATGCTTGATGATATACATCCACAGGATGGAACCTGCCCCATAGCACAGACCACAACAGATGAATTGCCAGTTCGTAAACAGTCTCAGGAAATACTGCCACGTCCATGAGAAATCCCCGGCCTTCGTCAGACCGTATTTCATCAGCACCTGTCCACCTGAGAGCAGCATGCACTGAAGGATTGAAATAGGCAGCAATTTCAGTATCATATCTTTTTCAATAGAATGAGCGAGAACTCCTTCCCCTTCATGTGATTCAACAAGAGGATAGCCTTCGGCTGGTCACAGCGCGCCTGACTCTGATCATCATAGAGGAATGACGGCACTACACCTTTCTTCAGACAATGGGCGGCAACATAGACACCCAACGCAGAAACCGTGTAGTTCTCTCCAAAGAGATGTTTGTAGTGCAAGAGCGGCATATGCTGGAACACAGCATCAATTATCTTCCGATAAGTCTGGTCATTAGCAGGATTTCCACTGACACCTGTCATTACGGCACTGATGTCGTCCATGGTCATCCCTGCCTCGTCCAGCATCTTTGTCAGGTTATCTTTCAACTGATCCGCTGAGGACAGCAGACCGACGCTGATTCCTGCCAGTTCACAGAGGTTCTCTGGGCTTTCGGCACAATTGAGCATCATGGACATAGCCACCTCTCCACAGGGATCCATGCCTTCCAGCCCTACATAGCCAGCCTTCTGAAGCAGACTGAAATATAATTCGCTCATTTCATCTTGTCCGCCTACCAGAGCCGTACGTATTTTACCTAACTGCATCTGCATCCAGGCATCCAACAATGTCAAATCAAAACTGAGATCACCGTGTGAGTAGGTCGTATTATAACCATGGGTCTTGGTGTATATGCCAAGAGTAGCCCCTACTGTATTGTGGGTTGACTGCATGAAATAAGTGGGACTGAGTGCCTCCTCGCCGTTCTCAACCATGGCGTCCAGGAATTTCTCCGTATAATCAAGACTGCCAATGCTGGTTCCTGTGATAATCGCATCTGGATGCTCTATACCTGTTTCTTCCAAGACTTTGAGCGCAGTAACTAGGGCACGCTTCATCAAATTACCCATTCTCCGGACCTCGCCAGGTGACATATAATCACGGAACGGAGGATTGATCGCTTTTACCAGAAGATCCTGGTAGCGGATGGGCTCTTCCATCCATTGCTCAGACAATGGCTGCTGGATGGATATTTGTTCAGCTGCTTGTATGAATACTTGTTGTCGTTTCATATCATGCATCATATTTAGACAGGATCAGAGACGAATCATTGCCGCCGAATCCAAAAGCATTACTCAACACATGTTTAATCTCCGTCTGTGAATGAGGATCCATCACAGGGATGATACCATTCTCCATAGGCGTATGCCAATTGACATTCACTGGCAAGAACTGGTTCTGGATAGCCAATATACAGAAGACAGCCTCAATACTGCCTGAAGCACTGGTAGTATGGCCTGTAAACGACTTGGTAGATGATATGGGGGGCAGATGGTCACCAAACACACGACGGATGGCATAGCTTTCACTCTCGTCGTTATTGGGTGTTCCTGTACCATGCGCATTGATATATTGGATATCCGATGGCTGTAGTCCTGCCAAGGCCAGTGCCTCCTGCATGGCTAAAAAGGCTCCTTCACCCTCTGGTGACGAGGCTGTCTGGTGGAAGGCGTCACAGGCATTGCCATAACCACTCAACTGACACAAAGGCTGTACGCCACGTTTCTTGACAGATGCAGCAGTCTCCAGGACCAAATAGCCAGCACCTTCACCCAGGTTCAGACCGGCACGATCCCGGTCGAAAGGCCTGCATGGTTGATGATCCAATATCATCAACGTATTGAATCCGTTCAGGTGGAACATGGTCAGGCACTCTGCACCACCTACAACCACCATCTCTGCCATACCGCAACGCAACATATTGGCACCTGTAATAAGAGCATTCGTCGCGGAAGAACAGGCTGTAGAGACAGTTGACAGAGAGGCAAACCTGCCAAAATAATCGGCAATCATCTCCGTACAGTCTGCGCAGTTGTGTGTGGATATGAGAGCGTGTGCATGAATACTGTCGCATTCCTTCTCCTTGGCATAAAACAACTCTCGCCGATCCATGCCGCCTACAGTCGTTGCCGAGATAAAGGGAACCTCATTCAACTTATCACCCGCAAGACCAGCCTGTTCCAGGGCTTCACGCAGGGCAAGCCTGCCCATCAGTGCAGTGCGTGTCAGAAAGGGATTATGAGATACACCCAGCATCTGCATCATCTCCTCATTGCTAAGCTGAACCTCACCTACAGGAAGATCACGATGAATAGATGGCAGATATTTCATCTGACGAATACCAGACTCTTCTTTCCTGAGGGAAGCCAGTGTCTCAGACTTACCGACGCCGATAGCCGACACAACTCCCGCACCTGTTACGTATATCGATTCCATTATTCCTTATACATCTTTATTATTTATACCCACCCGTTTCATCCATTCCGTATAGAATGCCGGCATGTCCCATACCAATTGATAATCGCGATCCATAAAGACCTGCACTGTCCGGCCCGTGGCCATCACACTACCGTCTTCAGGATGACGGATCTCATAGTCGAATATGATCTTTGCAGCCTCCGTCGGACAATAGGTGATTGTCATCTCTGGCTGCATCCCATATCTCAGCGGCTGCTTATATTGAATAGACATGTCAACGATAGGTGCAAAGAAACCATTATCCACGATCAGGTTGTAGTCCAGACCGTACATCTGTCCAAAATACTCCCGGGCATCTTCAAGATACTTCGCATAAGCACCGTGCCAGACCACCCTCATGGCATCCACTTCGCTGAACCTGATCTTAAATCGGAACGTCGATTGCAGCGATGATCCTGGCATCGTCTGGGAATTATTCATGATCTGCCGCTTTGATGTCTGTCAGTGCAATCTTCATGCTGGCAGAGGCAATGACCTCTTCCCCAACCTTCGTCGTGACATTGGCCAGAGTCAGGTTAAATACCTCCTCCACGATCTCGATATAAGTATGCAAGATCTCATGGCAACGAGGCTGTCGGTTGATAGTACAATTGCGGATATTGCCGATAAAGCCTATTTTGATGGAATCTTTCTGTTCCCTATTGATACAACCCATTCTGGCAGCACACGACTGTGTCATATTCTCCATGATACCTGCTGGCGCTAACACCATGTCATCAAGGAAGATATTGTCCTCGCGCACTACCAACTCCGTTACCGTCTCTGCCTCTTCACAAGACAGTACCCTATCCACCATCACGAAAGGAGGGCGCTGGGGTATGAGACTGGTAATGGGGATGTCTTTCAATGCCATGACGAAACTTAGCCGACTTTAGATTCTATATAGTCATAGAACTGGGAAAGCGTCTTCACGTCGGTCATCTCCTGGGGCTTGATCTTAAAGCCGAAGTTCTTGTCCACGATAACGACGATATCCACATAGTCGAGGCTGTCGATACCCATGTCCTCCTTCAACTTAGCCTCAGGGAAAATGTTCTCCTCGTCAATTTCCAAATCCTCAATCAGGAAATTCTTTACCTTTTCTTCAATTTCAACTCTTGTCATTTCTTTTATTTTTGATTGTTACTGTTTTTGATCTGCAACTAATCTACCCAGATATCTGAATAGTTGAACCATTGCAGGGGATAAGCATCAAGCAGTCTCTCTATTTCAGCCGTATAAGCATCGGCTAATTGCTGTCTCTGTTCCCCTCTGGGCAATGATTTATCGTAATATAATGGTGTCATATAAGCCGTATATGAGCCGTCTTTCTCCTTCATCGCACTCACCATCAGGACATCCAGTCCTCTCGTCGTGGCCAGTGACAGAGGACCCTTGGCCAGATTGACCTGATGACCGTGGATCGTTGATATCACCACTTTATGCTTATTCATAACCCTATCCACGAAGGCGCTGACAGCCTCACCGTTGTCCAGGGCTTCTACGATTTCCTCACTGTGAGAGGTCTCTATGCCAACGGGGATCATCTTCATATTCATATCCCCGAAAGAAGCCTGACGGTAACTCATCAGTGATTGTTTCTCTCCTCCATAGACGAGGATATTACAAGGTTTGACAAGGTGAAGAGAATAACCGACGATCTCACTGCAGCCGATATGTGCATTCAACATCAGCATCGGCTCCGGCCTTGACATCATCTCCTTCAGGATATCGTCTCCGTGGTAAGTGATCTGGAGTTTCCTGCCAGCATACATCGCAAACTTGTCTATGACCGTCTGACCGAAGATACAGTGATTCTTGTATGTTGCCTTCAAGGACTTCCAATGACCATATCCCCTCTTCTGACGGAAATACCGATAGGCAATCCGGGCGCCAGGGCTTAAGACCAATGTCACGGGAATAACGCAGACCGACATGAAACAGTACATGACTTTGATATTCACATGTTTCAGCAGGCTGATCAGCATACTGAACATCCTGGCATTGCCGTAAGTCGTTCCCTCTTTCCTTTTCGCGCCTAAACCCATTTCCTACACTTGTTTAATACTTCTTTATCACCAATGCAGAGTTCGTACCTCCAAAACCGAAAGAGTTACTCAGGACACAATTGATCTCCGTATCAACCGTCTTTGCTGCAATATTCAGTGGCTCTGAATACTCATCCGGCTCCTCAAAGTTGATATTCGGAGCAACAAAGTTGTTGCGCATCATCAGGGTGGAATAGACGATCTCACTGGCACCTGCCATCCAACACTCATGACCCGTCATGGACTTGGTGCTGGAGATGAGCGCCCGCTCCCCATTGAAAAGACGGTTCAAGGCCTTCGCCTCATACATATCACCCTGTGGTGTTGAAGTGGCATGGGCATTGATATAGTCGATATCATCGGCTTTGACCCCAGCGTCCTCCATAGCACGCGAGATGGCAATCACGCACCCTTCATCACTGGGCTGACTGATGCCACCGCCATTACTTGAGAAACCATAGCCACAAACATCTGCCAAAATAGTCGCGCCGCGCTTGACAGCATGGTCATATTCTTCCAGTACGAGAGCAGCAGCACCGCCACTGGGAACCAAACCATCACGGTTCTTGTCGAATGGCCTCGAGGCCTTCGTGGGTTCATCCATCCTGATGGAGAAGGTGTTCAGGGCATCAAACGAAGACATCGCATAGATATTCACTTCCTGAGCACCTCCGCACAGTACCATGTCTTGCAGACCCTGTCTGATGAGCATATATGCCAGACCGATGGAATGAGAGCCGCTTGCACAGGCTGAACTCACCGTGAAGTTAACCCCACGCAAGTGGAAGATCGTGCTCATGTTCATATTGACAGTCGAATTCAACTCCTGAAAGACCAATCCTGAACCTACCAAGGCAGAATCGTGCTTCTCTTCCATAATCTGGTTGGTGCTGACAACGGCCTTGGCAGAAGAATCATTTCCGAAGATCGCGCCCACCTCATGGCTTAACAAATAGCTCTCATCAATTTGGGCCATCTCAAATGCCTCCCTACTGGCCATATAGGCATATTCAGCCTCCTCCGACAGTCCCATGCGCAGTCTGCGATCCAAGAGGGATTTCAACTGGGGACGCTTGACGAAGCCGGTAAGACCAGACCGATAGCCATAGGTCAACCGCTCTTCATCCAGGCCAATTCCGGATCTCCCGTTATAGAGAGAATCCTTGACTTCTTCCAAATTTGTTCCAAGACAGGACCAGATGCCCATCCCTGTTATTACAACTCTTCTCATAATTTCTTCTCAATAAAAGCCGTTGGTATATAGGCTGTAGAGACCAGTCCCACTTTTGACAAGGAGACAATCACCCTCTGCTGCCCGGAAACCCTGGCGACCCTGCCTTCGACACCACAGAACAGCCCATCTATCACCCGGACCCTGTCACCATCCTTGTAATGGCACTGTGAGGGTTTGACAAATAGGATATGCTCACTCTTGCTGACCGTTGCCCTGATGAAGTTGATCATTTCAGAATTAGAAACGATCAGAGGGGGATTCTGATTATCACCGTTCAACTCGAAATGGTTATAGTAATAAGACAGATAAGACATGACAGGCGTCCTTTTGACATATTCCTCCGCCTTCTCTGCCGTGGTGTAGGCAAACAACAAATTGGGAATCAGATACTCCAAGACTTTTTTCCGTCTTCCATTCACTAACTTCTGCACGTAATGTTGGGCTGCGTATGTATAGGTTCCGTCTTCCACGAGATAGTCTGATGCTTTCTCCACTCTTCCATAGGAAACACGAAACACATACCAACTTTTGTTTGGGTCTGGCACATATTTTACCGACACCCCGTTTTGCGAACTTGTGGCTTCGGGGAGGGCGTCGGAGGCAAGTCCGGCGCTTGGAGGATTGGCCTCGCCTCCGCGAGTTTTTACATTAGACAATGTGCCCATGAATGGATTTTTCCCAAATTCGGGTGCAAAAGTACTACTTTTTTATGAAATAAAAGAAGCTAATTGCAAAAAACTTCACATAAAGACAGCCCCCGGCGTAAAGCATTCTTTCGCCGGGGGCTGTCATCGTGTGCGCAAAATTACTTTTTGCGGTTGGCCTGAACGAATTCAGCCATCGAATTGATGGACTTGAAGATCTCCTTGCCTGCTGAGGGATCCTTGATCTTGATGCCGTAGTTCTTCTCCATCATAACGATGAGTTCCAGGGCGTCAATGGAGTCCAGACCGAGACCTGAGCCGAACAAAGGGGCATCGTTCTCGATGTCCTCAGGCTGAACATCCTCCAGGTTTAACACTTCAATAATCTGCTTTTTCAGTTCTAATACTAATTCTTCCATATAATTTGTTAATTTGGTTATTTCTCTATCAGATAAACGGATGCCTCAGAATGATCCGCATCCTCGCAGTCGAGCCAGCCACAGATGGCACTCTGCGTCGTACCGTCGAGGAAGGAAGCCTCGACCGTGGCACGGATGGTTGCCTCATCATACGCGTCAAGCACGTAGAAAGAGGTCTCGCCATAGTAGCCGTTACGAATGGCGATCTCACCCGTCACGATATTAGGCAGGGTATAGACGAACAGGGCAGGACTTGGGAAATAGTCGTCTGGCCGCTGGATCGTATCCTGATATTTACGGTCGTTGGTCACGGAACTGCTGCGGTTGAACAGGATGACGGCACGGTCTTCCGAGTCCTGATGACGGTCACCTTCTGCCTGCAGGAGCAGTTCGGAGGCGATGAAACCCAACTTACAGAGTTCATCCATCTTGAAGAACTTCGGATAGTCATTGATTCGGGCACGGTAAATCTCCGTCAGCAGGGCTGCCCCATGGGCCGTCGTTGCCAACAGCTCTCCGTTCAACTCCACACGCTCAGGTGTGATCTTCACCCATTGCTTGGTTGTCATCGTTCACCTCCTTTCTCAAACAGCATGGCGGCATTACATCCGCCAAAGCCCGACAGAAGCTTCAGGAAAGCCCTCTTGTCAGTCTGTTCGTTTTGGGCCGACACACGGACAGCCTTGGAGACACCCAGTTCCTCGAACCCACGGGTGCCCAGGATGCAACCATCATCGACGGCCTGCATCGACAGGATCGTCTCCAGCACACCTGCGGCTCCCATCGTATGACCATAATAGCCTTTCAGGGAGTTGACAGGCACATCCTTCAACCCTGCCCTATTCACGGCCACGGCCTCCATCTCATCGTTGTAGAGTGTGGAGGTGCCATGCACATTGACGAACGCCAACCGTTCTGCGGGCATCTCACCTAAAGCAGCACGGATAGCCCTGTAACTGCCCTCCCCCGTCCGCGACGGGTTGGAGATATGATGGGCATCATTACGGACAGCACCACTCACGGCCTGCCACTCGTCAGTCCCTATCTGGTCCACCTTGTCATAGATAATCGTCGCAGCGGCCTCACCGAGATTCAGTCCCACCCGCTCGATATCAAACGGACGGCACTCCATGGGCGACAACGCCATTAGCGACTGGAAACCACTGATGATGAAGTGCGACTGCACGTCGGCACCGATGACCACAGCCGTATCACAGGCACCACTCTCTATCAGCCGCATGGCGATGATCTGAGCACTCAGACCTGAGATACAGGCATTGGAGACCACCAAGGGCTGGTTGGGATTGCCGAAATAGGCGGATACCATACGGGCAGCAGTACCCAGATGGACCCTGTCCTCAGGGAACGACTCTGCCTGTGCATCCAACAGTTCGACATTACCTTTCGTCGTGGAGAGCACGAACAGCACTCGGGGCGACGCTGGATCGATCGTTGTCTGTGCCAGTGCCTGACGGGCCGACTGGATGGCAATGGTCTCAAAACGGGTATAGCCGTCGAGACGCTCCACTTGATCCCAGTCGAACAGCGAGGCCGTGAAGGGATTGGGCAGGCCCATCGCACCTTCATAACGGCGCAGGCGACTCCTACCCTGCTTGACGCTGGCATAGTTGTCTGCCGTCGTCAAGCCCAGGGGCGAATAGATATTATCTGCAATCCTGCGTATCATGTCAATTGATGGCGTCTATATCTGTCTCTGCAATTCTCATCTCTCCTGTAGCAATGATCTCGTCACCGACTTTCACTTCAGCGAGGACCATTGTCAACTGCATCATTTCCTGAGTCACTTCTATGCTGGTAGTCAGCACCTCACCCTGTCGGGCCGGACGTATCACCTGCAAGCGCTTCACACTGCCGATGAACCCCAGTTTCACATGCTCACCATGAACATGTAAGTTGATGTATCCCATACGGGCGGCACAGGTCTGCGCGATGTTCTCTACCAGTGCACACGGGTTCAGCACACCATCCTCCTCCAGGAAGATGTTATCCTCCCGCACAGTGAAACACGTCGTTGTCACCACCTCGTCGTAGTGGGTCAGACGGTCTATCATCACAAACGGCGGCCGCTGTGGTAACAGCGTCAGCACGTCGATATTCTTAACATCACTGTCCTGCATCATGATTCCAAAACTCATAATAGTTAAACCACTGCTCAGGGTATTGCTTCAGGATGGCCTCTATCTCACTGGCGAAATGCTGGGCGAGATTGGCAGCCTGCTCTGTACGGTTGGCAAACTGACGGTCGTCAGTCTGTATGCGCCTGATATACACCTGATAGCGGTATGCCGACTCCTTCATCACAAAGGTGGCGATGGTCGGCACCTCCCTTTGCAGGGCCATCATATACGGCCCAAGGGGGAAACGGGCGCGACTGCCCATGAAGTCACATTCCACATAGCGCGGCGAACCGAAGATACGGTCACCCGGGATGCTCACGATCTCACCGCTGGCCAGTGCATCATTGATCAGGAAGATATGCGACATATCCTCGCTCATGGGGATCATGTGGATATTGTTCTCCGACAATACCCTGTTACGATTCTCCATCACGGCCTTGGCCTCACCAGGGAACACCAGCGCATTATAGCGCTTCTCCGTCGCCTTGAAGGTATAGCCAGCCAGTTCGTAGTTACCCACATGACAACTCAGGATGATAAAGCCCGAATCCTCGTGGCACAACTCCAGGTATTTGTCATAGCCTTCCAGTTCGAACTGGAACTCCCTCCCTGCGAACACGGCAAAACGGTCGAGGATAATCTGTCCGAAGCGGTAGTGGTTCAGATAGACGTAGCGGAACGACTTCCACACACCATAACCCTGACGCAGGCGGAAATAGTGGTACATGGAGATGTACCCCTTGTGGGCAAACAGCATATAGAACGGAATGACGAAGACGGCCATGCCTGCATAGACAAGCCGGGGGTTAATATAGCGAAACGCCCAGATGAGCACTCTGTGCATCCAGGTCATCCCGCCGGTATTACCGCGCCATTCACCATGTTCCAGCTGTTCAGCCATTCCCTTAAGCTAACTTGCTCTCAATATAGTCACAGAACTGGCTGAAGGTCTTCACCCCAACCATCTCCTCCGACTTGATCTTAAAGCCGAATTCTCTCTTGACGATCACTGGGATATCTACGAAGTCGAGACTGTCGATACCCATATCCTCTTTCAGCAAGGCCTCAGGAGCGATCTTCTCTTCGTCGATCTCCAGATCGTCAATAAGGATTCCCCTGACCTTCTCTTCAATTTCCTTTCTTTCCATAATTATCTAGTTTAGTCTTTTACCTTACATACGATGATGGAGTGGCCCTGTCCCAGGTTGTCGTGGATGGTCTCCACCTCCATGCCGGCCTGACGGATGATGCGCACCATGTCGTCGGTGTTATACATCTTGCTGTTGCCATTGGCCAGTGCCGTGAAATACAGGCTGGTCATCGTCAGGCAGAAGGCGGCGGGCTCGAAGCGCTGACGGTCCCAGAGGGTCTCCATGATATAGACACGACTCTCCGTATCCATGATCTTGGCAGCACGCTCCAGGATGCTCTGGATCTCGTCCTCACCAAAGCAGTCGAGGAACTGACTCATCCAGATGGCGTCATAGTGCTTGTTCGTCGGGAACGGGTTGTTGCGGTTCAGCAGGTCGGTGGGATAGGCATCGATGCGGTCTGCACCTGGCTTGCCTGCCGTCTGCTGCTTCATCATCTCCACCTGCTGCGGCAGATCCATGATCGTGACACACACATCCTTGTCATAGCCGACGCACTGCATGGCCCAACGGCCGGTATTGCCACCGACGTCGAGCAGGGTCTTGGGCTTGTTGCCGAACACCACCTCCAGCGCCTGCTGGAAGGAACTGTCGGAATAGAAATGATCGAAGCCGAACCAACTCTTCTGCACCTGCTCGGGCAGCGAGGAGAGTCCTTCGTAGATCGTAGGCCAGTCACCGAAATGTTTCAGTCCGGCGGGCTTGCCCTCCTTCAGGGCCTCCTCCAGATGGAACCAGCCTTCGTAGTTCACGTCGTGGTTGAAGTCAATGTTCACGCGGGTAGCGGGATCGTTGATGAGGAACCAGCCCGTCTTGGCCAACTCAAACCGCTCACTATCCTTATCGACAATCACGGTTCCGATACAGAGTGAGGCCTCCATCAGTACCTTGACGGCATAGACCGACAGCCCTGTCTTCTCTGCCACCTCGGCGATGGTCATACCCTTGTCACTGTCGCGGAGCATGTCGAGGATGCCGAACTTCAGCATCAGTCTTGATGCCTGGAACACGATGGGTCCCCAGGCGATCCACTCCGCCCTTGCCTGTGCCTCGCGGGCCGACAAGTGCTCTTTTGTGTAAGCTTTCTCTAATGCAGGAGATAAGTTCATTTTATTGTCTTTTTTGCTTAAAAATCAGTTCGCACGCATAATTGGCGTGCAAAGGTACACATAATAATTGACTTGCGCAAAAAAAAGATTAAAAAACTGCATTTCGCGCCCCAAATTGCTATCACAGCCTCAATCTACGCCAGAGCCATCGGGGGATTCTGCGCCAAAGGGCAGTCAGAAGTCGCCATTTCCAGTCGATGATGCAGACATGCCTCTTCTGCTGGACGGCTTTCACGATGGCCTTTGCCACTGGCTCGGGCTTCATCAGCATCGGATAATGATGCGTACCCGACAACAGATCGGTATCCACGAATCCTGGACGGATATCCGTGAAGCAGATCTTCAGTCCTTGGGCATGAGCCAACTGCTCCAGCGCCTGCAGATAGGTGGCCTGCATGGCCTTCGTAGCCGAATAGGACGGGGCTGGTCCCAGTCCCTTCGTGCCTGCTATCGACGAGATGGCGGCGATATGCCCACCTCCATGTTCGGCGAAGTAGCGATAGGCCTCACCAATCATCCTCATAAAGCCCACGGCATTGGTCTGGACCGTCATCATTTCAATGTCTTCCGTCAGGTCACGGTTCTGTCGTCCGACACCTGAAGCATAGAAGAAGAGATCCATACCTCCGATACTGGTTATCAATTGGTTAAGACTTTCTTTGGATGACTCCTTCGTTACGTCAATCTGAGCCGTTTTCACCCGATCCTCAGCCCCTTGCTTCAAAGGTTGCAGACGATCTTCCCTACGGGCGGCCACACCCAGTGTCCACCCCTCTTCCTTCAACAGACGCGCCACCTCATAGCCAATGCCCGAAGAGGCGCCTATCACGATTGCTTTCTTCATCTCTCTATCTCTTTACCAATCTGGAGGCAGCACGATATTTGCCACCTCATGGGCTTTCTCAAACAGCGGAGCAATCTCCTCGTCCGTAAAGCCAGCGATACCACAGCCGATGCGGGTAACGAGGAACGTCAGGTCCTGACGGCTCTTGGCAAACTCGATGAATTCATCCACATAGGGCTTGATGGTCTCCACCCCACCCTGCATCGTGGGAATACCATAGCTACGACCCTGCAGACCTACGCCCTGGCCCATGATGGCACCAAACTTCCTGTAGGCGACCCACGCCGCTCCACCCCCATGCATACCTGCCAGATTACTGCCGAAGACGAAGATCTCATTCGGCCCTAACGACGTGATCCGCTCTGGGGTTGTCCTTTTCTGTTCCATATTCATTCAACTTTTGATGAGTTTCAAGATCTGTTTGTCTGAGGCATGAGGAAGAAGGGCCTTGAAATGGGCGAAGAGCCGATCGAAAGACGCCTCTGGCGTACGGGGACACTGGCACGCCTCACGGCCATGGAGCTGTTCTGGCGTCGTGAGCAGCGACCAGCCCCAGCCGTATTCATTGCCATGCTTGTCTGTGGGATAGACGAAATCCTCCGTGACCACGCGACAAGCCATCTGCAGACGGGTGACGTAGCCATCGAAGCGGCTGCGCATCTTAGGACCTGTAAACCCACAGGCAGCACGCAGTTCACGGGTGATCAGCGGCCCCTGTTCCTGTAAGGTGAGCAGGATCGTCTCTTCAATAGAACCCTCTGAGGGCGCAGGATGCAGGTGGCGACGATAGTTACAGAAGTCAGGCCACCATGCCTTACTGATGAAGCCCGCCTTACCAGCGAAGAACTTGCCATAGACGCAGTTGCCATCCGTGATGATCGGACCCTTCCACTTCCACAGCGGCCAGTCCCAGCCGCCATCAGGCAGCATCACGTAACGACAGTCGTCAGTCACCATCTCCTCAGCCGAATAGCCGTGAATCCCACTATCCAACAGAGGCAGGAAACCGATCTCCTGGATCAGTTCCATCACCTGGGCGCAACTGTATATCTCGCGCTGTTTCATGTTCATGACGTTTATTCTGTTTGCAAATATATGATTTTTTTCGTTAAGTTCCAAATATATCTTGTTTTTTCTGCGGCAAAGTTACACAATATTTCGTTTCATTTTCCGAAAAGTTCAGACTCAGGATAAACCTATATTTTCGGACCCAACCTAAGAACGAAAAATTAAGGAGTCCTTTTCGGAAATTAAGGAGCCCTTTTCGGAAATTAAGGAGTCCTTAATTTTCAAAAAGGAGTCCTTATTATCCAACCCCTTAAACCGTGGCCCATAACGAAGGTACTTGATTTTAGGTTTATCCTGGGTTTGGGATTTTCGAGAAACGTATTGTTTTATTTCGTATCTTTGTCGCGCAAACAATATAAGAATTGGAAATCATGCAGATCGTTAAACAGTTTCTTTACGGAAAATGGACAGTAGTGTCACTACTGTCACTGTCCAGAAAAACAAAATACAGATGGTGGGGGTGGGTGGAGGATGTTTCCCAAAGTATTCACGCGTACCGCATACGCGCAGTACGCGTGATGAGTTTATATTTTATCCTCCACCCACCCCCACCCTTTACTCTTGGAGCATGAACCATATGTTTATAGCTGCTTATACCCAGGGGTCTGTTCCCACGACCAAGCTCTATGATCATACCCAGTTAGCGGGCCTTTGTAGTTTATGTCCATTGGGAAGAGTCACCTCATCGGGAAGCATGGACTGAACAAAACGAGCCTTATAGTGATCTAACCATATCACATTGTCACACTTTCCTGCTAATGCAAATGATTTTTGCGTAGGTGGTGTAACTCCATCAACACGCAAAAATTGCGTATTGTTCCCCTTAAGTACTTCTTCGTCAGAAAACACATTGTTTATATGCTTTCTTATCGTTTTTTCATCTCTGTCAAATAATGAAGCCATTTGATTGGCACTTAGCCACACAGTTTCATCACTCATTCTTACCTCCAGACGAATGGTTTCATCCGGCTGGTACATCACAATCTCACCTTTTACAGCTTCAATGTCTTTCATAATGTCAATTTTTATAGATTCATCCAAACAAATCCCCTTCTACCATCCGATCCTCGTGAGAGAAGCGGATGGTGGGGGTGGGATCCTCAGGGGCTTTGGGCTCATAGGTAGTTTGCTCGTCTGCTGGAGACGGGCATTTGCCTGTTATACGTTCCGCCATCAGCAGAAGCGAGGTCAGGAACTTATCAATTAGTCTTTCCATAGCCTAACGGTTTGATGTATGCTCGAGAGCATTGAAATAACCACTTGCCAGCCCGAAAAGAGCCATCGAAATCACAAACATTAAGAATAATCCAGTCATAACTTACATCTTTTAGGTTCTACATTCTTGTTATCGACTGCAAAAGTAAAGTTAGGGTGTACCAAAAGTCGGTACACCCTAAAACTATTTTTGTTAAAGAATGCTAATCTGACTATTCCCTATAATGGGAGCGCATGCGCTCGACTTCCTGCTGGAGTTGGTCACGAAGTAGTTGGGGCTCAATGACTTCGAGGCCATCGCCATGGGAAAGAAGCTGGCCGATGAAGTCGGCAGTGGGACGGATATCGAAACTGAAGTCTGTATAATCTTCAGTAGTTGCTACCTCACGCTGCGACTGGTGGAGCGGCAGGGTGCGTAGGTAGTTGGGTGTCTTGCCGTAAGTACGGATAACGACATGCGCCATCGGTGTCTCGTCTGTCAGAACCCCGAAATACTCCGCGAAATACTGCTGGGGCGAGAAATCCTCAGGCATCTCGAAACTCTCATCCGTCAGGCTGACAGACAACATGCGGTCGAGACTATAGGTGGCATAGTGATGCCCCGTGAAAGCCAACAGATACCAGCGCTGGTGAAAGAGTTTGAGG
Organism: uncultured Prevotellaceae bacterium; assembly: GCA_902784615.1. GTDB lineage: Bacteria > Bacteroidota > Bacteroidia > Bacteroidales > Bacteroidaceae > Prevotella. The sequence goes on along the minus strand of CACZVN010000006.1, from coordinate 42,434 downwards.
GCGTAGGGGGCGACGGTCTTCTCAGTGCTGTCAGCCCCAAAACGACGATAGGATATCTGAATCTTCTTATTCTGCTTGATGGCGCGGATAATCGTCTGCAGGAACTCTTCACCTGCAGGCACATTCTCGAGGATGATACGGTCTTTCAGCGAGACACTGTCGGAGAGTACGCCACCCACCGTGAGCGTGGAGAGCATCCAACGCTCCAGACTGTCGTCGTCGAGCACTTCAGGATTATAGATGTAATACTTGTAATTGGCGTCGCACTCGATGACGATGCCAAACATGTCGAGGATAGCATCACGATGGCGGTTGAACGAGGAGCGCGAGAGGGGATTGCCCTCTGCCACCTCGTCCTCTACCCATCGTTGGCTGAGCTCATCAAGGGTCATGCGTCCCTGACGCCTGAGCGTGTTGATGAGCCAGATATACTGCTGAAAGATCAGGGCGGGCTTCACCTTAGAGTCCTCTTGCCTTAAGCAGACTGGAGGCATCGGGCTGCTCCATGCCTGTGAAGTCGGTAAACATCTGCATGAGGTCGCCCGTATTACCACGACTCAGGATCTTGTCACGGAACTCCTGACCCGTCTCAGGCTTCAAGGCACCACGCTGAGCAAAAACATCAGCGATATTCACAGCCAACACCTCCGTCCACAGATAACTGTAGTAACCAGCCGCATAGCCCCCACCCCACACGTGGTTGAAGTAACTGGTGTAATAACGGGGCGAAATCGGAATAAAAGGATTCAGGAGCCCCACCTTACGCAACGCCTCTGTCTCGAACTCGATAGCCTTATCAGCCGTCGGGATATCCTTCGAAGCAAGCATGTGCCAAGCCAGATCGATGCAGGTGGCAGCGAGGTTCTCACCCAGGGCATAGCACGGTTGGAAGTTGATGCTCTTCAGCATCCGCTCCTTCAGGTCGGCCGGCATAGGCTCACCTGTCTTGTAATGGCGGGCATAGTGGTCGAACACCTCTGGGATAGAAGCAAACGACTCATTGAACTGCGACGGCATCTCGACGAAGTCGCGATAGACACTGGTGCCGCTCAGACTGTTGTACTGGCAGTCAGACAACATGCCGTGCAGGGCGTGGCCGAACTCATGGAACATGGTCGTCACCTCATCCCACGTCAGCAGCGAGGGCTGTCCCTCTGGTGCCTTGGCACTGTTGCAGACGTTGAAGATAATAGGCAACTGGTTCCACTGACGACTCTGCTTCTGGAAACCGTCCATCCAGGCACCACCGCGCTTCGTGGGACGACGGAAATAGTCGCAATAGAAGAGAGCCTTGGTCTTTCCGTCCTTGTCGATGACCTCGAAGGTCTTCATGTCAGGATGATAGGTAGGGATGTCCTTGCGCTCCTTGAACGTGAGACCATAGACGCGGTTGGCAGCATAGAACACGCCATTGATCAGCACACTATCTACATTGAAGTAAGGCTTCACCTCGTCCTCAGAGATGTCAAGCAATTCCTTCTTCATCTTGGCGGAATAGTAGAAGTAGTCGTAGGGCTGCAACTGGAATTCGGCTCCCTGCGTCTTACGGGCAAAGTTCTCGATGGTCTTTGTCTCGGCATCAGCCTTGGGCACATAGGCCTTAATCAGGTTCATCAAGAAATCATAGACATTCACTGGGGTCTTGGCCATCGTGTTCTCCAACGAATAGGAGGCATAATTAGGATAGCCCATGAGTTCGGCTTGCTCAGCGCGCAACTTGGCAATCTCCACCACGAGAGGGAAGGTATTGAACTTGCCCGTGCCGTCAGCACGATGGATGGAAGCCTCATAGACCTTCTTACGCAGGTCACGGTTGTCGAGACTGGCCAAAGGAGCCTGTTGGGTGGTGTTGACGATGACGATAGCGTATGGAGCCTTACCTCCCCTGCTCTCGGCATCCTTCTGGCACTGGGCTATGTCGGCCTCACTGAGTCCTGCGAGGTCTTCTTTCTTATCCACCCATACCACTGCCTCGTTGGTGGCGTCGCTCAACAGATCACCCCACTGCGTCTGCAGGTCAGAGATACGCAGGTTGATCTCCTTCATACGCTCCATCTTGTCGTCAGGCAACAGGGCACCCTTGCGCACAAAACGCTTATAGGTCTCTTCAAGCAGTTTCTGGTCCTCGCCCGTCAGGGTATCATGCTCACGATCATAGACCTGACGAATACGTTCGAACAAAGGTTTGTTGAAGGAAATCTCATTCTCCAGATCTGTCAACATCGGCTGTACCTTCTTCTCGATCTCACCGATCTCCGGGGTCTTCTCGGCCTCTGTCAGGGCGAAGAACACACGACTCACACGGTCGAGCAGACGATCGCTCTCCTCAAGGGCCAGAATAGTGTTCTCGAACGTAGCCGAATCCTGGTTCTCCACAATCTGCTGGATATGATCCCGAGTCTGCTGGATAGCTGCCTCAAAGGCGGGCAGATAGTCAGAGGTCTGGATCTTACTGAAATCAGGTGCACCAAAGGGTACTTCACTCTCCTGCAACAACGGATTCTCACGCTGAGCATCCTGACAGGACGACACTTGCATCACCATGGCTGATGCGATTGTAATTGCCATAAGGGTCTTTGTTATATTCATTGCTTTACCTGTTATATTGTCAACTTTTTTACCATTACTCATCAGGAAGGAAAAGGGGATCCTCGGGCATCACCATGACAGGTTTGGTGTCATAGGCCTTAAGGATCTGCTCTGGTACATATTGCTTATCAACCACCAGACGGAACATAAACTCACGGAACCATCTGTCAGTCATGATCAGACAACCCTGCTGCCCCCAGGCGGCACCCCATGAATTCTCCACCTTCCACTTGATGGCCTTGCCCTCAGTATCGAGATCCACGGCCGTCAGGGTCATGGCATGGGTAGAACCGCTGTCGAAGGTTGAGATGCGCTGGGCCTTGTCCATACCGAAGGTCGTGTCGAAGAGACTGCCATAGTCGAAATTCTCTGTATCAGCATAGCCACGCTGACGATCGAGGAACTTACCAACGTCATAACTGCTGTAGAGTTTCTTGCCGTCTTTCAGCGAGGCAATAGCCATCTGCTCGATATCGTCCATCGGCAGATTGATGTATTTCCAGTTATGCCCGTCGTAGGTATGACGGTCGTATTCCACCTCATAGGTCTTGTAATAAGGTCTGCGGGGATCGTTCATCGCCATGATGAAGGTACCGTTGAGCGTCTCACCCACGACCTCCTGATAGAACGACTGAGGCGTGTATTCCTTCGCTGGGGTGACGGTTTTACCTGCCCTATCCTTGAAAGCGTAGGTAAACGTCTGAGGAGGCTCACCGATGGTTATCTGCAGCATACGGTAGATCTGTCCCAGCATCTTGGTCTTTTCCTTGTTGATGTCAGTACTTTTCTTTCCCTGAGCCACCATGTCGCGCAACTGAAGACCATACTCACGGAGTTTCGAGGCAATCAGTGAACGGGCCTTGGAAGTGTTATCCGTAGAGAACGATTCCGGCATCACCTCTGTCGGTACAAGTCCGTATTTCTCCGTCAGGTCAGCCACCCCACAGAAGGTTCCTCCATCACCAATAGGGGTCTTGAAGAAGAACTGCACACGCGTATCATCAATAGGTTTCGTGGCAGTGTCGATGATGCCCTGAAGCATGAGATTGGCCTTTTCCAACTGATCCCAGAAAAAGAGATAAGCCTGTGAAAAAGAGATGTTTAACGAGTCGGTTTTCTGAGAAAAGTTTGAACGTAGCACATTCAGGCCACTGAACATCCAGCAACGACCTGAGGATTTCTGGTCTGTGATGGACTGCTGCTTCGTTTCCACACTGAACCAGGTATCAAAGGCACCTGCATTCTGATGGTTCTTCGCCAAAGCATCGATACTGTTGGCAGCAACGGCATTCTGTATAGCACGGTTGGCTGGCGAAGCCTGTTGTGCCTTCCGGATCTCACCCAGCATCTCCTTGGAGATACCACCCTTCTGGGCTGTAGCGACCATGACGCCACTAGCAAGGCAAATGGTCATAATCAAACTTTTCTTCATCTTATTATTCTGTTAGTCTGTTCAAAGGTATGCATATTTATCGAAAGAACTTGCATCTCAGTTTATTTTTTTTCATTTTTTAGGATAATTGCCAGAAAAGCACTATCTTTGCAGCATGAAAACAAAACATATTCAATACGAGACTAAAGGCACGTGCTCAAAACTGATTGACGTGACGGCCGATGAGAACAATGTGATCCAGCAGGTATTCTTCCTGGGTGGTTGTAATGGTAATCTGCAAGGCGTCAGCCAACTGGTACGCGGACAGCAGATCGACGATGTGATCAAGAAACTCGACGGTATCCGTTGTGGTGTCAAGAACACTTCCTGTCCAGACCAGCTCTGTCGGGCCCTGGAGCAGTTGAAAGAAGCACCATTAAAGGATTAGAGACTATTGTTTCGACTGGTTCAACAACCGTCGGATGGCAAAGACATAGTAGGCTACCAGTAACGGGTAGCCTATATAGTATAGGGTGGTGATGCTGAACACCACATAACAGACGGCACAGATCGCTGCCAATCCTCCAAGATATAATATGGCTCCACCCATGGGCAGATAACGGGTCACGTCATCGACAGTAGCGATGGCCACGATGATGATGGCCCATACTGATGTGACAAACAGTCCTAACCAGAAAGGCAGCGCAAAGGGATTCAGCGACGGATGGTAGTAGAAATGTCGCCACGTCTCTGCACCAAACAACTGAATGGAACTATAGAGCACTGCCGCGGAGGCCACCAACAGACAAAGGGTCGTCGGATAGAACGAGGGGATATCGTTGAAGTGCACGATCTTCGCACCTCTTCGCAACAGACGTCGCACTGCATAGGCTGCCACAATCACCACACAGAAAGCCAGGAAGATCAGCAGATGGGCATCGGAGAAGAAATCGATAAACTGACTGATGGGATCGTCTGGAGACACTTTTGCCAACAGTTCACTCTCATGGATCCAACCGAAGGTCAGTTGGTCGCGCGCCACCTTCACCCAGACAGAGTCGATAGTATCCGTAGGCACTGTCGTAATGTCAGCCACGACAATACGCTCGTGTTTGCGGAGCGTGATGGAGTCTTTCTGCTGCTCTCCTGTTTCTGACTCCATCTCTATGGTCACAACATCGGGCACAGCCATGGCCCCTGGCTCCTGGGCAACGACGACCAAGGAGTCACCCGTCACTACGAAGTTATAGTTCTGCGTATAATGATGAGTGGTATAGAAAGAAATTGAGTCGATCTGCTGTTTCGTGAGATCCCAGGCATCAGGCGTCACTGGTCCTTTGTTGTAACAGGAAGTGAGGAGCGAGACGCATAACGTGAACAGTATCAACAGTTTATATTTCGCAGCCATACACATTCATCTGACAATGGTTACAATCAAACGCAAGACGGAAACGACGACCGTCGCCCAACACCAGAGAGAGGGGTTCACGCCACTGAGGACGCTTGCCACCATGCTTCACACAATAGCCCAGACTATAACGGATGCAGTGACGACACTGCATGATCGGTCCTTCCCCACCCTTCAGTTCATAGGCCGTCTTCTCTGCTCCGTAGAAGTCTGCAGAGAGACGATTGGAGATGTTATAGAGATAAGGGTATGGGTATGCCTCACAGGGGGACGGTTCTTTTGTTAGGTCGGCTGACCTAACAAAAGAACCGTCCCCCTGTGAGGCCGCAAGTTTCTCCACCAGACCGCGACGCAGTTCGGAGAGTTGGCTATTGGGAATGAAATAGTCAAAGTCGGCAGGGATATCAATCTCCTGACATTCGTAGATGGTATCACCCAACTTCGTTAACTGACGGACGAGATTCTCACGTGGCGATTTCTGCGCTTTCTGATGAGTCATTGGCAGGAAGACACTCTGGGACTGACTGCACAAATCGGCAGACAATTCAAAACCTCCCTCTACAGCATGTAGGGAGAGACTCACAGGAATCTTCCTACGGGCACTCTGTCCGGAGAGAACCCGTTCAAACTCCTGGTCATTATTCCGGTACAGGCGCATCCCAGGACGAAGGCCTTGGGGCATCTTGTAGGGGAAGATACGGTTACCCTCCACACGATTGGCACGGAAGCCCTCCAACTGACGCGCCTCATTCTGGAAACAGAGACCGTCTCCATTGGCAAAACGCGCCACACCAGCCACATTGAACGAATCTCCACGGATCTCCTTAACAGTGCCCACAAACTCACCCACCGCCTTCGGGGTATCGAAAGAGGCGATATCAGGTTGACGACCATGGAGGAAGTAGGTGGTATAGCCACGATTGAACGTACGGTTTAAATCAGGGGTAAATGAATAGTCGCAATGGCCTTGTGAGGCACGGCAGTATTGATCGGGATGTTGACGGATGATCGCATCCAAACGCTGGCTATAGGCAGCTGTCACATTCTTCACATAGGCTGCATCCTTCAGGCGTCCCTCAATCTTGAAAGAGGTCGCACCCGCCTCGATAAGTTCCAACAGATGGTCGCTCTGGTTCATATCCTTCAGGGAGAGCAGATAACGTTCATGCTCGATCTCCTTCCCATCGGCATCCACCAAGGAGAATTTCATCCGACAGAACTGGGCACACTCCCCACGATTGGCACTGCGACTGAAACAATGCTGGGAGGCGTAGCAAAGTCCTGAGTAACTGACACATAGGGCTCCGTGAACGAATACCTCCAACGGCATGTCAGGCACTTCCGCATGAATCTGGGCAATCTCCTCAACAGAGAGTTCTCGCGCCAGAACCGTACGGGCAAAACCCAGACTTTTCAACCAGCGCACCTTCTCTGGTGTACGGTTATCAGTCTGCGTAGAGGCATGGAGTGTCAGGGAGGTGTCTGCCGCCAACTGTAGCACAGCCATATCCTGTACGAGAATGGCATCCACACCAGCAGCTTCCAAATCCAGGAGCAACTGACGGGTGGCCTCCAACTCATCATCATAAAGGATGGTATTCACCGTGACATAGACCTTCACCCCAAAAGGATGGGCATAGTCACAGAGACAACGGATATCCTCAATACTGTTACCTGCTGCAGCACGGGCACCGAAATGGGGGGCACCGATATAGACGGCATCAGCACCATGGTCGATGGCGGCCATGCCACATTCCAGATTCTTCGCGGGGGCTAACAGTTCTAACGGGGTCAAGGCAGAAACTACTTGATGTCGTCGATATTATAAGGTGTCTCCTGATAGACGTAGTAGTTCACCCAGTTGGTGTAGAACAGGTTCGCATGAGAGCGCCAAGTCACCATCGGCGGATTATTGGGATTATTGTTCCTATAGTAGTTCAGTGGCGGTGCCACATCCTTACGGATATCCTTGTCACGCTTATACTCGTTGTCGAGGGTATTGGGCGCATATTCCAGATGACCTGTGATGAAGAACTCTCGTCCACCACGCGCCATGACGATACTCACGCCACTGTCTTCAGACTCAGCGATAAGCGTCAGTTCAGGGTTGGCGAGGATATCCTCTCGACGGATCTCCGTATGACGGCTGTGGGGCATCATAAACACATCGTCGAAGCCCCTGAAGATGGGAAGTTTGGGATCAAGGGGCGTCTGTGGGAAGATACCGAACATCTTCATTGCCAACGGATACTTGGGCACTCCGTAGTAATAATAGAGTCCTGCCTGAGCAGCCCAACATATATATAAGGTACTCGTGACGTGCGTACGCGCCCACGTGAAGATCTCAGTAATCTCATTCCAATAGAGCACATCCTCAAACTCCAACTGCTCCACAGGAGCACCCGTAATGATCATACCGTCGTACTTCTCATTGCGCATCTCCGCGAAGTCACGGTAGAACATCATCATGTGCTCTATCGGCGTATTCTTCGGCGTATGGCTCTTCAGTTTCATGAAACTGATCTCCAACTGCAGGGGTGTATTGGAAAGCAGACGGATCAGATCCGTCTCTGTCGTTATCTTCAGCGGCATCAGGTTCAGGATAGCAATCCGCAAAGGACGGATATCCTGAGTGGTCGCCCTGGAATTGTCCATCACAAAGATATTCTCGTTCTTCAGAATATCAATGGCGGGCAGTCTGTCTGGTAATCTTAATGGCATGGTTGTCTTATTACTTAATCATTATCACACAGGCGGAGACATTATCGAGTCCCCCCCTCGCGATGGCGGCCTCACAGAGCAGGTTGGCATTGGCCCCATCTGCCAGCAAACGGGAGATACGGGAATCACTGACCATATCAGTAAGTCCGTCTGAACAGAGCAGGTATATATCATCACGCCGAATATCGTCAGTCAGTCTGACAATATCGATATAGGAACTCGTACAGCCTCCTCCGATACAGTTCGTGATAATACTGGAATGTTTCTCAGAACCGAGCACGGTGTTCAACGAATGATCAGTCGTCAACTGCGTCAGTTCGCCGTCCCTGAAACGGTAAAGCCTGCTGTCTCCACAGTTCAACGAATAGAAATCTCCGACATAGTAGGCCAGTCCCACGAGGGTGGTACCCATCCCCTTGAACTGTTCATCTGCCCTACCCTTCGAAACGACGAAATTATTGATGGAATCCAACCACCCGACAATCGCTTCATTGAAGTCACTGGCACAGAGTCCTGAGGGGATGTCATGGTAATAATATTGCAGATTATGCAGAATATCACTGCTGGCAACATCACCACGGTTATGACCTCCCATACCGTCAGCAAGAGCTACGATAAACCTGTCTTCATGGTTCAGTGTCAGCAGGGTCTTGTAGTCGTCATCACGGACAAAATGGTTATCCACCAGTATCATGTCCTCGTTATGATCTCTCACACAGCCGTTCCTGCTGGCTGATGATATCTCTAATGTTACCATTATGCTATCTGATAATAACCTGCAGACTGATATTAGCCAATGTCACGATGTCACCGTTGTTCAGTGTCATTTCCACATCAGGCTGCAGGATATGCTGATTCAATTTTGTACCGTTGGAGGAGTGTTTGTCAGCAATGCACCACCCCGTTCCCGGATTGTATTTCAGTTGGGCATGAACACCTGAGACATAGGCCTGTTTCTCAAAGAAACGGGTATAGGGTCCTTTCCTTCGTCCGATGATGGCACCATTCATAGCCACCATACGGATGTTCAGGCTGTCGTTGGCAAGTGTCAGGACTGGCATGCTGCCTTTGCCCTGAGCCTGTGAGACGCTCTGGTCCATACCAATACTGGCAAAAGTCCCGATCGAATTGCGAAGTGAAGGAGAAGCCGGTCTGACATTGGCATCTTGGGAAACCATCAGACCACCGCAGTAGGTACAGCGACGTCCCAATCCTACACGTCCACACTGTTTGCAGAACAGCAAGGCATGACCACACTGATCACAAAAATAGGAATCGTCCTCTATCTCTTCTTTACACGCTGGACAAATAATCATCGCTTATATATCTTCTGGTAATATTAACTGATATGTTTCTTTCGTCACCTGGTCAGGCGGCATCTGCGACACACGGATCGAGAGCTTCTGGATGGTGGAATCAAGCAAGTTACGCATCTCACGGGCATTGCCCCATGACTCGTCTTTATTCAGCACCATCTTGTAGATAGCGTCAAGAGCCTTAAACTCTGCCGTCTGAGAAAGGGTATATTGCTCCTTATTGGCCATGGACTTGAAGATGTCCAACAACTCATCCTCGTTATAGTCGTCGATATGCAGCTTATGTGTGAAACGACTGGCCAGTCCCGGATTCATCATCAAGAAATCATCCATCTTGTCCTTATAGCCTGCGGCAATCACCACGAACTTGCCACGGTCATCCTCCATACGCTTCATCAGGGTGTCAATAGCCTCCTTGCCATACTGGTCTCCCCCGTCACTGAGGGTGTAGGCCTCATCAATGAAAAGAATACCACCCATGGCCTTGTCACACATGCTGTTGACAATCTTCGGAGTCTCACCCATATATTTTCCGACCAGCGTAGCACGACTGGTCTCCAACACCCGACTCGTAGGTAGGATATCCATGGCCTGGAGTATCTCACCCATCTTACGGGCAATAGAGGTCTTTCCCGTACCGGGATTACCTGTCAGCACGAAGTTCATCGCCATCTGCTGCACCTTACCTGCGCCCATGGCAGCCCGCTGCTTCATGAACATGCTCTGCACAGCCAAACGACGGATGGAGTTCTTCACGGAACGCATGCCGACAAACTCATCCAGTTCGTTAAGTACCTCATCCAACGGACGGGCGGCGTCATTCTGTGCCATCGGCAGGTCTTCCTTCGTCAGACTGAACATATCCGTCTCCTGGAAGCCAGGATCATTCATCTGCTTGACAAGACGCTGACTCTGACGCTCCACGGCCTCATCAAAGATCTTACGGGCCTCACGGGCATTACCGAAGTTCTTGTCACGACGCAGGTAGAGCTGTTCAAACTGACGATGGATGGCACCTTTCGTATCCTCATCGACCATGAAGTTCTTGGCTTCTGCCAGATGCAGGAAGATCTCCGTCAACTCATCCGGTGTATAGTCCTCGAAATGAATGGTCTGGGTGAAACGGCTCTTCAGACCAGGGTTGGAGTCGATGAAGTCATGCATCTGATCTGTATAACCGGCCACGATACAAACGAACTTACCACGGTCGTCCTCCAGACGTTTCAGCAGGGTATCAATCGCCTCTGAACCGAAGGTATCTCCATCACTGGACTTCAAGGTATAGGCCTCATCGATGAAGAGTACACCTCCCAAAGCCTGATCCACCAACTGGTTAGTCTTGATGGCAGTCTGTCCGGAGTAGCCTGCCACCAGTTTGGAGCGGTCAGCCTCCACCAGTTGACCTCGTGCCACGATACCGAGCGTCTTGAAGATATCTGCCATGATACGGGCCACCGTAGTCTTACCTGTTCCGGGATTACCCGTAAACACGTAATGCTTGCCTTGGAAGGTGTTGGTCTCGCCACGCTTGATCTGCAGGTTCAGATAAGAGGCCAGATTAGACACTTCCTTCTTCACGGCACTCAGACCCACCAGACCATCGAGTTTAGCCAGACAGTCGGAGACATCCACAGACTGCGGAGCCTCGTATGGCACATCAGCAGGGATGATGGTCATCAACTCCTCGTTGCTCATCAGGGAGATACTCTGACCCTGCAGACGCTGGGCCTGTTTCTTACAGATCTGGTCGAAGAGGGTTCGCATCGTACGACCATTGGCAAAATCCTTGTCACGGGAGTTATACATCTCCGTGATCATCTTCTTGGTCAACTCCTCTGCCTCTGTAGAGAACAGGTATTTCTTCTCCTTGGCAAAGACCTGCATGATATCATACAACTGATCAGGCGAGTAGTCCTTGATGTCAAGGAAATAGTTGAAACGACTGCGGAAACCTGGATTGATACGGAAGAGGTTCTCCATCTCCGTCCGATAGCCTGCAGCAATCACCACAAACTTACCACGGTCATCCTCCATGCGCTTCATCAGTTTCTCCAGTGCCTGGGCGCCCTGGTTATCACGCTCTCCCGCAGCATTCTGAGGCGCCAGCGTATAGGCCTCATCCACGAAGAGGATACCACCCATCGCCTTGTCACACAGACGATCGACCACCTTGGGTGTCTCACCCTGATAAGGGCTCACCATCTTGGCACGATCGACCTCCACGACATGTCCACTATCCAGATATCCCACAGAAGCGAGTATCTCTCCAAGTTTACGGGCAATCGTGGTCTTACCTGTACCGGGATTACCTGTGAGGATGATGTGCATCGACATCTTCTCCTGCTCACCCAACCCTCGTTCGGCTCGTTGGATACTGTTCTGCACAGAATAGGCCATCTCGCGGACAGCACTCTTCACCTCATCCATGCCGATGAAATTGTCGAGATCCTTCAGGATATCATCGACAGAACGCTCCTCAGGTACATAGCCTGTGATATCATCTTTCTCCACCTGAGCGGCATCGATACCACGACTGATGAAATGGGTAAAGATATCCTCTGCCGTCTTGATGGCCAGATGACCATTACCAAAGGTTTCATCCTTGATCTTCACCTGATATTTGAAGAAACGGGTCAACTGATTCTCTGCCTCTTCTGAGAACTTCGTGACACCATACTTCATCTGAAGGTTCAACTTACAGATATCAGTCAGCTCCTGATAACCTGGTGTTGGCAGACGGAAGGTGTATTTGAAACGATTTGCCACAGCGGGATTGCTCTCCAAGAAGTCTTCCAAACCCTTGGTCAGACCGGAGATGATCACAATGGGATTATCTTCCCACTTATCCATCTCGACAAACAGTTTATCAAGCGGATTCACCTGACTGGAGTATTTGTCGGGTAGGAGTTTCTGGACATTGTCAAAGAAAAGAATACCGCCCTTGGCCTTCTTGATATTATCATCCCACTTATCAACGAAACGCTGATAATCGACAGCATCAACCATTGTCAACTTCGGTTTCTCAATGATCTTATGCTTATAGAAATAATCACGGAGGATCTCAGCCAAAGCAGTCTTTCCTGTACCTGTCTCTCCGATGATAACAGCATTCACCGAGATTCGCACATTGGCGATATCCTTACGCGAACGAAGATAGGTATAGGTATCGACAATGGTCTTCAGTTGACGCTTCACTTCGTCAAGTCCCACCAGTTTGTCAAGCATATCCTGCATGGCCAATGGCTGGCCACACCACTTACAGAACTTGGCAATGCTCCGGTTTTCTTTATGACAATTCTCGCAAACCATTTATTTTATTCTACGTCTCTCTCTATTTGCTTAAAAATCTCTGTAGGATTCAGACTGCTGGTATTGGGATTGCTGACATTCAGCAGACTCGGGCTGAAGATGATGAAGTCCAGGACAAAGATCAAGGCCAGCATACTCCACAAGATATAATGCAGTACACTCTCTCCACTGATAGATCGTACCTGATCCGTTACATCATTCAACAGACCGAACTTAGAGCCCTTAAACTTATACGACTTCGTCTTGAACGTATAGTACAGCGGTTCCAGCAGCATCGACTTCACGTCATTGTCCAACACCTCCGAGATCAGTTTGCTATCAGCCTTCTGGTCTCCACGGAAGTCCGTCAGATGACAAATCAGCATATAGACCAACGTAATGACGATAATCGCCATATTGAACATGGAGGGATGCGACTGCGCGAAATACTTTAAAATAATAATAGGTATGAATGAGGACAAAGCCCCTGCCATACCCCAGAGGAAGGAGAAGAACACATCATAGCCACGGAAGTAGGCTCGTGTTCCAACAATCACGGCAGTCATACCTCCCAGAGGCAGTCCTATAGACAGGAAGGTGTGCGAGAGCAGGTAAGAACGATCCTTCACACCTATAAACAGGATCAACAACAACCAAAGGCCACTCAATGCGTAGAACACCATCTGCCAGAGTTTCTCACGACCCTTGGCCTTCTGCCAGTTGTCCCGGACATTCTTAATCCTGTTGGTCGTCTCCTCACGGGCATCGACGAAGCGCTTGTAATAGGTCTGTGTGAGATCAATCTTACCCAAGGCCATCAACCAATCCTCCAACGCATGTTCGTATGCATAATCCGCAGAGAAGTCGGCAAACGGATCCTCATGATAGTACACCGCCATCCACTGACTTAGGGATCCATTACGTACTTCCGTACGCAACTGGGGATTGTGATGGGGATCAAGATTCCTGCCATCAGTCAACTCCGTTCCGTCTGGCATCACATAGACTGGTGCCACACCCAGAATACGACAGAAACGATAGACGGCTGTCTTGGCATCATAGGCACCAAGACGTTCACGGTTCTCCTCACTCTTCATGTCGAAACAGCGGTTATACTCGTTCAACACCTCTGTCCAGCCATGCAGTTGGGCATAATAACCGAATCGACTATTCAACTCCGTCAGGTCCCTCATTTCTTCCTCGAATTCCTTGTCACTCAAATGCTCTGCCTGCTTCAGACGTTCGTTGAGTTGTTCTGCGATCTGTATCGGGGTGAAAGCATTCTTGAGATCGTAACCAGCCTCACGGTCTAGATTATATAGAACCTTATAGGCCAGCGACTCTGAATAGGACTGGTTCTGGGTCAGAATACGCAGACTCTCACAGGCCATCCGGTCTTCGTGGCTATACATCCACGACAACAGACGACCATCTGTCAGACTATGCCAGTCATCTTCTGTCAGTTGCTCCCTGCCAAAAGTCTTGACGATCTCCTTCAGGTTTGAAGAGGGATGATGGGAGAGCAACGGGATATCCGCGTCTATCTCATATACCATACGCATGATAGGCACATGGTCAGCACCCTTCTCTATATTTGTAAAATAGGAACGGAGACGATCCACATTGCACTTTGTATGTGTTTCCAGATAGAGGAACAGACTGTCATTGGGATTTGTCAACAGCAGGGCGTAGTCATGCTGATAGCTCAGCAAGGAGATGGCCACACTATGGGCATCGTCACAGAGATTGCCCTTGATATCTTTATACGGATAGGTGGGTTCCATCGCATAGACAGCAGCCATCAGTCCGGCATGCTGATCCACGGGATAGCGGTTCACCACGATATCCTTCACGATGGTACTCAACTTCTGGTTGCCACACGACTCCAACCACGTACTGATACGACCATTATAGAGATAGCCGATGGCCAGTTTCTCATTGTCGAGCAACAGGGGAATCAACTCGTGGATATTGTCGGCCACCAGGTTTCGGTCGGGATCCACGATAAAACTCTTGTATTTCAGGAACGGGGAAGACAGATCAACCTTCGGACTGCCACCCTTGAACCATTCCTCCACCTGATCATATCCCCAGCGACTGGCCGGATTGACCACCGTCAGACCCTGGACGATCATCCTGACACGCTCAGGCAGTTCCTGGATATGAGGCAATCGTCCCTCATTCTTCTGACGCATCATCACCCGCTCATTGGTACTCATCGGCGATCCTTCCAGCCACAGGGCCATCAGACAGATGCCCAGGGAATAGAAGTCGGCAGCAGGGGTCACCTCCACCACACCGTCAATCACATCTGTGTACATCTCCGGTGCAGCATAGATGGGGGTACGGGCCTGAGTGGTCTTATGCGACTTACCGTCCTGATCCAGAATACTTGAGATACCGAAGTCTCCCAACACCAGTTCGGTATGTTCCTTATCACGGAAGAAGAAATTACTGGGCTTGACATCCTTATGCAGGATATTGCACTGATGACAATAAGCCAGGGCGGCAGCACCTTGCAGAGCGATACGGCGGAACTTGTCCATATCGCCGTTCAGGTGATATTCCGCCAAGGTACCACCACAGAGGTACTCCATCAGTTCATAATAGCGATGCTTGCCATCCACGTAGGTCTTTCCGAAGTCATAGACCTTGACGATCATCTCAAAGTCGAAATTATAAACCGTCTGAAGGATCTTCCTGTTGACATCGAAATTGGGGTAGTATATCTTCAACACATAGTTTTCCCCATTCTGCTCCACCAGGAACACCTGAGCCTCTCCGGTATTATCACTCAACGACTGTACATTCCGATATTTAACCCCTTTGAGGAGGAAGTAGTTCTCCTCCACGTCAGTGTTCTCTACGGGTTCGTCAGCCCTGAACGAAAAAGAGTCTTCCATCATGGATGAACGCATCGTAGCATCCCTGCTTTCACCATTGAGGGTGGAAGGCCGGAGCGTATGACTCGTATCTCCTAGCTGACTGGAATCGAAAGGATTTTTCGTACTCATTTATATATCGTCTTTAATTTCTTTCTTGGTATTCTTGCCGAGGATCACCCACTTGCCACCCAACTGGGGCTTGGCACACCCACAGGGACTGGAATGGAGGGCGTGTTTGAAATTACACTCCCAGGCCAGTCTGACACCCTGCGGCTTACAGGCCATCGCATAGTTGCGCACCTGAGCAGGCTTGAGCTGAGGTCCCTGAGCCATCTTGTCGAGAATCTCCGTGATCTTTTCAAGACGTTCTTTCTTCTTGGCCTCATACTCCTTACGGCTCATACGCTTGTGTTCGGACTCTGGAATAACGGGATGGATAACGCCCCTATCCTCAGCCAACAGTTTCAGAACCCGCTCACGCAACTTCATGTTCAACTGATCACGCACCAGTTCCCTTTCTGAAGAATACGGGAGGGTCAGACTCATCTGCTGGATCTCAACAGCCAACTGTTGCAATTCCGCATATTCGGGCAGTAGCTTCACCTCTTCCTGCAACTGTTTGGCCTCGTCAGTCAACGGGGTGCCACACTGTTTACAGAAAGCGAAGTCGTTCAGGGTATGGCAAACGGGACAGACAATACCGCCTCTTGGACTGCCACATTCCGGACAGAAGGCCTCATTACCTGTAAGACGAGCACCACAGAACGAGCAGACATCTGTACGGACATAATGGCGACATACCTCACAGAAATCAGCATCAGGATCCAGATCAGCACCACAGTTGGGACAGGAGGTCTTACCAATGGGCTGACCACAGGAGGCACAGAAAGCGGCCTCCGGTTCATTCATGGTACCACAGTAAGGACACTTGACACCCTGGGCAGCATGCATCTGCATCTGCTGTTCCATCTGTATGTCATCAGTGCGCTCCAAGGCGATTTCCTCATGCTGCATCTGCTGCATGCCTCGGTCCGTTCTTTCAGGGTTTAGAGTAATATCTTCGTTCATCATAAAACGCGTTTTTAACTGAAGTTAGGTGCAAAATTAAATAATTTTTTTAATAAACCAAAAAAAACCGCCGTAAATTTATATTTACGACGGCATTTTGTGTTATTTTGTCCAAAATTACCACAATTGCAGGCGTTCAGACTTCGGAATGAACATCTTGTCACCCTCTTTGACGCCAAAGGCCTCGTACCACGCATCAACATGTGGCAGGGCACCATTGACACGCCAGCGACCCAGGGAATGGGGATCACTCTTCGTACGCTTGCGGATCTCTGCCTCGGTGATATTATTGGCCCATACACCAGCGTATGCATGGAAGAAGCGCTGGTCTGCAGTCAGACCGTCCAACTCACCTAAAGGTGCATACTTCGTAGCGTTCTTATAGGCGGTGAAGGCAACCTGCAGACCACCATGGTCAGCAAGGTTCTCACCCAGTGTCAGACGACCATTGGCCTTCAAGTCGGGTAACACGCTGATCGCCGAGAAGAAGTCCGCATACTTATCCGTACGTTCTGTAAAATTCTTTCCATCACTTTCCGTCCACCAGTCCTGCATATTACCGTCCTTGTCAAAACGACGACCTTGGTCATCAAAGCCGTGGGTCATCTCATGGCCGATCACCACACCGATAGCCCCATAGTTGAAGGCGTCGTCAGCCTGAGGATCAAAGAACGGATACTGTAGAATACCCGCAGGGAAGCAGATCTCGTTAGTCGTGGGATTATAATAAGCATTCACGGTCTGTGGTGTCATATGCCAGTCATCCCGGTCAACGGGTTTACCCACACGATGCTCGATACCCCATTCATTCCAGAATTTTTGACATGCCCGAATATTCTCATAGTAAGAATTTTTCGTGTCAATAACCAAGGCTGAGATATCCGTCCATTTATCGGGATAGCCGATCTTCACATAGAAGGTATTCAACTTCAACAGGGCATTCACCTTCGTGGAGTCATTCATCCAGTCTTGAGCGGCGATACGTTCTCCAAGGGCAATCTGCAGGTTCTTCACTAACGTCGTCATACGCTGCTTAGATGACTCAGGGAAGTATTTCTCTGTATAGATCTTACCCAGGGCCTCACCCATCATACGCTCCACCTGTGCCGTACTGCGTTTCCAAAGGGGATGGTTCTCCTGACGACCAGAGAGGACTCGTCCCTCAAAGTCGAACTTCTCAGCCACCGTAGCATCACTCAGATAATTGGCTGCACCATCGATAATCCCCCACTCCATCACGTCACGATACTCTGCTGGTTTGATACTGCCTACCAACAGGTTCGCACCTTCCAGGAAGGCGGGTTGACCAACCACCATCTCCTGCAGATACTGGCTCTCGACGCCCTTGGCATTCATGACCTTTTCCAACGGCAGGTTGGGATACTTCGTCTTGAACTCCTGCAAGGTCATCTTGTTATAGTTGGCCTCCGGGTCACGCAACTCCGTCCTCGACTTCGACACCTTGGCCAAGGCTGTCTCCACCTTCATGATATTCTGCATCTTCTTGGTGGCAACGCTCTTGCTGAAACCGAAGAGTTGGAACATCTTCACGACATGCTGTTTGAAGGCCTCACGGATATCGGCAGTCGCCTTGTCGTTGTCCAGATAATACTCCTTCTGTCCCAGCGTCAGACCACCCTGATACACGTTCAGGATATTCTGTGTGGCATTCTTGTCATCTGCCCCGAAACCTGCATAGAAGAACTCCTGTTCTCCGTAGGGTGCCTGTTCCAGTTGGATAGCCAACAGTTGTGCATTGGTCTTGGCAGCCTCCAACCGTTTGATCAGAGGCATCACAGGAGCGACACCCTCCTGGTTCCTACGCACAGAGTCCATCGCCAGTTTATAAAGGTCACTGAGTTTCTGTTCGATGGTACCTTCCTCATAACTGTTATTCAACAATTCCGAGAGGATGCCGTTGATACGCTTGTCGTTACTCTCCTGCAACTGGTCAAAACTGCCATAGCGTGAATAGGCGGCAGGCAGGGGATTATTCTTAACCCAGCCACCACAGGCATACTCATAGAAATCATCACCAGGACGGACACTTGTATCGAAATTCGAACGGTCCAATCCAGAACTGAGTGGCTCCTGGGCCACCGCCATCAGACTAATGGCTGACATAGCCATCATCATTACAATTCGTTTCATCTTGATTCAATATTTTGTGTGATTGTTTCCAATTCCTCACTTAACTGCTCCCATTTCTCCACTTCCTCATCGAGACATTTCTTCGTCGAAGTATATTCCGTCACAAGCGTCATGTCCGAGGCATTTTCTGGGATCATCAACAACTCGTCGAGTTCTTTCAGCCGTGCTTCCATCTTCTCAATCTTGGCTTCCGACTCCTTCACAGCCTTCTCTGCACGGTTCTTGAGTTTCTGCTGTTCCTTACGCTCAGCATAATTCATGGCCTTCGAGATGGTGGCAGACTGGTCTGCCGGGGGTTCACTGGGAGATGGGACCGTCTTATTTCCTATCGGACTGGACGGTACGACCTGCCCCAACTCACTCAACTCAGAGATTTTCTTCTCGCGGAGGAAGTCATAGATACCGCCAAGGTGCTCCCTGACCTTCCCACCACCGAACTCATAGACCTTCGTCACCAGACCATCCAGGAACTCTCGGTCATGACTGACGATAATCGCCGTCCCGTCGAAAGCCTTGATAGCCTCCTTCAGCACATCCTTCGAGGGCATGTCGAGGTGGTTGGTGGGCTCATCGAGGATCAACAGGTTCACTGGTTCCAGTAGCAGACGGATCATCGCCAATCGACTCCTTTCACCGCCACTGAGCACCTTCACCTTCTTGTCACTCTCCTCACCACCGAACATAAAGGCTCCGAGGATATCATTGATCTTCAGACGGATATCACCCTTCGCCACATAGTCGATGGTCTGGAACACGGTGAGGCTCTCATCCAGCAACTGCGCCTGATTCTGGGCGAAATAGCCAATCTGGATGTTATGGCCGATCTTCAGTTCTCCCGTAAAGGGAATCTCACCCATGATACATTTCACGAGCGTCGATTTACCCTCACCATTCTTACCGACGAAAGCCACTTTCTCACCACGTTTGATAGTCAGCGTCACATGGTCGAACACGGTATGCGCCCCATAGTCCTTCCTCACCTCGTCACAGATCACGGGATAGTCACCACTACGCAAGCA
The DNA here is from genome assembly GCA_902784615.1 of uncultured Prevotellaceae bacterium. Lineage (GTDB taxonomy): Bacteria > Bacteroidota > Bacteroidia > Bacteroidales > Bacteroidaceae > Prevotella. Next base: position 22,617 of record CACZVN010000006.1, on the reverse strand, counting down.
AGGCGGGAACTTCAGGTGCATCGCGGAGTTATCCACCTCGTCGATCTCGATGGGCACGATCTTCTCCAGTTGTTTGATCTTCTGTTGCACCTGTACAGCCTTCGTCGCCTTATAGCGGAAGCGCTCGATGAAGTCCTTCATCTCTGCCACTTCCTTCTGTTGGTTCTCGTAGGCACGGATCTGTTGTTCACGACGTTCCTTCCTCAGAACGACATATTCGTTATATTTCACCTTATAGTCGATGACCCTTCCACAGGAGATCTCCAGCGTACGGTTCGACACATGATTGATAAAGGCACGGTCATGACTCACGAGCACCACAGCACTCGAACTCTGCGCCAGGAACTGCTCCAGCCACTGGATACTCTCGATATCAAGATGGTTCGTGGGCTCATCGAGCAACAGCACATCCGGACGCTGCAACAGGATCTTCGCCAGTTCGATACGCATACGCCAACCCCCGGAGAACTCAGAGGTGGGCCGTTCGAAGTCTGACCGCAGGAATCCCAGTCCTGTCAGCGTACGCTCCAGTTCTGCCTCCCTACTCTCTGCCCCCATCATCAGGTAACGCTCGTGTTCGGTCGTATATTTCTCGATCAGGGCGAGATAGCTCTCACTCTCATAGTCAGTACGCTCAGCCAGTTCCTGGTTCATCTTGTCGAGCCTTGCCTTCATCTTCGTGATGTCAGCAAAGGCTTTCTGGGCTTCTTCGCGTACAGTGGTATCGTCCTGCAGGATCATCACCTGGGGCAGATAACCAATGCGACAGTCATTGGGGACACTCACCGTTCCCTCAGTGGCCTTCTGTTGTCCACAGAGGATCTTCAGCAAGGTCGATTTGCCTGCACCGTTCTTACCCACCAAGGCAATACGGTCCCGGTCGTTGATCACGAAACTCGCATCCACGAACAGGGGCTTCACCCCAAACTCCACCTTCAGTCCTTCTACAGAGATCATCGCTTATCTACAAATTCGTAATCCTTGTATTTCTCCTTGGGAAAACGCAACATCTCGTCCGTGATGCTGCCAGAACGGAAGTTCGATATCCTGATAGTGGTCCATACAAAGGCGATCTTAATACGCACGCTGATAGGCTCGTAGGTCTTGCGCTTCACCAGGGCATGCACCTCCTTGATGCCTTTCTTGCCCTTTTTGGCCTTCAGGGTGAGCATCAGTCCTTCTGCCTGTTCAGCGATACTATAGTCGAAATTCTCAGGCTCAAACTTGAATTTGCTCGAATACTTGTCCGACTTGTTGTTCTTGGCACTGTGGATCTCCACTTCCTTCTTCTTTTTCTTTTTGACGGTATAGACGGTAATGCCGTCGTTCCAGGAGTTCATCTTCTCATCCTCGAACTTGCTCTTCTTACCCTTATACCAGATCGAGCCATTGGTCTTATAGATACCGGTGATGTTCACGTCGTAATGCAAGGTAGCACCCTGTTCTCCAAACACCTGCTGATAGGCACTGTTGAAGATCCTGCGTGCCTGTCTGGAATTCGGCGTCTCGTCTGCCTGGACGGAACAGAGTACCATCAGAAACGACATGAAGATCAAAACAAACCTTTTTCTCATTTTCTATACTTTCGAGCTGCAAAATTACGAAATAAATATGAATTATGAATGATGAATTACAAATTATTTTGTACCTTTGCCTACAAAATAGATTTTTTGTCAACGGCCTTATGGAAAAGAACATCTTCGCCAAACTGATTGCCACCGCACTGAACCTTCAGGAGCGGGCAGTAGCCAACACCCTCTCCCTATTGGAAGAGGGCTGTACCATCCCCTTTATCTCCCGTTATCGCAAAGAACGGACAGGAGGCCTCGACGAGGTTCAGATTGCAGCCATCAGCGACCGTTTCGACAAACTCCAGGAGATTCAGAAACGCAAGGATACCGTCACCAAGACCATCACAGAGCAGGATAAGATGACGCCAGAATTGCAGAAGCGTATCGATGACTGTTGGGAGACCACGGAACTCGAAGATATCTACCTGCCCTATAAACCCAAACGACGTACCCGTGCTCAGGTAGCACGTGAACAGGGACTGGAGCCCCTCGCCCAGATCCTCATGGTTCAGCGCGAACGAGATCCCGAACGTGCTGCAGAACGATTCGTCAAGGGCGAAGTCAAAGATGCAGAGACCGCTCTCAAGGGGGCCCAGGACATCATCGCAGAGACGGTCAGTGAGGATGAGCGCAGTCGTCAACAACTCCGCAATGCCTTCTCCCGTCAGGCCATCATCACCTCAAAGGTTGTGAAGGCCAAGGCTGACAGCGACGAAGCCGCTAAATACAGCGACTACTTCGACTGGCAGGAACCCCTCAAGCGTTGTTCTTCCCATCGTCTGCTCGCCATGCGACGGGGTGAGGAGGAAGGGTTCCTCCGCATCAGCATCTCCCCTGACGATGAAGAGGCTGTCGATCGTCTCAAGCGCCATTATGTCTATGGCAACACCCCCTGTGGGAAATTAGTGGCAGAGGCCATCGACGATGGTTATAAACGTCTTCTCAAACCTGCCATCGAGACCGAATTTGCAGCCTCCAGCAAGGAGAAGGCTGACGAAGAGGCCATCCGTGTCTTTGCAGAGAACCTGCGTCAACTGCTCTTAGGTGCACCCTTAGGACAGAAACGCGTGATGGGCGTCGATCCTGGTTTCCGCACAGGTTGTAAGGTGGTATGCCTCGATGGCCAGGGCAACCTGCTCCACCACGAGGCCATCTTCCCGCATCCCCCTGTCAACAAACGCATGGAAGCCGCCATGGCCATCCAGAAGATGGTCACCAAATACCAGATAGAGGCCATCTCCATTGGCAATGGCACTGCCAGTCGTGAGACCGCCAGTTTCATCAAGGATGTTCTCGCTGGACGCTACGACATCTCTCCCTCGCGGCGCGAGGGAGAGATGCCTCAGGTCTTTGTGGTCTCTGAGGCAGGTGCCTCCGTCTATTCCGCCTCTAAGATTGCCCGCGAGGAGTTTCCCGATGAGGATGTCACGGTTCGTGGGGCAGTCTCCATCGGTCGTCGTCTGATGGATCCGCTGGCCGAACTCGTGAAGATCGATCCCAAGAGCATCGGTGTGGGCCAGTACCAGCACGATGTGGATCAGACGAAACTCAAACACTCCCTCGACCAAACGGTCGAGAGTTGTGTGAATAATGTGGGCGTGAATCTCAATACGGCCTCTCAACATCTGCTCATGTACGTCAGTGGTCTGGGACCTACCCTCGCCAAGAATATCGTGGATTATCGTAAGGAGAACGGGGCCTTTACCTCACGTGCCCAACTGAAAAAGGTACCTCGTTTAGGTCCTTCTGCCTATCAGCAGTGTGCTGGTTTCCTGCGCATCCCTGGCGCCAGGAATCCCCTTGACAACTCTGCAGTCCACCCCGAGAGTTACCCCATCGTCGAACAGATGGCCAAGGATCAGGGCTGCACCGTCAGCGACCTGATGAAGAATAAGGAAAAGCGTGAGGCCATCGACATCAAACGATATGTCACAGCCGAGGTGGGCATCCCCACCCTCACCGATATCATGAAAGAACTGGAGAAACCTGGACGTGATCCCCGGGAACAGTTAGAGGAGTTCGAGTTCGACAAGAATGTCTCCACCATCGATGATCTCGTGGAGGGTATGATCCTACCGGGCATCGTCACTAATATCACCAATTTCGGAGCCTTCGTGGATATCGGTGTCCATCAGGATGGACTGGTTCACATCTCCCAGATGGCCAACCGTCGTATTGCCCATCCCCTCGATGTCGTCAAACTCCACCAGCATGTGAAGGTACGTGTCATCGAGGTCGATCATCGTCGTCATCGCATCTCCCTATCTCTCAAGGGAATATAATAAAAAAGCCTCCCAGGGCGGGAGGCTTTTTTATTTGACAAGGTTCTTTCTTTACTTCACCTTCTCCACGATGGCCTTGAAAGCCTCGGGGTTGTTCATGGCGAGGTCAGCGAGCACCTTACGGTTGATCTCGATACCAGCCTTGGTGAGTTTGCCCATGAAAACCGAGTAGCTCAGACCTTCCTGACGAGCGGCAGCGTTGATACGCTGAATCCACAAGGCACGGAAGTTGCGCTTCTTGTTACGACGGTCACGATAGGCATAGGTCAGACCCTTTTCCCAGGTATTCTTGGCTACTGTCCAAACATTCTTGCGGGCACCAAAGTAACCGCGGGTCAGTTTCAAAATGTTCTTACGCTTTGCTCTTGAAGCAACGTGATTTACTGATCTTGGCATAATTTCTTGACTTTAAATGTTTGACAATAGGGTTAACGGAGACACAACAGGTCGCGGACCTGCTTCATGTTTGACGGATCAACGATAGTTGTACCCACCAAGTTACGCTTCTGCTTCTTGGTCTTCTTCGTCAGAATGTGGCTGTGGTAAGCGTGACGTCTCTTTACCTTACCTGTTCCGGTGAACGTGAATCTCTTCTTCGCTCCGGAGTTTGTCTTTACTTTTGGCATTGTTTTAAAAATTTAAATTGTTATTAATATCCGACGACAACGCATATACCGGGCGCGCCGTCTTCTTTTGTTCTTATCCCTGATCCTCTGTCAGTTTCTTCAAGGCATCAGCACTGATCTTGGCATTGGCAAACAGACCACCATTGGCAGGTGCCTCTGTCTCCTCCACCTCCTTCTGCTGCTTGGCCTGTTCCTTGGCCTCTGCCTCTGCAGCCTCCCTGTCACGGGCCTGCTGACTCATCTTCTTGGCACCAGCCTTCTTGGGAGCCAGATAGAGGAACATCTTCTTACCCTCCAGCGACGGCATGCCTTCTACCTTACCCACTTCCTCCAGATCATTGGCGAAACGGAGGAGCAGCACCTCGCCCTGCTCCTTGAACAGGATGGAACGTCCACGGAAGAACACATAGGCTCTCACCTTGTTACCCTCCTCCAGGAATTCCTTGGCGTGCTTGAGCTTGAACTGGTAGTCGTGCTCATCAGTCTGAGGACCGAAACGGATTTCCTTGACCTCCACCTTCACCTGCTTGGCCTTCATCTCTTTCTGGCGCTTCTTCTGCTGGTAAAGGAATTTGGAGTAGTCGATGAGACGACAGACAGGCGGGTTGGCGTTGGGCGAGATCTCCACGAGATCAACTCCCTGCTCGCGGGCCATATTGATGGCATCTCGGGTGGGAACAACGGTGGAACCATTGTCACCGACGATGCGCACTTCACGTACGCGGATCTGGTCATTGATCCGGTACTGATTCTTCAATTTGTCATTCTTCATCCACTACTTTTTAAGAAATCGGCTGCAAAATTACTAACTTTCAGCGAATTAGCCAAATTTTTTATTAATTATTTTTAAAAATCTTTTGTCATCTCAGCAACTTGGGCATTCACCTCGTCGATAAATGCCTGGATGGTCTTCACACTCTGTTCACCACCGCCCTGAGGACGAACGGCCACTGTTCCATCAGCAGCCTCCTTCTCACCGACGATCACCATATAGGGGATGCGCTTCAACTCATTGTCGCGGATCTTACGACCCAACTTCTCGTTGCGCAGGTCGATGGTGGCACGTACACCACCCTCACTGAACTGCTTGCAAACCTCCTGGGCATAGTCGTTGTACTTCTCCGACAGAGGCAGGATAGCCACCTGCTCAGGCGTGAGCCAGAGGGGGAAGTGACCACTGGTATGTTCGATGAGCACAGCACAGAAACGCTCCAACGATCCGAAGGGTGCACGGTGGATCATCACAGGCGTCTTCTTCTGGTTGTCCTCATCCGTATATTCGAGTTGGAAACGCTTTGGCAGATTGTAATCCACCTGGATGGTACCTAACTGCCAACGACGGCCGATGGCATCCTTGATCATAAAGTCGAGCTTCGGTCCATAGAAAGCAGCCTCTCCATATTCCACCTTAGCGTTCAGTCCCTTCTCCTGACATGCCTCCTGGATGGCCTTCTCAGCCAATGCCCAGTCCTCGTCAGTACCGACATACTTCGTATGGTCGTTAGGATCACGCAGACTGATCTGAGCCTCGAAGTTAAAGCCGAAGGCACTCAGTACCACACCGATGATATCCATCACGTTCAGGAACTCCTGCTTCACCTGGTCAGGCCTGCAGAACAGGTGGGCATCATCCTGGGTGAACGAACGTACACGCGTCAGACCATGCAACTCACCACTCTGCTCATAACGATACACCGTACCGAACTCTGCGATACGCAGGGGCAGGTCACGATATGAACGTGGCTTCCAGGCGAAGATCTCACAGTGATGCGGACAGTTCATGGGCTTCAGCATATACTCCTCACCCTCCTCAGGAGTGGTGATGGGACGGAACGAATCCTGACCGTAATGAGCATAGTGACCAGAGGTAACATACAGACTCTTACCACCGATATGCGGGGTGATAACCTCCTGATAACCATAACGTTTCTGCACTTTGCGCAGGTGATCCTGCAAGCGCAGGCGCAGGTCTGTTCCCTTGGGCAACCAGATGGGCAAACCCTTACCCACCTTATCGGAGAACATGAAGAGTTCCATCTCCTTACCGATCTTACGATGGTCGCGCTTCTTGGCCTCCTCGAGCATTTCCAGATACTCATCGAGCATCTTCTTCTTGGGGAACGAGATACCATAGAGACGCTGCATCTGCTCACGAGAAGCATCACCACGCCAGAAGGCACCAGCCACAGAGGTCAGTTTGATGGCCTTAATCTCGCCCGTATCCACGAGGTGAGGACCACGACAGAGGTCTGTGAAGTTACCCTGTGTATAGGTGGTGATAGAACCGTCTTCCAGGTCCTGGTCGATATGTTCGCACTTATAGGTCTGGCCATCGGCAGCAAACTGCTTCAGAGCCTCTGCCTTAGCCACCTCCTTACGAACCACTGGCTCTTTCTTGCCAGCCAGTTCCTTCATCTTTGCTTCAATCTTGGGGAAGTCGCTCTCCTTGATCATCTCACCGTCCTTCAGCAAGACATCATAGAAGAAACCATTCTCCACGGCAGGTCCGAAACCAAACTGGATACCGGGATACAACTCCTGCAGAGCCTCTGCCAACAGGTGGGCGGAGGTGTGCCAGAAGGTATGCTTACCCTGCTCGTCGTCAAACTTATAGAGTTCAATCTTGGCATCCTCGTTGATAGGACGATTCAACTCTACGGTCTCACCGTTTACACCGCAACTTACAACACTGCGTGCGAGAGCCGGAGAGATGCTCTCTGCAATCTGAAAACCAGTCACGCCCTGCTCATACGAACGAACAGATCCGTCTGGGAAAGTAATGTTAATCATATCTACAATATATGTTTGAGTTTAAAACGGGTGCAAAGATAGTGCAAATTGAGCGAAATACAAAAAAAATCGCCTACTTTTTAACAACCTTCTTGGTGGTTTGACCCTGCTTCACGATATAGATACCTGCTTTCAATCCCTCCAGACGCTGTCCCATGGCCTGTCCTGACAGCGTAAACACCTCATACGGCAGGTTCATATCCACCTCCACCTCTTCGATGCCACTGGGCACATACGTATAACCAAGACGTTTATCCATCCATGCCAGACGCTCTTTCATAAACCTGCGCACATTCTCCACCTCTGCCGCATAACTGCCCCAAGTCTTCGGGTTCTGGTGTACCTTCGTGTTCAGAATGGGCCAACGCATGAAGTTCAGTTTCTGAGAAGCCTCGAGTTCTGCTTCCATCTGGTCGATATAGGCCACCAGACGCTCCTCAGTGAGATCGGTATGTCGGGCCTTGTCCCAGATATCGAGGAGCAAGGTCTGGGATTTACTGTTTTTCAGCACGAAAAGATCCACCATCTCTTTCAACGTACCAGCACAACTTCCTCCACTGCGATAGATGTAATCCTTTTTGTTACAGACAGGGTAGGTACGGTTATCGTTATCAAAGGCAAGGTCGAAATCCCACACAGGACCCGTGTACATCGTATCATCGTCGCGCTCCTTATACATAAACACACTCCAATAGGTATCGGTATTCCCCGAGAGTTCGCCCACCAGGAAATGGCGCAGGAAGGTGTTCTTGTCCAGATAACGGTCCAGGTCATTCTCCATCTTGTTGAAATACGCCTTGATATAATTGCGCTGGTCAGCGGTGATAGAGTCCTCCTGAGGCGACTTGATAGTCACGGGATTACGATTATTCGACCTGAACCATGACTTCTCACCTTGGGCGTATGCATCCACCTCCACCAGATAACCACCTGTCACGGCCACGCCGGAATTGTCCTCAGGGGTCATCTCAGTGATATCCACACGGTTCTTATGCACCTGAACCTGGTCACAGAGTTGGTAACAGCCCTTATACTCCCCATTCAACAGGACATCCACAGCCGTCCCATAAGGCGTATAGGGCATACCCAGACGCTTACTCAGTTCAAAGGCCAACAGATTACGCATCAGCGTCTTGTCACCATAATTATTGATCAGTGTCCATTTCTTGGCCTTCGCAGGGGCATCAAGCACATGCTGTTTCTCATCAAACTTGATGCGATAGGGTTTCTTGTCAAAGTTGCGCGACGCATTACCTCTCTCACGGGTGGTACCTGGTTCTGAAAGCAACTTGGTACCTCCATCAGAGATGATGGTCAGTTGCGACACGATCTGGTGCTGTTTGTCATAGGGGATCACCCCGTCTTTCGTATGGATACTGACGGTAGGAAGATTGGTGATCTGATACAGATGACTGTCATCCCCCACCCCTGCATGACCATAGAACGCCAACTCTGCAATGTTACAGCGCGCATCGGAAGGACCCACATAGCGGACATATCTGAAACCCCTCGAGCAATCCACATCCGCATACGACATCTGTCCGATCTTCCCTTTCTCCGTGATGAGATACAAAGGCAGGGCATCCATGAAATCCGCTCTGTTGGCACCCTCAAAGACACCCAGGAGCACGCGCTTCTCTCCCTGTCCGTCATTTCTGGGCGACCAGCCCACACGAGTGATCACATGGGCACTGCCCAAGTCGAGTCCTGCCCACGTATAACTCCTGTCATACGAGGCGAAAAAAGTATTCAGATCCCCGTCAAAGGCATCCTTGCAGGTATTGACGGTCGTCGTTCTGCCATTGGTACTGTAATCCACAGAGACCTCCGTACCAATCACCTGTCCTGTCAACAGGTCATCAGCAGAGACAGCCCCGCAGAGGATCACTGACAGCAGCAGGAGCAACAGTCTGAGGTCTTTCATCATCACTGATACTTCTTGATGACACTATAGGCTTGGTAAAGCCCTAATTCTCCCGCCTTACTGAGGTCTGCAACACCCTCAACAGTCTTCTTGGCTTGCAGACGGGCGATGCCTCTGTTGAAATAGGCCTCCGCAAGATTGGGTTCGAGTTCAATGGCACGGCTATAGTCATCGATGGCATGCTGGTAGTCGTTGCGCTGCACATACAGGTTCCCCCGGTCATAATAGAGATAGGCATTCTGGGAATCCAACTGGATGGCATCAGAGAGGTCACCCAACACATTGGCACTCTGCAACTCGACATTCGTGCCCTGTGAGGCATTGAACTCATTGATCTTTGCCTGACACACCGCACGCTGCCAATAGGCCAACGATGACGTAGAGTCGATCTGCAGATAGATACTCAGGTCATCAATGGCATTGTCGAAATTCTGGATCGAACAGTAGGCCACGGCCCTCAGCAGGAGGTAGGGCTTCACACCAGCAGTGGTCTTCGTGGTCTCGATCACATGACTCAGGGAATCGATATAGGCGAAGGTCTGCTTCATCTGCTGCTCACCCAACTTCGTCTGGTCACACGACACATAGATCATCCTACTGCCGGAATGCTGGTTAAACGCCTCCACACTCCGCTCATAGGGCATATCCCGCTTCACCTCACTAAAGGGCTGGGCAAAGGTCAGACCATACATCGGCAGGTAGGTCATCTCCGCCTTGCGGTTCTGTACCCTACCCCTGTAGTCGCTCGCATACTCATGTTCCACCTCCTGTTCATCAGCCACCACGAGTTGGTTGTATTTCTCCAGATCCTCATCACTGCGCTTACGCATCTGACGCTGTTTCTGGGTCATCTTGGGCTGTTTGCCATAGCGCTTGTCGATCTGCGCCTTCAGGATCCGGAACTCATCCAACTCCGCCTGTTTGGTATTACCCAACCTACGATAACAGGAGGCCCTGTGCTCCAGTCCGAACCAGAAATTCGGGAACACCTCGATCACCTTCGAATAGTCCCGGATAGCCGCCCTCAGGTTACCCGTCTGTTCCAACAGCAGGGCACGATTAAACAGCGCCATCAGGTTGTCCGGCTCCAGTTTCAGCACGAAGTCGAAGTCCTCGATACCTCGGTTGTCATCACCCACCTGAGCCCTCAACAGACCTCGGTTATAGTGGCCGAGGAAGTTATTGGGATCCAGGTCGAGGGCCGTGTCATAGTCTGCCATGGCCCCTCGCAGATTGCCTTGGTTATAACGTGCCAAGGCCCGGTTGATATAGTTGCCGGGATGCTTGGGCAACAGGTGGATACTCTTCGTGAGGTATTCCTCACCTGCCTGCCACTCCTGGGCAGCCAGACTGATCACAGCCCTCTCTGCCCAGATGCTGCCATCGTACGGATCGAGTTCCAGACTCTTGTCCAACGACTGCACCGCCTTCACCGTATCCTTCTGCAGCAGATACACCTCTGCCTGCATGGCGTAGGCGCGGGCATATTTCGACCAGTGGGTGGTCATCGTGTCAATCTCTGCCAGGGCACGGTCATAGTTCTTGTCCTGGATCAGACAGAGGATGCGGTTATGCCACAGACTCTGGTTCTCTGGATCATAGCGCAGGGCCTTGTCATAGTCCAGCACAGCCTCGGAGAACTTCTTCTGGTTGATCCGACAGAGACCACGCAACTCATAGGCACTCACCACATAGGGATTCCTTTCGATGGCCTCCGTACAGTCGTTCTCTGCCCCCCGGAAGTCATCGAGGTAGTATTTGGCCACACCCCTGAAAAACCATGGTTCATAGAGCCAGGGCTTCTGACTGATGGCCTGATTAAAATACTGGATAGAGAGGACATAGTCCTCATAATACAAAGCCGATCGTCCTATCATCACCAGACGATCGGTATTAAACTGGGCACTTGCCAGAATAGGCCAAACGATCAAAAGATATAAAATGCGGCGCATTTTTACCTTTTCACGGGTTTGGTCTTGTAGGCACAACGGTATCTTCCCTCTGTGAGGGCTCTGAGTTTGCTCTTGATCAGTTGTTTGCGCAGGGGAGAAATCCGATCCACAAACATCTTACCGTCCAGATGGTCAAACTCATGCTGCATCACACGGGCCAGATAACCTTCGATCCACTCGTCATGATGCTCAAACTGTTCATCATCCCAAGTCACATGGATACGCGTGGGCCTCACCACCTTCTCATGGATGGCAGGCAACGACAGACAACCCTCCTCAGAGGTGTCGGTCTTCTCCTCGTCGTATTCGATGATATGGGGATTGATAAAGACCTTCCTGAATCCCTTATACTCAGGCAGATCTTCCGACAGCACATCCAGGTCAATCACCGACAGACGGATGGCCTTGCCGATCTGAGGGGCAGCCAGTCCGATACCATCACTCTCTGCGAGGGTCTCCCACATATCAGCAATAAGTTCCTTCAACTGGGGATAGTCAGGGGTGATATCCTCTGCCACCTTCCTCAGCACCGGCTGTCCATATATATAAATAGGTAATATCACTTTTAATGTTTAATGTTTAATCTTTAATGTCTAACGTCTTGCTCGAAGATAATCTTCGAGGATAATCGTCGCACTGATCTCATCGACCAGTCCCTTATCTTGACGGGCTTTCTTTTTCAGGCCCCCGTCGATCATGGCCTGATGGGCTAACACGGAGGTGAACCGCTCGTCATAATACTCGATAGGCACCTCGGGGAAAGCCTTCTTCCACCGGTTCACGAACTGTTGCACCCTGGCCAGATTCTCACTGGGCTGACCATTCGTCTGCTTGGGTTCACCGATGATAATACGCTCCACAGACTCCTTCGAGAGATAGTCTTTCAGCCAGTCGAACAGCCCTGACGTAGAGACAGTCGCCAACCCACCTGCGATAATCTGCAGAGGGTCGGTGACTGCCAGTCCGGTACGTTTCTGTCCGTAGTCGATGGATAGAATCCTCGCCAACTCGTTCGCTTATTGGGCGCTGTAGAGCAACCAGGCGTCAGGATAGGTCTCGCGCAACTGGTCACGGCTGGACACGGCGGAAGCCTTATCAGCAAACGTGGAAGCTACCACACGGAACATATTCTTATCCTCGTTCTTCACGATCTGGGCATCATAGCCAGCAGCCTTCAGCTTCTGCTGCAGACCCTCGGCATTCGAGATCAGACCAAAGGAACCAACGATCACACTGAAGTCCTTCAGACCAGCACCACTGATCAGAGAGACACTCTCCTGACGAACAGAGACATTGTCGAGGTTGTCAACTACACGTGTCTCATCAGCGGGCTTTGCCTCCACAGGAGCCACAACAGCGGCATCTTCAGAAGTCTGGGCTGTTGCCTGCTGGGTAGCCGTGTCATACTGCTTTGCTTTTTCGTAAGCCTTCTTATAGGCACTCTCACTTGACTTACAGCTTGTAAAAGCCATGGCTGCGCATAAACCTACGCACAAAAGGGTTGTTTTTTTCATTTGTTGTTGTTATTTAATTAAGTTGTTGATTCACTAATTTGGTGCGAAATTACAAAATATCACGCAAAAGCAAGCGAAAAAGGCACATAAAGTTTGTTAAATCGAAGAAAACACAACTTTTTAACAAAAAATTTGGCGATTTTTTGCATTCCAACGGAAAAGTTTTGTATATTTGCAAAACGAAAACTCATTATTCACTAATAAAACGAAGAGATTATGAAAAGTTTAGGTTATTTAAGTGCATTCCTGGGCGGAGCCATCGCAGGTGCAGCCCTGGGCATCCTGATGGCCCCTGAAAAGGGAGAGGACACCCGTGTGAAAATTACAGACGCCGTGGAAGATTTCCTGAAGAAACACAACATCAAACTCAGCCGCAAAGAGGTCGTCGATCTCGTGGATGATATCCAGGACGCAGCAGAGGAAGAATAGTTGACAATTGACTGTTGAGGATGCTTTCCAGCGACAAGAACGTTGAGACGTTTGCCCAACTGATTGAGGTGCTGAAACATTACCTCGGGCTTCAGACGGAATATGTGAAGCTCGACGTGGTGGACAAGGTGGTACGCCTATTGACGGCGGCTGCCTTGGCCATTCTCTTCTTCTTCATCCTCATCGCCGTCCTGATGTTCTTTGCCTTTGCCCTAGCCTACTGGTTGGCCACCTTCACAGGCACAGCCCTGGCCTTCCTCATCGTAGGGCTGGTGCATCTCCTGCTCTTCATCGTCGTCTTCTCCTTCCGGAAAACCTGGATCCAGAAGCCACTTGTCCATTTCCTCGCCACCCTGCTCCTGAGCAAGTAATGTTTAATGGTTAATGTTTAATCTTTAATCTCATGTTGCCTGTTCAAAAACCCATCCGAGAATACCGTACGTTGGAAGAGATTCGCCAACGCAAGGACGAACTGCTCAACGATCTCCATCAGGATAATACACAGTTCACCAAACTTTGGAATCAGGTGTTTCTCAAGCGCGATGGAAATACCAAAACCGATTACATTGCCGGTCTCGTTAGCAATGGCATCGTCGCGGTGGATACCTTCTTCCTCATCCGCAAACTTCTGAAAAACTACGGTTCCATCTTCGGCTTCCGCTCCTCTAAAAAGAAGCGCCGCTAAGGGCACACTAGGGCCAGGCCCCTCTGTGCCCTAGTTTGCGGATTCGAATTCTTCGAGGAAACGGGTATCGTTCTCGGAGAACATGCGAAGGTCAGAGACCCGGTATTTCAGGTTGGTGATGCGCTCGACACCCATGCCGAAGGCATAACCCGAGTAGATCTTCGAGTCGATGCCACAGAGTTCGAGGACATTGGGATCCACCATTCCACAACCGAGGATCTCTACCCAACCCGTGTGCTTGCAGAAGCCACAACCTTCTCCACCACAGATGAAGCAGGAGATATCCATCTCTGCAGAGGGTTCTGTGAAGGGGAAATAGCTGGGACGCAGACGGATCTTCGTATCAGGACCGAACATCTCCTTGGCGAAGGAGAGCAGTACCTGTTTCAGATCGGTGAACGATACGTTCTTGTCGATATAGAGTCCTTCCACCTGGTGGAAGAAACAGTGTGCACGGGCTGTGATGGCCTCATTGCGATAGACACGACCCGGACAGATCACACGGATGGGCTCAGAGAGTTTGCCATCCTCTGTGTGCAGACGCTCCATCACACGAGCCTGAACAGAAGAGGTATGCGAGCGTAACAGAATATTCTTCGTGACATCGTTGGGATGCTGCGAGACAAAGAAGGTATCTTGCATGTCACGGGCAGGATGATCCGCTGCGAAGTTCATCTTTGTGAAGATATGATTGTCATCCTCCACCTCAGGACCGTCGGCCAGGACAAAGCCCATGCGCGAGAAGATATCGATGATCTCGTTGGTGACGATGGTCAGGGGATGACGGGTACCCAGCGCAATGGGATATGGCGTACGCGTCAGGTCGAGGGCCTCTTCGCCAGATTCCTGCGTCTCGCACTCCTCACGCAACTGGTTGATGCGCTCCGTGGCCAGGTTCTTCAGTTCGTTGATCTTCATACCAACGGTCTTTTTCTGATCAGCAGCCACATTGCGGAAATCATTCATCAGGGCCGTAATCTCACCCTTTTTGCTGAGGTATTTCAGGCGGAGCTGTTCTACTTCCTCCGCGTTCTTGGCACTTAACATCTGAACTTCTTTAAGCAGTTCGTCTATCTTATCAAGTATCATATCTGTGTTAAATTTGCAAATTCGCGTGCAAAGGTACGAAATATTTCGTAAATTTGCACTATCTTTGCAGAAATTTTCAGAGGATGAAGAGGTTTTTGATTGGTTTTTTAGCGATGACAGGGCTGATGTTCTCCTGTACGGGGAACAAGACAGGACAGGCCGGTGAGACTGCAACTGACTCTGTAGCAGACACTTCGGAGGTGGCTGAGACCGATACCCTGGAACTGTTGATCACCGAGACACCCATGCCCCGGGCTGCTGATGCGATGTTTGACGACTTCATCTTTAACTTCGCCGCCAACAAACGTCTGCAGAAGGAGCGCATCATCTTTCCCTTGCGACAGACAGAGGCCGGACAGACCACCCAGATCGAGAAAAACCATTGGCAGATGGAGCATTTCTTCATGCGCCAGGGGTACTATACGTTGCTCTTCAACAATGAGCAACAGATGGCACTGATGAAGGATACCGCTGTCAGTGAGGCGATTGTGGAGAAAATACAACTGAAGAAAAACCGTGTGACCAACTATCTCTTCCAGCGCATCCGAGGGGCATGGATGTTGAAGGGCATCCAAGTGACGACCATCCCAGAGAATGCCAATGCCGACTTCCTGGCTTTCTATCAGAAGTTTGTGACAGACAGTGCGTTTCAGGTGAAGAGTCTGCATGAAACGGTACAGTTCGTGGGACCTGACCCCGATGACGACTTTAACATGATGGAAGGGGTGATCACGCCTGACACCTGGGAGGCTTTCGCACCGACTCTGCCAGGGAAGGTGTTGTATAACATCGTCTATGGCAAACCACAACCCTCTGGAAATGAGAAGATATTCCTGTTGAGAGGTGTGGCCAATGGACTGGAGTTGGAGTTACGCTTCAAGAAGATGGGTGAGAAGTGGAAACTCATGAAAATGACCACATGATACATTAAACATTAAAGATTAAACATTGAGGGACGAACGGGATTATAGTCTGAAGGCACATAACACATTTGGCATTGAGGCGAAATGTGAACGATTCATGGAGTTTACGACTGTGGAGGAGGCCCAACAGGTGGCTGAGATCCTGCGTGAATCCGAACACCCTTATATTATAATAGGTGGCGGCAGTAATCTGTTGCTCACGAAAGATTTCCCTGGTATTGTGGTGCGTTCAGATATTCTGGGCATCCAGATTGATGATAACAGGATGACCTGCGGCAGTGGGGAGGTGTTTGATGAGATCGTCGAGGCATCCCTGATGGCAGGACTCTATGGACTTGAGAACCTCTCACTGATTCCTGGAGATGTGGGAGCCAGTGTTGTACAGAATATCGGGGCCTATGGTGTTGAAGCCAAAGACTATATCGAAAGCATCGAGGCCGTGGAGATTTCCACAGGTAAGGTCGTGACCATCCAAGCCAAGGACTGTGGTTATGGCTATCGCCAGAGTAAGTTTAAGACCGACTGGAAGAACAAGTATCTCATCACCCATGTGACATACCGTCTCTCAACCATCTTCAAGCCCCACCTGGAATACGGGAACCTGAAGGGCACACTAGGGCCTGGCCCCATTGTGCCCTTCAGGCTAAGGGAGGTGATTATCGGGATCAGAAATGAGAAGTTGCCCGATCCGAAGGTGATGGGCAATGCAGGCAGTTTCTTTATGAATCCCATTGTACCTCGGGCGCAATATGAAGCCCTGGCGGTGCGATATCCTGAGATGCCCCATTATGAGGTGGATGCTGAGCGCGTGAAGATTCCTGCAGGTTGGATGATTGATCAGTGCGGATGGAAGGGGAAATCCCTCGGTCGCGCTGGGGTGCACGACAAACAGGCCTTGGTGCTCGTCAATCTGGGTGGCGCTACTGGCGATGAGATTGTGAAGCTCTGTCAGGCCATCCAGAAGGACGTGAAAGAAAAATTCGGGATTGAGATCCATCCGGAAGTGAATATAGTTTGAACATTAATCATTAAAGATTAAACATTAAATTGTGAAGCTGACGTTTTTAGGCACGGGAACATCTTGTGGGGTACCAGTGATTGGGTGCCAGTGCGAGGTGTGTCAAAGTCAGGATCCACGGGATAAGCGCACGCGTTGTTCGGTGTTGGTGGAGACTGATCAGACGCGCCTGTTGATCGACTGTGGCCCTGATTTCCGTCAGCAGATCCTGCCACAGCCTTTCCGGAAGATCGATGGGATCCTGATTACCCATAGCCATTACGACCATGTGGGAGGGATGGATGATATCCGGCCTTATTGTCAGTTTGGTGAGATCAACGTCTATGCCGATCCCATTGCCAAACAGGGGATGCTGCAGATGTTGCCCTATTGTTTTGCGGAAAATCGTTATCCCGGTGTGCCTGCCATCGGACTGCATGAGATCCATGCCCATGAGCCCCTGACCATCGGGGACCTCGACATCATGCCCATCGAAGTGATGCATGGCAAACTGCCCATCTTAGGCTATAAGATCGGTCCCCTGACCTATATCACCGATATGAAAACCATCGCTGATGAAGAACTCAAATATCTGGAAGGTACAGACGTTCTCGTGGTGAATGCCCTGCGCTTTACGAAACCTCATCATTCCCATCAACTGATGGATGATGCCATCGCCTTCGCGCGTAAAGTCAAAGCCCGCCAGACCTACATTATTCATGTCTGTCACGATGTCGGCCTCCATGCCCAAGTGAATCAGCAACTCCCCCCCGACATCCAACTGGCCTACGACAACCAGGAAATCCTCCTTAGGGCACACTAGGGCCAGGCCCCATTGTGCCCTAATCTAACTGTTCGTAAACGGAGTTGTTGGATTTGTATTCCGGAACAATGGCTTTCATCTTGGCGACGGTGGCCATACTATCATAGCGTTTGGAGATATCAATCAACTCATCGATATCCTTGCAAACCGCATCATAATCATACTCGCGCACTTCGGCGATACGGATCTTCTCATGGAACGTCGGTTTGGTGCCCTCCAGTTCATTGAGCACCTCCTCATAGAGCTTTTCACCCGGACGCAGACCCGTGAACTTCACCTCCACATTCTTGGCCCCCGAGAGCTTGATCATACGGTTCGCCAGATCAGCGATCCTCACCGGTTTACCCATGTCAAACACGAAGATCTCACCACCATTACCCTTCGTACCAGCCTCCAGCACCAGCTTACAAGCCTCCGGGATGAGCATGAAGAAACGCACGATCCGCTCGTCAGTGACCGTCACTGGTCCACCATTCCTGATCTGCTCACGGAACAGAGGAATCACCGACCCGTTCGAACCCAGCACATTACCGAAACGCGTGGTCACAAACTGCGTTCTGGCCGAAGGACCTCCCATCTGGGAAGCCATCACAAAACTATCCTTGTTGCCCAACGCCTGCAGATGCGTAGCGATCTTCTTCTCCTTGATCGCCTGATCCAGCGCCTGCACATAGATCTCGCAGATACGCTTCGAACAACCCATGACATTCGTGGGATTCACAGCCTTGTCAGTCGAGATCATCACAAACTTCTTGACCCCGTATTTCACACTCAGGTCAGCAATCACCTTCGTACCATAGATATTGTTCAGCACAGCCTCCGAGGGATTATCCTCCATCATCGGCACATGCTTATAGGCGGCGGCATGGAACACATAGTCAGGACGGAAACTCTTGAATACCTCCTCCATCCGCTTGGAGTGACAGATGCTGGTCACCAAGGTCTCTGCCGGAATATGGGGGAAATCCTTGGCCATCATCAGCCGCAGGTCATGCTCAGGCGTCTCCGCCTGGTCGATCAGCATCATGGCAGAAGGTTTGAACTGTGCCACCTGACGTACGATCTCAGAACCGATAGAACCAGCCGAACCCGTAATCAGCACACGCTGTCCCTTTAACAGTTCCTCCACCGATTTCAGATCCACGCGAATCTCATCCCTCGGCAACAGTTCCTCGACATTCACCTCTCTCAACTGGAGATTATTATAGTCCTCCTCTTCATGCTCCTCATTGCCCGGGGTGATTTCCTTGGCATTCTCCGCCATAAAGATCTTCGCCCCAGCACCGAGGATAATGTCCTGCAGTTCCTGATTATAGCGGAAATCCTTAGTACGGTAGGGAGCCACCAACACACCCTCGATATCATTATCCTTGATGATCTGCCCCAGATCCTCACAGGCCGAATACACGCGCTCACCCATGATCTGCTGGTGCTTCGTATTCTTATGGTGCGTGATAAAGCCCTTGACGACAAAACGCCTGGGCCGCTGACTCATGATATTCTTCGCCAGTCCTACCCCACCCGACATGGCACCATAGATCAGCACGCGCATAGCCCTGGTATTCGAGAAAGCCACGTCGTAGAGCGTCTTCACAAAGATACGCAGCGCCCACATCAACAAAGTGGCAATCGTAAAGGTCAGGAAAATGCTGGTCGTATTGAAATAGGCAAAATAGTCATGGGGGAACAGATACAATGTGAAATGGACAAGCAACACCAGACCTAACGAGACGAGGTTTCCATAGACCACGCGCATCAGATCGACAAAGCTCGAATAGCGCATGAAGCCTGAATACGTATGGAAGATCCTGAATCCCGGGATGCTCAGCACAACATAACCAAACGCCGTATTAAAGACCCTGGACGTATTCTCATAAAGTGTCGGGGCGTCATGGAAGACAAGATAAGTCAAAAAACTACTACAGATAATAATAGCGCAGTCTATCAGCAGAATGCTCCAATAAGGCAGTGAATTCTTTGTAAAATACCAGTTTAATATCTTGTCAAACGGATTCTTCATACCCATTTCATATGAATTTGGCTGCAAAATTAAAAAATATTCTCGAAAGTTCCAAATAATATCGACAAAAATTACTCTATGGCCGTTGTATGCGGGTGATAGGCAGAATTCAGGAGACTCCGCGCAGGATCCGAATAATTGCTGGTGATGCCGCCTAAGTCGAAGAGCAGATGCGCCACATCATCCAGACACACAGGCAGATGTGCCCGCAGTTTGATCTCCTCAAAGACCGCTGGTCGCTTGGCCACGAACCTCTCACTGCACCAGATCATAAAAGGAATTTCGCGGACATTTCGCTTCGACTCCTCATCCGTCAGTCCACCCGCCAGTCGTCCATAGCGATGACTGGGACCGTCGAAGATATTGTCCCCATGATCCGACAGATACACGAGTACTGCATCCTGCTCCCGGAACGCATCCATGATCATCCCCAACACCTCATCATGATACCGCGTCGCATTGTCATACTCCGCCACTTTCTGACGCTCCGTCTCGTCCAGGTCATTCCTGGGAATATCAGCACCTTTGAAATAGTCGAAAGCCTCTGGATAACGGCTCTTCGCCTCCAGATGCTGTCCATACAGATGGATGATGTTCAGCGACTTCCTCTCCTTGAGAAACATGCTTTGGCAGCGTTCGATAAACACCCCGTCATAGGGATTGATAAAGTCATTCCTGACGTCAAAGCAGCGCTCGCTGATACGCTGGGGTGACATGAAGTAGCCGCAGGTATAGTCACGGAACCCCACCTTCCAGCGCGTGAACTGGTTGTCGAAGTACCCCACCCGATAGCCTGCCTGCTTGAAGATTGCGGGGAAGAGCACATCCTGCAGGGGATCATCCGCCTGATGGTTATCACAACTCTGCAGGGAGATGATGTAGCGCATGGCACTGTGCGTAAAACAGACGGGCGAGCAGGCATGGTCGAAAGCCACCAGGTTTTTCTCCGCACACAGTCTGGGCGTCGTAGGAAGATCATAGCCATAGAGCGGCGAGTGATACTTGTTGAACGACTCCCCGATGACCAGTACGATGACAGGCGCCTCCGAAGTCTCAGGTTGCTGAACGACGCGGATACTGTCCATCAGCGTTACAATCCGATCGACGTCAGAATGCGATTCCTCCACAAACTGCACCGAGTGATACAGTCCCTCGACAGTATTGTAGCCATGGTTGGTCCAACTCAGTGGGATCAGGGGGAAGACCAATCCTCCCAGTGCGACAACGAAAGCGAGGACGCGCTGGAGTCTGGTCTTGAACAAACGGTCGAGTTGGGTGCCCGTGACCCACCTGATCATGACGACATAGAGGACGCAAGCCACAAAGAGAACACCTAAAGCCCGCCACGAGATCAGATAGTTACGCGCGAACTCCCAGGCCTCCTGGAAGTTCGTCTGCATAACGATCGTCATCACCGTCTCATTGATACGGGCCCCGACCACCAGATAACTGGCCGTCTCGAGGAAGAAGAGCAGGTAGATGACGGTAAAGAAACTGGCAATGAGGCGTTGATGGCAATGGATAAGCCACAGGATGACGACACTCCAGGCCAGGGAATGGACAAAGGCCGTGGCAAACAACCACTTCGCAAAATGATCGCAATCATATCCCGCAGGCAGGCTCAACAGCAGTCCCGCCAGCAGCACCACAGCCAGTCCACGTATCTTCACTCCCACTCGATCGTGCCTGTTGGCTTCGGCGTGAGGTCATACAACACGCGGTTCACCCCAGGAACCTCGGTAATGATGCGCTTCGTGATATGATGCAGCAGTTCGTACGGGATCTCCTCGATCGTGGCAGTCATGGCATCACGGGTATTCACGGCACGGATGATGACGGGCCAGTCCCAACTGCGCTTATTCTCCTTCACACCCGTTGACTTATAGTCGGGTACGATGGTGAAATACTGCCAGACCTTGCCCTCCAGACCGTTCTTCGCAAACTCCTCGCGCAGGATGGCATCCGATTCACGCAAAGCCTCCAGACGATCGCGCGTAATGGCTCCCGTGCAACGAACACCTAATCCAGGACCGGGGAATGGCTGACGATACACCATGTTATCAGGCAAGCCCAGTTCATGGCCGACCACACGGACCTCATCCTTGAAGAGCAGTTTGATGGGCTCTACCAGTTCGAACTGCATATCCTCAGGCAGTCCGCCCACATTATGGTGCGACTTCACAGGACCCGACTCGATGATGTCTGGATAAATCGTACCCTGTGCCAGGAAACTGATGCCCTCGAGTTTGCGGGCTTCCTCTTCGAATACACGGATAAACTCAGCACCAATGATCTTGCGTTTCTGCTCGGGATCAGCCACACCAGCCAGTTTATCGAGGAAGCGGTCCGTCGCATCCACATATACTAAGTTGGCGTTCATCTCATCACGGAATACCTTGATCACCTGCTCAGGCTCACCCTTGCGCAGCAGTCCATGGTTCACATGCACCGATACGAGCTGTTGGCCCACTGCCTTGATCAACAGCGCAGCCACCACCGATGAATCTACACCACCCGAGAGTGCCAGCAGCACTTTCTTGTCACCGATCTGAGCACGCAGCTCCTTCACCTGTTCGTCGATAAACTTCTTGGCCAACTCCGGCGTCGTAATGCGCTCCATCGACTCCGGCCTCACATTTCCTGTAGTCATATTCTTTCTTTATAATTTTAAGTTGTTCATTTCGCCTGCAAAGATAGTGCAAATCGAGCGAAATACAAAGAAAAAAAACATTTTTCTTTTATTTCCGAGATGCAGTCTATCTTCGACCTTTTGTCCTTGCCCAGAATCTCGGGCGCCTTGTCTCCAATGTTCATATCAATTTGTTTTAAGTTAATTCATTCTTTTAGACATCCGATTGGAACTACTAACACCCCATCCTCTGGACGCTTGTATGCATACTGACCTACAGCCGTCAGTACCATCAAGAACGACGGTTTCTTCATTTTGGTTGTATCAATCTTATCCTTCAAGTCTATCAAGGCGTCCGCTCCC
>CACZVN010000005.1 GCA_902784615.1 uncultured Prevotellaceae bacterium | reverse complement strand
TTTTGCACCACTCGAAACAGGCGTTTCTCGTTTAGCGGGTGCAAAGGTACACACTTTTTCCCAACCAGCAAAACTTTTTCAAAAGAAAATTTCATTTTTGGGTGGACAATTTACACCTCTTGATTAATATCAAGGTACGAAAAGCCCACACACCTTATTATTATATATAATACGCGCGACACACGGACACACTGAAGCAATAAATATGGTCTCATTGGGGAATAATCTTTGTTTTTATTTGGGGATTCACAAAATATGTTGTATCTTCGCAGCGGATTATAGAAATCGGAACTAAAAGGAAAGGAAATGAAAAAGATTAAGATTGTTTTCGTTGGCATCGTCTGCCTGATAATGACAAGTTGTGGTCAAATGTTAAGTGCCATCTCCAACGGAAGTGTTGTGGATGCCATTACCAGCGTCATTGGTATGGACAAGGTGTCGGCCCGAGGATTAATTGGCACATGGAACTATCTGGGCCCTGGTTGTGCGTTTACCAGCGAGAACCTGTTGGCAAAGGCTGGTGGCGAGGTGGCCGCAGCACAGATTGAGGAGAAACTATTACCTTATTATCAACAAGTAGGCATCTCATCGGGCAATACATATATAACCTTTAAGGAAGACGGCACTTTTGCCTCAAAAATCGACGGCACCCCTTTCAGCGGCAGATACACTTTTGACGAGGCAACTCAGAAGATTACATTAAAAGGATTACTTCTCAGTGTCAATTGCTACACTAAGCGCGAGATAAGTGGCATTTCCATCCTCTTCGAAGCCAACAAGTTACTGACAGTACTCCAAACCATGTCAGCCCTGAGCGGTAATAAGGATATGCAGACCATTGGAGATCTCAGTAAACAATACGATGGCGTACGTGTCGGATTTGATATGAGAAGGTAGTTTTGCAAAAATATGCAGAAATATTTGGTCGGGTGCAAAATAATATGTAATTTTGCACCCGAATTTTGAATAAATATACTGCATGAAAGTTAAAAACAACCGATTAGAAGCACTGAGACTTATCATTTCAAGCCAACAACTGGGGAGTCAAGACGAGTTGTTGAATGCCCTCCAGAAAGAGGGTTTCAAGTTGACACAGGCCACCCTGAGTCGGGATCTGAAACAATTGAAAGTAGCCAAGGCTGCCTCCATGAGCGGGAACTATGTCTATGTACTGCCCAATGAGACCATGTATAAACGTGTCAGTTCTCCCAATAGTATTCGCGAGATGATGAAGGTTCCCGGATTCATCAGCATTAACTTCTCCGGAAACATCGGCATTATCAAGACCCGTCCAGGCTACGCCAGCAGTATTGCTTGGAATATCGACAACAGCGACGTACCAGAAATTCTTGGAACCATTGCGGGAGACGACACCATCTTCATCGTCATTAAGGAAGGAATCAGCCACCAGCACGTTGTCGAGGCACTAAGTGACGTGGTACCAAATATGAGATAGAACAAGAGCGAACAGATTATATTGGAGATATTAGAATTATGGAACACGAAGAAGATATAGAAGTGTTAGTCGCTGGGCCAGAGCATGAGAAGTATGTCGATACCATCTTGGACACGATTGCAGAAGCCGCTAAAGTTCGCGGTACTGGCATAGCAAAAAGAACGCACGAATATCTGACTAAGAAAATGTTGGAGGCAAAAGCCGTCATCGCATTGACCAAGGACGGCACCTTTGCAGGCTTCAGCTATATCGAGACATGGGAGAACCAGCAGTACGTTACAACCTCCGGACTGATTGTACACCCTGACTTCCGAGGAAAACATGTAGCGAAGCGCATTAAGGACATGACCTTCACGCTGGCCCGCACCCGTTGGCCACACGCCAAGATATTCTCCCTAACCAGTGGAGCGGCAGTGATGGCCATGAACACGGCACTGGGCTACCAACCTGTCACATTTGCCGACCTCACCGACGACGAGGCCTTCTGGAAAGGATGTGAAGGGTGTGTTAATGTTGATGTATTGCATCGCACAGGTAGGAAGTACTGTATCTGCACAGCCATGCTCTACGACCCAACGGAACATCTGCCCGCGAAGATCCCCGACGAGGTTATCAACCGCATTCGTCATCTGGAAGAAATAGAAGAACAATAAAATATGATAAAAATATGGCAAACAAGAAAGTTGTAGTTGCATTTTCTGGAGGTCTTGACACCTCCTACACCGTGATGAAGTTGACCCAGGACGGCTGGGACGTATATGCTGCTTGTGCCAATACAGGCGGATTCAGTGAAGAGCAGTTAAAGAAGAACGAGGAGAACGCCTATAAACTGGGGGCTGTACAATATGTAACCCTTGACGTGACCCATGAATATTATGAGAAATCGTTGAAATACATGATCTTCGGTAATGTACTGCGCAACAACTGCTACCCTATTTCCGTGAGCAGTGAGCGTATCTTCCAGGCCATCGCCATTGCCCGCTATGCAAAGGAGATCGGTGCTGATGCCATCGCCCACGGTTCGACAGGAGCCGGCAACGATCAGATCCGTTTCGACATGACTTTCCTTGTGATGGCACCTGGTGTGGAGATCATCACCCTGACCCGCGACCAGAAACTCACACGCAAGGAAGAGGTGGATTATCTCAACGAACATGGTTTCTTCGCTGATTTCACCAAGTTGAAATACTCCTATAACGTTGGTATTTGGGGAACCAGTATCTGCGGTGGAGAGTTACTCGATCCCACACAGGGTCTGCCTGAGGACGCTTATCTGAAGCATGTCACTGCCAAGGAGCAGGAAACGCTGCTGAAGATCCAGTTTGAAAAAGGCGAGATCGTGGCTGTCAACGGTGAGCATTTCGATGACAAGGTGAAGGCTATTCAGAAGATTGAGGAGATTGGTGCCTCATACGCCATCGGCCGTGACGCCAATGTCGGCGATACCATCATCGGCATTAAAGGACGTGTTGGCTTTGAGGCTGCCGCCCCGAAACTGATCATCGAGGCTCACCGTCTGTTGGAGAAATCAACGCTCTCCAAGTGGCAACAGTACTGGAAAGACCAAGTTGCCAACTGGTACGGTATGTTTCTCCACGAGAGCCAGTATCTGGAGCCCGTCATGCCCGACATGGAGGCTATGCTGACTTCCAGCCAGCGCAACGTCACAGGAACCTCTATCCTTAAACTCCGTCCTTACGGTTTTGAGACCGTCGGCATCGACTCTGAGAATGACCTGACGAAATCTAAACTCGGCGAATATGGTGAGACGCAGACGGGTTGGACGGCTGACGAGGCAAAAGGCTTCATCAAGGTCAGCTCTACTCCACTCCGCGTCTATTACGGAATCCATAAGGACGAAAAGAGATGATTAAGGTAGGCATATTAGGTGCAGCAGGCTATACTGGCGGAGAACTGATCCGTCTGCTGTTGGATCATCCTGAGGCAGACATCATCTTTGCCAATTCGGAGAGTAATGCGGGTAATCCTGTAGCAGAAGTGCACGAAGGGCTATACGGTGAGACCGACCTGAAATTCACGGATGCGATGCCTTTTGAAGACGTCGATGTCGTGTTTTTCTGCTTCGGACATGGAAAGAGTGAGGCTTTTCTCAAAGAACACACGATTCCTGAGAATGTCAAGATTATCGATCTGGCACAGGATTTCCGCATCAAAGGTGATCATGACTATGTCTATGGATTGCCGGAGATCAACAAGGTGGACATTCAGAAGGCTCAGCATATTGCCAACCCTGGTTGTTTCGCCACCTGTATCCAACTCGGTCTGCTGCCTGCAGCCAAGATGGGACTGTTGAAATATGATGTTTCGGTGAATGCCATCACAGGTTCTACGGGTGCCGGCCAAAAGCCAGGAGCCACCACCCACTTCTCGTGGCGCAATAACAACCTGAGTATCTACAAGCCCTTTACCCACCAGCATCTGGCAGAGATCCGCCAGTCGCTTATCCAACTACAGGGTTCTCTTGATGTTGACATCGACTTCATTCCTTATCGCGGTGACTTCACGCGCGGCATCTTCGCCACGGAGGTCATCCGTACCAAGGCCTATGCCGACGAAGTGATTGCCGCCTACAAGGAGTTCTATAAAGATGCAGCCTTTACGCATTATGTTGATAAGCCGCTCGACCTGAAACAAGTGGTGAACACCAACAAATGTCTGATTCATATAGATGCTTTCGACAACAAGCTATTAGTCACCTCCTGCATCGACAATCTCTTAAAAGGAGCCGTCGGTCAGGCCGTACAGAATATGAATCTGATGTTTGGCATTGATGAACGATTAGGGCTGAATCTCAAGGCTTCAGCATTCTAAAAGAAAACCGGCTAACAACTTCCAAATTGTTAGCCGATTTTCTTATCTCTCTTCGTGCTCCCGCATATAGTCACGGGGCGACATACCATAGAAGCGTTTGAAGACCGTCGAGAAAGAGGCGGAATTGGCAAAGCCGCAGGCGTACATCACCTCAGTGACGTTCATGCCCTGATTAGCCAACAGTTGGGCAGCCTTCTTCAGACGGATATTACGGATGAAATCATGCGGTGTCTGTCCTGTCAGTTCCTTCATCTTACGATGCAGGTGAACACGGCTGATACCAGCCTCATCAGCAATCATATCTACACTGAGGTCAGAGTTGTTCAGATTCTTATTGATACAGTCCATGATACGCTCCAGCAATTTCTCATCAGGCGATTTCAGACGGATCTCATTGACCTGCTCCTCCAACTCATCGTTCCGTTCGAACTTCAGACGGAGCAGACGGTGCGTGTTGATCAGGTTGATAATGGTGCGCCTCAGGATATCCATGTTGAACGGTTTCACGATATAGGCGTCGGCGCCCGTCTCAAGTCCTTCCAGTTTATCCTCATCGCGGCTCTTGGCTGTCAGCAAAATCACTGGGATATAATTGGTATTGGGATTGGCCTTGAGTTTCGAACAGAGCGTATGACCGTCCATTTCCGGCATCATGACATCGCTGATAACCAGATCAGGAACTATACGCAACACTTCACCAAGAGCCTCTCGTCCATTGACACAGGCATGGATGTCATAATCACTTCCCAACTCACTCTCCAGGAAGTTACGGATTTCCTCATCATCCTCAGCAATGACAATTTTCGCACGACCATTGTGCTGACTGTGTATCTCCGGAATCGGTTCCACCTGTATATCCTCGTCTTCAGTTTCCATTAGACCCATAACAGCATTCTCTTTCTCAGAAATCATCTCCTCCGGACGCAGATGGGCGTTACCCAATGGGATTGTAACCGTAAACTCGCATCCTTGTTCAAGATTATGGGCGGTAATGGTACCATGATGAAGTTCGACAAGCGAACGTGTAAGGTCAAGTCCAACACCTGTGCCTGCATGACGGTCGTTAACACTGGTGGGTGTCTGGTAGAAACGCTCAAAGATCCTGTCAAGCTTGTCGGCTGGGATCTGCTCGCCATTATCGCGGATAGCGATAGTGGCATGCTGGTCGTCATGTGTCAGACGAATACCGATCTCACCACCCGCAGGCGTAAACTTAAAGGCGTTGGAAAGAATGTTCATGACCACCTTGTCGAAGTTGGCCCTGTCGATCCATACAGGCAGGGAGTCTGTGTCATGATCATAGAGCAGGTTGATATGTTTGGTCTTGGCCTGACTGGCAAACAGGGTATAAATATCCTGAATAAATCCAACGAGATCTGTTTCCGACATCCGCATCTGCATCTGTCCCTTGTCTATCTTACGAAGATCCATCATCTGGTTAATCAGGCTTAAGATACGTTCTGCATTACGTTTGATGGTCTCATACATACTCTTCCTGTTGGGATCTTTCTCGTTTTTGATGAGTGAGAGCAACGGTGTGACGATCAGGGTCATAGGTGTACGGATCTCATGACTCATATTGATGAAGAACCGGAGTTTCGCCTCACCCAATTCCTCGGCATGGAGATGTTCCTGAAGACGCAGCCGCGCCTGTTCCTTATGACGACGATAACTGAAATATTGCCAGAGGAACAAACCTGCGATAAGGACATAGAAGAAATAGGCCCATGCAGAACGATACCACGGACTATGGATCACCACGGTGAACTCACGCACAGGAGTTTCCTGCCCGTTACGCTCGGCCTTTACACGGAATCGATATGTTCCTTGAGGCAGATGTGAGAAGGTAAGTTCATTCATGCCCGCCTTCAGCCGCGAGAAGGGTTCACCGTTGATACTATAGAGATAAGAGATATGTTCAGGATTCTCGTACGTCAGCGTGGAGAACTGAATGGCAAAGGAGTTGTCTTGATAACTTAACTCAAAACGGTTGCTCCTGATGACATTGGTCTCCGTCACCCGATAGCCGTCCGACATACTGGCGGTGTTCACAGGCTTTCCGTTTATGGAGAAAGATGTCAGCTGTACATTGGCTTCCCACTTGTTCTGCACAATGTCCTGGGGTTTAAACCAAGTGACTCCTCCCGTACCACCCATGATGATCGTACCTTTGGGCGTGAGACAGGAGGCGCCATCGCCGAATTCATTGCTTTGCAAGCCATTATCAGCAAAATAGTTCTGCCATTTCCCCGTCGCCGGGTCAAAGGAACTCAGTCCGTGATCAGTACCTATCCACAGCATTCCACGCAGATCACGCTCAATAATGGATACACCATTGTCTGAGAGGCCATCGGCAGTCGTATAGTGCTTTGTCTTCTTTGATGCAAGATCATAACAATAGAGCCCCCCGTTAGTCCCGTACCACAGATGACCGTCATACTCTCTGACTATCCTGACAGGCACACTGTAGTTCAGGCAGTTAGTACCGAAAGTACTCATCCAACTGCCAGTCTCGAATTCAAGGCAGCACAGACCCATGGAAGTGGCAACATAGAGGCGTTTCCCGTCTGGCGACACAGCAACTTGTGAAACAAAGTTGTTGACAATGCTATTGATTTTCCTGTCCTTGTCAGCCCCAGGTGCCTGTTCATAACTTGTGATCTGCCCACCACGAGAAGAGAAACAGAGGACCCCATGACGCATCGTGGCTGCCCACAGTCGTCCTTGGTTGTCCTGAACGATATCCATGATAATGAGATGTTCGTCCTGTGGATAGTCCAACCTGTGATACTGCATGGTCACGGGATCTATCCATCCACCGCCCTCTCCGTAAGAGCCTATCCACACATGTCCGTCATTGTCTTCTGCTATAGCCATGACAGTGGAGGGATAACCCTCCTTCAGATGACGGATCAACTTGTCATTGGCATCGAAAAGGTAGATTCCGTCCTTATCCGTCCCCACCCATGTACGCTGCCTGCTATCGATCAGCACGCTGACGACACAAGCCGTACCAATGGCGTTGCGCGCACCCAGTTTATAGCCCATATACTGGAAACCATTGAAGTCGATGGGCTGTTTATAAATACCTTTCTGCAAGAGTCCCAACCAGAGATTACCGCTATGATCCTCAATAATGGAATAGACCTTGCTTTTGGCCAGATCGACCTCCATGCTGAAGAAAGGATTATCTTCAACCTCATCCTTCCGGGGATCATAGATGGCAACACCTTTTCCGTCATAACCTACGAGGATACGACCATAATGGTCACACTGGAGGGCAGAGATACTGGTGCTACCGATTGCCGGAACATATATGAATTGCTCTCCCTGCTGACGGAACAGTCCCGCATTGGTTCCCACATACATATTCCCCTCATGGTCCTCACAGACGCTGACCATGGTCAGATCATTTCTATCAGCCAGATATTGTTTCATCTGACTACCGTCATAGCACAACAGTCCTTTCGACGTGGCCAGCATCCAGAGGCGGCCTTTATGGTCTTCCATCAGGGCATCAACAGTATGGATATCGGCAAAGGAACCGCCCAATTGCCGGGCCGTGTGCTGGTCTGTGAACTTCATGACACCAAGACCAGAAGTTCCCACCAGTACATCACCGTTCTTCCGTTCTACGAAACAGGTGGCATAACCATTGTTTTCATTCCCCTGATGATCCAGCATCTTCACATTATGGAATTGCCCCCCATCCCATGTCTGTAGGGCCCCATACATGCCGAAGTAGAAAAGACCGTTCCGATCCTGCATCATCGTGTTCACATAGTTACTGGCCAATGTCTTGTCCTGTTCGTTCTCCTTCTTGAACACGCGGAACTGATAACCGTCGTAACGGTTGATGCCGTTACGCGTTGTTATCCAGATGTAACCCTCTTTATCAAGATACACCTGTGTAACAAAACTGCTGGACAGCTGGTTTTCCGCACTGAAGAATTTTCCCGTCTGAGCAGAAACGCCCATTTGGAACCAGATAGTCAATAGCGTTAGTAATACTTTAAGCCGCATTGTTTTAGTTACTTTACATATCGCATGCAAAGATAGCCTTTTTTTCCATTTGTAACAAATAAATGCAACAAAAAAAGAGTATTTTGATGTATTTTTTTAAGAAATATGAAAATATAGTGTTATCTTTGCAGAAAAATGAACACATAACCTATTTATATTTATGAATCATCGTATCCTTTTCATGCAAAAGACATTGCTTGTGATGCTCTGTTTCCTGTTCACTCAGACCATGTCGGGAACAGAACCCTTTATCACGTTCCATTCTGCTGATGACACTTGGCATCTGGATCCCGTCACCATCGGCTACGTCCAGGCAGAACACTCTTGTGTGCAACTGGCCGCGGCTAACCTCGTAAAAGACTTTGAGCAAGTAACTGGCACGCGTCCGTCCCTGTCTGCCGTCTCACCCCAGTCCAGAATCATCATTGGTACTGTTGGCGTCAACCCCGCCATCGACACTTGGGTGAAACAAGGCGAACTGCGCGAACTGAAGGGCAAGACGGAGAAATACATCATCAAGACCATCGGCAACCAACTCGTCATTGCTGGCAGCGATAAGCGAGGCACCGTCTATGGCATCTATGAGTTGTCGCGCCAGATAGGTGTATCACCCTGGTACTACTGGGCCGATGTACCCGTGGAGAAACACGCCGAACTATACGTCAAAAAGGGCGAATATACCGACGGCGAACCTGCTGTCAGATACAGAGGACTCTTCCTGAACGACGAGGCACCCTGCCTGACGACATGGGTGAAGAACACCTTCGGCACCGATTACGGTGACCACCGTTTCTATGAGAAAGTGTTTGAACTGATCCTCCGCCTGAAAGGTAACTACCTCTGGCCCGCCATGTGGGGCTGGGCGTTCTATGCCGACGACCCGGAGAACCTGAAGACAGCCGATGCCATGGGTGTAATGATGGGCACCTCCCACCACGAGCCGATGGCCCGCAACCATCAGGAATATGCCCGCGACCGCAAAGGCTGGGGCGCCTGGAACTATAGCACGAACAAGGCGAATCTCGACCGTTTCTTCCGTGAGGGTATTGAGCGCATGAACGGTACCGATGACATCGTGACCATCGGCATGCGCGGCGACGGTGACGAGGCCATGGGCAACGGTACGGACACCAAGCTTCTGGAGAACATCATCGACAACCAGCGTCGTATCATCAAGGAGGTGACGAAGCGTCCTGCCAAGGAGACGCCACAGATCTGGGCCTTATATAAAGAGGTACAGGATTACTACGATGCAGGACTGCGCGTACCTGACGATGTCACCGTATTGCTCTGCGACGACAACTGGGGTAATGTCCGCCGACTGCCGACTGCCGAGGAACAGAAACGCAAGGGTGGCTGGGGCCTCTACTATCACGTCGATTACGTTGGTGCTCCCCGTAACTCCAAGTGGATCAACGTCACCCCTATCCAGAATATGTGGGAACAGCTGCAACTCGCTTATAACGGTGGTATCCAGAAACTGTGGATCCTGAACGTGGGCGACCTGAAGCCCATGGAATATCCCATCCAGTTGTTTATGGACATGGCGTGGGATCCCACGAAATACCGTGTGGATAATCTGCTCGACCATCCGAAAGCCTTCTGTGCAGAAGCCTTCGGTGAGGACCAGGCCTGTGAGGCTGCCAACCTGCTGAACTTAGTCAGTAAATACAATGGCCGTATCACGTCTGAGATGCTCGATGCCAGGACCTATACCACCGAGGAGTTCGCCCAGGTGGTCAGCGATTATCAGGCTCTGGAAGCCCGCGCCCTCCGACAGTTTATCACGCTGAAGCCGGAACAGCACGACGCCTACCGCCAGATCATCCTCTTCCCCATCCAGGCCATGGGTAATATCTATGAGATGTACTATGCCCAGGCGATGAACCATGAACTGGCCGCACAGGGCGACCCCGATGCCAACTGCTGGGCGGAGCGCTGCCGTCAGGCCTTTAAGCGCGATTCCCTGCTCTGCTTGCAATATAACAAGGAGATAGCCGGCGGAAAATGGGACGGTATGATGATCCAGAAACATATCAGCTACAAGATCTGGAACGACAACTATCCGCGCGACGTATGCCCTGACCTCGTCGAGGTGCCAGTACCCGCCAACGGCCCTGTGTTCAGTCCCCGCGACGGCTATATCAGTATCGAGGCCGAACATACCTATAGCCGTACGGATGCTGCGAATGCCCGATGGACGGTCATCCCCTATATGGGCCGCACTTTGAGCGGTATAGCCCTCATGCCCTATACACAGCCTACCGACGGGGCATCACTGACCTATCGTTGGAAAGGTGACACTCCTGCGACGGTGAAGGTGCATGTGGTGACGAAATCCACGCTTGACTTCCTGGATAAGGGCGGCCTCATCTATGATGTCGCCATCGACGGCCAAGAACCTGTCAGTGTGAATTTCAACAGCGACCTCAACGAAAAGCCCGAGAATATCTATTCCATCTACTACCCCACCGTTGCCAAACGTGTGGTGGAAAAGGTTGTTGAACTATCGGTTGACCCGACAAAGGCCAACCACACACTGACGATCCATCCGCAGGATCCCGGCATCGTCTTCGAGAAAGTGGTTATCGACCTGGGTGGCTATAAGCCCCAGTATCTGTTCGGAAAGGAATCACCAAAAACATATCAGGAGCCGTAAACCGACGGCTCCTGATATGCTTATTGTTTAATCATCTTCTTGCTGCCTACCAGATAAACGCCTGGCAGCAAGTCCGTCAAGGCTTGATGACGGGGCACATGCCTGCGCAGCAGTACACCGCTCAGGGAATAGACATCCACGAAGGTGTCTTCAGTGACACCGATGACTTTCACGCCAGTACCCTCGTCGTCAGGATGAGGATAATCCACGTTGAAGTACTCGGCATACCAGTCCATACAGGCCTTGCCACAGGCTTCTTCCACACCATCGAAGGCTGGAACGACAGAACCGTCAGCCAACAACTGGTCGATATCTATCAGACAACCCGTACCCGATAGCGTCATGGAGATATTCCCATAGTAGTCGAGCATGGCCTTATAGCACATACCCCACTTCGAAGTGGACCCTGTTGACCAGGTGCCGTAGTTGGGTTCTACCCAGTCGCCGTGTTCGTTATAGTGGCCAGCACCTGGTTTCTTCGGACTCCAGTCCACCTCCGTGATAATGACAGGGGCGAAATCCACCACAGGCACCGAATTATGGAACTCCTTGATTTTTTTCTCTTGGCTCTTCTCGATATTCTTATCGCGATCCACGCTCTCGTCGCTGCAGCCATACCAGCCCGTGTAGTCGTGGACGGCATAGCCGATGTTGTCGCCCTCTATGGGATGGGTCTTATAATTCTTGTAATTTGACTGCCAGCCAGTGCCCGGTGCCCAGATGATGCCCGTAAACCCGTTGGCACGGATCTTATCGACGATGGGCTGGAAGAAGTCGTGCAGTGCGGCAGCATCCTCCCTACCCTGCGCATTACGGAGATTCACAGGTTCGTTAGCCAGTTCGATGCTAATCTGGCCCGCATGCTCTTTGACGAATTCCTGCTGCGAGAAGATGTCCCAGACGGTCATCAGGTAGTCATTATAATAATCGCCTACCTTCAGGTTTCCAGGACAGACGCCCGGGGGACGCACCACGACATACATACCGTGGTTCATCGCCTTCTCTGCGAGTTTCAGATAGAGGGAAGGGAGAAAGGTCTCCAATCGCTCGGGGTTGAACTTTTTGATATCAGCCTCACCACTGGCATCGGCGGCTTGCCCCTCAGAACCTGGATAGACATAACTGTCGCTGGGGTCGTTCGTCCAGGCGGGGTCCAGATGCAGACGGAACACGTTACACTTGGCCTTCTCCATACCCGTGAAGAGTTTCTCGAAATAAGCCAGACACTTCTTTGCACCATTGCTGTCATAGTTGGCCACACTACCACCCCATGCCCCCCAGGGGTTACCCCATCGCCAATCGTTGAAATACATGTTAGGCGTGTCCATCACACCATGGAGCACGACATGATTGCCGTGCTTATCCACAAGCCATTTCCCCTCGACATGCAGCGTGGGCAGGGGCTTGGGCATCTCGTCAAGGGCGAAGGCAAAACGACACACGCACGTCAGGGCGAGTATCAAGAGGTATCTTTTCATATACAACATTTATTCTTGTTTGGATAATAAGAAACGGTCGATATACGACTCCACGATGGGCCATTGGCTCTCAGGCAACTTACAATGGGGGTGATTGGCCACGATGCTCCAGTCCATACGGTCGGCGATGCCAAAACGCTCCCACACCTTCTTGGCGGCCTGAGCAGACACCAGCATGGCCTCATCAGCCAACCACTTATAGTCAGGATTACCCAACAGGAGCAGAGCCCTCGGACAAACCATCGCACAGAGCTCGTGCTGGTCGTAGGGCAACTGATATACCTTGTCACCGCCGAAGTTGGTCAACTGACTCTCTAAGAACCAGTGATAGTCGGTCTTGTCGAGATTCTCCACACTGTCCTGCGGATGCGAGATGCGCCAGGCAGCAGCACCACCGCCACCAGGTTCCTGCGCAATCGTCAGGGCGACGCGCTCGTCGAAGGCACCACAGTAGAGGGCCATCTTACCGGCATACGAACAACCCGTCACACCGATATGCTTCAGGTCGATCTTCGTCACCTCAGGACCTAACTGCTGCAGACCGTCGATCAGACGGCTGAAGCCCCACGCCCACTCGCTGTAGGCACCATTGTCCTTCAGTTGGGGGTAGAGACGGTCGAAGTTATGCTCACCACGCTCGTGATGAGGGCCCCACTGGCCGTAGTCATTCACCTGCTTCTCGCGGAACACCATCGTAGCAATGGGACGGTCTTCGAAGATCTGCTTGGGCAGGGCGATACCGCTGCTGCCGATCATCAGGGCGTAGGGAGCCTTGCCCGTCTTGGGATAACGGATCTCTGAGCGCAGCGTCAGCGTCTCACCACCGACAGTCACATCTACAATCAGCGTATCACCCTCCATCCTGGCCTTCACCTGCTCCTTCTTGACGGCAGGTTTCTCTCCGATGCCATAATGCTGGATCAGGGCACCTATCTCATGGCGCTTCCGCTGCCAGTCGCTGAAGTCATTCACGCCTTTCAGCGGATCAGGAAGATCCTTGATGACAGGCAGTTCACTGGCTGCCGGCATCTCGGGCAGGGCCAGACCTGCCCCGGTATCCTCCTGACTATAGACGAAAGGGACGTCAGAGCCCTCCTGTGCTCTCACGGCATTCAGGAAGTTGACCATCTTCTGCAGGTTCTCCTCGGCATACATACCCATGCCGTGGCCTCCCTCAGGCACGAAGGTAGCCTCGGTCTTCACACCAGCAGCCTTCAGCGTCTCGAAAAACTCCTTACCCTGACAGCAGGGCACCACATTGTCCTTCTCGCCATGGAAGATAATCACTGGCGGGTCGTTCTTATCCACGTAGGTGGTAGCACTGAGGCTCAGGTACTTGTCGGGCTCCTTGGCGAGCTTCGAGTTGAGCAGCACATCCTCAGGACTGTTCTCGCCCATCTTCATCGCCTCACCACAGTCCATGTTCGTCAGGTCGATAGGACCCGACCAGTCACAGGCAGCATTCACGCAACTGCTCTCGTTCAGATAGTTGCCCACGTTGCCCTCTAAGTCGA
The DNA here is from genome assembly GCA_902784615.1 of uncultured Prevotellaceae bacterium. Classification (GTDB taxonomy): domain Bacteria; phylum Bacteroidota; class Bacteroidia; order Bacteroidales; family Bacteroidaceae; genus Prevotella. The sequence goes on along the minus strand of CACZVN010000005.1, from coordinate 82,899 downwards.
TATCCACCGTACCGACCTTGGTCTGCTTCGTACCACTGGTCGTGGCGGCCGTCGAGGAGAGGTGACCACCAGAAGAGAAACCGCTGGTGGCAATAAACGAGGTATCGAACTTATACGTCTTGGCCTCACCGCGCACGAAGCGGATCACGGCCTTGATGTCGTGGATCTGTGCGGGCCACTTGGCGTCCATGCTCGAACGGTGGTTGGGACATACCATGGCATAGCCTGCCTCAAGCAGGGCCTTTACGATGGTGCCGAGGTCAGCCATGCCCTTGCTGCTGTTCGAGAACCACGCACTGCCATAGATATGGATCACCACGGGATAGGCCTCTTTCTCCTGTTTCGGCAGGTAAATGTCACAGGTATGGTAGGCCTGATCGTCGCCTGCGTAGTTCACATCTTTCCACTGCTGGGAGGTCTCTAACTTCACTTCAGGCATCTGGAAACCTCCAAAGCCGCCTGCCGGCTGTGCCATGGCCAGCGTAGCCATACACAGCATCATCGTTGATAATAATGATTTCTTCATTGTATCTTGTTATTTATGCTTAATTATCTTCTTGCCGTTCTGGATATAGATGCCAGGACGGAGATGGCGAGGATCGACACGACGGCCGTCGAGGGTGTAGATATGAGGATCAGCCACCCGCTGAACTTTGACGTCGGAGATCCCTGACGAGGCAGGCTTATAACTGTAGAAACTGAAATACGCCGGATCATCGTACTTGGCAGGTAAGGCATCCTGCAGATACTTGCCCGTACCGATATTCTTCAGGGAGAAGCCCTTGCCATCGACATACTGGATATCCCATAAGGCACCATTCTCGATATCCTGACCGTTCTGGTTGTTCAGTCCGAGGATAAAACTGCACCATCCGTCCGTTGGCTGGGAGTTCAGATAGCCTGGCGCCCAACCACCCCAGACAGAATACTCATCACCTACAGGCGTGATGGCGCGCAACAGGTAGTTTCCATCACGGGGCTCGAGCCTAAAACCAATAGTGGCATTCGACGCCTGAAGGGCCACGGAAAGCACATCATAGCCTAAGTTCTGGTCTGTCGAGCCATAGAAAGCCCTTTTGGTCTGCTCGTTATAGATGACGAACGGGGTCGTGCCAATCTCATCGAGGCTGGCAAACGGCTGGTCGAGTTCGAAGGCTGTAGCCGGGGGCGTAGGCTCGTCGATCTCAATCTCTATACCCATCAGGTTCAGAGCCTCTTTGGCGTAGCGCTGTCCGAAGATGCGGTAGCCCTGTGCAGAGAAGTGCCAGGCATCAACACCATTGCCAGGCAGGTTCTCGGCCGATACCACGTGAGCGGTGGGGATCACCTCTGGCAGACGGTTCACCTGCACGTTATGACCGGAGCAGCCGCCACCCATATTGGCATATTCGAGTTCACCCGCAAAGAGAGGCACGTCTTCTGCCTTCAGGTTGAGATCGGCCAACAGGTTGTCATAGATCTCCTTCACCATGCCAGGCCATTTGGGATCACCACAGTTCGAGCAGCCCTGATGGAGCAGGACCCCCTTGATGACACCCGACTACTGGGCAATCTTCGCCATATCCACCAAACGCTGGTACGGATCATTGTCGTAGGCTTTGAAATAGTTAATCAGCCAGTCCTCCGTCTTCGGATTCATCGAAGCGATGTAATCGCCCACCTTATCCTGCATGAAACCCTCGAGTTTGGTGCCTCCGATGGCCACATCAACCACGCCCACCTTGACATTCTCGGGCAGGTTCTTGACCATCGTACGTCCGAAATAGTCGGCGATGCCCAGTCCTGTACCTTCCCTGACGATAGGCGGATAGGCGGTGTACCACTCTCCCATCGTGCGCTGGGGATTCTTGAAATCGACACAGGCCAGCGTCTGGAAGCGTGGATCTACATCTTTTTTGTCTTGTGCTTCCGGAGTGGCATTGCCCTCCATGTTCGACTGGCCGAAACAGAGATAGATATAGAAATCCGGATCCACCTCGGCCTTCATGCCTAATGGTAGCATGGCCAAAAACGTGATAATAATTGCTATTCTTCTCATTTTCTTTATTGATTAAACTTCCACCAGTCCAGACGGACATCACCCTGTGTCTTGTCGAAACAGAGATAGAGGTCGTGGACGCCCGTGGCGTTCTTCACCTTGGCGGTGAAAGTTTTATAGTTCTCTACAGATCCTGTGTTCTTGATGACAGCAGTGCCTATCACCTCTCCCTTGTTGCTGTCGAGGCGCAGGGTGACGGTGGCGGTACCTGCGGCGGCTGCCGTGATGGCAAACTGCTTAGCACCCTTCTCACCGAAATTGACACCGCGCAAACGGATGTACTCACCGTCGTTCAGGTCGTAGATATACATATTCTTCTTGCCTGTCGATTCCGGCATATCAGCCACGATGCCCGTGTTGGGGATGCCCATCTTGGCACTCTTCAGACCGTAGCCCCAGGCCATTGTCTCGGCCTCAACACGGCTGTAGGGATTCAACCAGTGGAGTTGCTTCATCGGCTCCTGATCCAGCCAGTAGGGAATCTCCTGGATGGTACCATCAGCATTATAGGTAATCTCCTGAGCCGATACGGAGCGACGCTCATGGTGTACGAAGGTATCGAGGTGCATCAGGTCGTAGTTCTGTCCGAAGACATACGAGTGACCCTTGTAGTCACAGATGCCGGGATGGTTACCACGGTCGCGCTGGGTGGGTTGCATGATATAGCCCTTCCACTCCCAAGGGCCTGTGGGTGAGTCGCTCATGGCGTAGCCTAAGGCCTCAGGACAGCAGGTCGATGCAAAGCCAAGGTAATAATGACCGTTCCTCTTATAGAACCAGGGACCTTCCTGGTAGTTGGGGATATGGGGCAGTTTCGTCACCTCACTGGTGAGCGAGATCATATCCTCGCCGAGTTTGGCCCAGAACGTATGGGGATTGCCCCAGTACATATAGGCCTGTCCATCGTCATCGGTATAGACCGTGGGGTCGATGTCGAACCAGTTGCTCTGGTCCCAGACGAGCGGTTTGCCTAAGGGATCCTTGAAAGGTCCATAGGGCGAGTCGGCCACGAGCACACCAATGCCATGTCCGTGCAACGGGGCATAGAGGTAGTACTTACCATTACGTTCCACGGTCTGGATGGCCCAACCACCATTCTCACGGGAGCGCCAGGGGAAGTCCTTCAGCGAAGCCACAGCCCCATGCTCCGTCCAGTTCACCATATCGGTGGTGCTCCACAGCAGCCAGTCGTACATGAAGAAGCCAGCCGAACTCTTCTCGTTCTCATCGGCGATATCCTCTGGCGAGGCATCGTGCGAGGTATATAAGAATAAGGTGTCGCCCACCACTAATGGTGAGGGGTCGGCCGTGTATTTCGTCTGGAAGAGCGGCATATTCACCTGCTCCAGTCCCCGCATCTCCCACCAGTCGAAGTTGAAGAGTTTCGGGCCCTTACGGCCTGTAAACACAAAGTAGAGGTCGTGATGGCCCATCACCTTCTCCGTAAAGTCGGCAGTCAGCGTCTGCCACTGTTCCCAGCCACCTGTGGCGGGAACCTCAAAACGGCACAAGAGTTGTCCCTTGATACTGTCGATGCGCACCTCGATCTGTCCGCCACGCAGCCCACTGGCCACACGGGCCGTGAACGTACGGGGCAGTTTGTTGCAGAAGCACACGTTCTGCAGTTTGATATAGTCGCCGTTATGGATATCCGTCACATAGACGCCCACCTCGTCGTTCTGTTCCGTCTTAATACCCTTGGAGAAAGCCATCGTCTCGGCCTCCACCTTACGGTAAGGACAGAACTTCCCGATGGGCTGCACACCCTCGTCCGTCGGCATGATGGTGGGGAAACTGCCGTCAGCATTATACTTAAATTCCTCCACGGCCACGCTACGGCCGAAGCCGCCTCCGTTGGGCAACTTTCCCGTATGGTAGAAGAAGTAGCTATGACCCTTGTAGTCGGCCACGCCACAATGGTTCGTAAACGACTTCGTCTCGCAGAGCGGCATGATCTCACCAGCATAGGTCCATGGGCCTAAGGGTGAGGGTGCCGTGCTGTATGAGATATGCTCTGGCACACCACCAGCAGCATAGAGCAACTGATAAGCTTTCGCAGGATCCACCTTATACTTCGAGGCATCGACCTTGCGGAGCCAAGGTCCCTCGGTATAGCAGTCCTTATATTTCTTACCCTTCTCGCGCTTGTCCATCGACGGGGCACCGAAGGCCTCCTCCGTCATGTCGAGCATACCCAGTTCGCCGCTATATGAGATCATATCGCGGTTCAACTTTAGATAATACACGCGGGGGTTACCCCACATCAGCCATGCCTGGCCGTCGTCGTCGATCATCACCGTGGGGTCGATATGATCCCAAGAGCCGTTCTCGAACAGCGGTTTACCGAGGGCGTCCTTGAAGGGACCCGTGGGCGTATCTGCCACGGCCACACCGATGGCCATGCCGCCCGAGAGTTTCGAGTGGGCACAGATATACCAGTAGAACTTACCGTCGCGCTCGATGGTCTGCGAGGCCCAGGCACGGTCGTCGGCCCAGGAGAAACTCTCGAGAGCCAGAGGCGAACCATGATCCTGCCAGTTCACCATGTCCTGCGTGGAATACACGCGCCACTCCTGCATCCAGAAGAAGTCGGCACCGTCCTCGTCATGGCCGGTATAGACATACATCGTACCGTCGTGCACCATCGGTGCGGGATCACTGGTACACCAGGTCTGTACAAAGGGGTTCTGTGCCCCTGCCATCAGACAGGCGGCACAGAGTAGGGTTGTTGTTATCTGTCTCATTTCTGTTGTAATAGGATATTTTCTAATGCCTGACGGCGCTCAGGCCATGTCTTATAGTCGTCGGCACGCAGGGTAGCCACGGCCTCGCCCTTGTCGCTGGTCGTGATGATCACAGGACGGATCTTCTTCTGGGCTATGAGTTTGTCGGCCATCACGTCGGCACCACCGATCTTGAACCAACTCTCTATCGTATCGTCCTTGCCAGGCACGAGGCGGATGATGGCGGGTTTCTCCTCCTCTTTCTTACAGCAGCAGCCACCAGCGCAGCAGGCCGGGATATAAGAGGCCTCACCCTTGGTGATGTCATAACTCACGATACCATGCTCGATGTCAGCCATGGCAGCGTAGTGATAGACATTGGAAGGATTATCACAGATGCTGGGCTTGAAACCCTTCGAGGGGGCAAGGTACATGTTCTGCGGATCGGCCACAGGCGTACCATCCACAAGGAAATAATAGGTATAGGTCTCGTTCACATGGTCCTCGATCTCCACCTGCCAGATACCGTCGCTGTCACGCTGCATGGCAAGCGGCTGGTCGAGCATCTCGCTCACAAAGGACACCTGCTTGGCATCAGGCGCCTTGAAGCGGAACACGATGCTGTCGTATTTATATTCCGGCGAGACGATGGGTTTGGGGAACAGCCGGGCCATCACACCAGCCGTAAACTGCTGCTCCTGACCAGTGGCGGCAGGGGCAGGCTGACCGTTCTTCATGGCAGCCTCTGCAGCCTCGGGCTTGAAGAGCAGGCGCAGCGTCTTGTCGAGGAAATACTTGGCGTTCATCCAGGTATGACCGAACTTGTCGTGGGTAAATTCCTTCACCGAACGGATACCATGCTTGTCGAGGAACTCCATATAGTCACGGGCATTACCATAGAGGAAATCATCCGTGCCCACGCCCAACCAGAACAGGTGGATCTTGCTGTTCGTATCGTCGGCATTGTCATAGACCCCGGGGATCGTCGTCGAGGTGAATGAACTGTAACTGCACAGGTAGGAGAACTTGTCGAGGTTGTGCAGACCATTGGACAATCCCTGGTTACCACCACGGGAGAAACCGCCGATAGCCCGGTGGTCGGCATCGTTGATCGTACGGAAATGCTGTTCCACGTATGGCATCAGGTCGTTCACCAGATCCAGACTAAACACATCCTTCCCGAACATCGTCTGGGGCATACCTGCCGCCTCAGGCGGTGCTGGCAACAGTTTGTAGGGGTTGCCGTAGGGCATCACGATGATCATCTCCTCGGCTGCACCCTCGGCAATGAGGTTGTCAAGGATATAATTGGCACGGCCTACCTTGTAATACACTTCCTCGGTATCCGTCGTACCACTAATCAGATAGAACACGGGATATTTCTTCTCCTTGTCAGTGAAATAACTGGGCGGCAGACAGACGATGGCCTGATTGGTGGCCCCGAGACTTTTGGAGTAATAATGGATATAATCCACCGTGCCATGGGGCACATCCTTGATGTCATGCGCCAGTGCGCCCTGACGACTGGGAATCTCCAGCAGACTGTTCTTAAAACCCTCGTTGGGGAAGTACTGGTCGCACTGGGGATCCATCACGCTCACGCCATCCACGACGAAGCAGTAGGGATACATGTCGGGAGCCGCAGGGCCGAGAGTTACCGTCCAAAGGCCGGTATTCTCGTCATACTGCATGGGATTGCGTCCGGCGAACTGCACATCCACCAGGACCTCCTTCGCATGGTCGTTCTTATACTTGAAAGTGACGGTGCCATCCTGATTACAAACTGTTGACGTCTGAGCCGCAGCCATTATGCTCCAGCCAGCGAATAGTGAGGATAATATGTATTTATAGTTCATTTTTATTTCAGTTACAAAGTCCGGACTTTCACAAGCCCGGACTTTCAAAAACAATGTAAAGTTCTAAAAATTACCCATAGGGTAATGGTTCTTACTTAACAATATACTTCTTACCTTCCTTGACTACGATGCCCTTGTAATCCTTAGATACACGCTGGCCAGCGAGGTTGTAGATAGCGGTAGAAGTCTTCTTGCCGTTATTGACAACGGTATTGATACCAGATTCACCGAATACGTGAGGAGTAGTGCCAGCGCCTTCCTTCACGTAGAAGTTGTCTGAACCTGTTTCGTTGATCAGATTCTCCAGAGTCTTACCTTCCTCATCATACTTCAGATACCACTGGAAGTCCTTAAGTTCATAGTCGCAAGCCTCCTTGATTTCAGCCATGTTGAAGGCAATAGTCTTCATGCCCTTACCATCGCACTCATTAGGAATAGTGAATTCCTTCTCGAAGTCTTGCCAGTCGGTTGTGAAGTTCACATCGCCGATAGCACCCCAGTGAATGTATCCACCAGGTTCACCGTGGCACTGTGTGGTAGTCTTAGCCTCCTTAGAAGCCTTATACTTGAACTTGAGAACGGTCACTTCACCAGCCTCTAATGCACGGTTGGCAACAATGAAGAACTGGTTGTCCCAAGTCTCACCAGCACCACCTTCTTCCTCGCGCTGTGGATTATCACCTTGAGCTGTATCCGACAGGTCGTCACGCTCCAAACCATTCACGACAACTTCTGTTGTGTTAGTAACGACAGCGATGGCCTCCTTGGCTGCATCACCTTCAACCTGCAAGAAGAGAACCTGACCGCCGTTTCCATTTTCATTAGGAGCAACGGAGACCTGCCAAACACCGGCTGCGGGAAGTTTAATCTTATACTGTGAGCCAGCCGTATAGTCCAGCCAGTTATTAGGATCATCGGTCTTGATAGTACCGGTGGGCTTAATAGTAGCACCCTTGAATGCAGCGTTTTCACCGCGAACAGTTGAAATCATGAGTTCATTGACCCATGTATCCTTCTTGCCCTTGGTACCAACGGTGGCTGTATAGGCCTCTTCACCTGCATCATAAACGAGTTCGGTAGCATTGTCGTAGTCGTACTCAATACCAGTCGCTGTGTTAGAAGAAGCAACGAACCAACCTTCATCAAGCTTCATAACCTCCCAAGAAAGGTCATCGAAATAGAATACATTGGGCTCCTGAGGTGTATCAACACTTGAATCTGCGCACAAGTTAAATGCAACAGACCAACCACCTCCCTGTGCATCAGAGAAAGTAACCGTCTGATCAAATTCCTGCCAATCTGTGGTGAAACTGACATCACCAATACCTACATAATGTAAGTAATCAGATGGATGCTGCTTGTGAATCTGGGTATTAGTTTTACAAGCCTTTTCTGCCTTATAACGGAATTTCAGGTGAACCTTTGTGCCTGCCTTCATCTCCTTTGGAGCCTGGATCCAGAACTGGTTCGACCACTGGATAGAATTGTCATCATCAATCTTATCAATCTGCTCGACATGAACGGCAAATACGTGGTTGCTCTCATTTCCTTCTTCAGCCTCGATAGTAGCGGGATAAGGACGAGCTCTGCCATCTAATGAGCCATCTGCGCCAGTGTCACCAGAATTGGTACCCATGGTCAAATCCCATGCACAGATTTCAGGAGCACGGTCACCTCTCCAGTTCACGTTGATTCCCTCATCGTTCTTCTCAAGAGACCATTCTGGCCATGCTGTCTCAGCATCACCATTGGTGATCAATTGGAGCCATTCAACTGGGCGTGAACTTTCCTTTTCCTCATGAGTAATCTTTACATAGGAAATCCACCAGTCACCTACATAGTCACCACACTGGATGAGTATAGAACCACTATTAGCAAAGTACTGGTCGTTAGGATTGTTCATGCAACCTTCAAATGTCAAAGTCTGCCAGTCTGTCGTGACATTCATAGTACCAGGAGCACTAGAACCTGAGAAAAAAGCGTCAACTCCTCCTGCAACCGAGCCCTTAATCTTAATAGTGATAGTGTACGACGCATCATTATCCAAATTAGAAACGCCTGGGAACGGTTGGAACTGGATTTCATACCTCAGAGACTTCGCCTCCTCGTTGTGGAAATGCAGACCGTCACTATCAAATGAGAGGTACGGCAAAGCATTGTTTTCATCAACCCAACCATGTTGCCATGTGTCGGCAGTAACTGTTGTGAGGTCAACTTCTACATCGACAACCTCTTCAGCTTTTGCTCCCAAGAAGAAAGCCAAAAGCGCGATTAGAGTAAAAATTTTCTTCATAATAGAAACAATTTAGATTAATAATTAAAGATGAATAAAAAAGTTAAATTTGATTTCATTAGTTTCCACTGAGTGCATCGCAGAATGCCTTATAGGTGGCATTGCGTACCCAATCCTTGCTCTTGCTGTCGATAGACCAGAGACCAACGGGGTCACTTGTATCAGCCATGTTTCCCTTGCAGATACCAGCCTGCATGTCATTCGGAATCTTGGCCATATAACTCTTGATCACATAGCCATAGTAGTCGGCCAGTTGCTGGCGCTGTGATTCTGTAATGTCCTTTGCGGCAACATTTGCACCTTCAGCATCCCGATAGACGATATCGAAATTAGAGAGGCGAATCAACTTTCCTGTAGAAGCCAGGTTTTCAAGGAGTTTGTTCAGAGACGCTACGTTGGCATCCTGAGTCGCTTTATCCTCGCTATAAATGAGACTAAGTTTGGCATTGATACCGTCAATCTTAGCACCGTTCTTATCCCAAACACCTATCCAGTATTTAAGACTTTCAAACTTCTTCTGATTCTCTAGACCTATTTCGCTGATAAAGAACTTCAATGCGGCGGGATCGCCCTCATACGCTTCATATGCTGCTTTTGCCACCTTTGATACCACTGGAGCATAGTTCTCACTGCCAAGCACATCTTGCCAGTAAATCTTATCGGTAGCGTGCTTGAGGTCGAGCATACCATTAGCCAGTTCAGCCTTGGAGTCAATAGCCTCATCAATAAGGTCAAATGACTGGATACGGCCGGCATTGATCTTCATCACACCCTCACACCATGCCTTGGCAGCATAGTTGATGGTGTCGCTCAACTCCTGGGCAGTCTGTGGACGGTGGTTATCTGGATAGTAGCCTACCTCCACCTTCTGGATATTGATAGTGATACCACGAGCCGTTTCAATTCGCAAGTAACCATCGGTTTCTCCTTCTGCGCTCTGGGCCTCCACTACAAACTTTGACCATTTCCCCTTTTTAAGCGCCCATTTTCCGTTAGAGCCGCTTCCTTCCACAGGAGTACCGGAGAAATTGATATCAAAAGTAATATCCTTATCAGCCTTAGCCCAGAATGTCGTAGTGTATTTGGCCAAAGGATCCACATCGAAACCTTCAATGATGCGAACACTGGACATCGCAGAAATTTGGAGCACATTCTGATCATCGTATTTGACGATAGCAGCATTACCTTTCTCAATAGTACCATTGTATGCACCTACGCTCATGTCGTTAAAGTTGACCGCCTTTCCTTCTACATAATCTACAGGGATTTCAATAGGGGCCGTCAGCGTTTTCAACCAGTCGTCGGCCTGGTTGGCATTGGCAAAGAGAGGGCTGCCGAATACCTCGCCGCCTATTTCTTGCACATGGTCAAGAAGATCCTTCATGTCGAGGAAGTTCATCACACCCTTGGCATTGACGATGCTTCCCGACATCAGCGTGCTACCGAATGCGAGATTGTCGAAATTGGTCATCGCTGCAGCATGAGCCAGTTCCTGTTTATTGTATTCAGCCACCTTGAGCGTAGCACCGAGAGTCAGGTTAGGATACTGGTTCCTGTCAATATACGACTTCACAGGATTCAGGTCCTTGTATGGCTCCACATAAGACGGATCAGGGTCTGCCTTGAAATCGTCTGTCACATTATAGTCGGCACAGGAAGTGAGCGCTACGCTAAATGACAAATGACAAATGATAAATGATATACCTATCAAAAGTCTTCTATATTTCTTGGTAATCATCATTATTAATATCTAATTACTATTTCCTAATTTCATTTCACGTATTTAGGTGAGAAGAATTCCTTCTTGTTCGACTCACGCGTCTGGACAACAAGCGTATCGGTGGTCGATACCTGAATATCGTTGTTGCTGAATTTCACGTCGTAGGCCAGACGGAGGATGTCACGCTGAACAGGCTCTCCGTTGTTGCTTCCCCACTGGTAGTCCTTGTATTCCGGCTTCTCCGTGCCATTGACGATGAATTCCCCAGAGCCTGAGGCTGTCACGTTCTCGTCGTCTGTGGTAATGGTACACTGGTTGCCATTGAAAGTAAGGATGAGGTTACAGGCGATGGAAGCACCAGAGGTCTTGAACGACATAGGGAAGATGGCCTGTGTCATATTCTTGGTCGTAATGCCACAAACTTCGTCATTCTGGTTCACAGGGTTCTCTGTGTAGTGCTCACGGTCAGTGTTAATCAACGAGAAATCCTTGCGGACAACCGTTGTGGTAACACCCTTTTCCGTTACATTGTCAACACCGCGGCGGATGTATTTCCCCTGCCAGGGGTTCATATACTTCACGAGGTAAAGCACATAGTCCTTGGCAAGCACATCCCAGTCCTCCGTATTCGTACGAGAGGGAGAGAGGCCTTCACGCGGTGTACCAGTGAAAATATGGTCAATGCCGGTGGCTTTTGTCATCACCAATGGGATGACATAAGTGTCCTCAATGGCTTTGGGATCGTTGAAGAAGGCATCAGTGAACTGCACCTCTACATAGCCACGCGAATTACCATTGTATGGAATGCTATTAGAGGCAAGACTATAGTATGATGTCGGCATCGGTTTCACGTTATAGGACGGGTTTCCACCTTCATCCACAAACCAGAGGTTGTCGCAAAGCGACTCATCTACGACGATATCAACCACGGCATCACGGCCACCGTATGCACCGCCCATCGTTGACCATATCCGGCATTTGTGCTCATTATCGAGCGTATTGTCATAGATATCGTTGCCAAGTACGAGTGTACGTACCGGGTACTGGTAGGCGAAGTAGGCTGTTGTACCTCCTTCATAGTCCGGGAACTCCTTCTCCGAATTATAGCAAGATGCAAATGCAAGCACTCCCAACAGAAGCATCCCTACCTTCACAATGTTTATCTTAGTCATCATAATTCCTAATTCCTTATTTCTAATTCTAATTCCATATTTTACCGCCATCCCCTGTTTTGCATAAGGGCACTCCATTTGAGCACTTCACTCTTAGGAATGGGGCCATACCACTGATAAGAGCTGTCATATTTGCGCTCCTCAACGTCAATGATAGAATATGAGAGTACGCCCGTATCTTCATTACGGTCAATCTTCATACCCTTCACGGTTTCGTTGAGCGGCATCTGCCAGCGACGGAGATCCCAGAAACGCTTATTCTCAAAGCAGAGTTCAATTCGGCGCTCGTTACGGATCAGGTCTGTCATCATTGCCTTGTCCTTTGCGCACGCTTCAAGGTATGCATCACCTTCAGCAAGCGGCATTCCAAATTCGTCTGTACCAAGTCCAGCACGTTTGCGGATGGCCTTGATGACATCATAGGCCGTGAAACCTATGCCAGTAGGATCCGCATTCGGTCCCCAAGCATCGTTGGCAGCTTCCGCATAGGCCAGGAATATTTCCGTATAACGGATACGTGGATAGACGTGCTGCTGCTCAATGAGAGAACTCGACAATGGGCTGACATCGTCACGGAGAAGTTTTTTCAGGTAGTAGCCTGTACGAGTAGAGGTACTGATGCTGTTGATGTTGTCATCAGTCTCATTATCATCGTTAGGATAAGTACCTGTAATGATGGTAGCTTTTCTGAAAAGCGTACCGTTATAGATGATATCGTCATCAAGACGCGGGTCACGGCCTGCGTATGGATTCTTGGGGTCATAGCCCGACTGGGCATCCGTAATAGGACGTCCGTTACGCATGGGGAAGGCATCAACCAGATTCTGGGAAGGATTCACGCGGCCACTGCCATAGAGCGTCGGCGGGAAATTCTCCCTTTCCTGCTCAGCATTCTTATGACGATCTTCGCGCCAAAGGATTTCCGGCATTTCCGGTGCGCTCGGCTCCAACTTAGACTTATTCTTATACCAGATGTTACCTGTCGGATCAAATCCGTCCAAGCCACCGATGCGCTTGAGTACATTGGCACAAAGGATAGCAGCTTCTTCAGATGTCACACCACTCTGGTCGCGGAAAGCAGGGCTGGCTGCGAGAAGAGCCACCTGTGCCTTGACAGCCTCGGCAATCCTACCAGACACGAGCCCTCTGGCCTTATCGCCGAACACGAGGTTGTAACCGGAGAAGTTGGCACCCAAAGCCAGATACTTGGCAGGGATTTCACTCTCATTCTCTATGTCTTCATACACCTGAGGGAGCAGGGCTATGGCACTGTCGCAGTCGGCAAAGCACTGCTTCACGCACTCCGAGAAGAGGGCGCGAGGCTGGTTGAATTCAGAACTACCATCTTCAGGCGCCGTCATCAAGGGCACACCATAGAGAATGCCATCGTCAGCATAGCCGCCATGAGCCTGAAGCAGATAGTAATAGAGGATCGCGCGAAGTCCGAAAGCCTCACCTTTCAGACGGTCAACGAACATCTGCTGCTTGGAAACTGCGCTGGGAGCCCAACTACTCACATCTACAATCTGAAGGAAGTTGTTGATATACTGGATACCATCCTTGCAATTGTCCCACTGAGACATCGGGTTGTTATCGGATGCCCATGTACCTGTTGCCATATTCAGGAAAGTACTGCTCTTCATGTTGGTTACAGCATCATCTGTAGCAACGTCCGTCCAGTTGTACTGGTTACCGACATTGGTGATATAAGGAAGACGATCGTATCCATAGATCAGCAGTCCATGTGCATACGTGGACTCCTTGGCCAAGTCTTCCATTTGTCGATTGTTCTCATCTGCCGGCTCAAACATATCATCGCATGAGCAGAAAGCGAGGAGACCGAATAAATAGAAAATAATGCTTCTTGTCTTCATATTCTCTTAATTCTTATTTCTTATTGTTATCAGAAGGTCGCTTTAACACCGACATTATAGAAACGAGTCTGCGGTGCTAGACCAACATTTGTATCCATCAACTTGCGCTCCTTGGAAATGGTGAGGAGGTCGTTTCCGTTCACATAAACCGAGAGAGCCTTCACAACCTTTCCCATCATTTCTTTCGGGAAATCATAGGTAAGCTGTACCTTGCGGATGTTGAAACGGTCAGTGCTGTACAGCCAGAATGTGGATGCAGCACCATCGTTAGCATTGGACAGTGAAGTCAGACGGGGATGAGTGGCAGTCTCTGCTGTCTCCGGAGTCCAACGACCACGTGCATTGACAGAGTACTTGTCATCACCACTCATATAGAAGTATTTACTGTTCTTCATGGCCTTTCCACCGAACTGGCCGTTGCCAAGCAGGAAGAGGGTGAAGTTCTTATATTTGAGCGTCAGATTCAAACCTAATGTGAGAGGAGCACCAATGCTACCCAAACCATCACTTGTAGGATTGCCGCTACTGTCAAGAACAGTCACAGTACCCGACTTGCCCAGAATAATCATATCCTGGTTGTTGATGATACCATCACCGTTGATATCTTCGTACTTCAGGTCACCAGGCTGGATATTACCACCAATCGACGGTTTGGGCATTCCGTCCTTCAAGGTGTACTTGGTCTTACCATCAGCCGTCGTGGTCACATCAAAGTCATTATCCGTGTAGAAGCCCAGGCAACGATAGCCCCAGAGGCCATCAAGGACTTGCCCCTCAGTAAATTTATTACGAGCATTTGGATCTATGATCTCATCAAACGTCTTCCACTCAGTCGTGAGATAGGTACCTACGACACCAAGTTGTGCGTAAACCTTACCAAACTGTTTCTGAGCATATACGCTAAAGTCGAAGCCCTTACGGTTCTGGATGTTATTATTGATTGCCGGCTTGAATGAACTTCCGGAAAGCCCGCCTGACAAGTATGACGGGAATGCTGTCGGGTTCTGGATAATATAGCCGTCCATATCCGTATTGAAGAAGGTAAGGTCTGTGGTAATCAACTTATTGAAGAACGAACCACGAAGACTTACTGAGAATTCCTTACGATGGATGAAATCGAGAGAAGGGTTACTACCCGACTTGGAATAAGTACGTTCTGTGGTAACTCCTTCATTCCATCCGAAGCCACTTCCGGCCAATTCCCAACTGGCTTCGTAGAGATAGAAGTAATTCTCCGTGTTGCCCGCTCTCATATACACATCAACATCCTCATTCAGATTGCTGTATGAGGCGCTGAGCAACAGGTCGTCAACGAAACTGTCCTTCAGGAAGTTCTCCTTGGCCAGGTTCCATCCAAGCGTGAAAGAAGGTGAGATGGCCTCGCGGTTTCCTTTGGGAAGACGGGCAGAATGGACACCTGCCAACGATAGATCAGCAAAGTAACGGCCCTTATAGTCGTAACCGAGTTGAAGACCTAAGTTTGCGTTTGCATAACGATGGTACGAACCACTGGCTGTGGTTGTGTACATATTGGCGAGGAACATACCCGTTACGTGATGCTTGCCTGCAAAGGTGTGGTCGTAGTCGAAATGACCATTCCAAGTAATGGTCTGACGATATTTCGTGTCAGACATGGTCATGGTACCTGTCACGACTTCGTCGTTCTGCTGGGTCAAGGCCACGATGGCATCCTGTGAATCATAGTTACTCCAAGTGGGAATGAACACAGCGTACTTGTTATTGTACGACAGGCTGTAGTTGGCAGCGTAGTCAATAGAGAACAGGGTTTTGAACGACAAGCCCTTGACGAACTTGTTCATATCATAGACGAAACCGGCATCAAACTGGAACTGACGGCTCACGGCCTTTGTCTTACCGCCGAAATAGCAGTCGGCGATGGCATTGGTCTGCGTAGCCTTCGTACCTCCGGGGAAATATCTGCCATCAAGCAGGTTGAGCGACTTGCCAAGGATGGCAAGAGCCTTGCTGGCGTTGGGATCCACAAAATTAATATCAATCAGTGGTGCTGCATTCTCGGGGAAGTTCGGACGTCCTTCATACTTTTGGGTTGGATTATAAGGATCATATCCGGCAGCCTGAGCCCAGAAGTTACCTTTGTTCTTGTTTTCATTGTAGAAGGTAGCACTGGCATTGGCAAAACCCTTGATGAACTTGTTGATGGTCAGATCCACATTACCACGTACACTGAAGCGGTCGGTGTAGTTGTCCTTGGCATTACCGAAGTTCAGGAGGTCCTCACTACGATAGTAGTTGATATTGGTATAGAAGTGTGCACGCGCACCACCACCCTCTATCTCCAACGTACCCTCAGAACGGTTATATACCTTGCGGATATACTCGTCAGAATAGTAGTTGACATTGGGATAGCGGTAAGGATTCTTTCCAGAAGCATGGTTGTAGATATCCATCTGGCTGTACTTGGCATCGAGTCCGTCGTTAGCGCGGGCTTCATTGTAGAGTGTCATGTACTCTGCAGAACCCAGATACTCAGGGAATTCCTTGGCTACATGGAAACCGGTGTTAGCATTGGCATGGATCTGAAGGCCATCAACCTTGCCACGCTTGGTGGTTATCAAGATAGCACCCTTGGCACCCTTGGCACCATAGAGCACGACAGCCTGTGCACCTTTGAGGAAGGTGACCTGCTCGATTTCCGAAGGAAGCACATTGTTTGACGGGCGCTTCACGCCATCGATGATAACGAGCGGGAGGTTCCAGTTGTCGTTATTGTCAAGACGTTCATTGTCCATACCCCAAAGGTTGTTGCCGTTCCATCCACCGACAAGAGCGTACATGTCTTCAAGACTACCCATCGTATAATCCTTCTTGGACAACTCTTCCATATCAACGTATGAAATGCCTCCGAGAAGTTGGTCGGCATCCTTGTCGCGGAAAGCAACATGGACTTTCTTTTTTACCACTGTAGAATCTGCGTCATCAGCAGTCTGGGCCACCGAGCAGACTGATTCCATCAGCAGCATCCCCGCTATAACATATTTTATTTTAGTAATCATAATTCCTAATTTCTTATTTCTCATTTCTCATTATATTACCATCCTGGGTTCTGGGTAAATCCTTCGTAAAGATAGGTATCCTTGTCAGGAAGCGGGAACCAGTAGTGCTTGGATTCCAAACGACGGGTAATCAGCTCTTTCTTTTGGAAATGTCCGATATGTGCGTCCTTCGGATCATGATCCTTGAACCAGGCGTCTGTCTCCAAACGCTCAAACTCATGAGAGTATTTGACGGTGTAGGGAGGCTCGGTCAGGAGGAGCCAACGCTGAAGGTCGCACCAGCGGAAGCCTTCGAAAGAGAGTTCCACAGCACGCTCACGACGGACCTCGTCGATGAAGTGCTCTCTGGTATCCATGAGGTTAGCCTGTACATGCTCCATAGGCCAGTCGCTGGTGTTGACACGGTCGCGGAGCGCGTTGATGGCGTCAACAGCCGACAAAGAACAGAATTCGGTCTTCTCCTTCAGTTCTTTTGCAGAAGTGGCGATAGCAGCCTTTGCCTCGGCATACATCAGATAAACGTCAGCAAGACGCATATAAGGAATATAACTCTGGAAAGCATAATCCCAGTCGTACCATCTGTCACCTTCGTTACACTGGTGAGGTACCAGTTTCTGGATGAAATAGCCTGTACTGCTACCATCGGCTACACCACGCATGGCACCGTCTGTGTAAAGGGAACAATATTCATGTTTCTTCTGTGTAGAAGTCAAGGCATCCGTACTGAGCACATAGTGGAAACCGTCGAAAATGATGTCGTGATAGAATCGTGGGTCGCGATCCTTATAAGGATGTTCCGGATCCCATCCAGATGCTTCGTTCAGCACATACTGACCATTTCTGACCAGATAAATGGGCTGTCCGTTGGCCATGCCGTACTGGTCGATCACGTTGGCTGTCGGGTGGTGGATGATCTTATCGTGAGCCACAAGACCTTCAACCTTCGGACCAAAAATCTTGGCACAGTTCCAGTTGGCGGAGTTAACACCAGGATAAGCACCACGGAAGATGGCCTCGGAAGAACCTGGCATCAACCAGCTCTGCTTGACGGTATAGAAGATGTCTGAGTAGTTGGTCTCAGCATTCTCGTCACGCTCGTGGTCGTAGATGTTAGAATATCTGTATTCTGCAAGTTTGTATTGGACAGTTCCTCTCTTTACCATTTCAAGCGCCTTGCCGAGAGCCTCAACAGCCTTCTTACAGTATGCCTCGTCATAATCATAGGTCTTACCGTTGGAACTGGCGCCTAAGAGTTGGGCCACGCCACCGTCCTTGGTCTTCTCGAACTCCTTCATCAGCGGAGATCCTGCCCAGAGATAGCACTTACCAAGGTAGCAAAGAGCCATGAACTTGTTGACGCGCAGATCGTTCTTTCCGGATGTCTGCATACCGGCAAGCGTCTCGTCCCAATTGATAGGAAGGAGACTGTAGGCCTTCTCGAAGTCTTCGGCACAACGGTCTGCACACTGCTGGAAAGAAAGGCGAGGAAGCTCAGGAATTTCATTGGCATCAAAAGCCACGTCAATGTATGGCAGTCCACCAAAGTAGCACATCAGTTCGAAATGCCACCAGGCACGGAAGAAATACATCTGTCCGAGCAACAGGTCGCGCTCTTCGTCTGTACCGACGAGGGACTTGATATTCTCGATACCCATATTACACTTACGGATGCAATACCATGAGTTTTTCCAGAGAGAACTTCTGTCACCATTCAGCCAGCACTGGCTGTTGGTGTACCAGTTACGATAGTTACCAAGGTCAACCTGGTGGTCCATGTGGGCATAGCCTTCGGTATTGTGAACAGCGTCATCACCGAAATTCCATGCAGTACAATAGTTGACCTTTTCCTTGTCAGGAATCAGATTGTAGATTTCCTCAATATATCCCTGGAAGTTGCGGTAGTTCTTGAATGCTTCATCCTCAGCCACAATCGCCTCCGGGTCCTTGTCAAGCCAGTCGGTGCAAGAAGTGAAGGATACACCGCCAGCCAAGAGGAGCAGCGAACCGCACAAAAAGGATTTGATGTTATTATAATATTTCATAATCGATATACAATTAAAGGTAAAGCTTGAATCCGAAGTTGTAACGTCTGACGGTTGGATAAGCACCACCGCTACCACTCCATCCGTAGTTACTCTCACGGTCGTCAGGCATCTTCGTAATCAGGAAGAGGTTATTACCGTTCAGGTAAAGCTTCAGACTGGAGAAACCAAGTTTCTTGATCCATCCATTCGACCATGTGTAGGCAATTTCCACGTTTTTCAGACGGAAATAAGAACCGTCGTAGAGGAACTGTGTACCGTTATTGTAGGAAACCTGAGTAGAGAAGCGCGGAACGACCACTTCGCCTGTTCCATCTTGAGCATTCCACCATTGGCCAGTATCGTACACCGTAAGAAGCTGATCACCGAAAGAGGTGAGTGTTACATCACGTGTAACGCCTGTGACACCATAGAGCTGGGCAAACATGCTCCAACCCTTCCATTCCCAACCAATCGTGGCATTATAGGTGTGTTCGGGATTACCGGTATAGCCGTAAGGAGCCTGGTCGTTGGTCTCGTCAACGACACCGTCACCATTGAAATCGACGATATAGTGGTCACCGATAAGCACCTGACTGTCGTCTTTCTCGCGTTCAGGGGTACTATAGAGTTCATCATAGGTACCGATAAAGCCGTTATCGATAAATGAAACGTACTGTCCCTGTGAGTAGCCCTGGGCCTTGCGATAACTCGGAATCAAGGCAGGGTCATCCTTTAATATAATTTCGTTATGCGCGTACGTGTAGTTGGCATTGGTCCAGAAACGCATACCGTTGTTCAGCACCTTATTGAAGCGAACCTCAATCTCGAAACCATAGTTCTTCATCTTACCCTTGTTGACATCAGGTGTCGTTGCAGCACCAAAGTACGAGGGCACAGAACGGTTGGCTCCAGAGATAAAGATGTCATAACGGTCATCGCGGAACCAGTCGAAACTTCCTGCGAACATACCATGAAGGAAGGCGTAGTCGAAACCAATGTCCTTCTTCAACACGGTTGCCCAACGAAGGTCAGGCTGTGCAATAGTGGCTTCCTTATATCCGACGAACGGGCTGGCAGAACCATCAGGAGAGATATTGAAGCCATTACCGTTATTCGTTACCTCCCATCCTGTCAGATAAGCCCAACGTGCACCGGCGTTATCATCACCGATCTCACCGATAGAACCACGGATCTTAAAGAGGTCGATGATACCTTTATCCTTCAGTTTCTTCATGAATTTCTCCTCAGAGAGCATCCAACCGGCTGCTCCTGAACAGAAGAATGCGAAACGGTTGTCCGGAGAGAACTTCTGCGATCCGTTATAAGCACCGTTGAACTCGGCGAAATACCTGCTCTTGTAGTCGTAGGTGGTACGGAACACCCAGTCCTCACGACGATTCTCGAGTTCGGCATTACCGGCGTTGATACGACGCTTCCAGTTACCCATGAGGGAAACGTTATGGTCACCTAACTGACGAGCCCAGAAAAGCTGGACGGACATTTCCGTGGCACGGCTGGTATAACTGACGTTACCGGCCTCAGTTGACCAGTCGCGCTTTTCGTAGAAATCGAAACCTGTCTTGGGATAGATTTCATTTTCCCAGACGAGCTGACCTTCCTCAGGAATGATATAAGCCGTATTGTTGACGTGTCCGCCACCGGCAGCACTAATACCACGGCTACCCTCGTTGAACTGGTTGTCCCACGAGATGGTACCACGGGCGACAAGACCCTTTGTAATAAAATCAAGTTTCTGCTCAAGGGCGAAGTCTGTGAATACGCGCGTGATGGTTGTCAGTTCATAACCCGACGTTGACACACTCATCGGAGAGTTTGACATATTGGAGGCTGCCAGTCTGGAGAAGCCCCAAGCGCCATTAGAGAACTGCACAGGATAGACGTTAGGCGGCATACGATAGGCACCGGCCCAGTTCTGCTGCTGGAAGAACTCACCGTTATTACCATAATAATAACGAGGAGACTTCTGCTGGGCATTAGAACCAGCCAGGTTTACCTTAAACTGCGTCGTCTTGGTAATCTGGAAGTCCAAATTAGAACGTACATTCAAACGGTTATATGCATAACCGCCCTCATAGCCCTGGTTGTTATCCCAGATCCTGGTCATATCACCTTCATTCTGGAAGTCGAATGCTACGAAATACTTCACAAAGTTGGTACCACCAGAGAAGTTGATGTTGGTATTATAAGACAAGGCAAAATCCTTGAACATCTCTTCCTGCCAGTCAACGTTTGGATAACGCTCAGCCTGACTATAGTCGCCGAGATAGTTACCATCGGCATCATAATTCGGCTTCACCGTATGATCCTGGTTGCGGAAATTGTTGATGAACGTCTGAGGACGATAGTATGCCCAAGAGGCGTCTCCACCCAAGGCAAGCTCGTGCTCAACAGCCTGGTTACGAAGCATATAGCCATCGTAAGAGTCATACTTACGAGGAAGTTTCGATACGGCCTTCAATGTGGCGTTGAAGCCCACATCGATTCTTGCCTTACCTTCCACACCACGCTTGGTGGTAATCAGGATAACACCGTTAGCACCCTCGACACCATAAACGGCGGTGGCCGAAGCGTCCTTCAACACAGACACCGTGGCAACAGAGGTAACGTCAACGGACTTGATCTCACGCTTCACACCATCCACGAGGATCAGCGGCTGGGCATCCTGGTTCCATGCTGCTGCACCACGAATATAAATACGGGGATCCTCTTCACCGGGCTGACCTGTTGAGGCGATGGTGGCGATACCAGGGAGGTTACCTGTGAGGGCAGCACTTACACTACCGATACCTGCTGCACGCTCAAGCACTTCACCCGTGGTCTGGGTAATAGCACCCACCACAGAGGCCTTTTTCTGCTGGCCATAACCTACGACGACGACTTCTTCCAGTTGGGTGTCGTCGGTAAGCATAATACTGAAATTACGCTGCTTGCCAACCTTGGCTTCCTTCGTGACCATACCAACATAGGAAAACACCAGCACCGTTGACTCCGAAGGCACCTTCAGTTGGAAGTTACCATCGAAATCAGTCACCGTACCCAGGGAAGTTTGTCCTTTCACTACTACCGAGGCACCGATCAAAGGATCTCCGGTATTGTCTGTGACTGAACCCTTTACCACGATGCCGTTCTGAGCATACAGCATCGTACTGGATGCAAACAGCATCAGTATCGCGGGAATGGTCTGTCTCATCAATTGCTTTAGATTCTTCATTTTGACAGATTTTGATTCATCGATTTATTTATTTTGTTTAATTTTTGACTCTTATTAAAAAACGTGGTGCAAAGGTACACCTATTATTATAAAAAGTGTTTGTCAATTGTAACACGGATTTTGCATTTTGTAACATTTTTCCACAGTCTGTACATTATCAAACAACTATGTTACATTAACAATAGTCGGAAAAGAACAACATAACAACAAATTACTTATCTTTGCAGCGGAAACGCAAAAGTGCATTTTTCGGATATATAAACCAACTAACAATAACAACATGAAACAGCTGTTTATTACTATTCTTTTATTATGCGCGACATGCATGCACGCGCAAGATCCTAATTTTTACATCTTCCTCTGTTTCGGACAGTCGAACATGGAGGGCAATGCCCGTCCTGAAGCACAGGATCTGGCCAGCCCGGGCCCGCGCTTCCTGCTGATGCCCGCCGTCGATTTCCCCGAGCAAGGCCGTAAGATGGGCGAGTGGTGCGAGGCATCTGCCCCTCTCTGCCGTCCTAATACAGGACTGACCCCTGCCGACTGGTTCGGACGTACCTTGGTGGAGTCTCTGCCTGAGAACATCAAGATCGGCGTAATCCACGTGGCCATCGGCGGCATCGACATCAAGGGGTTCCTGCCCGACAGCATCCCCAGTTACGTTGAGAAGAAGGCTCCCGGATGGATGAAAGGCATGCTGGCAGCCTACGACAACGACCCCTACAAGCGTCTGGTCACCCTGGCCAAGAAGGCCCAGAAGGACGGTGTCATCAAGGGTATCCTGATGCACCAGGGCGAGACCAACACGGGCGACCCCCAGTGGGCCGGCATGGTGAAGCAGGTCTATGACCACCTGTGCAGCGACCTGAAATTGAAGCCTGAGGAGGTGAATCTCTATGCAGGTAACATCGTACAGGCTGGCGGCCAGGGCGTCTGCATCGGCTGTAAGAAGCAGATCGACGAACTGCCCCTGACCCTCCACACCGCTCAGGTCATCTCCTCCGACGACTGCACCAACGGTCCCGACCGTCTGCACTTCGATGCAGCAGGCTATCGTGAACTGGGCTGCCGCTACGGTGAGGCCGTAGCCAGATTCCTCGGCTATGAGCCCAAGCGCCCGTATATCGAGATGCCCAAGCGAATCGAGGTGCCTGCCGATGCCTTCCTCGCAGAGACCACCGTCCCCGGCAACGAGTTCCCGAAGATCGACAAGGAGGGCCGCGCCTACTTCAGCATCCAGGCTCCCGAAGCCCGTAAGGTGGTGGTGGATATCTGCAACAAGAAATACGACATGCAGTCCGACGGCAAGGGAGGCTGGATGGCCGTCACCGATCCCCTCGTACCCGGCTTCCACTATTACTTCATGGAGGTCAACGGCATCCGCTTCATAGACCCCGCCACGGAGACCTTCTTCGGCTGCAACCGCGAGTCGGGCGGCATCGAGATCCCCGAGGGTCCGGAGGGCAACTACTACCGTCCGCTGCAGGGCATCGCCCATGGACAGGTGCGTTCGATCCACTATTTCGCACAATCCACGCAGGAGTGGCGTCATGCCTTGGTCTATACCCCTGCCGAGTATGAGAAAAACGCCAAGAAGCGCTACCCTGTGCTCTACCTGCAGCACGGCATGGGTGAGGACGAGACGGGCTGGAGCAAGCAGGGTCACATGCAGCACATCCTGGACAACGCCATCGCCGCCGGCAAGGCCGTGCCGATGATCGTGGTCATGGAGAGCGGCGACATCAAGGCCCCCTTCCAAGGAGGCAGCAACCGTCAGGGCGAGAGCGTCTATGGTTCCTCCTTCTACAAGGTGATGATCAACGACCTCATCCCCACCATCGACCAGAAGTTCCGCACGCTGAGCGACCGCGACCACCGCGCAATGGCAGGTCTGTCATGGGGTGGTCACCAGACCTTCGACCTCGTGCTGAACAACATGGACAAGTTCTCGTACATGGGTACCTTCAGCGGCGCCATCTTCGGCCTCGACCTGAAGACGGCCTACGACGGCATCTTCACCCACCCCGACGAGTTCAACAAGAAGATCCACTGCCTCTTCATGATGATCGGCACCGAGGGCATGGACAAGATGTTCGGCACCAAGAAGATGGTGGACGACCTGAAGGATATGGGCATCACCGCCCACTACTACGAGTCACCGGGCACCGACCATGAATGGCTCACCTGGCGCCGCGGCCTGAACGAGTTCCTGCCCTATCTGTTCAAATAAAGGCACTATAGCAAAATTTGGAGGCTCCAATTTTTTCTACGGGGCCTCCAATTTTTTGTACGGAGGCTCCGCTTGAAAGAATTACTCCTCACGCGCGCGTACGGTAGTTGTCTTACCCACTTTTTAACCCGCACATCCCACACTTCCCACACCCAGGACGAAACAGGTTAGGTGTAAGAAGTGCGGGAAGTGTGGGATGTTTTGGGCATATAACAACTTCCATATACGCGTACACACGCGCGAGGACGACACGATGTTTTGAAACATCTGGTAAAGTATCTGATACTCTCCGAATAGTCTTTAAGGAATTATTTTCGTATCTTTGCACCCACAATAAAATAAACGAAGTAATTACAGACTTAAAAACCAATTACAAAATGAAGAAACTTTTATTTGCACTGACACTGCTCATTACAAGCAGCATGTCTGCATTCGCCCAGTGGGGACGCCCCGTGGATTATTCAGAGGGTCCCGGCTTGAAGGATGCCTACAAGGATTACTTTACAATCGGTGTGGCCGTCAACCAGACCAACGTGACTGATGCCGCACAGATTGCCATCATCAAGAAGCAATTCAACAGCGTCACCGCTGAGAACGACTGGAAGCCCGGTGAGATCCACCCGCAGGAGGGCGTATGGAACTTCGAGAAGGCCGACAAGATCGCCAACTTCTGCCGCGAGAACGGTATCAAGATGCGTGGCCACTGCCTCTGCTGGCACAGCCAGTTCGCCGACTGGATGTTCACCGATAAGAAGGGCAAGCCCGTGAAGAAGGAAGTCTTTTATGAGCGTCTGCGCGACCATATCCACACGGTGGTTAACCGTTATAAGGATGTGGTCTATGCCTGGGACGTGGTGAACGAAGCCATGGCCGACGACGGTCGTCCGTTCAACTTCGTCGATGGCAAGATGGTCAAGGCCAGTCCTTATCGTCAGAGCCGTCATTTCCAACTCTGTGGTGATGAGTTCATCGCCAAGGCTTTCGAATTCGCACGCGAGGCTGATCCTGACGGCACCCTGATCTATAACGACTACAGTTGCGTGGATCCCGGCAAGCGTGAGCGTATCTACGACATGGTGAAGAAGATGAAGGAGGCTGGTGTGCCCATCGACGGTATCGGTATGCAGGGCCACTACAACATCTACTTCCCCGACGAGGAGCAGCTTGAGAAGGCCATCGAGCGTTTCAGCGAGATCGTGAATATCATCCACATCACCGAGCTCGACCTCCGTACCAACACGGAGAGTGGTGGACAGTTGATGTTCGCCCGTGGCGAGGCTAAGCCCCAGGCTACCCATATCGCCACCCTTCAGGAAGACCAGTATAACCGTTTGTTCCGTATCTTCAGAAAACACAAGGATGTCATTAAGAACGTCACTTTCTGGAACCTCAGTGACAAAGACTCTTGGCTCGGCCTCGGCAACCACCCGTTGCCCTTCGACGAGAATTTCAAGGCTAAGCGCTCTCTCGCAGTGATCCGCGACTTCGACGCTGCCGCCGACAATTATGTACCGAAGGATGACTGGGTACCCAACCCCAAAAACCAGCCCGGACAGGAGTATCCGCAGGTGAACAGCGAGGGCTTCGCCCGCTTCCGCATCGAGGCTCCCGATGCCAAGTCGGTGATTGTCAGTCTCGGTCTCGGCGGCCGTGGCGGTACCGTGCTCCGCAAGAACAAGGATGGTGTTTGGGAAGGCACCACCGAGGGTCCGATGGATCCCGGCTTCCACTACTATCACCTGACTATCGACGGTGGTGTGGTGAACGATCCCGGCACGCACAACTACTTCGGCTCCTGCCGTTGGGAGAGCGGTATCGAGATTCCCGCTCCTGATCAGGACATCTACGCCTGCCGCACCGACATTCCTCACGGTAACATCCAGCAGGTGCTCTTCTACTCCAAGAGCCTCGGTAAGATGCAGACCGCCAATGTCTATCTGCCCAATGGCTACGGCAAGGTGCTGAAAGGCAAGCAGGAGCGCTATCCTGTGCTCTACCTGCAGCATGGCTGGGGTGAGAACGAGACCAGTTGGCCCGTACAGGGACATGCCGGACTGATCATGGACAACCTGATTGCCGACGGCAAGATCAAGCCCTTCATCGTGGTGATGGCCTACGGTCTGACCAACGACTTCAAGTTCGGCACCATCGGCAAGTTCACTGCCGAGGAGTTCGAGAAGGTGCTCGTGGATGAACTCGTACCCTTCATTGATGCCAACTTCCTCACCAAGGCCGACAAGTGGAACCGTGCCATGGCCGGTCTGTCGATGGGTGGTATGGAGACGAAGCTGATCACCCTGCGCCGTCCCGAGGCCTTTGGCTACTGGGGTCTGCTCAGCGGTGGCACGTATATGCCCGACGAGATCAAGGATCCGAAGGCCGTGAAGTATATCTTCGAGGGCTGCGGTGACAAGGAGAATCCCGAGGGTATCAACAAGAGTGTCGAGGCCCTGAAGCAAGCCGGCTTCAATGCCGAAGGTCTGATCTCCGAGGGCACGGCCCACGAGTTCCTGACCTGGCGCCGCTGCCTCTACCAGATGGCACAGAGCCTGTTCAAGTAAGAACGGTCATTTCAACGATATATACGACTCGTCAGCCATGGCGGGTCGTATTTTTGTATTTGTAACAATTATTTTTAAAAAATACAATAATTTGAAACATGAAACAAAATAAAAAGTAAATGTAACATATTAGCAAGTGAGTTTCAATTATTTAGCGTATCTTTGCACCAGAATCAGAAAATAGTTTGAAAATTGTTTTAGTTATATTAGTAGTTAGTAGTTTTTCCTTCCTCGGGACCCAAGAAAAGCGTTTCTTGTCCCGAGGTGTTTTTTTATAGGCAAATCAGATATAAATACTCCAATCATATGAACATGAAACGAATAATTACTACCCTACTCTTCAGTGCCTGCGCACTTCTGACCGTACAGGCCCAGCAACATCAGTTGTGGTACGACAAGCCCGCCAGCCACTGGCTGCAGGCCCTTCCCATCGGCAACTCCCATCTGGGTGCGATGGTCTATGGCGGCACGGACACCGAAAAGATCCAACTCAACGAGGAGACCTTCTGGAGCGGTTCGCCCCACAATAATAACAGTACAGAGGCGCGCGCGCACCTACAGGACGTACGCGACTCTGTCTTCGCCGGCAAGGAAGAGGGAGCACACGCCATCCTCGACCAATATTTCTTCAAGGGACCTCATGGCATGCGATTCCTGCCGATGGGCAGCCTCAAACTGGCATTCCAGGCCTCTGGTGAAGTCAGCGACTACCGCCGCAGCCTGGACCTCTCCACGGCTATGGCCACGACGCGATACCGTAAGGGGGATGTCTCCTACGAACGTACCTGCTTTGCCTCCCAGGCCGACAATGTCATCATCGTGCACATCAAGGCCAGTCAGAAGGGTGCCCTCACCTTCAACATCACTTTCGATAGTCCGTTGTCCGACACGATCCATGTCGATAGCCACCAGTTTGCCGCCCTCGTCCAGGGTGTGGAGCAGGAGGGCATTCCTGCCGGTCTCCAGGCAGAGTGCCGTCTCAATGTGAAGACCGACGGTGAGGTCATCGACGGTAAAGAGAGTTTGCGGGTGCGTAATGCCACGTCGGCAACCCTCTATATCACCGCTGCCACCAACTTTGTCAACTACCACGACGTCAGCGGCAATCCCACGCGGAAGAATATCCAGACGCTGGCTGCCGTCAGTGGCAGGAATATTGTCAGGCTTGCCGAGGATCACCTCAAGAAATACCAGGAGCAGTATAACCGCGTCAGCCTCTCACTACCTCGTTGCGGCAAGGAGAACATGCCTACCGACCAGCGCCTCGCCACCTTCGACGGCACCGACCTCGACATGGCGTCGCTGATGATGCAGTACGGCCGTTACCTCCTCATATCTTCTTCGCAGCCCAGTGGACAGCCCGCTAACCTGCAGGGTGTCTGGAACGACAAACTGAATGCGCCCTGGGACTCGAAATACACCATCAATATCAATGCCGAGATGAACTACTGGCCTGCCCTGATTGGCAACCTCGCCGAGACACAGGAGCCGTTCTTTTCGATGATCAAGGACCTGAGCGAGACAGGTGCCAAGACCGCCCAGGAGATGTACGGCTGCGGCGGTTGGGTGGCCCACCACAATACCGATCTCTGGCGCATCGCCGGTCCCGTCGATGGTACCACCTGGGGCATGTTCCCCACGGGCGGCGCCTGGCTAACCACCCATCTCTGGCAACACTACCTCTACACGGGCGATAAGGCGTTCCTCGAGAAATACTACCCCGTGATGAAGGGGGCCGCCGATTTCCTGATCGACTATATGCAACCCTATCCTGCCGACGGTGCCCTCAAGAATGCCGCCGGCTGGCTGGTGACCAATCCCACCGTCTCGCCCGAGCACGGACCGATGGGCAAGCGCACCACCGTCACCGCCGGCTCGACGATGGACAACCAGATTGTCTTCGATGCCCTCTCCCAGACCATTGCAGCCGCCAAGATCCTCGGTAAAGAAGATTCTTCAATCTTCAATCTTCAATCTTCAATAGGCAAGCTTCCTCCAATGCAGATCGGCCGCTACGGACAACTGCAGGAATGGCTCATCGACGGCGACGACCCCAAGGATGAGCACCGTCATATCTCCCACCTCTACGGTCTCTATCCCTCCAACCAGATCTCACCGTTCTCACAGCCTGACCTCTTCACAGCAGCCGCCAACACCCTGAAGCAGCGCGGTGACATGGCCACAGGCTGGAGCCTCGGCTGGAAGATCAACTTCTGGGCCCGTATGCTCGACGGCAACCATGCTTTCCAGATTATCAAGAACATGCTCACCCTGATTCCTGACTCTATCGAATGGGGACCACGTGGCGGCACATATCCCAACCTCTTCGATGCCCACCCGCCTTTCCAGATCGACGGGAACTTCGGTTGTGCGGCCGGAATCTGTGAGATGCTCCTGCAAAGCCATGACGGTGCCGTCCACCTGTTGCCCGCCCTGCCCGATGCCTGGGCAGAGGGTGAAGTGAAGGGTTTGCAGGCCCGCGGTGCCTTCACGGTGGATATGAAATGGCAGGAAGGCAGTCTGCAGGAAGCCACCATCACCTCGAAGATCGGCGGTATATTGCGCCTCCGTTCCTACGTGCCCCTCACGGGCGAAGGACTAAAGGCGGCCACGGGCGACTGTCCGAATCCCCTCTACGCGCCCGCTGCCATCCAGCAGCCGCTGAAATCCAAGGAACTGAAGACTTTCGATCTGCTGCCCGTGCCCACGGTCTATGAGTATGATGTCGAGACCCAGCCCGGCCAGACCATCCAGGTCAAGAAAACAAACCCAAATAACTAAATAGCAAACGATATGCAAAACTATCAAAAGACTTACAAGGTGCTTTTTGCCCTTTTATTCGTATGCTGTGCCTGTCTCACCGCGTCGGCACAGAAGTATCCCTATCAGAATCCTAATCTGAGCGCCCAGGAGCGTGCCAAGGATCTCTGCAGCCGTCTGACGCTGGAAGAGAAGGCCATGCTGATGCTCGACGAGAGTCCCGCCATCCCGCGCCTCGGCATCAAGAAGTTCTTCTGGTGGAGCGAGGCCCTGCATGGTGCCGCCAACATGGGTAACGTCACCAACTTCCCCGAACCCGTGGGTATGGCCGCCTCGTTTAACCCCTCCTTATTATACAGGGTGTTCGACGTGGCCAGTACGGAGTTCCGTGCCCAGTATAACCACCGTATGCACGACCTTGGCGGTGAGGACGAGAAATTTCACAGCCTCTCCGTCTGGACACCTAATGTCAACATCTTCCGCGATCCCCGTTGGGGCCGTGGTCAGGAGACCTACGGCGAAGATCCCTACCTAACCTCTGTCATGGGCGTACAGGTGGTGAAGGGTCTTCAGGGTCCCGAAGACGCCAAATACCGCAAACTCTGGGCCTGCGCCAAGCACTATGCCGTACATAGCGGTCCGGAATATACCCGTCATACAGCCAACCTCACCGACGTGTCGGCCCGTGACTTCTGGGAGACCTACATGCCCGCCTTCCAAGCCTGCGTGCAGGACGGTAAGGTGCGCGAGGTGATGTGCGCCTACCAGCGCCTCGACGATGACCCCTGCTGCGGTTCTAACCGTCTGCTCCAGCAGATCCTCCGCGACGAGTGGGGCTTCCAGTACCTCGTCGTCAGCGACTGCGGTGCCGTCAGCGACTTCCACATGAACCACAAGAGTTCCTCGGATGCCATCCATGGCTCCGCCAAGGCCGTCATCTCGGGTACTGACGTGGAGTGCGGCTTCGACTACGCCTATAAGAGCATTCCCGAGGCCGTGAACAGAGGCCTGCTCTCCGAGGCAGAGATCGACAAGCACGTCATCCGTCTGCTCGAAGGCCGTTTCGACCTCGGTGAGATGGACGATCCGTCGCTCGTGGAGTGGTCGAAGATCCCCTACTCTGCCATGTCCACCAAGGCCTCGGCACAACTCGCCCTCGACATGGCGCGCCAGACCATCGTCTTGCTGCAGAACAAGGGCAACATCCTGCCGCTGAAGAAGAATGCGGAGAAGATTGCCGTCATCGGTCCCAATGCCGACGACGCACCATTGATGTGGGGAAACTACAACGGTATGCCTAACCATACCATCACCATCCTCGACGGTATCAAGGCCAAGCAGAAGAAACTCTTCTATAACAAGGGTTGCGACCTGACCTACGACCAGGTGATGGACTGCCAGATGGCCACCCAGTGCGCCGCCGACGGTAAGAAAGGTCTGAAGGGCACCTTCTGGAACAACACCACCATGGAGGGCAAGCCCGTCACCACCCAGTATTACACCACACCGCTGGCCGTCACCACGGCAGGCATGCACAATTTTGCCCCTGGCGTGAAGATCGAGGATTTCTCGGCCAAGTACGAGACCACCTTCACCCCGAAGGAATCAGGCGAATATGTGGTAAACGTCGAGGGATGCGGCCATTTCGAGGTCTATGTCAACGGTGAGCGGAAACAGATGGAGCACACCTGGCGCACCACGCCCACCCGCACAGCCATCCAGGCCGAGAAGGGCAAGAGTTACAATATCGAGGTGCGCTTCCAGTTCGTCAAGACCTGGAATGCCAACCTGAAGATCAATGTGGCCAAGGAACAGCCCATCGACTACCAGCAGATGATTGCCCAACTCAACGGCATCGACAAGGTGATCTTCGTGGGTGGTATCTCTCCGGCCCTCGAGGGTGAGGAGATGCCTGTGAACATTGACGGTTTCAAGGGCGGCGACCGCACCAGCATCGAACTGCCGAAGGTGCAGCGCGAGTTCCTCAAGGCCCTGAAGGCCGCTGGCAAGCAGGTGATCTTCGTGAACTGCTCCGGTTCTGCCATCGCCCTGACACCCGAGACGGAGAGTTGCGACGCCATCGTCCAGGCCTGGTATCCTGGTCAGGAGGGCGGTACGGCCGTGGCCGACGTGCTCTTCGGCGACGTGAATCCAAGTGGTAAGTTATCCGTCACCTTCTATAAGGACGACAGCCAGTTGCCCGACTACGAGGACTACTCGATGAAAGGCCGTACCTACCGCTATTTCAACGATCCGCTCTTCGCCTTCGGCTATGGTCTGAGCTATACCACCTTCGAGATTGGCGAGGCCACGATGGAGGGTACGGAAAGCATCACCATCCCCGTCACTAACACCGGCAACTGCGACGGTACGGAGATCGTGCAGGTCTATATCCGCAACCTGCAGGATGCTGAGGGTCCGCTGAAAAGCCTCCGTGGTTTCCAGCGCATCGAGGTGAAGGCTGGTCAGACTGCCACCGCCACTATCGCCCTCAACAAGAAGAGTTTCGAGTTCTGGGATCCAGAGACCAATACCATGCGTACCAAGCCCGGCACCTACGAGATCCTCTACGGCAACAGTTCACAGGACAAAGACCTGAAGAAACTGACCGTTACTTTATAAAAAATAAATCCTCGCCGATTGGCGAGGATTTATTTTTTTAATGGTTGCGGAAGTTCCACTTGGAATTATCGCTCGAGAAGTCGTACTTGGCGAGCGTCGGTGTGGAATCACCGGCAGAGTAGAGGCAATACATGGTGTTCGTACCTTCAATGCCGGGGATGGCCTTCGGCATGATGCGGTAGGTACCGTCGGTGAGCTGTTCGATGCGCCAGAGTTGTTCGTCAGCGCCCGTATAGGCAGGAACAGTTGTCACCTCCTTATCAGCGGTAGCAGCCAGGGCGCGCTCTGTACCCTCGATGGTGATCTTGAAGTATGGATTGCTGAGATAGCCACCTGCCTCATTGACGGGCGTGATGGTCCAGCGCTGGTGGGGACGGTACATATAGTCACCGATGCGGGCGGGGATGTCACCCTCGGGCCATGTACCCTTCACCTCGTCTAAGGTCTGGTTGGTGATGGGCTTGGCAGGCTCCTGCATCTGGTTACGGTTGAACCAGCCCTGACGCTGCTGCTGCATACGGACGAAATCGACGGCCAGTTCGAGGGCATAGCCACGACGCTCACTCAGAATGGCCAAGTTGCCACCCTTGAAGTTGTCACCAGCCACGGGCCAACCGTTCTTCCACACCAACGGACGGACGGCAAGCGTAGAACGGCCGCTCAGTTCGAAGTCAGCTTCCCAGTGGAACGACATCACCTCGACGCCCTCGTCAACGATGAAACGTCCGAAATGACCGGCACCACAGGCACGCTCTTCGGCAGCAATCACCATCTTACCACCACCGTGGAACATATCACGGCCCACGTTGTCGAGATACGGACCCTCAACGCTCTTAGAGCGGCCTACAACAATATTATAGGTAGAGTTCACGCCGTCGCAGCAGGTGCCGTGCGTACCGAGCAGGTAGTACCAGCCGTCGCGGTACATCAGGTCGGAGGCCTCACAGTCGATGGCGATATCCTTCTCCTTATTACCCTTTACACGGAAGCCCGTCTTAGGATCGAGTTCGATGAGACGGATGGTGCCGAAATACGTACCGTAACTCACCCACAGACGACCAGTCGTAGGATCGAGCAACAGACCCGGGTCGATGGCGTCCTGATCCTCCATACCGTCGGAGTAACACACCTCGACAGCCTCGCTCCACTTGAAGTCAGGCGACTTCGGATCGAGGGTCTTGTTCCACATCGTGAGGATACGGCCGGCATGACCACCGCCGAGACCACCACCCGTGGCACCATAGATGCAGAGGTAACGGTCGCCGATCTTCAGCACGTCGGGAGCTGCACCGCCACCGGGACGGTCAGCGCCGCTGTTCCAGCTCCAGCCGTCTTCAGAGATGAGACCGCCGCCACCGGTGCCGAAGGTATAGTACTTACCCTCGCACTCGGCCAGTGTCGAGGGGTCGTGGATATAGGGTGCGCCTATTTGCGCCCTTACAGGGCTAATGGATAATGTATAAAGGATAGCGGATAAACCTATCAGATATTTCGTTTTCATAATTATTGAGCTTTGATTGAATAGTTCGTTACAGGATTACCTTTCTCGTCGAGGAAGCGGACGCAGAAGTCGCTCATGCCCGGGCCGTTGATGATGGCACCGCGCAGGATATTGCGGCCTTTCTTCAGGGTGAGACGCGCTGACATGGCGTCATCCTTCACCATACGGCGGTCGCCAGAGAGCAACAGGGCCTCTTCACCGTTGAGCCACCACATAGAGGCAGAGTTGGAACCGACGGCCAGGCGGACGTTCTCGAAATCCTCCTCACAGTCGATGACCGTGACGGCCCAGAAGAGCACACCATACACCTGCTGGCCCCACTTCTCGGCGAAACGGAAAAGCTTCACGTTGAAATTCTCGCTGTCGAGGGCATGCCAAGTGAGTGTCTGATTGACATTGACGATTTTGGGCTGGGCAGGCTCCTGAGGCTGGCCGAAGCCACGTCCAAAGCCAGCGGGAACTTCCTCGCGCTTAAACGATACCTTCACTTTCTGACCGTCCTTTGGAACGATGGTCTGCTGCCCCTTGAAGTACTGCATGCCGAAGTGCTCACGCAGATAGGTGTCTGTGAAGACGGTATTGCCGCTATTGGGCTTGTCGATGGGCTCCAGAAGCAGCCAACGACGGATAAAGCCGTTCTCATCGGGCTGAGCCGACGGCGTGGTAACGGCTGAGAAGTACTTGGGACGGTTCTTGAACTGGATCCAATCGACGCTGACGGCGGCATCACCCTCACAGGTGATCACCAGGTCAGAAACGCCCTTCGGCACAAACTCCAGCGGAGCGGTCAGTGTGAGCCACTGGTTGCTGAAGTCACGGCGGAACATGGCGGGAGCGCCAGCAGGCGTCTCAGGCTTCACGGTCATCTCAACCTTGGCGAGGATCTTACCGTCGGCACTCTTCTCACGTACGTAGAAGACGGTATTGTCGGTAGCCTTGGCAGAGATCACGAAGTAGCCATCGGTGAGACAACTGAAGTCTATGTCCTTGTAGCAGAGCCAACTACCCTTGGCGGGCAGCGTAGCCTCGTAACTGCGGAAGGTGTTGACGGTGTCGATAAGTTGGGTGGTCACGTCAGCGCTGGCAGCACTGTAACGGTCGATCTCGATCTTCTCGGTAGCCTGATTGATACCGACACCACGCAGGGTAGGCTTCACCTCCTGAATGGTACCGTCGGGATTGAAGAACAGTTTCTCAATACAGGCCGAGCGGCGCTTGTCGTCGCGCGGAGAGAACCAGTTGCGATGATAGAACAGGTACCACTGCCCCTTGTAGTTGATGATGCTGTGATGGTTGGTCCAACAGCCGTTATCGTGCTCGGCCATAATCAGACCCTTGTACTCGTAGGGCCCCATCGGATTCTTACTCATGGCGTAACCGAGGACTTCGGTATTCTCCCTGACGTAAGGATAGGTGAGGTAGTAGTTGCCGTTGTACTCGAAGGCAAACGGACCCTCAGCCTGACGGCTGGGCAGGCCTTTCAGGCAGTTGACACCCTTCATCTCAAACTCGCGGTCACCCCATTTGACGGTTTCCGAAGGGGTATCGTCGGCGAGTTCCTTCATGTTGTCCTTCAGTTTGGCGCAACGACCGGCACCCCAGAAGATGTAAGCGTTGCCATCGGATGCCAGAAGCACACACGGGTCGATACCATTGATGCCCTTGATATTCTCCGGTTCAGGGACAAACGGACCCTCTGGGCTGTCTGCAATAGCCACACCGATACCGAAGCCTCTGCCATCGTTGGGAGCCGAGGGGAAATAGAAATAGTACTTGCCGTTACGCTCCACACAGTCAGGTGCCCACATAGAGTAGGAATTGGGGCGCACCCAGGGTACTTTGTTCTGGGTGACGATCACACCGTGATCAGTCCAGTCGGTGAGATTCTCAGAAGAGAACACATGGTAATCCTCCATGCAGAACCAGTCCTGCCGCTGTCCTTCGGGCGGGAAGATGTCGTGCGACGGATAAAGATACACCTTGTCATTAAACACACGCGCGGTAGGATCAGCCGCGAACTGGTCGCGGATGATCGGATTCTGTGCCATCGCCATCAGCGGCACAGACAGGAAAAGACATAGAATTAATTTTTTCATTAAGCGGTTTATTGATTACAGTTTGATTGTCATGTCATGGCCGTCATAATCCACTTGACGGGATGAGCCATCAGGCAGGGTAACGGTGAACTTACGGTTAAGGATCATGCCGGGGTAGTTGCCATGGCGGGCGCCAATAGTGAGCGTGCGGGCACGGTCGTTCCAAGTAAAGGCGATCGTGGCGTAAGCACCCTGCTCATAGTTGTAGTTGTCACCCTCGTCCTCATAGAGGGTAAACTGTCCGTCGGCACCGGGGTAGAGGCGCAGTTCGAGGTTGTCCCACGACTGCTCACCGACGTACTGCATCTCAGGACCGAGAGGCAGGATGCTGCCAGCCCGTACAAACATCGGCACACGGTCGAAGCGGGTCTCAAGCGTCATGTCCCGGCCGCCCTGATAGCGCTGACCTGTCCAGAAGTCGTACCAGATGGCGCCCTTCGGCAGATATTTCACCGCCGTCTTCGTAGCCGTCCAATCCACAACGGTTTCTTCCTTTTGACTGTCGGCATTATTCCTGTCCCAACCCGTCATGGCATCGGTACGGATGATCTTCTCCTCAGTGTATTGCGGGTCGAGGATGGGGACGGCGAGAATACTGCGGCCGAACATGAACTCGTCGGTCATGTTCCACACACGTTTGTCGCTGGCGAAATCGCAGAACAGCGGACGCAGGTAACTGTCGTTATTACTGGTGACCTGCCAGGCTGTACTATATAAGTAAGGTATCAGACGGTAGCGCAGGCGGATCATCTGTTCGATGGCATCATAGACGGGTTCGCCCTTCTTGCCGAATTGCCAGATCTCACGCGGTGCATCGGCACCGTGACTGCGGAACACAGGACAGAACAGCCCGTACTGCATCCAGCGCACATAGAGTTCCTGGAACTGGGGATTACGGGGTGCCGAGGCAGGCCCCATGGTGTTGTAGGCGTTACAGAAGAAACCGCCGATGTCGGTATTGAAATTGGGATTGCCCGTCAGCGAGAAACTCAATCCGGCAGGCACCTGCTTACGGAGCATGTCCCACGACGAATTCACGTCGCCGCTCCACATGTTGGAGCCATAATGCTGCTGACCGGCATAGGAGGAGCGCGTCATGATAAAGACCCGTTTCGACGAGTTCGGATAATCCTTTCGTTGCGACTGATAGATACCGCGCACCGTTTCCAAGGGGAAGGCATTGCGCTGGGAGCGCCATGTGCCGCCATAGACGGGATGCTCATAGTCAGACTCTCTCGGATCGAAGAAATCGGGATCGGTAGAATCCATCCACCAGGCATCGGTTCCGTAGTCGAAGAGAGTCTTCAGGTATTTCCAGTAGATATCACGGGCCTCGGGACTGAAGGCATCATAGACCTTCACACCCGAGGGATAATCCATACGTGGGGGCCAGATATGTGAAAGTCCGCTCTGCGGCCAGGTGGCGAAAGGCATGAGCAATCCCTTTTCGTTGAGTTCACGGAACTGCTGGGTCTGGGGACCGAAACTGGCCCAGATAGAGATCATGAAGTGAGCATGCTTCGCGTGTACATTATTAATCAGCTGTGGCCCAGTGGCAAAATCTTCCGAAAGGAAGTCCATAGCGTTCCACAGATAGTTCGAGCCCCAGTACTGCCAGTCCTGGATGATGCCGTCGAGGGGCACCTGCAAAGCACGGTACTGATCGACGATGCTCTCCGTCTCGGCAGCGGTCTTATAACGCTCCTTCGACTGCCAGTAGCCGTAGGTCCACAACGGGAACATCGGCACGTCACCCGTCAAGTAGCGCATTTGGGCAATCACACCATCAGCCGAGCCACCATACATAAAATAATAGTCGATGCCCTTACCCGCCTCAGAGGTGAACGACATGCCATTAGCATCGTCGTCGAACTGCGTGGGCGAATAGTTCTCCCAGTAAAGTCCCCAGCCTTTGATCGACTGCAAGACGTTCTGGAAGTCCTCAAGGTTCGACTGCTCCATGCGCTTATGCTCACCGCGGCGGTTCATCTTACCATTTTGAATGGTGCCGAGGCCATAGATCGCCTCATCCTTGTCCAAGCGGAAGGTCTGGCGCACTTTTGCCACATCGCAGTCTTTTTCACGCAGCAGCACCTGGCCCTTAGCCGTAAGGAAGGTCAGGGCACCCGTCTTGGGATCCTGGCGCACGGTCAGCACGTCGCTTGACGTGGTATGGCCTTGACGCGTCAGTTTCACAGACTCCGGCTTGGTCGTCACCACAAGCGACCTCGTAGGCGTACCTTTTATGACATGAATGATGGAAGGCGTAACGAATTCAACCTTTACCTCCTGAGCTTTCAGAAAAGTCAGGAAAGGTAGGAAAGAAAACAGTAAAAATAGTCTTTTCATTTCTAATTCAGTTTGTTGCCGCAAAGTTACGAATTTCGTCCGAGATTCACCCGTACCTTTTGTTGCAAATACTTTGGCGAATGTATCAAAGAAAAAAGCCCGCTATTTTTCGAAGCTGACGCGACGCGATCACGGTCCGCATCAGCCCAAATGTGGGCTAAAATACCGCCACAAAAAGCCGAAGTGAATCAGGCGGATTTGGAAAGTTATTTAAGGCTTTCGGCTGTTTCCAGTGTAACATAAGTGCGCCAAAGTGTAACATTTTGGGGGTTATGTTACTTTTAGCAAAATATTTGTAACAAATTGCAAAACGTATAAAATCTATTTATTATACTTTTGCACACAAAAACAGTGTTTAAGAAATCGAAACCTACAACAAACTCTTAAAATGAAACAATTTATACCGCATCAAGATGCGAGAGGAACGCCGGTTTTCGGCACCTGCGCATCAAGGATACCAAACGGCCGTTCAACCACGGCCTAAGGCTATTTTAACAAACAAGGATATGATTTTATCAAATATTTTTAATTTCAATTACCTAACTAATTAATTATGTGGAATTTTAAATCACTGCAAAAGCCATTAATGGCACTGTTCTTGCTCTGTTTGTTCCCTCTGGGAGCTATGGCTCAGAGCGAAGTCAAAGGAACAGTGAATGATGAAGCAGGCGAACCGGTCATCGGTGCAACTGTGAAAGTGCAGGGTAGCCAGAAGGGCGCTATTACCGATTTCGACGGTAAGTTCTCCGTAGAGGCTGCGTCTAACGCCACTCTCATCATCTCTTATGTGGGTTATGAGACCCAGGAAGTTAAAGTTGCTGGAAAGAGCGACATCGTTATCACGCTGAAAGAGGACAACACGACGCTGAACGACGTGGTGGTCATCGGTTATGGTACGATGAAGAAGAAACTGGTGACAGGTGCTACTGTTCAGGTAAAGGGTGAGGACATCGCCAAGCTGAACACCACCAACGCACTGGAAGCCATGCAGTCAAGCACGCCTGGTGTACAGATCACCCAGAGTTCTACTCAGCCTGGTAAGGGATACAAGGTCTATATCCGTGGTATCGGTACCACTGGTGACTCTCAGCCCCTTTACGTTATCGACGGTGTATCGGGCGGTAGCCTTGACGGTATTAACCCGAACGACATCGAGAGCATCGACGTGCTGAAGGATGCTGCATCAGCAGCCATCTACGGTTCACGTGCTGCTAACGGTGTGATCCTGGTAACCACCAAGCAGGGTAAGGCTGGCAAGATCGAGCTCAGCTACAATGGTGCAATGGGTTGGTCTAACGCTTATAAGCGTCCCCAGCTCCTCAATGCTCAGCAGTACATGACGATCATCGACGAGTACTCTTTCAATGTCAATGGTCAGAAGATGGACTGGGCTGGCTACGTTCCCGCTGACATCCTCGCCAAGGTAAATAATGGCTGGGAAGGTACTGACTGGTGGGGTGCATTCGAGAACAAGAATGCCTT
This sequence comes from uncultured Prevotellaceae bacterium, assembly GCA_902784615.1. GTDB lineage: Bacteria > Bacteroidota > Bacteroidia > Bacteroidales > Bacteroidaceae > Prevotella. Next base: position 43,331 of record CACZVN010000005.1, on the reverse strand, counting down.
ACAGAACAACCACTCTGTGACTCTGACTGGTGGTACAGACCGCAGTAAGTTCGCTATGTCTTACACCTATACTGGTAACGAAGGTATCATGGGTGCTGACAAAGCATCTTACTACAAGCGCCACACAATCCGTATCAACAGCGACCACGTGCTCCTGAAGGCTAAGGATTTCGATGTGATCACCATCGGTGAGAACATCTCTATTGGTTATACTAGGAGCCACGACCTGGCTGAGGACGGTATGTATTGGAGCTATATCCACAGCCTGCTCCAGACTTGTCCGCTCATGCCACAATACGCAGACAATGGTGACATCTATACTTATCAGGATTTCATGGGTAACGTTACCTATGGTCAGGGTTGGAACTCTTCTCTGTTCAGCAACCCCTGGGAGAACCTCGACAAGGGTGGTTTCAACTCTCAGGCAGAGAGCCGCGGCATCAGCTCAAACGCTACTGCTTTCCTGACGATTCAGCCTATCAAGGGTCTGAGATTCCGTTCTCAGTTCAACTACAACTGGTATTCTGGTGCATATCGTAACTACGGTGAGCCTCGCTCTTCTGGTTATGGTAATGCCACAAGTACTACCTATAGTGTGAGCCAGAGCGCTTCGTTGAACACATCATGGTCTGTTGAAAACACCTTGACTTACGATCTTCCTATCCTGAAGGGTCATAAGATCAGCGCCATGGTTGGTCAGTCCTTCCAGAGCACTGCTTGGAGTCAAAACATTAGTGGAGGTAACACTGTTCAGTGGGGCGAGCAACTCGCAACATTGAAGAGTTGGGATTCTGCATACCTGTCGAACTTCAAACTCGCAAATATTACTGACGTCAGTCTCACAGGTGGCCCCAATGACGAGGAATATCTCGCTTCTTGGTTCGGTCGTTTGACTTGGGACTGGAATGAGAAATATATGGCAACCTTCACCATGCGTTATGATGGTTCAAGTGTCTTCACCGACGGCAAGCGCTGGGGTCTGTTCCCCTCTGTATCTGCAGGTTGGGTGGTCAGCAACGAGTCATTCATGGCAGGCACCAAGAGTTGGATGGACTTCTTGAAGATCCGCGCATCTTGGGGTCAGAACGGTAACAACCGTATCTCTAAGTACCAGTATCTGGCAACAATCGCTCTGTCAGGTGACGCAAACGACAGCGGTTACAAGTTCGGTTCTGATATGCTTACTTCTACCAGTGGTACTCCTCATACTGGTGCTTATGCTAACATCGTTCCTAACCCCGACCTCACTTGGGAAACTTCTGAGCAGTTAGACTTCGGTTTGGACGCTCGTTTCCTCAACAGCCGTCTGGGCTTGACCTTCGACTGGTATAAGAAGACCACCAAGGACTGGTTGATCGGCGGTCAGCAGGTTGCCATCAACGGTACCAACCCTGCTGCCATCAATGGTGGTGACGTGAAGAACACCGGTATTGAGATCGCTCTCACGTGGAACGACCGCATCGGTAAGGACTTCAGCTACAACATCGGCGTGAACTTTGCTACCAATAAGAACGAGGTAACCCGTATCGCTAACGACAACAAACGCATCAACGGTCCTAGCGGTGTGCTTTCACAGGGTACTGAATATTGCTACCGTGCTGAGGAAGGTTTCCCCATCGGTTACTTCTATGGTATGTCTTACAGCGGTATCTGGCAGAATCAGCAGCAGATTGATGATGCACGTAATGCCGGTAAGGCCGTTCTTGACAACGCACAGCCTGGTGACTGCATCTGGGACGACTGGAATGGTGATGGTGTGATTACCTACGCAGAAGGTGACGCTTGCGACCGCCATGAGATTGGTAATCCTAACCCCGATGTTACCCTTGGTATCAACCTCGGTCTTTCTTGGAAGGGTCTTGACTTCGCTATCAACGGTGCTGGTGCATTTGGTCAGCAGATCTTGAAGTCTTACCGTTCATTCTCTGATGCTCCTTACCAGAACTACGATACCACGATCCTGGAGCGTTGGACTGGTGAAGGTACTTCTAACACCATGCCTCGCATTACAAGTACTGGTAGTGAGAACACCAACTGGGTATCTACCCGTTATATGGAGGATGCTGACTACTTCAAGATCAAGACCGTCACACTCGGTTATGACTTCAAGAACATCTGGAAGGGTTGTCCGTTCCAGCAGCTCCGTCTCTATGTGCAGGCTCAGAACCTGATTACCTTCACTGGTTACACTGGTCTCGATCCTGAGGTTGGTAACTCTGCAGGTGGTAGCGGTTGGGCTTCCGGTATTGACCTAGGTCTTTACCCGCCATCACGTACATATCTTGTAGGTGCAAGTATTAAATTCTAATTCGACAAATAAGTTATGAAGAAATATATTTTATCATCGTTAGCTGTTTTATCAGCAGCAACTTTGCTCACATCCTGTAACGACATGCTGGACACCGATCCGCGTGTTACAGAGATGACCTCAGCAACTTTCCCCGGAAAGCCTGCAGATGTTGAGGCGTTGAATGCGGCTACCTATAGTATCATGAGTACGCTGGGTGGCGGAGACGGAAGTGGTCTTTGTAATAATCCTTTCTACTGGTGGTGCATCATGTCTGACGATTGCTACGGAAGTGGTGGTCTGCAGGACAATGTGAATAAATCACTGCATCATTTCACAACAGGAAGTGCTAATCAGTATGAGCATAATTTCATCCTTCTCTATGGTGGTATCTCACGTGCCAACAACCAGATTGAGACTATTGATAATGTACCCTGGACTGACTCTCAGAAGACTCAGCGCAATCAGTTGCTCGGTGAGGCATTCTTCATGCGTGGTTTCTACACGCTGCTGCTTACCCAACTGTATGGTGATGTACCTCTGATTACCTCTACCGTTATTACGGACGAGATGCAGGAGCAGGTGAGCGCTGAAGAAGTTATCTATCCGCAGATTATCTCTGACTTCGTTTCTGCCAAGAGTCTCATGGACGGACAAAGAGCCAACGGTTCTGGTCATGCAGACAAGTTCGCAGCAGAGGCATTTATTGCACGTGCCTATATGTTCTGGGCCGGTTTCTATAAGGGTGTCAAGGAGCTTGCTACTGGTTCAGCTCCTGCCATCAATCTTGTAGAACAGGAGGGTTGCTCTGGTGGTACGTTCTCACAGGCTGATGTTGTTGCTGGCCTGAAGGACATCGTTGCTACTGGTGGTTACACGCTCTGTAAGGACTTCCGCTCACTCTGGCAGTACTCTAACAGTTTCCTTTGGGATGAGGCTCACGATGAAGCGTTAGCAGCTGAAGGTAAGAGACAATATACTTACATCGCTGATATGGATCGTGCAGACTGCTTCGACCAGCCTGGCATGGGTAACGGTAACACCGAGGAAATCTTCCAGATTCAGTTCATGAACGCATCTAACTGGAACATCGGTGGTACATATTGCAATCCGCGTATGTATTCAAACTACCTCTCTTGTTTCTGGGGTCTTCGTAACGGTGCTACCAATGATAACGGTAAGCGCACCAAGACTTATCCGTTCAACCAGGGTTGGGGTCAGGGTACTCCTTCATGCAACCTCTGGGACGATTGGGATAATGCAGATAAGCGTAAACTCGCTACTATGATCGACCTCGACAATGAGCTTGAGGCCTATACGTACGAGAAGGATGACAACGAGGAGTCTGGCTATGCATGTAAGAAATACGCTGAGGTTAATCTCTGGGCTAATGCCAGTGACAACGATGCATGGTGGGAGCAGTGTGAGGGCTATTCTACCAGCGCACTTGGCAACCCCCAGCAGGGTGACCACTTCGAGGACTTCTACCTGATGCGTTATGCTGACGTGCTGCTGATGCTGACCGAGCTTACTGGTGATGCTTCTTATATGAACGAGGTTCAGCGCCGTGCTGGTGTTGCTGAGACTCCATACTCATTGACAAACGTTCAGAACGAGCGTCGCTGGGAGTTCGCATTGGAAGGTCTTCGCTTCAACGATTTGCGCCGCTGGTCGGGTATCAACTCTGGTGAAAGCTCTATGGCAGCCAAGGCTCTCCAGGCTCAGAGGGGTAAGATGATTACCTGCTATGGTAAGCACAATGCAAAGGTTCCTTTGGAGCACATGACCTGTTCTTGGTCTAAGCGTTACGCTGACACCAACGGTTTCTTGCCGAAGCCCCAGAATCAGATTAATCTGATGAACGGTAAGATGACGCAGAACGCTGGATGGGATGAGAATACTCCTGCATCTGAGTGGACATATAAAGTTATATATTAATTTTTTATAAGTAAACAATATGAAAAAGATATTATTTTTGCTTGTTGCAGCCGTATGCGCTTTCGCTGCTTGCGATCCAACTCATGAGGATATCAGCAATGGCGGTCACATCACTCTGGACGAGCTCAAAGCTAAGACCACTGTCACTACTGACAAGGCTGCCAGTGGCCAGAATGGTAATGTCATTATCTGCCAGACCTCAGCACCAGTCAATGCCAAGTGGACGATCGGTGGCAAGGATCTCCTCGGTAACTATGCCAAGAAGAAGATGAAGCTGGGTGAGCATACCGTTACCTTGACGGCTATTTGTCCAGATGGTACAGAGCTTACAGCTGACTACGCCGTATCATGTCAGGAAATCACGGACGCACTCCAGAGATTCTATATCTATGGCGATCCTGCGAAACCTGAGGAAGCACCCTTCGTACCTGGTGCATGGGACGCTGCTGCTATGCGTTTCAGCTCAACTGAAGGTGCACATCTGCCCACTATTCCCGATGACGTTTACTTTGGTCTGAAGACTCTGCTCTTTGACGTATCAGATGTTACTGAAGACTTTGATCTGAAGGTCATGAACGGTTGGTGGAGTAATACCTATTACGATCACGTGAAGTGGGTGTCTGGTGTGAACGAACTTCAGATCACCGATGTTATGGCTACTGAGTGTGCCAAGGGTGGTGAAGGCCGTGACCTCGACCTCATGCTCTACAGCGGCTCTATGACGCTCAACTCTGTTTACTATGAGGAATAAGCATTCCTTATCAGTATAAGATCAAGAGGGCATGTCATGATGACATGCCCTCTTTTTTTGTGGTTATTAAGTTTTTCAGGAAAAAGTTTGGGGATTCTAAATATTGTTACTACCTTTGCAGCGAAAAGAAGCACAACAAATATGAATAAAACAAAAGCATCCGGTGCCATCCTCTATGGAAGCCTCTTGGCTTTCATTTTGTTTGTCGTATATATATTATACATTAATCAAGAGGTATTCTTTACAGCACAAGACCGTTCCGAATTCATCTTCGGAGCCCCCTTCTTCAAGGCCCTCCTGTCGAAGCCCTTTGGTCTGATGCAGTATATGGGAGCCTGGCTCACACAGTTTTTTTACAAGCCTGGTGTAGGTACAGCGATCATGTTGGTTATATGGACCCTCATTTTCTGTGTGGGTGCCAAAGCATTCCGGTTACAGGGAAGTGCCTCTGCACTGATGCTCTTGCCTGTTGCTTGTCTGCTCACGTCGATTGTCGATCTGGGCTATTGGATCTATGTTTACCCCGTCAGAGGCTATTGGTTCTCACAATCGATAGGCTATCTCGCCATGCTGCTGCTCCTATGGGCAGCACGCTGCATCCCACGCAAATGGCATCTTGTCTGGTATCTGCTGGGTGTTTGTATCTATCCGGTGTTAGGATGGTTTGCCTTGCTTTTCGTGCTATGCCTTGCGCTGAGCGAAAAACTCACCTGGCGTGAGATTCTGGGCATTGTCCTGCTCTTCTTCACCGCCAGCATCTGGCATACGCAACTGTATTCACATCTGAGATTCGACCAGGTAGTGCTCGCTGGACTGCCCCGCTTCGAAACGCCCATGGACACCAGCAAGCATCTCTCCATACCGTTCTTGGTGCTTGGTGCCGTCTCCGTGCTCATTCCACTGTGTAGCCGTTATATGGCTAAGGCATTCGTTCCAGTGTTATGTACTGTTGCAGGTATCGCCTTTACTTCGTCCCAGATGTACTACGATCGGAACTACATCGACGAAATGCGCATGGTGCGCTATGCTTCCAACGACAACTGGCAGGGAGTCCTTCAGTTGGCAGAAGAGAACAAGAGGCCAACCAGCACCATGATCTTTCTCAAGAATCTTGCCCTGATGAATGAAGGCAACTTGCTCAGCCGTTCGTTCAAACTGGGCAATAGCGCTGCAGATATCTACAATCCTGATTCTGTTCATGCTTCCCTTTTGGACATCGCATCACCTCTGGTCTATTACAACTACGGCATGATGAATGAGGCCATCCGCCTGAGTTTCGAAAATGCCATACAGGCAGGGTTCTCACCCTTCTACTTGAAGATGCTGACCCGCTGTGCCTTGGCTGTAGGAGATAAGAAACTGGTAGAGCGCTATACCACCATCTTACATCAAAGTCCATTTTACAGCAACTGGCAACCGGCTCCTGTCACAGAAAATATCAAGGCACTGCAAAAATGCTATCCCGATGAGATCACTGGTGTAGAAGACAGTGAGAGCTATCTTGTCAATGGCATCAGCCTTTGGTATGAATCTGACAGTAAGGTGGCCTCAGAACAGGCATTGCTCTATGCCATGTTACGTTGCGACTCACGTCGTTTCTGGCCGGCGCTGCGCAATTTTGTGAAGTTGCACATGAACGAGGAGTTTCCTTTGCATGCCCAGGAGGCTTATATCCTGTATATGGATAAGGCCCCAGAAGAAAAGCGGATGATGATCCCTGTCGAGCAAACCATTTTCGAACGCTATAAGCAGTTCTGGGTAGCCTTGGAAGGCGTGGCAAAACCTGGTGCAACCCTTGAGAAGGTAGGTGAAGACATGCGTGAAGAATGGGGAGACACCTACTGGTGGTACAACATCTTCGGAAGGAAACCCATTCATTATACTGGTAAGATTGGAAACGAAACTCATTCATAAGGAAAAGATGAAAAGATATATCCGCCCCTATTTCCAGCTTCTGGCTGTGGCCGTGCTGCTGGTATCATCATGTGTGAATCACCCCGCCGTACCCTCTTCATCCAAGGAGACTAAGGGACTGCCTGCCATCTTCCCCGATTACTGTAATGTGACGGTGCCTTGCAATATTGCACCGCTTAACTTCATGCTTCCTGCGGACCAGTACGAAGCGTGCGTGGCACGTATCAGCACACCCGACGGCCAGCAGCAGACATACGGCCATGGTGTGAAGGTTCAGATTCCCGAGGAGGAATGGCACGCCATGCTCGATGCCTCGAAAGGCAAGAGCCTGAAAGTAGAGGTTTGGGGACAGAAAGAAGGCAAATGGCTATCGTTCAGCCCATTTGAGATACACATAGCCGAAGAACCCATCGACGAATACCTGTCGTATCGCCTCATCGAGCCCTCGTATGTCGCATGGACCTATATGGAGATTGCCCAACGTAACCTCACCACGTTCGAAGAGTCACAGATCTTCAACAACGAGATTACCATGAATGACAACAGAATAGGTCAGTGTATCAACTGCCACAGTTATCAGAACTACAAGACCGACAACATGCTCTTTCACGTGCGTCTTGCCAATGCGGGTACTGTTATTGTGAACGATGGCAAGGTGTCGAAGGTCAATCTGAAGCGCGACTACACCATCTCTTCCGGTGTGTATCCCGCATGGCATCCGACAGCCAAGTTGATCGCCTTCTCAACCAACCTGACGCGGCAGGCATTCCACACGTCCAATCCCAATAAGATTGAGGTCTATGATCTTGCCAGCGACATGATTCTCTATGATGTAGAGGCCGACTCGGTGAGCATCGTCTCGAACGATTCCACCCTTCTGGAGATTTATCCTACCTGGTCGCCCGATGGCAAATACCTCTATTACGGTAAATCTGTTCCACTTCCTGAAGAGATGCGCGACAAGGATATCAGGACCACCTACCCGAAAATCCAGTACAACCTCTATCGCCGTTCGTTTGATCTGGCAACGCATGGTTTCGGTGAGGAGGAATTGGTCTATGACGCCGCTTCGGATGACAAGAGCGTTACCTTGCCACGCATCAGCCCCGACGGACGCTACCTGCTGTTTGCCATAGGGCAGTATGGCTGCTTCCATAGCAGGCACCATGATGGCGACATCGTTTGTATCCCGATGGAACAATATACCGGCACTGCCCTCAACGCAGAAAACACTTCGCCCATTGATCTCACCTCCGTCAATAGTGACGGCTATTCTGACAGTTATCCCTCTTGGTCGAGTAACGGACATTGGATCATGTTGGCCAGCCGTCGTGACGATGACAACTACAGCCGTGTCTATTTCGCCTATTTCAACAACGGGAAAGTCGGGAAAGCCTTCCTATTACCGCAGGAAGATCCCGAACGGCATATCACCCTCCTGAAGAGCTACAACCGTCCGGAGTTCATGGTTGAGCCTGTCAGGATCAGCGTCGCTGAGTTCGCAAAGGTATTCGAATGAAGAAGGTACAATATATCTGCACGCTCCTTTTCGGTGTGGCTGTGCTACTCTTCTTCGGACTAGCCTATCCGCACCATCTGCATTATCAGGAGCAGTATCAGTTGTTCCTCTTCGACAGCACCTACGCGTGGGATATTGTCAGGCTGCCTGGTGGCATAGCCGACCTGCTGGGACGCTTCTGTACGCAGTTTTTCCTCTATGCCTGGGTGGGAGCACTGATCATAGCACTGCTGCTCTCGGCAATACAACTCCAGACACTCCGACTGGTCCATTCTCGGACAAGCCAAGCGGCAAAACCGAGCGGGGTGTGGTTTTATGGTCTGAGTTTTGTACCTTCGTTCCTGCTCTGGCTCTTCCTGCTTGACGAGCATGCGCTGCTAGGTGGTGTCTGGGCTGTCCTGCTCACGCTGCACGCTACAAGGCTATTTGATGAGATACCCAATGGTTGGGCTCGACGCATCTTGCTCTTTGTCGCTATCCCCGTGCTCTACTGGATGGTAGGTCCCGTCTGTGTATTGTTCTTTCTCATGCTGGCTCCAAGTCCCAAACGCGCTGCATGGTATTACGGCGTGTTCGTTCTTTTAGCCATCATGCTCGCCATACTGCCATCTTATGTCCCGGTTCCTGCCGACCGTCTGTGGACTGGCATCCATTACCATCGCTACCCGACAACAGTTCCATTGCTGCTATGGTCTGCGGCCCTGTTCGTCTTCGTCCTTACACTCATCGTCCGTTTCTGCCAGAAGTGGGCCAAGGCCTCGAACGGTTATATGGTGACGCTTTGTTCCTTTGTGCTGGTGGCCGTCTGTATGGGTGGAATCGTCTGGAAGAACAGCAATTTCAAGGCAGAGAAGGTGATGCAGTACGACTTCATGGCCTGCCACCAGCAATGGAACCGCATCCTTGAGGCCGTCAATGCCGAGAAGCCCAACAACCAAATCGGTGTCACGGTACAGAATCTCGCCCTGGCGATGCACGGCATGCTCGTCGATCACCTGTTCGACTATAACCAGAACGGTATCGCCGGTCTATTACCCGATGTCCAAAGTGATGCAACCAGTCCGATGCCTACAGCCGAGGCTTTCTATCAGTTGGGAATGATCCATGTCGCCCAGCGAACGGTCTTCGAAGCACAGGAGGCGATCCTTGACTTCCAGAAAAGTGCCCGCTGCTACAAACGGCTGACACAGACCAACCTGATTATCGGCAGTTACGAAGTGGCCCGCAAATATCTCACGGCATTACAGAAGACCCTCTTCTACCGTGACTGGGCCAACGAAACACTATCGCTGTTAGGTGATGAAAAGGCGATAGCCCAGCATCCTGAATACGGACGTCTGCGCCAGTGTGCCTACGATGAGGACTTCTATTTCAGCGATCATGTGACGCCCGAGATGCTGGAAAGTCTCTTCTTCAGCAATACCGACAACCGCCTGGCCTTAGATTATCTGAGGGCTTACTATATGCTGACGGGCGACCGCGAAAGTTATGCCAAGTTACTGCTCCGCCTCCAGGGAGCCAAGAACTAATAGTGAAGAAAAATGGAAAAGATTCTATATACCCTCCTTTCCCTTCTGCTGTTCACTGCCTGTACGGAAACTGTCAGTGATGCAAGGCAGGAGGCGGCCCAGCCCCGTATCTATCCTGACTACCTCGGTGTCACCATACCCGTGAACATCGCTCCTCTCTGCTTTAACATGGCGGATGAGCAGGCATTGCTGATTGATGCCGTCATAACCGACCGTCACGGGCACAGCCTCCACGGCCAGGGCGAGGAATCGGTTGATTTCGACCTTGACCAGTGGCATACCCTGCTCAGTCAGAACAGCGGCGACTCGCTCAGCGTGACCGTTTCGGCCAAGTATGAAGACGGTTGGCACACTTACAAATACTTCTCCATCTACGTGAGCCCTGACAGCATCGACTACGGTATCTGCTACCGTCTGATCGAGCCCGGCTACGAGGTATGGAGTAAGATGGGTATCTATGAGCGCGACCTCTCCTCGTTCGACGAGCGTGCGTTGATTGAGAACACACAGTTCGAGGGTTGCGTCAACTGTCATAGTTTCAACCGCGGCAATCCTGCTGACTTAAGCCTTCACATCCGTGGCCCGCACGGCGCCACACTGCTGCGCCATGGCGATGGTCCTGTCGCTGCCTACAATACCAAGACCGATCAGACGCTCGGTTTCTGCGTCTATCCCTACTGGCACCCCTCGGGCCGCTATATCGCCTATTCCACCAACGCCACGAGTCAACTGTTCCACAGTGCTCACCCCAATCGCATCGAGGTCTTCGATACCGCCTCCGACCTTCAGGTCTATGATGTCGAGAAAAACGAGTTGCTGCTGTCGTCCCTTCTTAAGCAGGATTCGGTCTATGAGACCTTTCCCGTCTTTTCTGCCGACGGCCGTTCGCTCTACTTCTGTGCGGCCCGTGCCCTTCCCGAGGGCAATTATCAGCTCGACTCGATCCGCTATAACCTCTGCCGCATCGATTTCGATCCTGCAACGGGCTGTTTCGGCAGTCGTATAGACACCATTGTCGATGCCGAGGCTATGCACAAGTCGATATCCTTCCCTCGTCCCTCCTACGACGGACGTTTCCTTTGCTACACACTCTCCGACTACGGACAGTTCAGCATCTGGCATCATGAGGCCGATCTCTACCTGCTTGATCTCGCTACAGGGGAGAGCCACCTGATGACAGGGGCTAACTCAGAAGACACGGAATCGTTCCATAACTGGAGTACCAACTCGCGCTGGCTCGTGCTGAGTTCCCGTCGCGACGACGGTCTCTTCACACGGCCCTATTTCTGCCATGTGGATGCCAAGGGGAATGTCAGCAAGGCCTTTATGCTGCCACAGAGAAACCCACGCCGTTTCTATCGCGAGCGTTTCCTGTCCTTCAATGTGCCCGATTTCATCATTGGTCCGACTCACTTCGATGGCCATCAGGCAAGCCGTCTCATCAATGATGAATACCGTAAGGACTTTGGCGTGCGCCAGTAACAGGATTATATCTGAATCACCAAAACGAAACCACCGCGCGGCTGACAAACTATCTGTGAAGGCAGTTGCGTAAGGGTACTGATCTGCCACTGTCCTGAGGCATCGTCAGCAAACATCCGAACAGACAGGTTCCCGTTCCCCAGAAAACTGAGATCGTTGGCGAGTGTCTGCGGCTCGTCGGAGCCATTGATGCCTGCTACGTACCACATATTACCGTTCCTACGGGCTAGGACGGCACTCTCACCTGGATAACCGCTGACGAAGCGGGTCTCATCCCAGACAGTAGGCAACTGTCCTAAGAAAGCCTGCACCTCTTTAGGCTGCGCCAGGAAACTCTCCGGACGGTCAGCCAGATGCTGCAAGCCACTCTCGTAGAGCACGGTAAGTGCCAGTTCATGGGCCAGCGTGGTGATGTGCGGATGCTGGGAGTCACTAAAGGCACAGGGGGTATAGTCCATCGGTCCGATGACGTTACGGGTATAGGGCAGAATGGCGTTATGGCTCGCTGCTTTCTTCGTAAAGTGAGGCACATTATTATACCATTCGGCACCATAGACGCCCTCCGTCGAGAGCAGGTTCGGATAGGTGCGCTGCCAGCCACGGGGAATGGGAGCACCGTGGAAATTCACTAGCAGATGATGACGGGCAGCACTCTCCAGAAGGTCCTGACAATAGTCCATGTTCATCTGGTTGTCGCCAGAGAAGAAGTCGATCTTCACGCCAGCCACACCGATCTTCTCGCACCAGGCAAACTCCTTCTCACGATCCTCAGGTTTATTCAAGCGGTACTTCGGACCTGGAGCACCATCGACCCACCCTACCGACGAATTATACCAGATCAGCGGTTTGACGCCTTTTGCGTTAGCATAGGCCACGGCATCCTCAATGGTCTTGCCCTCGTTAGATGCCACCTTGTCCATCTCATCCCACTCGGCATCGATGAGCACATAGGGCAACCCCAACGTCACAGCCATATCCACATATTTAGTAATAATGGAATAGTCGTTGGAGCCATGATTGTTGGCCCAATAGATCCACGACACCACACCAGGTTTAATCCAACTGACGTCTTCCAGACGACTCGGTTCACTGACGTCAGTCACCAACGTGGATTCCACGATATCGGCCAGTTTGCCGATAATGACCACGCGCCAGGGCGTATGCCAGTCGCCCGTCAGCAACAGGTCGTTCTGGTCTTGCCTAACGCTGAACACCTCGCCTTCATTAAACAGGCTCGACGCACTCTGACGTCGCTCGATATTGGCCTCGGTAATCAGGGCAAACACACCATCGATGGGCTCCATGAGCAACGGATAGCCCCAATGGGTGTTGATCTCTTCTTTCTCAAAAGAACCACCAAAGCCTGCCAGTGTCTTCACGTTGGCAGTGGTCGTCATCGGGAAGAAGCCCTCGTAGCCGTCGCTCCACTGTTGCATCCACCGTTTCGTACCCTCGGGGATGATATAGGACGTCTGCTCAGCGGGTACCTTGCTGTCCTGCAGACCCGTGTATTCGTAGCGGAAAGCGATACCATCGTTGTAAAGCCTCATCACTATGCGGGCATCCTGACCAATCGGTGTCTGATACTCGTTGGCCTCATTGGTACAGTGCAGACGCTTGCCCTCCAGCATCTGGTAGCCATCCTTCACCTCTCTGACGAATGTCAGGTCGCTGAATGGAATATCCGCCAATTCCAGCACCTTTTGCTGATTATAGCAAATCTCCAATTTCGCGTCTGTCGTCTTGACGGACAATTGACCATTGGGAGAGGCAGCCCCCACGAATAATGCCAGTGACAATAATAATGTATTCATTTTTCTCTTCAGTTTTCTAATAATTCGTTGCAAATTTACATATTTTTTCCTGTAGATCATATAATTACTCAAAAATTTTGCTTATATTTGCACTGATTTTCACACTAAAAACTAATTGATATGAAGAGACTCTTGTTATCGACTATTATTTTAGCGATCAGTGCCTCCTCGATGGCACAAGACTTAAGACTTAACGACCGTGAGTATTTTGAACGACAGGGTGTGAACGTACTGGTATTCAGTAACAGTTTCAACGGCGGCTTCAATGACGAGAAAAATTCGGGTATTGAGATCATCCACCATGGTGTGCGCACCGTTCAGGGTGGAGCCGTACGCCTGAACAACACCCCGGAGCAGTGGGACCTCGTACCGAAGATGACCGACCGCAAGGTGAACCGCGAGAACGGCAGCATCGAGGTTACCATGCGCTACGATGACTACGACTTCGACAGTCGTGTGGTAGTGACTGCCAAGGGACAGGCTGTGGAGATTGCCGTCTGGCTCGACAAACCCGTGCCCGACGCACTGGCTGGTGAGGCTGGCTTCAACATGGAGTTCCTGCCTTCGCAATACTGGCTGAAGACCTATACGATGGACGGCCGCCTGAACCGTTTCCCCCGTTATGCCACCAGCATGACTGTCACCCGTCCCAACAGTGAGAAGCCCCGTCAGTTCAAGGGCTTCAAGACCTACGATGACCGTGGTACCAACCGCTTTGTCGATCCCCTGCCCATGGAGACAGGCCATCGCATCGTCGTGGCCACCGACGACCGTGAGCGGATGATCAGCATCAGCAGTGATGACGCGGAACTGAAACTCTTCGACGGTCGTATGCTGGCCCAGAACGGCTGGTATGTGCTGCGTAGTGTGTTGCCGAAGGGTAAGACGGGTAAGGTCGTCACCTGGACGGTGGAGCCATTCGCCATCCCCGGATGGATCAGGAAGCCGAACATCGGGTTCTCGCAGATAGGCTATATCCCAGAACAGCCCAAAGTAGCCGTTATCGAACTCGACATGAACGACCAGGCTAAGGCCAGTGCCTCCCTCATGCGTATCAAGGAGGACGGTAGCACCGAACAGGCTTTCACTGGAGACATCCAGCCCTGGGGTTCCTACTTTAAATATAATTATGTGAAGTTTGATTTCTCCTCTGTCAAACAGCCAGGTGTCTATTATATCCAATATGGTGACACACGGACCAATGACTTCCTGATTGACGATCATGTGTATGATAAGATCACGGATGCCACGACCGATGTCTGGGTACCCATCCACATGAACCACATGTACGTCACCGAGGGCTACCGCACCTGGCACGGCGAACCGTTCAAGGAGGGCTACCTGCAGGCACCGCCCAGCGATCACTTTGACCTGCACAGTCAAGGACCGACGACAGACACCAAATACAAGCCACTGGAACTTATCCCCGGCCTGAATATCGGCGGATTCTTCGATGCCGGTGACTTCGACATCGAGACGGGTTCCAATATCAACGTGGTGCAGAACTTCATCCGTGCCTGGGAACTGTTCAAGCCCCAACGCGACGAGACGTTCGTCAGCCAGCAGCAGCGTTATGTTGATCTGCACCGTCCTGACGGCATCCCCGACATCCTGCAGTTCATCGAGCATGGCACCCTGAACCTCGTGGCTCAGGCTGAGCAGATCGGGCACATGGCCTCTACCCTCTCCAACTCCATCCTTGACAACTACCATCACTTAGGCGATGCTGCCTCGATCACCGACGGCCTGCACTACGACCCGAGTCTGAAGCCCTATGAGGTTTCTGCCGACGGTAAGCGCAGTGGTACGCCCGACGACATGTGGGCCTTTACGACGCGCAGTCCCCAACTCGACCTGCGTGCTGCGACGATGTTTGCGGCCGCCAGCCATGCCCTCAAAGGCTATAACGACGATCTGGCAGAGCGCGCCCTCACCCAGTCGAAGCGCCTGATGAAGGAAGCAACGGAACTCATTGCCCAGCGGACAGCCGCCAGAAACCAACAGGCGGACGACTTCAGTTGGCTCGACGGCAATCAACAGTTCGGTGACATGGCCACGAACCTGATGCTCTATGGCGCCACACAGGAACAGCAGTATCTCGACAACTTCGAGATACAGATCTGGGACGCCTTGGAACTGCGCCTGTCCGGCAACATGCAGACGGCCCTCGACGCTATCCCTTACATGGACGAGGCCTACAAGACGAAACTCCGTCCATACGTGGAGAAATACGAGGAATACATCAAGGGATTCGACAAGCAGAACCCCTACGGTGTGCCCATCGGCTTAGGCAACTGGGCTGGCGTGAACATGGTGCTCAACTTCGGCATCACTGTCAACTATGCCCACATTTACTTCCCGGATATCGTCGGCAAGGATGAGGTCTATCGCGTGGCCAACTGGCTCTACGGCTGCCATCCCTACCATAACTACTCGTTCGTGGCCGTGGTGGGTGCCGCCCGTCCGAAGCAGGTGTTCTATGGCAACAACCGTGCAGACTTCTCGTTTATCCCTGGTAACGTGGCACCGGGCCTACTGTTCCGCAAGCCCGACCACTTTGAGAACTACGACGACTGGCCTTTCCTCTGGGGACAGAACGAAGGTACCATTGCCGGCAATACACAGTATATCATCTTCGGCTCAGCCCTGAAGGACATCGTCTGTCCGAAGACGGCTCAGCAATAAGGATCTTAATTCGCGCTACGGTGCTTGTCGAACTTTTGCAGGATGTATCTGAAAGCCTCCAGTCCGACAAGCACCAAGATGGTAGAGGCGATAGATATAGCATACATGCCACCTCCACAGGCCAGACCGATGGCTGCCGTCACCCAGAGGCCTGCTGCCGTCGTCAAACCACGGACGACATTCTCGCTCTTATGGAAGATGATCGTACCCGCACCGATGAAACCGATGCCGCTGACCACCTGTGCCGCCACGCGTGACACATCCCAGCGGTGCTCGGGGGTTGACAGTGCCCCTTCAAAGCCGTAGGCCGAGACTACCATAAACAAGGCCGAACCTAAGGCCACGAGGAAGTGGGTGCGGAACCCCGCCTCCTTTGCCCGATACTCGCGTTCCAGACCAATGGCACCTCCCAACAGGGCTGCTACGAAAATACGGAGTATAAACTCCCACGTCATCTCATCCATAATCCTTATTCTTTTAGTATTAGTATTCCTCTAAAATGCGCTTTAGACGTTCACGCCGTGCCTCCTTCTTACTCTGCCGCCACTTTTTGGGGATGATATAACCAATCAGTGCCAGGAGATTGCCTCCGGCAGGATTTGCGGCCAGCAGCGCGGCCTCATTCTTCTCAAGGCGTAATTGTTTTTTCAGGGCTTTCATATCATCGCGGTATTGGGCGTGGCCGAAGACCACGACTTCCTTGATGTTCAGCAGTTTGGAGATGAGGAACACCGTGTCGTTCACCTCTTCCATGTTGACAATGCGACTCTCGTAGTTGACGTGCGAGAAAGCAAGGCTCCTACAGCTGTCAGGCACGGGGAAGTACCCCAATGAGTCGGACGTGATCGTACCGTCCTTGCTGGTGATGTTCACCCCGTTGATGGGGATGAGCGTCTCGATATCGACCACCACCATCTTCCTCTGGGCAGTAGCCGACAAGCAGGAAAGCATCACCACCAGCGACCATCCAAACAGTCTCCTCGCTATCGTTAAACGATTCATCGCTGCAAAAATAGAGAAATCCCCGTTTCCCTGCAAATCTTTTTGCGCAAATTAAGCACTCTTCGCATTTGTTTGTAAAAAAATATTTGGCCGACTGGAGAATTGTTCGTACCTTTGCACATATTTTTTATTCCCTATTTTTGACTTCTGCCAACCTTAGCCGTATAATAAGTAGAGCAAGCAATTGATGACTCAGACAGAGCACGACATCATCACCCGTTGCCAACATGGCGACAAGGATGCTTTTCGATGGGTGGTACAGACACATCAGCGGATGATCTTCTCGCTGGCGCTGAAGATGTTGTGCGACGAAGAGGAGGCCAAGGATATGGTGCAGGAGACATTCATCAGAGTGTGGCAACGCATCAGAGATCTGGATCAGCAAAAGACCATCGGCACATGGATCTATACGATTGCCTCCCGTCTGTGCATCGATAAGCTGAGGCGCACGAACCGCGTCACGAGCATGCCTGAGGATAAGTTGGCCTTGCGGCGCTATGCTTCCGACAATGACAACCAGCGAACACTGGAGAACAGGGAATGGGTATCGATTGTGAAAACCATTGCGGAGGGACTCAGCGAGAAGCAACGGCTCGTGTTCACGCTCATCCAACTCGAAGGACTCTCCTCAGCCGAAGCAGAGCAGATCACAGGCTTCGATGCCAAACAGATCAAGAGCAACCTCTTTGTGGCTCGCCAGACAGTAAGAAAACGACTCAAAGAATTAGGATATGAATAGAATTGACGACATATTGGACAGCCTGAAAGGCCAGCAACCCATGATCGACGATCCTGAGGCACTGACGGATCGCATCATGAGCAGCCTGCCTGACCTGGAGCCAAGCCAACAGGATGATGAATCCCGTCCTCAAAAGGATGAGGATAAGGCCCGCATCATCAGGTGGCGTTGGCCTGCGATCTTAGCTGTTGCCGCTTCCGTAGCTGCCACCCTGATGCTTGTTTGGCCGAAAGCAGAAAACAATCCTGAGGAACCCTCCGTACTAGCGGAAGTCGTCCCCCCCCGCAACCCCCAACCTACGGATACACCACATGAGCCTTTCGGACACACTATCCAAGACAGAGAAACTGCATCTCCCAAACAGGCTCCCCTGCCCAAGGAAAGCCATCCCACGAAGGCAGAATCCCAAGTAATTACTCCGCAAGGCCAGGCTACAAGTTGTTCATACGACCACAACCGCGATGAATATCTCCCACTGCCTGCATCCAACGAACCCCAGGTTCACTACGCTTCCATCAAGAGTGCTGTGGATACGATTAATTATAAGGACCCTGCCCGCATGGATGAGTTCATCGCCAAGATGGCTGATTTCAACGAGGTGGAAGGTGTATCACTGGATTGCACTGGTGGCGCACCCGACAGCACCGTTATCAGCAAAGCCTATGTTTTTGACGATACGCAGGAACTCAATATATTCGGACGTTTACTGCAAGTGGCCTGCTGGTA
The DNA here is from genome assembly GCA_902784615.1 of uncultured Prevotellaceae bacterium. Taxonomy (GTDB): domain Bacteria; phylum Bacteroidota; class Bacteroidia; order Bacteroidales; family Bacteroidaceae; genus Prevotella. Next base: position 24,945 of record CACZVN010000005.1, on the reverse strand, counting down.
TGACAGCAAGACACCTGGTTACCTGTTGAACTTCTCCCACCAGCAACTCTTTTTCACATTGAAGGATTTGCATAAGAATCAGAAATATCTCTGGATAGCAGAGCGCATCTTGGGCGATCGCATCCTGCTATACTGTACTCACTCGCCGATAGAAACCAATGTTTCTTCTACATGTTATCAAAATTATCGCGAACAACTGACGCGTTCAACATTTAAATCATTACCCTTTTAAAGACGAAGCCCTATGAAAAGATTTTTATTAATAAGCCTTCTGGCAATGACAGGTCTCACCTTGCAGGCACAAACAAAGTCCTATAACGTATTCGTCAAATACAACTTCCAGTCAGAAAACTCTGCCGTGAACGAATACGCAAAAGGTATGGGTATGTTCATCTCTCGTCCTCAAGTAAAGAAAGATCCGCAGACGAACAAGACCACAGCCAAATGGTACGCTACGAACAATTCGTGGATCAAGGACTATTGCGAAGTGGATAATCCCCCCATAGAGAAGGATATCCTGAAGATATTCCCCGAGATGATCAATTTGCCACAGGGCGAGCATTCCTATATGCCGATGAGTTGGCGACTGACGGAGGAGAACCATGAGACGGTACTTCATTGCTACTTCATTATGCCTGCCGACGAGGTTACCGACATGTGGCTGGCCTCAGAAGAGACGTGTCTCGTAGATCAGGAATCGGGCGCTCAATACCGTATCCGTCGCACGGAGCCAGAAACCTATCGCAAGCACTTCACCATCAAGGCGAAGAAAGGCGATGTGGTAGACCTGAAGATATTCTTCGCACCACTGGCAGAAACAACGAAGGAGGTCAGGATCTATGGTGTTCCCAATTGGAGCATGATGGGTGCTCCCGTCACCGTCCGTCATGAGGCCTTTGGCACATTCGAGTATCAGGAATACGATACCATTCCGCAGTTCCGTAAGCCCATCGTGGAGAAAGAGCACATGAGCGAAGACAAACCCTACGACATGCAGAACTGGAATACTTGGAAGGTGATGACAGATGCACATCTCATCAAACCAGTCAAGAATGAGACGATGGCAATATGGCGTACACCTGAGGCTACCTACCTGGCTATTGGTTACGAACAAAACTGGACTACGGAGTATTGGAGTTTCGGACACGACATCAAACTGGTCGACAATACAGGCCACCAGTATAAGATTCGTGAGGCACAGGGCCTTCCGCTCGACGAACTCTTCTTCATGAATGGCAATTCAGGTGACTATGTGGCCTATGTATTGGTCTTCGATCCGCTGCCACTTGAACTGACGAAATTCACCTATATCGAGCCAGAAGGAGAACCCTTTAACACCTGGGGCGCCAACTGGTCCGGCCATGTGCTCCCCCTCGATGTCAAGCAACTCAGAGACAATCAGAAACTGTTTGTGTATCAGCCAAGAATCATCGTAGAATAACACTCTTATGAATATGAAGAAATCCATCATCACTGCATTGCTCGCCATCGTATCCGTGGCGGGGCAGGCGCAACCGTTACTGAAAACGCATGTTGAAACAGGCGATATTGAGGGAACTCCAGACGGGACAGACCTCGCCGTGTATAAAGCCATTCCCTATGCAGCGCCACCTGTGGGCGACCTGCGATGGAAGGCACCACAGCCCGCCAAACCATGGAGTGGTGTGCTGAAGGCAGAGGATGTAGCCAAGTGGCCTCCCCAGCCTGAAAAGAGCTACGTAACGTACGACATGATGAGCGAAGACTGTCTGTATCTGAGTGTCGCCACACCAGCCAAGAGCACAGACGAAGCCCTGCCCGTGATGGTGTTTATACATGGTGGTGCTTTCCGCACCGAGCATTACGGTGGAGACCTGTGGCAAAGTCTGGCCCGCAGAGGAGTCGTAGCCGTCTCTGTCGAGTATCGCGCTGGAGCCCTGGGATTCATGGCACATGCCGATCTGGCCAAGGAGTCGGATGGGCACTCAGGCAACTACGGCATCCTCGACCAGATCTTCGCGCTGCAATGGGTACAGCGTAACATCAAGAACTTTGGGGGCGACCCCACAAAGGTGACTATCTTCGGAGAATCGGCAGGAGCCGTGAGTTGCCATATCCTCTGTGCCTCGCCTCTGGCCAAGGGTTTGTTCCGTGCCTGCATCAGTCAGAGTGGAGCGATGATGTCGCCCACGAATGTGGTTAATCAGCAACAGGCCCAGATGTATGGTTGGATGTTTATGAGTGGACTGAAGAAAAACTCTATAGCAGAGATGCGCCAGATGGATACCAAGGCACTCACGGGCAATGAATCGAACTTCCAACTGTGCATACCTATTGTAGATGGTTATGTAATACCAGAGCCGATCTACGACCTCTACCAGAAGGGCAACTACAACGACGTGCCCGTGCTCATCATGTACAACAGCGACGAGGGAGCTGTTGATTTCGACTCGGTAAGTGTCGAGCAATACGAACAGCAGTTCAGTCAGTTGCCTGGTGAGTGGGCAGACAGCGCAAAGGCCTGTTATCCTGGCGGCACTGAAGAGGAACGGCTTTTCAGCATGCGCGACTTTGTACGCGACGTGGGTTTCGGATGGCCCGCCTACGCATGGACTACCCTACAGAAGAAAACAGGTAAGAGTCCTGTCTATTCGGCTTATCTCGCTCAGAAATCAGACCGTACCGTCTATGCCAAAGGCAATCGTCGCGGTGCTGCCCATGCCGACGACATGCTCTACCTGAAAGGTGCCTTCGATGATGAGGCCGAGAAATATCCACAAGAGAAGAAAGTGAGCGACCTGATGCAGCAGTACTGGGTGAACTTCGCCAAGACGATGGATCCCAACGGAAAAGGTCTGCCCAAGTGGCCCATCTTTGAAGAAGGCAAGGCTACCGTCATGCAGTTTAACAATGGTGCATCCCTGATAGAGACACCCCATCAGGAGCGCATCAGGCTTATTGACGGGTTCATGAAATACTTCCGTTCACTCAGTGCCCCAAGCAACTAAACAAGACTATATTTTTAATAAGTATGAAGACTTTCATCACTACATTGCTCGCCCTCGTGTGTATGTCGGGGCAAGCGAAGACTTTCAAGACCATTGAAAACCCCAAGGCAATGGCCTGTGCGAATGTATTCCAGGGGGAATTAATCGCCCGCGAAGTCATAATGACAGACACGGCTACCACCATCCATTTCACCATGCAATACCCTAAAGGGCAATCTTTCCGTTTCGTGAAAGGATGCTATCTCAAAGACGAGGACGGCCTTCGCTATCCGTTGCGCTCTGCCGAGGGTATAGCCCTCGACACCTGGGTACAATCGCCAGAGAGCGGCGTGACAGACTTCACGATGCATTTCGAGTCCATGCCAAAACATGTGCAGATCTTCGACTTCATCGAAGGCGATGTGCGAAATGCCTTCATGCTCCTTGGTATTCACGATAAGGCGACGGAGATAAAGGCACCCACATTACAACAGTTCTATACCGACAATCCTTATACCCTTCCCGCCGACTGGCTGAAGACAGACAGTGTCACCATCCGTGGCCGTATTGAGGGCTACGACGCTGAGCGCTTCGGATTTACGGCGATGGAGAGTTATGTATATGACGTGACGAAGAAGAACAATGGTACTCTTCTGATTGAGATCGAGCCAGACGGCACGTTCGAAAAGCAAATCCTGCTCAGTTATCCCATGAAAGTGTCGTTCTATGCCTCAGAGGACTCGAAGGTAGGATTTTATGAGATCCCCTTCTTCGCCCGTCCCGGTGAAACCATCGACATCACCATACGCCCTAATGAACATGGTCGATACGAGTGTTTCTACAACAGCGGCAGCAGCCGGGAGGTGGAGCGATGGCTGAAGTCCGACCTGCGATTACAGGAATTAGGCAGACCTCTCGATATGTTCGAGGGGAATTTCAATGAAGCCAACCTCTTGGCCGAGAAAGTATGGCAGAATATGTTGCACCGGATCAACGTGATCAGCCGTCGTGAGCATTTCACGCCCATGGAGATGCATCTGGCCTTAGGCGAGATGCAGTCCACTTACGCCTTAGCCCTGATGGACTATGCCATGTATCACGAAGACAGACTATCCCCATGGCAGGAAAATAAGGACGGAAGTTGGACACGATTGGTCACTGACAGCGTGGAACTGCAGACCGTCAGGGATATCAACAACTACAAGGCTTTGCAGCGCATCGACTTCGACAATCCGTTGCTGTTGATGAGCCACGACTTCTTCTTCACCCTCAACCGCATCCAATTTGCCAGCCCCGTCCGAAAAGTGCAACGTGATGTGATGGAGGACGAACACGGCAACTATAATTATGACCTCACTAATAGAAAGCTTTCTATAGAAAAGGGCAACACCATGTTGGTCGAGATGACGGGTAAGCGTAATAATCTGACGGCGCAGCTTTGTATGCTCAATGACATGCAGAGGAGTTTCGACCTATGGCGTCAAAATGAAATGATGATTCCTGTCTTCATGGCAGATACGACACTTACTAAGGAAAAATGCGACTCCATCGCGGCCAACAGCGAAACGGTGAGCAACATGTATCCCCTTTATCTCTCGATGTTTACAAATCCCTATATCCGCCAGAAGGCCGAACAGTTCTGTCAAGAGCAGATGGCGCAGAAAGAATTAGCCACCTCATTGCCAGAAGGTCCTGGTGCAGAGATTATCCGCGACGTCTTGGCCAAATACCCTGGCCGTTATGTGATGATCGACTTCTGGGGCATGGGTTGCGGCCCCTGTCGTGCTGCCATCCAGAGCAGTAAGAATCTGCGGGCAGAGATTGCCAAGCGCGATGATGTGAAACTCATCTTCCTCGCTGGAGAGCGCACGGCCGAGGGCAGCGATGCCTATCACAAATATGTGAACGAATGGCTTGCTGACGAAGAGACCGTCTGCGTCAGCAATGCCGATTTCCGCCGTCTGCAAGAACTTCTGGAGTTCAGCGGCATCCCCCACTACGAGACCTTCACCCCCGATGGCCGTCGTGTGCGTGAGGATATCCAGCTCCATGGCCTCCACAACTTCGACTTCGAACTCCAATCCTTGAAAGAGAAACTAAAATGAAGAATAGAGAATGCCCATATTGCCATCAGACTGTATCCCTGAAGCGATGTTTGAAATATCTGCTCAGGGGAACAGACTATGACACCGTTTGCAATCATTGTGGCAGAAGCATCAGATTGGCGAAAGAGCCCAAGCCAGGATTCAAGTATAGTTTTGTGATGGGGCTCCTCAGCATCTATATCCCCATGCAAACGTGTCTGTATGTGTTCCACACGACGTTTGTCGAAGCATTAATCTGTGCTTTGCCCTTTGTCTTCGTGTCTATAGCCGTTGCTGCCTATCTGACACTTCGAAGTCTATTCTTTGGCGGAGATATTTAAATAGTAAACGATATGAACGAAATTAAAATCAAAGTGTCCATCAAGGTATGGATTTTCATTCTTTTGGCTGTGGCAGCAGGTTGGGCCATTATCATGGGTGTTAGCAGAGCCGTTGGAGGGCCAGGGGTTATAGGGGCAGATAAGTATCACATGATAACGATGTTCATCTGCATGACTTCCATCATTTTAATCCCTGCCTACATCAAGCGCCGGACCTATCTTGTGATCACTGATCAACAGTTGAGGGTGAACGCCCCAGAGCCATGGGTCGTGCAGTTGTCTGGCGTTGACTCTTTCTATGTTGACAAATACAATAGCCGTCAGTTTATTGGCATACGTTATAAGGACAACGTCAAGGGAGACGTCACCGACGAACAGATAGCCAAATATCGCAAACAGCGTTCAAAGGCATCTCTCCAGGGTTACCCCTATGAGATCTATGTAAGATACCTCTCGATGAAACCACAAGAAATCTGTGATTTGCTAAACGGTAAACTCACTGAGAACCGTCCCCTTTGAGTTCAAAGTCCCAGTGGTTGCGGAATCGGCCTGCGATGGCCACATAAAGGGAATATTTGCCAGGAGCAGGCAGATCGCTGAGGGGGATCTTTAACTCCCCGAGTGAAATGTTCTTCCCTATGGGAAGGTTGCCAACGGCGAGTTGTCCGCCCTTTACCACCTGCAGGCTGTCGTCACAGATAAAGTAAGTGGCACGGGCAGCACTGATCTCACCATAGAAGGCACTACAGGCCTCCAAAGGCACCTCCAGCGAGTCAGTCATTGAATACTCATACTTCTGGAACTTCGCCAACGGCACGATGGGCGCACAGAACTCCATCCACTCTTTCGTTGGTTCATCTTTCTCAGGCCAATGAAAGCCTTCCAACTGGAAGCCCCTGTAATTGGCCGTCTTCAGATTGCGCTCTATGCGTTCCTTATAATAACCGATAGAAAAGTCCTTCTGCGCAGGAATCCGTTCGATACCCTCCACTTCCATCATCATCAGCGAGGGATGTTGGCCGTAGGCATTAAGCACGCGTTTCGTCTGATTCTCACCGACGATGCCCCCAGGCTGTATGAGCAAACCCAGTTTATCGGCCACAGCGAAAGCCGCCTCCGTAGGACAATAGCCATCAAAATGGATATGGTTGAATCCCCACTGCTTATACTTCTTGAGCAGATCATGCCACGCCTGTTCGTCAGAGAGACTACTGCCCGACTCCAACCGCGGATCACCCATTACTACACTGCGCAGATACAGCGGACGGCGATTGATGATCACCTGCCCACTGTCTGTCGTCATCTCACGCATGCCAATGGCTGTCTCAAGATATTCGTCGTAAAAGGCGATGGCAACATTATAGAGGTGCGGATGGAACTCATCCCAAAGGGCCACCTCATTGCCCAGGAACATATCGAAGGCCGAGTGGCGCTTCGTCATGATATAATAGCGCTGAATGATGTCTGCCGAATCAACGTCCGTGCGCTGCGCCAACACCTCCACGATATAATCATTGATCCGCAGTCCGTCACCGCCCATGTTCATATCCAAGTGCACCTTTCCCTCAAAGGGATGCGGTTGGAATTGCAACTCACGGATATATAACCACTTCGACCCAGCACGCAGTTCCATCTGTCCGAAGATACCATTCCGCTCTGACTTCGCCACACACACGCTCACCGTGTTCCGCTTGCCTGGTACGATCAATGCCGTCACGTCATACTCGTGAGGGGCACACCGCAACGAGTCGCTCCCCACCCGCCGGCCATTCACAAAGACGGTTGCCTTCGCATACAACCGCTCCAGATAGAGCGTGATGCGCTGCTCCTGCCAGTCCTGTGGCACATACACGCCACGCCTATACCACACCATTTCGCCCGTCTTCACCTCACCAGGCAGTATCACGAAATCGCTGTAGTTGGCTGAGTCGCCAATAGCATACTCCCACGAACCACCCAGTTGGATTGGCTTCTGGGCATGCAACGACAAACACAGAAGGAAGGCTAAGCAGAATATGGTCTTAAGTCGATTCATCCTAAATGTTTTCTGTAACAACGGTGACGGCGGTGGATCGTGGCCTCCAGATACTGCCACTGCGAGAGTACGCCCTCATTGGTTTCCATCATCGGTCCCGTCTCAGCCCACTCAAAACCGTAGGCCTGGAACTGGCGGATCAGGTCGTCGAAGATCAGACCATTGGCGCCCTTAGCACGGTATTCGGGCAGCACACCGATCAGCAGCAGATCCACGATGGGCGTCTTGTGCCACTTCAGGATCTTCAGCAGATGCCACCACCCCATGGGGAACAGCCGTCCGTCGCGCGTCTTCTGCAAGGCCCTTGAGAACGAGGGGAAGGTAATGCCGAAGCCCACCATCTCGTCGCCATCCATAATGGCCGTCACGAGGTTCAGGTCGGCAATCTTGATATAATCGTTTACGAGTTTGTCGATTTGCTTATCCGAGAGTTGACTGAAACCATAAAGGTCCTTATAGGTGGCGTTGAGCAGATCGAAAACCTTGCGGCCATAGCCCTCGTCGATCAATTCCTTACGGGTAAACTTGTGCACCCTCAGCCCATAGCGGCGGTGCACCATCTCCGTCACCTTCGCAAACTTCATGGGCACCTCCTCAGGCACCTTCACCTTGCACTCCACGTAGTCGTTGTCCTTCTTAAAACCAGCCATCCGCTCCATGTGCTGCGGATAGTAGGGGTAGTTGTAGTTCACGTACATTGTGGAGAGTTGGTCGAAACCCTCCACCAGCATACCCTCGCGGTCGGTGTCGATGAAGCCCAACGGACCGGCGATCTCCACCATTCCCCTGGCCTTACCCCAGTCCTCAACAGCCTTCAACAGAGCTGTCGATACCTCGAGGTCGTCGATAAAGTCAAACCATCCGAAGCGCACCTGATGACAGTCCCAACGCTCGTTGGCCCTACGATTGATGATAGCGGCCACGCGTCCCACGATCTTCTCGTCCTTGTATGCCAGGAAGTAGGCAGACTCACAGCATTCAAACGAGGGGTTCTTATCGCTCCGTAGCGTGGCCATCTCGTCGAAATACAGAAAGGGCACGGCACAGTCGTTGCCGCGATACAGGTCGTAGTAGAACTGCACAAACTGTTTCAGTTCTTTTTTGGTTGTTACCTCACGAATTTCAATCATTGTTGATTTACGTTTTCGGTTTCTGAGTGCAAAGGTAACTCAATTCATTGAAACCACAAAAAAACCGCGCATTTTTTTTGCGCGGTTATCATTTCTTGTTTTTGAGTTTCTCTGCTTTTTCGTAGTATTCCAACATTTCCTCGGATTTCGAGATCATCTCCGTGAGTTGGGCGTTGGGATGCTCTTCTTTTCGGGCAGCGGCGAGGAACTGCTGATAGTAGGATTTTGCCTGCTCACCGTCGTTGAGCAGATAGGCGCAGGCATTGGCGATGTTATAATAGGTGGCGATGGAGCGGGGATTATAGGTGAGGTGCTCTTTCCACGCGGCAACAGCCTCAGGATAATGCTCCGTCAGGTAGTAGCCTTCACCCTGCGAGAGGGTGATGGCCTTCATCACGGTGGTATCGGGTTTGATGAGATCGCGTGCGAGGGCGAGATAGCCAAGGCCCTCCTCATAACGCTTGGTATCGACACAGATCACACCGAGGCGGTAGGCACAACCATAGTGCTGCATGCCACTGATGAGGAAAGCCAACTGCAGATACTTATAGGCACGCTCCAAGTCTTCTATCTGTGAATAGCACATGCCTGCCGAGTAGAGCGTATTGAAGGTGGAGTCGCCCTGTTCAAGCAGATCCTGATACCACACGAGCGCTGCCGTATAGTTACGCTCCAGGAAGTAGGCATCGGCCATGGCGCGGTTCACAAGGATGTTGTGCATGTCGTGCAGACAGTAGCTGCTGCCAAACCTCAGACCATTCTGTGGCTGGTTATTCTGCGCAAAGGCACGTACCAGTCCTGCCACCATCTCACCATCCATGGGGTGACGATTGACCAACTGTTCCGTCCAGTAGATATAGGAATCGGTATCTCCCTGTTTCTGATAACTGAAGCAAAGTTGACGGAAAGCCTCGTGCGAGAGACTGTCTTGCTCGACATTCTTCAGCAAATCAGCACACTGGCGATAGTTGGCGCGCTTGTAGTAGCAGTCGGCGAGTTTCTGTCGCGTGGTGCTGTTGTCGGCGAGGGCGTATGCCTGCTGGAAGTATTCCAGTGCCTCAAACGTGTTGTACTGCTGCATACAGCTGTCGCCGCGCTGAAGAAGTATCCGTAGAGTGTCCGAATCCTCGCCCCTGGCGGTGTTGACCGCCAGCAGGACGAGGACGAACATAGTCATTAATCTATGCATGAGAGAGAGAATTATTTCTTTTTGGTGGTGATGACGACGACGCCGTTCTTGGCCTTGTCACCGTATTTTTCGATGGCGGGTTGGTCCTTCAGCACATCCATATTGGCAATCGTTGAGGGGTCAATCTCTTTCACCTGCTCAGAGGGGATTGGTTTACCATCCAAGATAAAGAGCGGATCAGATGCTTCTACGACAGTCTTGAAGACTCTCACCTCTGCCTTTTCCTCATTCTCATCGCCTTGCAGACGGAAAGTGATGGGGAGGGTATATTTCATGGCTACGGCTTCACCATTCTGACGGCCTGGGATCCACTTCGGCATGGAGTAGATAACACGCTGTGCCTCTGCATCAAGGGCTGGATCAACGGATCTCACAATTTTGGCGTCCCTGATAGTACCGTCCTTGTCAACGACAAACTGTACGATGACACGCCCCTGGATGCTTGCATCAAAGGCACCCTTAGGATAGCATATATTATCAGAGAGATACTTAAACAGGGCCTGAGGACCGCCAGGGAACTCGGGCAACTGTTCCACATCTTCATAATCTTTTACCTTGGGTTCTTCCTCTGACGGCAACGAAATATTAAAGTCTGTGGAACTTGCATCATCCACGGAGAAGATGGCCGATGCCAGTCCGATATACATCACCTCGACAACACTACCCACAGGTACAGTCATTGTGATGTCTCCATTCGGGTCTGAGACAGCACCATTCTTCGTTCCCTTCACAGTTGCGATGGCACCAACCACAGGCTTACCGTCACTCTCGGCAGTGACGTGAATCGTAATCTTAACAGGCCCGGTATTAGCCGTTTCCGTTTGTTCCACGACCTTGATTTCTTGGTTGCCCAAGTTGATGGTTCCAGCCTTATTGCCCTTCTTGACGGGCTGTTGCTTCTGGGGCTCGTCATAGACATAGTGAGTGACGGTCTTGGCATTGAGGGCCAAGGCAAGGCCTACGATGGGTATCAGGGCAGCGAGTTTCAACAGACTGGTCTGGTTGGATTTCTTATGTAACATCATATTAATTCGGTTTTTAAGGGTACTGTGACTGATGCCGTTGGCAAGGGAGTACCCGCCGATGCCCGCGGCCTTAGTGATTAACAGATATTGATATTGACGCGCGTTAATCCCTAAAGAGAGTACTGCACCGTCGGCCTCGTACTCGTGGATGGCCCTGAGGTCAGAGCGCAACATCCACATGGCGGGGTTGAACCACTGGAGGGCGGTGAGGGTGTCAACGAGGAGCAGGTCCCAAGAGTGCCTGAGACGGATATGTCCCCGTTCATGGGCGAGAATAGCAGTGTTTTGTTCTGCATAGTCGCTTTGGTTCATGACTATATAGTGCATCCAACTGAAAGGCGTCACGTGAGCGTTTCCGGACACGCAGATCGTGGTACCATCAGGCATGGGATGCTTCTCGCTTCGTTTAATCAGTATGAGGATTCTGAACATCGACATCAGTGTGTGGCCCAGCGTCGCCAGCATACCTATCATAAAGAATATCGGCAACAGAATCTGCCACAGCGGTGTCTCAACGACTGGCTCGGCTACAGGAGCGACATCGTCCATCGACAACTCGTCGAGAGTCAGCAAGGGCGTCGCCTCCATCGTGACCGTCTCGTGCATGGTGATCACACACAAGGGCAACACAAACGAGGCAACAGCCGTGAGGAGCAGCACAACACGATTGACTCTGTGGAAGGTCTCGCGGGCCAGCATCAGGCGGTAGAACATATAGAATACCGCTATGAGCACGGCCACCTTGGCGTCGTATATCAGAAATTCCATCATACTCTACGATTGTTGGTTTTCTATCTGATTGATGAGTTCGCGCAGTTCTTCTACGCTGATCTTCTCTTCTTTGACAAACGAGGAGACGGCAGAGAGATAGGAGTCGTCGAAGTAGTTCTTGATAATACCAGCTATCGACTTGCGTCCATACTCCGCCTCTGAGATGAGGGGGTAATACTGGTAGGTATTGCCAAACTGCTTATGGTCGAGGAAGCCCTCGCGCTCTAGGATACGGACGATCGTTGAGAGCGTATTGAAGTGAGGACGAGGCTCGGCATAATGCTCCTGCAACTCGCGAACAAACATGGGGCCGTACTTCCAGTACAGATCCATGATTTCCTTTTCCTTGTTGGTCAGTTTCTTCATTGCTTTCGGGTTTTAAGTTTTACCGTCTATTTGCGTCAATTATCAATATCTGAGCGCAAAGTAACTAAAACTTTTCGTTATATACAACTAAAAGCCTTAGTTTTTAAACTAAATTAAATAGTTTCTTTAGTTGTTAACTATTCCCATAGCCTTAGTTAACGGCCTTGATGGCAGCATCGAAGTCCTTGGCACCGCCCGTCTGGCCGAAGAGTTTCTTCAACAAACGCACGCGGGTATTAGTAATGGTTTGAGGCGTAGAAATGGTGAGGGCAGCAATCTCCGTAGGCTGGAAGTTATGGCGAATCAGCAGACAGATAGACTGTTCCTTGGTGTTCAGGACGGATAATAGCACTTGCAGTTCTGGACTCAAGGCATAAGAGCACTGAGCCAGTGCGTTGATATCCTCGTCGTTGGCTACCCTACCCTTGTTGGCTGTGGCATGCAGTCGGCTGATCACCTCCTTCAACTGTTGCGAGTTCTCCTTCATCTCGCGCTCCTTCTGGTGGCGCATCTTGGTAAGTTCACTGCGTGTCAGGTCGTACTTCTGCTGACTCTCCACAAAACGAGTGTTCAGCAGGTCGATGCGTCTGCGGATATACCAGACGGCAACGGCCGCCATCACGATCAACAGGATAATAGCCGTCAACAAGAAGATGGTGGTCTGGTACTGTCGTCGCTCCTTTTGCTGATCATCATACTGCGTCTGCAAGTCTATGATGCCTGCAGCATCACTCCGTTCGTAGAGTTTCTGGTACACCTCATTCAGTCGCTGACTATACTCCAAGGCCGCTTCCTTGTCGCCCTTACGATTCAGGTATTGTATCAGCAAGCGATAGGACTGGATACTGACATCGGGCGAGAACGAGTTCGTCAGGCGATACCAATGTTGGGCTGCCGACGCTATATCACCCTCCTTCATATAGATGTCTGCCAGGAGTTTCGAGGCCCTGTCGGTTGGTGTGTAGCGCATGGACTCCAGCAGGAGGCGTTTGGCTTCCTGATATTTGGCGAGACTTATCAGATAACTGGCCTTATTCACCAGATAGGTGGCACGGATCTCACCCTCCGTCTTAGGAGCGTAAGGCTTAGCCAAGTCCGTGTAATATTTCAGGCTATCGCTCTGGCCCAATAGGTCGAAGGTGGTGGCGATATTGTTGAGGGTCTGGACGATCCACTCATCTTTCTTATAGTGCCGGGCTTCGGCAAGGGCTTGTTTGTAGTAACGCAGTGTCTGGGTATAGTTGCCCACATTATCATTCACATCGCCCAACACGGAATAGAGATACCACTTGAAGGCCGGCTGGTCCATATCCTCAGCCAGGGATTCTGCCTGTTTCATGGTGAGCACAGCCTCATGGGTCTGCTTTTGCTTGTAAAGGATGATGGCATGATGGAGCAAGGCCCTCGAGAGATGTTCCTCATCACCCTTTTCCTTATAATACTTTCTACTGAAGAGGATCAGCGAATCGGCCTCCGTATAGAGACCACTACGATGGAGGGCCTCCGTATAGAGCAATCCGTAAAGTGCCTGGTCTGCCTCGTTCATCTTAGTGTCATACCAACGGGGAGCGAGCATCCTCACCACGGAGTCGGGCTGTTCGAAGACAATCTGCTCTGCCTCCGAAAGAAACTCATTGTGGGACTGCTCAGACGAGCAGCCCACAAAGAAGAGGGAAAGTATTAAAAAGGAGAATGATCTCATTACAGACTGAAGTTAATAGGTACTGTATATTTCACTCTTACCACTTTACCACTCTGCATGCCTGGTTTCCACTTGGGCATACCCGACAAAACCCTGACGGCCTCAGCATCAAGCGAGGGGAATACGGGCCTAACGACCTCCACATTACTAATGCTGCCATCCGTTTCAACGACGAAGATGGCAATCACCCTTCCTTCTACCTTCTGCTCCTTGGCATCCCCAGGGTATTTCAAGTTCTGACCCAGATACTCAAACAGGGCTTGCATACCACCAGGATATTCCGGCATCTGTTCTACCACATCAAAGACCTGCTGGTTCTTCTGAGCCACCACCGTTTTCTGTGCATTTACCGTCGTAAGGCCCAACATGGCCATCAGCGACATCAATAATAGTTTCTTCATTCTTGCTTTCTGTTTTTAATCGTTCAACATTCTGTTTATTGGTCCGGACGTGCAAAGACTGGTTGCCTTCGCGGTTGCAAAGGTAGGTCTTTTCACGTCACGTTGCAAGAAATTCATTACACATTATTACACTCAGGCCACAAAGTTACGAATCTTCTTCCAGAAAAATAAAATAAATCGAGTTTTATTTTGTATTTCGCTCGATTTGCACTACCTTTGCAGCCATATTTATAAAGAGGTTTATGAAAGAGACATATATCATTGGAGAAATCGGGCAAAACCATAACGGCTCCGTCGATCTGGCGAAGCTCATTGTGGAACTCGTGGCCAGACCTATCAAAGAAGATATGTTCGGACTCACGCTGAAGCCGATGAATGCCGTGAAGATGACCAAGCGCGACTTGAACGAGGAGTTGGCGGACTCGCAGATGAACATGCCCTACGACACACCCAACTCGTTCGGCAAGACCTACGGCGAGCACCGTGCCTTCCTGGAACTCAACGAGAAGCAGCACTTTGAGGTCTATAAGTACGCCAAGTCGTTAGGACTCGACTTCATCGAGACACTCTGTGCCAAGAAGTGCTTGGATATGCTGAAGTTATTTACACCCGACAAACTGAAGGTGGCCAGTCGCGACCTGACGAACCTGCCCCTGCTCGCCGCACTGGCAGAGACGAAGATCCCCATCATCCTCTCGACAGGTATGGCAGGCAAGAAGGAACTCGACGAGGCCTTGGACGTGATTACGAAGTATCATTCCAATATCTCTATCCTGCATTGTGTGTCGCAGTACCCCACACGTCCTGAGAACGTGAACCTGAATACCATCACCTACCTGAAGAAAAACTACGGCCAGTATAAGATCGGCTTCTCTGACCACACCATCGGCATCTCAGCCCCTGTAGCGGCTGTAAGTATGGGTGCGGAGATCATTGAGAAGCACATCACCATCGACCGCAGGATGAAAGGTACGGACCAGATCGGTTCGCTGGGTCCTGACGGCGTGAACCGTATGGTGCGCGACATCCGTTATATCGAGATGAGCATGGGCGTGGAGGATATCTATATCGACAAGAGCGTCGAGGCTTCGAAGATCAAACTGGAGCGCTCGATAGCCACGCGCCACACCATCAAGGCGGGCGAGACCATCACCGAGGACGATATCCACATGTTGAGTCCTGGCGACGGTTTTAAGTGGGACCAGAAAGACGAGGTGATCGGCAAGGTGGCCAAGAAGGAAATCAAGGCCAACGAGATCATCTATAAAGACGACATCGCATGAAAGAAATCAAACTGATCCTGACGGATATCGACGGCGTGTGGACGGATGGTGGTATGTATTACGACCAGACGGGCAACGAGTGGAAGAAGTTCCATACCTACGATAGTGCGGGTGTGCTCTTCGCCCACCAGAAGAATATCCCCGTGGGCATCATCACGGGCGAAGAGACGGAGATCGTCAGGAGAAGGGCCGAGAAACTGAAGGTGGATTTCCTGTACCAGGGTGTCAGAAACAAGGTGGAGGTGGCCAACGGGCTCTGCCAACAGTTGGGCATCACGCTCGACGAGGTAGCCTTTATTGGTGACGACTTAGGCGACATCGAACTGCTGAAGGTGGTGGGTGTTGCAGGTGTTCCTGCCAGTGCCCCTGCCTACGTCAGGAAACTCACTACCATCCAGTTGAATAAGAAAGGCGGAGAGGGTGTCTTCCGCGAGTTCGTAGAAGCGTTGTTGAATGTAACAGACTATCCCATCACGAAATGAAAAAATGTCTTTGTATTATTCCAGCCAGAGGCGGGAGTAAAAGAATTCCCCATAAGAACATTGCCGATTTCAAAGGCGCTCCCATCATCTCGTACTCCATCAAGGCCGTAGAGGAAAGTGGCATAGCCGATGAGATCATGGTCTCGACAGACGATCCCGTCATTGCCGAGGTCGCCAAGCAATACGGTGCGAAGGTTCCCTTCCTCAGAGACGCCTCTACTTCGAACGACACGGCTGGTGTGGCCGCCGTACTCGTGGAGGTAGTGAATGAATACAAGAAGCGCGGCATGGAGTTTGAGTACGTGCTCGCCGTCTATGCCACCCAGCCCCTGCTGAAGCCTTCGAACCTGGTAAAGGCCTTCGAGCGGCTGAGCACCACGGAGGGGGCAGAGTCGATCTGTACCGTGGAGGCCTATTCCTACCCCCCACAGCGTGCTACCGTCATTGACGAGAACGGGGAACTGAAGCAGTTGCACCCAGAGAACTACTACGCCCGTTCGCAGGACCTGCAGACGATCTACCACGACTGTAACCAGTTCTTCCTGTTTAAGACCTACGCCCTGCTGCGCGACCAAAAACTCTACACGGAGCATACCCTGCCCTTTATCCTGGCAGAGTCAGAGTCGCAGGACATCGACACCTTGGAGGACTGGAAACTGATGGAGATGAAATATGATTTAATGCACCAAAAGGACTAATCGCATGAAGGTATTATTCACAGCCACGGGCTCGATAGGTTCCCGTCATATCACCAACTTCACGGAACTCTGCCAAAGCAGGGGCATCCCCTTGGAGATCGATGCCGTGAGATACAGCGACAGGGTACTGCCTGAGGCTATCGCCGAGAAGATCAGGCGCGAGGTCAGAAGCGACGCCGATCTGGACAGTCACTACGACATCCTGTTTGTGACGGACGAGACGAAGACGCACTACGACAATATCATGAAGTATCGCGACATCTGCGACTCGATGTTCATCGAGAAGCCTGTCTTCGACACGCTCGACTATCCCATTGAGGCCGTACGCCCCAAGAGGGAGGAGGATGTGTATTACGTGGCCTGTCCCATCCGCTTCACGAAATATGTGCAGAAACTGAAGGCCTGTGTGGATAGCCATCGCGTGTATTCCGCCAGGATTATCTTCTCTAGTTATATGCCCACCTGGCAGCCAGGCAGGGACTACCGCAAGAGTTTCCGCTGTTTCAACGACAGGGGCGGTGGTGTGGATGTGGATCTGTTGCACGAGATCGACTATATGATCTACCTCTTCGGTAAGCCTCAGAAGGTGCACCGTGTGGCAGGGAAGTTCTCGCATCTGGAGATGGACGCCTGTGACCTGGCCACCTATATCTTCGAATACAGTGACAAGGTGGTGGAGATGCACTTAGACTATTTCGGCCGGGTGAGGAACCGTCAGACGGAACTCTATGCCGAGGACGATGTCGTGGTGGTGGATTTCAACAAACAGAGTTGTGAACTGAAAGTCAAGGAAGAGGTGGAGCACTACGGGGCTGACGACCATTTCTATCAGGACGAGATGGCCTACTTCCTGGACCTCTATCTGTCGAAGGGTAAGATGGAGAACATCAACACCCCTGAGGCGGCTTACGAGACACTGAGAATTACGAAAGGTTTAATTTAAAAATATACGACGATGGATTATAAGAATATGTTTTCCCTCGAAGGACGGAAGGCGGTGATCACAGGAGGCTGCGGTTATCTGGGCCGTGAGATTGTCAAAGGCATGGTTGACTACGGTGCCGATGTCTATGTCATCGACTACAAGATCAGTGAGATCGAGGATATCAGCGAACCCTCGCGCATCCACTATATTTCCTGCGACTTAGGCGACACGGAGGCCATCAAGGCCGCCCTGAAACAGGCAGCAGGTGAGACAGGTGTCATCGACAACCTCATCACCATGGCTGCCAACCTTGGCGCTGGGGTGATGACGGATGTGGAGACGATGGACGACGCCTATTGGCAGAAGGGCATCGACGGTACGATCGGCTATACCTTCCGTACCATCCGCGAGATCATCCCCTATATGAAGAAGAGCAAGAGCGGCAGCATCGTGAACATCGGATCGCTGTATGCCGTGGGTGCTCCTGATCCCAGAACCTATTTCGACACACCCTTCAACAGCACACCCAACTATGGTGCTGGCAAGGCTGCCACGGTGGAGTTGACGAAATATTGTGCCTCGTATCTGGCAAAATACAATATCCGCGCCAACAGCGTCAGTCCGGGTTCCTTCCCCCACGAGAATGTGCAGGAGAATAAATTGTTTAAGGACAGACTGGCCTATAAGACGATGCTCGGCAGAATCGGTTATCCCGATGATCTGGTGGGTGCCATGATCTTCCTCTCCTCAGAGGCCTCGAAATACGTGACGGGTGTGAATATCATGATCGACGGCGGACAAACAGCCTGGTAAGCATGGGAGCAGAAAACGGAAAGACGATGTATCAACTGGCGGCGAAGATGTTCCCCATCTGTCGCAGTATCACAGGCAACGGTTTCAGGGAGTCGTTGGAGATGCTCCGTGAGGCGGTGCCTGAGATCCAGGTCTATGAGGTGCCTACGGGTACGACGGTCTTCGACTGGACCGTTCCCAAGGAGTGGAATATCCGTGGCGGGGGTATCTACAGACTGAACGGCGACAAGGTGATCGACTTCAAGGACTCCAACCTGCACATCGTGGGTTATTCGCTGCCCATCGACAAGGTCGTCAGTCGTGAGGAGTTGCTGGAACATGTCTATACCATGCCAGACCAACCAGACTGGATTCCCTACGTCACCTCTTATTACAAGGAGCGTTGGGGATTCTGCATGACTGAGAACCAGAAGCAGACGCTGACGGACGAAGAATACCACGTGGTGATAGACAGTACACTCGAAGACGGTAGTCTGACCTACGGCGAACTCATCGTCCCAGGACAGACGGATGACGAGATTTTGTTCTCTTCCTACCTGTGTCATCCCTCGATGGCCAATGATGATCTGTCGGGGCCTGTGGTTCTGACGGAACTGATGAAGTACGTCCTGCAGATGAAGGACCGTCGCTATACCTACCGTTTCGTCATCAATCCTGAGACCATCGGTGCCATCACTTATATCAGCAGGAACATAGATGCGCTCCTGAAGCATGTCAAGGCTGGCTTCGTACTGAGTTGCGTGGGCGACGACAGGACCTACTCCTATCTCGCCACGAAATACGGTGACACCCTGACAGATAGGGTCATGCAGAATGTGCTTAAGTTCCATTTCCCAGAGTATAAGAAGTATTCCTTCCTCGACAGGGGATCGGATGAGCGGCAGTATGGTTCTGCGGGTGTTAACCTGCCCGTGTGCGGATTCTGCCGTAGCCTATACACCAAGTATCCCGAGTACCACACCTCAGCAGACAATATGGACCTTATATCGCCTGAGGGCCTTCAGGGTGCTTATGACGTAATGGTGAAGGTAATCATGGCGCTGGAGAACAACTACCACTACACCATGACCTGCCAGTGTGAGCCTCAACTGGGCAAACGGGGCCTCTACCCCACCATCAGTTACCGGGGATCACACGACAGCGTGAATGTTATCAGAGACTTCACCGCCTACGCCGACGGTTCGCACGACCTGATAGATATCAGCAATATCATCAATGTTCCCATCGACATTCTGATAGATATCAAGAACAAACTGGCCGAACTCATTGGGGACGGTTCTCTGTGAGTTTACAGGGCTTCGATGTAATCGTAGAGTTTTTTGTAGAAGGGATGGCGGGTCATTGTGGAGGCATCGCCAAGGATGATCAGTTTCATACGGGCACGGGTGATGGCGACGTTCATACGGCGCAGGTCACGGAGGAAACCGATCTGTCCCTCGTCGTTGGCACGCACCAGTGAGATGAGGATGATATCACGCTCCTGACCCTGAAAACCATCGACGGTATTCACGCTGATGAGGTGACGGAAAGGCTTCACCCACTCTTTCTTCTTCAACTGACGGCGCAGATATTGTACCTGGGCACGGTAGGGAGAGATGATGCCTACGTCGATGCGCTCATCCAGAATGCGCTCCTTGCCGATCTTCTTGAAATAGTTCTCCAAGGCCAATAATGTGAGTTCGGCCTCAGCCTTGTTGATGCGGCCAAACGATTCTCCCACGAATTCCTCCTTGAAAGTCAGGCTGCCGTCTTCGGGCAGTTCAAACTCCGAGGTATCTATCCACGTCATAGGGATATCAAGGTCGAGGATGGAGCGGTATTTCACCTCTGGTGCACTCTCCACCTGATTGCCATAGAACCAATCGGACGAAAAACGCATGATCTCCTCGTTCATACGGTATTGCACCTTCAACAACGTCACCACCTCGGGCTTGTTCTCCACGATACGCTCCATGAGAGTCTTGCCCAGTCCAGCCTTCAGGGCGGCGAAACTCTTCACCGTCGGTGGCAACTGACAATGGTCACCAGCGAGTATCACCCGCGATACCTTCCTTATCGGAATCCAACAGGCAGCCTCAAGTGCCTGGGCAGCCTCATCGATAAACAACGTGCCGAACTTCTGTCCATCGAGCAGACGGTTAGCCGATCCCACCAACGTACAGGCGATCACCCGCGCCTCACCAAAGAGTTGGGCATTGATGCGTACCTCTAATTCAGTGGCACGCTCCTTCAGCCGTTCTAACTTCTGGTGGTATCGCTCGTCACCACGCTTCCGATGGCCACGCAGTTCGCGGATAGCCTTACGGATAGCCCACAACTGATCATAGTCAGGATGGGCCTCGAAGCGACGCTCATAGGTAAACGAGAGCATCTTATCATTCACGCGCGTGGGATTACCTATTCTTAATACATTGACACCACGATCGACGAGTTTCTCGGAGATCCAATCGACAGCCATGTTACTCTGCGCACAGACGAGCACCTGGTTTTCGCGACGCAGTGTCTCGTAGATGGCCTCCACGAGGGTGGTGGTCTTTCCCGTTCCCGGAGGGCCGTGTACAATCGCCACATCCTTTGCCCAGAGCACCTTGTTCACGGCCTCCTCCTGCGTGGGATTCAGATAGGGGAAATGGAGGGGCGCGAAACTGAAGGTCTCCGCCTTCTGATGGGAATAGAAAAGATCCCTCAGATAGCCTAACCGTCCCTTAGCCTTGATCACACGGTCGAGGGCATCGAACATCGTCTTATAACTCGTCTCATCGAAGAAAAGTTGGACGCCCACCTGCTCAGCACTCTGCACATCGATCAGTTGGCCGTTGTCAGGCACGGCCACCACCATCCTGTCGCCATCGACATAACTGACAGTGCCCGTGAAATTGAAATACTTGATCTTATCCTTGCCATCGATCCTGAAGAACGCCACAGGACGTCCGAACTCAAAGTTATGTTCTATCTCGTCATCGTCACCCTGACGGAACACCTCCACCACGAGTTGGTTCAGGGAGTTATAGTAACTCTTCCCCATCTTCAGGGGAAACCAGGCATCACCGCGCTTCACCTTCCGCTGCAGTCCCATCTCCTCGGTCTGCTTGCGGAAGGCCTCTTTCTCGGCGGCATATTCCATCTGGAGCAACAGCCGCTGTTGTTGGAGTGCCAAAATCGGCGATGATTGTTGATTTCCCATAAGTTGACTGCAAAGATACGAAATAATTATGAATTATGAATTGTGAATTATGAATTATTTCGTACCTTTGCACCCGAAATGAAACAGATATTACTGATCAATGATGTCGTAGGCTACGGCAAAGTGGGCATGGGCGCTATGCTGCCGATCCTCTCCTACCTCGGTATTCCCACTTACAGTCTGCCGACGGCCTTGGTGTCGAACACGCTCGACTACGGGAAGTTCAACATCCAGGACACGACGGACTATATTCGTGGCACACTGCCCGTATGGAAACAACTCGGTTTCTCGTTCGATGCTGTCTGTACGGGTCTGATGTTCAGTGAGGAACAGGCCAAACTCGTGGCTGGCTACTGCAAGGAACAGGGAGAGCAGAGCACAACCGTCTTCGTGGATCCCATCCTCGGCGACGGCGGACGGCTCTATAACGGTATGACGGAGCGTCAGGTGGAACTGATGCGTGAGATGGTCTCCGTGGCTCATCTTACCTTCCCCAACTATACCGAGGCCTGCTACCTGACGAACACCCCCATCAAGATGGAAGGTATCTCATGGGAGGAGGCAGGTGACCTGCTCGACAGACTGCGTAAGATTGGTACGAAGTCGGCCCTCATCACCAGTTGTAAGATCGACGGACAGAACGCTGTGGCGGGCTACAACCACTGCAACGACAGTTATTTCCATCTGGAGTATCACGAGATTCCTGGTCTTTTCCACGGTACGGGTGATATCTTCTCGGCCGTGCTCATCGGCCACCTACTCAATGGGGAAAGTCTCCGCACCAGCACCCGTACGGCCATGGACACCGTGTTCCGCATGATCGAGCGCTATAAGGATACCGATGACAAGAACCGTGGTATCCCTGTGGAGAAATGTCTCGATCTGCTATGAAGTGAAAAGTGAAGAGTGAAAAGTGATAATTCACCCTCTCCATACTGATATCGCCAAGCCAGAGCGGTTTACTTATCCGTTCTGCTATGAGCCCCATCCGCTCTGTCTGTTGGCAGCGGAAGAGGTGAAACGGGAATTATCCAGGATGAATCTCACAGAGGGAAAGATGTTCGGTGTGCTGGTGGTGGAACCTGCAGAGGGCCTCGCTTTCCTTGCCGCTTACTCAGGTTTGTTAGAGGGCCGCAACGACTGGGACTATTTCGTGCCGCCTGTTTTTGATGCCCAACAGCCCGACGGCTATTTCAAGATCCGTGAGCGTGAGATCTCCCAGATGGTTCGAGGAGATTTGCAATCCCCGAGCCACAAACAAATGTCGCAGGATCTCCAACTCTGGCTCTTCCACCAATACCGATTCTTGAATGCACGGGGCGAGACGAAAGACCTCGTCGAGGTGTGGCAGGACTATCACTGTTCACCACGCATCCGTCAGAAATTCCCACTCCCTCCAGGCGGTACGGGTGACTGTTGTGCACCCAAACTATTGCAGTATGCCTATCAGCACCATCTGAAACCCGTCTGCATGGCTGAGTTCTGGTGGGGTGAGTCGCCAAAGAGCGAGATCCGTCATCACGAGCAGTTCTACCCCGCCTGTCGCGGCAAGTGCAAGCCCGTGCTCACGTGGATGCTACAAGGTCTTGATGTCGATCCCAATCCCGAGGAGGCGGGCTTCCCCCATCTCACGCCTGAGATCGTCTATGAAGACGAGGTGATGGCAGTGCTCAACAAGCCCGCAGGGATGCTGAGCGCGCCAGGCAAGACGGAAGACTATTCCGTAGCCACCTGGGCTCAAGAGCGATGGGCTGGTGCCATGATCGTGCATCGGCTCGACATGGGTACCTCCGGCTTAATCGTCGTCGCCAAGACGAAGGAAGCCTATCTGGCATTACAAGAACAGTTCGCCAGCCGCTCCGTCAAGAAGAAATACCTCGCGATCGTAGAAGGAGCGCCCTCCAAAGAGCACAATACTATCGATCTGCCTCTCCTCCCTGACCCCATGAACCGTCCGCGTCAGATCGTCGATCATGAGCATGGTAAGCGTGCTATCACCGAGTATCGGGTGTTGACAAAATCAGAACAGGGGGATGGCCGTCCCCCTGTGTCCCTCCTTGCCCTCTGGCCGCACACAGGAAGGACTCATCAGCTTCGCATGCACTGCGCCCATCCCGAGGGTCTCGGCTGTCCTATCTTGGGTGATGAGTTATACGGCAAGAAGGCTGACCGTCTGTATCTCCAGGCGCAGGCTATCACCCTTATACACCCCACGACGGGTAAGCGGATGCACTTCGAACTACCCTATCCTTTCGGAAATATTTTTCCTTATCAATAATAACCCTTTAAAACAATTCTGTTATGGTTAAGCACATTATCCTCTGGACACTGAATCCAGAACTCTCGGAAGAAGAGAAAGCAAAAGTGAAGGCCGGTATCAAGGCTGGTTTGGAAGGACTCGTAGGCAAGGTTCCCGGACTGCTTGATGTGAAAGTACACATCGACGGTCGCCTGGCCTCCTCGAATGCAGACGTGATGCTCGACAGCACCCTCGAGTCGGAAGAAGCCCTCAAGGGCTATGCCAAGCACCCCGACCACGTGGCCGTCGCCAACGGTAAGGTTCGCCCCTACACCGTACAGCGTTCCTGTCTCGACACCCACCATCGGGTTGTTACCCATACCGAGGAAGCCCATCATCTCTACGTGAGCAGGCACTGAAGAAGAACCTGCGAACTGAGCGTCAGAGTGCATACGACCCAGCGTATCAGTCATACCGTAAGAAGCAGGACCTGCAGCCATGTTATCCGGGTGCAGGGTACGACCTGTACCACCACCGGAAGCCACTGAGAAGTAGGGCTTGCCAGCGAGCACGCGCTCCTTCTTATAAGTACCTGCTACGGGGTGCTGGAAACGAGTGGGGTTGGTAGAGTTACCAGTGATGGAGACATCCACGTTCTCCTTCCACAGGATAGCCACACCCTCACGAACATCGTCAGCACCATAGCACTTCACCTTCAGACGGCTGGGATTGTTGCCATAAGGAACCTCCTTGACAACCTTCAACTCACCCGTGAAGTAGTCGAACTTGGTCTGTACGTATGTGAAACCGTTGATACGGCTGATGATCTGGGCAGCGTCCTTACCAAGACCGTTCAGGATGACGCGGAGGGGCTTCTGGCGCACCTTGTTGGCCATCTCAGCAATCTTGATGGCACCCTCGGCAGCAGCGAAACTCTCGTGACCAGCCAGGAAGGCAAAGCACTCAGTCTCCTCGCGGAGCAGACGAGCAGCCAGGTTACCATGACCGATACCTACCTTACGATCATCGGCCACTGATCCGGGGATACAGAAGCTCTGCAGACCGATACCGATGGCCTCAGCAGCCTCGGCGGCTGTCTTTACGCCCTTCTTGATGGCGATGGCAGCACCACAAACGTATGCCCACTTGGCATTCTCGAAGCAGATGAGCTGGGTCTCCTCACACATCTGGTAAGGATCTACACCTGCCTTTTCACAAATCTCGTTGGCCTCCTCGATAGAGTTGATGCCATTCTCCTTCAGAGCAGCAAGAACCTGGTTGATACGGCGCTCCTGACTCTCAAACTGTACT
>CACZVN010000004.1 GCA_902784615.1 uncultured Prevotellaceae bacterium | reverse complement strand
AGCAGTTTCTTTGTCTGCCTTAGCCTTGGCAAGAGCAGCTTCCTTGTCCGCTTTGGCTTGAATCTCTGCCTTCTTTTTCTCCTTTTCACGGAACTTGGCTAATTCTTCCCATGTGACATCCTGGTCTTTCTTGCTGCCACTTGTCCAGATATAGGGACGGCCATCCTCGTCAACAGCGGTTGTTGCCTGACGGAGTTCTTCTTTGTGTTCTTTTTCTTTATCTTCAAGCACTTTTCTCACTGTGGGACTCAACCCAGAGTTAAATATCTTGTCATACCAAGATGCCTGAGCCATCTTGGTAATCTCGGCTTTCTTTTCCTCAATTTCCTTTTCAACAGCCATCAGTTGACCATTGACTTGCTGAAGATTCCATTCAGCAGGTGGCACTCTCTTCTGCTTACTGCCAGCAATCCCACGACGCAAACCAAATGGGGCCATAGCCTTTGCATATCCTGTCTGCCAACGTTCCATTGCTACAGGATTACAAATATCCTTGGCAGAGAGTCGGGCTGTTACCTCTTGCTTCTTGTAGGTGCGCTTCTTGACAATAGCCCTGCCGCTCTCATCGAGGATAATGTTACCGTTCTCGTCAGTCTCATATTTACGCAAGGGCTTTCTTCTCTCGTCAAACTTGGGCTTCTCCTTACGCGGCTTTGGCTCTTCGTATGTTATTGGGACAACTGTGACGTGCAGATGGGGAGTTGTCTCGTCCATGTGCAGAACAGCGGATACTACGTTCTTGTCACCAAACTCCTGCTTAAACCAGCCAAGAGTAGAGTCTATCCAGTCATCAAGCCTGCCCTCTTTCTCGAATTGCTTCATGGTTTCCTCATCGGAACTGCATATGAAACATAGAGCGATGACCGCATCATCCTTGATCTTACGGGTTTTCTTTTCCCCTTTCGTAACTATCTTCTTTTTGCCTGAACTCTCGCGGGAAAAACCTTCTTCTTTTAGTCGGTTCCAAATGGCTTGTGTTCGGCCAACCTTTTTTGCTCCCTCAATGCATTCACGGTTGAGTGCTGTACGAGAATCATCACGGACGCTCTTCGGACGGAATGTTACCATTCGGTCCAGATTAGCGTCATATACTTCTCGGTCAATGTGGGCGGAGAGTCCCCCCGCATTGCCAGTTTGCTTGTCCATCGTTAGGACAACGAATCTATCACCTTTTGCCATAATTTGTAAACTTTTAAGTTGTTCAACAATCGGGTCCAGGGATTGTTCCCTGGTCAGAGTTCTTAGAGGTCGAGACCTCTGAGCGGGGCGGTCAAGGGGGAGGGTCACCCCCTTGCGAGGTTCCATAGGGCAAGTAGCCCTTGGCAGGTTCTTAGGGCAGAGCCTTGAGCGGTAGGTGTAGGGAGAAGTCACTCCCTGCTGGGGAATCCAAAGGGGCAAGCCCCGTGGCTTACTTACCTAAATTTAGCGACTCTGCTCGCGACGGCTTTGTGTGCCATGCACAGAAACCGGAAATTTTGGTATAGTAAGCTACACCATTATTGCTAATGGTCGCCCCTGTCCGCCACGTTACTATACATCCCGAATGTTACGGTGTTCTGAAAGACAGCCCCTGATAGTTAAGGATAAGCATCATCTCGTTAAAACGGTCTGCTATTCTGATACCATAGAGCATGCGGATTTGTGGTGGGGTTAGGTTGGTTGTCACCATGGTGAAAAGCATCCTGTTATAGCGATATGACAAGAGATCTATCACAGGAGTGACACGGTTGCCATAGCTAATCAGTGTAGGCTCTTCCTCGCCAAGGTCATCAATCCCAAGCATATTGGTTTGCTGTAGATGTAAGTATTCTTTAGAGTCAACTTTTACTTGGTTATAGATGAACTTGGCGCTTTCTATTCTCATCCCGTATGTGCTAAATGTTGTATTACCTATCAGAGGAATCTCAAGACTCCTTATGAGATTCTGCAGGGCATACATCATTGTGCTCTTGCCGTTACCTACGCCACCACACAGCATAATACCGAATTTGTTGGTAGGCTTGGTGAACAACTCGGCTATCTGCCAGATATGATTATGCAGTTCTTCACTATTGACATAAGTATTACCACGCTTTTCTACCTCTACTTGGAACGCCACTTCGATATTAAGAGCAGCTTCCTCTGTTGACATCGGGAACTTAACAATACCCGGTGTAGTCTTCTGGCCTATTAGCTTCGATCTTAATTGTGCTAATTTGGCCATTGCACTTTGATTCATTTCCATAATAATTCTTGTATTTGTATTTAATCCAGTTAAAAACATACTCACGACAGTCAGCCTCTTCTTTTCCCTTACAGCCCTTATGTTCCTGTTCTGAGAAGAATTCTCTAACTTTGTCTTTCAACTCTTCGCCATTAAGAATATTCTTATTCTTGGCCAGTCGTTCAGATAATCCAAGGAGCCAAGAATTGTCATTCAACAATTTTTCCATTAGCTCTGAAAGAGTCAACACAACTTTTGAATTGGATGAAGGAGATTGTTTTTCTTCTCCTACTTCTTTTGTTGTATTTTCTTCTTTTATATTGGAATGGGGCAACGATTGGGGCAACTCGGAAGCCAATGATTCGGTCAACTGTTGAGTCATCAGTTGAGACAACGATTGAGATTGTTCTTCCGAAAGACGGAGGGTGTACAATGCAGGCTTGCCTTTGCCTTCACCTTTAGAAAAGTCAATCAGCCCTCTCTTTCTAAGTCCATCTCTTAGAAGTATTCAGCCGTGCCGCCAGCATCTGGGTACTGACCTTAAAAGGTGATGCCCAGTGTTGGCGGTTGGCCTCATACAACAGATAGAAGTAGAGAACGCCCTCACTCAGAGAGCATGGATCATTCTCATTCTCGAACCAGAAATGATTCATGTAGTCATAGATACCCATAGCCTTACACATTTACTATCGGTGACCATACTTTGCCAACTTCCCAGACTTGATAAGTATGTTGACTTCCTGCTTTGAGTATAGGTTCTTGCGTCCTACCTTCTGACATTTCACATAGTTCATCACGTGTATAAAACCCCTCATCTTCGGGTTTCTCCCCGAAGTTACCGATGTTCTTCTCATTGAGGCATCGGCTAACAGTTCTGTAGATAATGTCCTCGAACTGCTCTTCATTTAATACTACTATATTTTCCATAATTTATTGAAATTAATTTTTGTGCTGCAAAATTATCCCAATAAATTCAGAGAAATAAAAAGGGGAAACGAGCCACGTTCGCAATATATTGGTTATCAACATATTGCGAACGTGGCAGGGGAAATGGTCTGGGGAAGATGAGGGGATAGATTCCCGTCAAAACATCACTTTGTCAAGTAATAGAACTCTTTTTCAAGCCCTTTTGTGTCTTTTAACTTTGCTGGTTTGTAATCAGGATTATGCTCACAGCCCACAATCTGGCAGAAATATTTGTACCAGTTTGTAAAAGAATTGGGCTTCAGTCTCGACATCTTATCACTATTATATATAAGGTGGGCTATCTTGGCATATTCCAAAACGCTTCTTTTCTTGGCCCTATCAGTCAAACTATCTTCAAGTTGCTTGTAGTAATCGATGTTACCAGTACCAATACCTCTAAACGGCGCTGTAAAATGCTCTGCAAAATCTTTTGGAAGATGATAACTGCCTATCTCATTTCGCAGTGATTCCACTTTCTCCTTGAAATCGTTTTCAAGGTCAATAACTGTCGGCATCTTGCCAAATTCATCCATTAAGAGATCTGCGCTGTAGAGGATTCTACGTTTGATTTCTTTCTTCTGAGCTTCATTGAATACACGGCTGTCAAACGAGTCTGTTAGAAGATTGACGCAATAAATGTATTCAAGTCCTATACGACAGAGAAATTCTTCGTATCTCTCGGCATTACTTGGATGGGTGATACCATATTTCACAAGCAAGTCCAAATAGGTGGCCTTTATCTTCTTGATATTGCATAACTCAGACATGTTGATGGTATATTTCAGGAAGTCGTCACCAATCTTATTAAGAATCAGGTCAAGATTCACAAAATTGTTATAGTAGAGATTGCGAACCTCTTCATTTACCTTGTCAACCACAACAATCATATTGTTATGCACGATTTCTGTTGACATCTTAGCGTAGCAGCAATAGTAATCACGAAACATCCTTTCAGTCATTTCCCTCTCTACTGCAGACATGGATTCATAATCAGATTCATTGGGGACATACTTCGGCATAAAGCCCATATCCTCAACAGTAGTCTTTACCTCCTTCAGTTTTTTTACAAAGTCATCCCATAAGGGTGTTCCTGTTGTCATAATGTGTTATCCTGTAATTAATAATATCTACGAAATTTTTGCAATATTTCCCACATTTTGTGGATTTGTATTATCTTGTCTCGACACGTCTACATGTTTCGTAATCTCTGTTGTAATTCCTGAATCCGCTGCATTAGATGATCAAAATCCAATGACCTTCCATAAATGAAGTATCGCTGCATATTGGAATAATCCTGTCGCCAGTCATCCTGCACGTTCTCTGGTGGCAGAATGTTAATGGTGTCTGGGTGATGCAATGAGTAGTCCACATATCTTAGCGCATAGTAGGCTTTTCGATGTTCAATGATGGCATCATATAAAGTTTTGTCCGCTAATGCAGACTTACCAAACTCAGAATCCATAAGACGCTCAAGGTCATAGAGATGGCGGGACATCCTGACACTTCGAGGCTTGTCCTTCTGAAATTCCTCTGCCAACAAGAATATCTTCTCCAAGAAAGTACGAGTAGGCACTACAGTTTTGATTCGGCATACAGCATCTGTATCATCATCAGGGAATGTCCCGCATATAAGTGAACGTATTTCACGCTCCTCAACTGGCTCGTCCATAGAGAGACAGCTTATCTCAATCTTCACCCTGGGCGGGATGTAGTCAATCTTCCGAGTGAGAAGACTGTCGTAGTGAAGCACGATGACGGTTGGATCTTTGTCGCTATCAATAGGAACAAGTTCACCTTCCCTGTTTTCTACATGAGTGATGTTCTCTATCTGGTAGCCTGTGATACCCATGGCCTTTAAACGTTCATCAAGTTGACCTGACAAAGTGCTTTGGATATAGGCTCTCGACAACTTGCGCAGCTTATCGCGTTGACTCTTGTTGGACTTATTGACGCCAAAGAAAGAATGACTGATAGCCAGGTCAATATCTTCAGAAAATCTTTCAATCAATCCCCAGCCTTTGCTAAGACTGGTACCGCCTTTGAATATCAAGCTTTCTGCACAATCCGCCTGGAATAGTGCCTTTAATGTGACACTAACCCACCAGTCCTTTTCAATTGCCGCCCGTCCAATACCAGGATGACTCTCTTCGGTCTTTTCCAACATGTATGAACGGTCGGTATCGTTATTATTTATCCAAAGTGTTTGTTTCATTACCTTTCTTAATTATAATAGGTGATATCATTTTTCGCATCCATATAGGAACCATCATTAGATCCTGACGAAGCTTGTCTTGTTCTGGTTCCATTCGAATGAGTTTTCTTATTTGAGATAGTTCTGTTTCGCCAACGTTATCCTTACCCAGTGCTCTGAGAGCTTGAACAAGATAAGCCATTAGTGTGGTTTTATATGCAAAATTACGTGGAACACCACGCTTGAATACAATGGTTTGATTACCCAGATTGATAGTTCTACCACTACCGTTAGTAAGGAATGTATAGGTCATTGGGACTTGTGTAGATAGTCCCAATTCATTAAGTGCAGTCTCTCCAACGGGAAGAATCACGGCATTGTCGCGTTTCGCAATACTCTCTGCTATCTGAATTATAGATGGCTTAACCGCTCCAAACCTGCTCAGCTTAGGCCTATAGTAGATGCCCTGAGCCAACTTGACAATTACATTGTCTTCTACGAGTTTAGTCAGCACATTTCCCACAAACTCCACATTATATTGCGGAAAGTCTGTCCTGAAAAGAACATTTCCAGGAGGAATTTCTTCTATGATTTGTCTGAGTGGTTTGTCTTCTGTCATACCTTTGAAATTTTTGCAATATTTCCCACTTTTTGCTGCAAAAGTACAGCTTTTATTTTATACGGACAATTTTTTGCAGAAAGAAATGAAGAATTTAACACTTGGCATTACCTTTTTTCTTCTTGGCTCCCTTGGCGGCGAGAATTTTGTCACCAACTCTCTGGGCCTGTTCTGAGATTCCAATACGGATATAGTTCTCAAAAACCTTTTGAGATTGATGTCCTGTTATACTACGGATTTCCTGATCAGAGAGCACATCTAATTTATATAAGTTGGTGGCTCCACTTCTTCGTGCTGTGTGAGAAGTAATAAGTTCATACTTAGGACGAATAATCTCGCCATGCTTATTCCGTTCAAATAATGGTGCGCCGTTGCGCTTCTCTGCGAGCTTGCTTAATTTGCTAAACCATTTGCGTTCATTCTCAGTAAACTTGGAGCCCGATTTCTTTTTCTTCAACAACTTTGTGTATGTCTTTTCCGATCGTTTCTCAACAGCAGTCAACACTGTGACATATTTCTCTTGGAACGACGGAGTACTTTCTGCTAAGATGGCAGCCACTGCCTTAATCTTCAGATTCATTTTCTGCTCCGATATTTCTGGGAAGTCGTAGTTGTACTTGTCGCATAGTTCATATACCCGATCATCGACTATGGGTACATTGACAGTTCTTCCTGTCTTTTTCTGAATCAATGTAATTTGTCCAAGTCCTTTGTCGTAGGTTACGAAATTTTCTTCACGAAGCCTACAGTAGTCGCTATAACGCTGGCAACTAAAGTAACCAAGAACAAAAATATCGCGGACTATCTCATTTTCACCTGTCAGTTCCAGATTATAAAGAGCATCTATTTCCTCTTCGGTCAGATATATCTCGGCTCGTTTCTCATCTTCCTTCACCGTTCTATCCTTCCACACCTTAAGGGAAACAGCATTCTTGTTGTAGCCCTCCATAGCAGCAAGGTTACAGAGCTTTCGGAAGCAAGTAACATTCTTGTTGATTGTGTTCGGCATAAAATCCTTCTTCTGAAGGAACTGCGTAAACCCATCGGCAAATGGCTTGTCAATATCATCAAAGGTTACATTCCCGCCACAGTATTCATGAAGATACCTTCCAAATGTTTTCCATACTTGGACGGATCCGGCAGAATACTCAGAATTGCTACCATGACTGATGGAACCATCGGATATGCCTGCAAAGAAGTATTCATAGAACTGTACGACATACTTCCTCGACTTTGCTTCTGCAATCTTTTTAACCTGCTGGATTTCCTCAGTGCCACCAGTAACGATATTGTTCATGGCTTCTTCGATAATAGCCTTATCTTCTTTGGTGTTTATCTTCCCTTCGGCATAAAGCGTATCAACTGCTTTCATCACTCGCATCTGAAGGTCATGAACCTTAGCACCTTCCTCCGTCTGCTCATAACGCTGCATGGCTGAAAAACTACGTTGTGCCTTGTTCCATTCCCTGATGTCAACTTTGATGCCCGTGCAGACATACATCTGCATACCGTTGCGTCTTATCTTAGTGTAAAGGGGTGCTTCGCCCTCTTCTCGTTTTGATCTTAGAAAAAACTGTGCCATATAATTATTCGTTTAACTGGGTGCAAAGGTACAATAATTCTTCGAAAGTTGCACCCAATTTGCACCCAATTTTTGTTGTTTAACGAATTTTATACATCCTGTTACCTTTCAATCCTTTTATGTAACTTATTGGTATTTAGTTTCTTATAATTTCTAATAATTTCTGTTAGTTTCATATATTCAGGTTCAAGCCCATCCTGAAGCGCAAAAGTCCCAATCGCAAGGTTGGGACTTTTTTCATCCAATATGTATCATCCTGCAGATTTCTTCCAGATATTGGCGGTCTGTGTCATCAAACGTTGCCAGTTCCTTGCTGTCAATGTCGAGGACGGCTTGCACCTCTCCGTCCTTGGAGAACACGGGCACGACAATCTCTGAACGCGACAGACTGCTACAGGCGATATGGCCGGGGAACTGTTCTACATCGGGCACCACGATGGTCTCCCGCTGTTTCCACGCCGTACCGCACACACCTCGTCCGAAGCCGATATGCATACAGGCCACTGGTCCCTGAAATGGTCCCAGCACCAGTTCGCCATTCTTCACCCGATAGAATCCTGTCCAGAAGAACCCCATCATCTCATGGATGGCCGCACACACATTGGCCATCACAGCCACACTATCCGTCTCGCCCTCTATCAGGGCACTGATCTGCTTGGTCAGCAGTCGATATTTCTCATTCTTATCCATAGTCGTCTGCAAAGATACAACCTTTTTCTCACATGACGGAGAAAAAATGAATTATCTTTCTGCCCAGTCGCCGCGATCGAGGCTTCGGTAGCCGATGGCCTCGGCGATATGATGGCTCTGCACACGCTCACTGCCTTCGAGGTCGGCGATGGTACGCGCCACCTTCAGGATACGGCTGTAGGCACGGGCAGAGAGACTGAGACGTTCCATCGCCAGACGGAGCATGTCGAGGCTCTGCTCATCGGGCTCGGCAAACTGATGGATCATGCGCTCCGTCATCTGGGCGTTGCAATAGACACCCTTCGTCCCTTTATAGCGTTCCTCCTGTATCCTACGGGCCTTGATGACACGCTCACGAATCTTCTCACTCGGTTCACCCTGCTGCATCTGGGAGAGTTGTTTGAACGGTACCACTGGAACTTCGCAATGAATATCGATGCGGTCGAGCATCGGACCGCTGACCTTAGAGAGATAACGACTGATCTGACCTGGGGTACAGGTGCAGTGATGCGTCGGATCCCCGTAGTAACCACAAGGACAAGGATTCATCGAGGCGACGAACATAAAGGAGCAGGGATATTCCACCGTGTATTTCGCACGGCTGATAGTAATCTTGCGGTCTTCCAGCGGTTGGCGGAGTACTTCGAGGGTGCTCTTATTGAACTCCGTGAGCTCATCGAGAAAGAGGAGTCCGTTATGCGCGAGGGACACTTCCCCAGGATGGGGTTTATTGGTGCCGCCTGTGAGAGCTACCTGCGAGACGGTATGATGCGGACTGCGAAACGGCCGCTGGGAGATCAGCGACGTACCACTCGGCAGTTTCCCCGCAATGGAGTGAATCTGCGTGGTTTCCAGACTCTCCGCCAGCGAGAGAGGTGGCAGAATACCCGGCAAGCGTCTGGCCATCATCGACTTACCGCTACCAGGAGGGCCGACAAGAATCACATTGTGACTGCCCGCCGCGGCCACCTCCAAGGCACGCTTCACACCCTCCTGACCTTTCACATCGGCGAAGTCAAGGTCGAAGGAATATTGTTGTTCGTAGAACTCCTTACGGGTATCGACGACGGTAGGCTCATAGTCATCGCTGCCATTGAGGAAACTGATGACATCAGCGAGGCTGTCCATCCCATAGACATCAAGGTTGTTCACCACCGCTGCCTCCCGGGCATTCTCCTTCGGCACAAAGAGCCCTTTGAACTGCTCCTTCCGCGCACGGATGGCAACTGAGAGAATGCCGCTGACAGGCTTCAGGGTTCCGTCGAGCCCCAGTTCCCCGATCATCATATAATCCTTGAGCATTGTGTCGCTCACCTTGCCGTGAGCCGCCAGGATACCAATGGCCAATGGCAGGTCGTAGCCACTGCCTTCTTTCCGGATATCGGCAGGACTGAGGTTGATGGTAATGTCTGCTGTAGGCGGCTTAAGGCCAATGTTTGCAACGGCCGCACGGATACGGTCGTAACTCTCCTTCACGGCAGTGTCTGCCAATCCTGACAGGTGGAACATCATACCTCTCGTCAGGTTCACTTCGATGGTCACGGTCGTGGCTTCCAGTCCCATAACCTCAGCACAAAACGTTTTTACTAACATAGTATCAGGTGTTTTATCATTTGTTTTTCTTAGTTTGACTTAGGCGGACTTCATCACTCAGGGCGACTTCGGCAATAATTCCTCTATCTTCGAGATCAAATCACCGTTGCTGAGTGAATGGGCGATAATCTTGCCCTGACTGTCAGTGATGATGTTGTCTGGCACGTTCGACAGACCAGTTGCCCGCAGGGCAGGCGTGTCCCACATCCGACCGTCACAGATCGTGCTCCATTTGACGGAGTCACGCTCCATCTTACGTCGGCAAGCCTTCGTGTCAGCGTCCAGACAGATACCGACAATCTTCAGGTCATTCCCGTATTTCTTCTGAGCCATCTGCAGTTTCTGCTGCACACCAGTACTCTCATAGTTCCATTGGGCCCAGACGTAGATGACATTGACCTTTGCATTCAGGTCCGACGACTTCACGGTGCGACCATTGATATCAGTGGCGGTGAAGGCAGGCAACTTACCACCCTTCTTTAGGGTTTTCAGCCCGTCCATCCGCTGAGTCATCTCCTTTATCCAAGGAAGGGAGGGGTTAGCCTTCTGGACAATAGTCATCAGTTCCTTGGCTGTCTGGTAATCAGGCTGGGGCGTCTGGACAAAGAATTTCCTAATCAGATAAGAGGCGAACGGCGAGGCAGGATGATCCTTGACAAATTGAGCCACAGACTGTGCCAACTCTGGCGGTGCCTGCCCACTGGTTTTCCGACGGAAATCGGTCATCTCCTCATTCTCCTTAATGCCTTTAATCTTAGTCTCCCTCAAGTGCGAGGCGTTACCATCCACCTTGACAGAGGCTCCCTTAGCACCAAGGACGGGCAGCTCAGTATAGTTGGGGAATACCAATACGAATAAGGTGGAATCCTCCAATGGGATCTCATAGCGGAAGTGGCCTTTCACCACTGCTACCGTATCAAGACTATGGGTGCCGTCGAATCCATAGATATACAGTTCTCCCTGATTGAAGCCCTTGAAGTTTCCCTCCATCAGGAACGACTGCCTGTCACCGCTACAAGAAGTGAAAAGTGAAAAGTGGAAAGTGAAAAGTAGAGACAGACATACTGCCCACCATACCTTATTCATACGTAATATGATCCTACACTTTTCACTCATCATATATCACTTCTTCACTTTCAGCAATTCGATGTCGTTAGCGGCGTATTTGGCGAATGAGCTGTCTTTGCTGATAGCATTACGCAGTGCCTCGGCGGCATCATCCAGATTACCCATACGGGCGAAAAGCACGGCTTTCAGGTAGTCTGTCGTGGCATCGGGATTCTTCACATATTTCAGTGTAGCCTCTGCAGAGGCATAGTTCTTGTTCAGGATCTGGGCCAGAACAGCACTGTTGGTATAGGTTTCAGCGAATTCCTGCTCTGCCTGGGCATAGTTACCTTTGGCGAGGTTCAGGTTACCCAGCACTTCAGACAGACCGTTGGCACCAGTGGCACTGGCGATATACTGCTCGGCAGTCTTCACGTCACCGTTCTTCAGAGCAAGCAAGCCAAGGTTGGCTGCAGCCTCCGGCAAGTTGGCATTGACGCGCTGGGCCTTCTGAATATACTCCTGCGCGGCTTCGTAATTACCCTTGGCATATTCGATGGTAGCTATATTGTTATAAGCACGGGCATCGTTGGGATAGACCTTCGTAGCCAACTGATAGATGGCCTCGGCCTCTGCAGGATTCTCCTTCAGGGCGGCACCATAGAGAATTTCCTCGATGCTCAGTTTGGTGGCATCAGCCTTGATCTGGTCAAGGATCTGCTCATCACTGCGACCGATAGTCTCGTAATTGATCGTCAGGCGCGAGCGGCGCAACTGCGGCAGGATACCGTCAGCCAGCTCACGGAAAGCAGCGGAGATATTCTTGATCTGCTGTTCCCGCTCCTGGGGATCCTTATACATGGACAGTACACGGAGGATAATATCCTTGTCCTGGATGTTACTGGCCTTGACAAGTTCCTGGAAACCATCCCAGTCTTGTGCTGTATATTTGGCATCGACGGGGGCGTTCATACGGATCTTCTTCAGCTCCTGGTTCACGTAATTCTCCGACACCTTCTGACGCTCGTTAGCCAGTTTGTCGTTCAGTGAATAACCGCCATCAGGCGAGGCATAAGCGGAAACCTCCACGTTGTCGAGATTCAAACCCTCGTGGTCGTCATTGATCTTCTTCAGCATCTTGACGAACTCCTGCACGGAGTTGTTCTTCAACTCACTCTTGCGAAGATTGGCCTGCTGGATCAGGAACTTGATATTGGCCTCTTGCTTCTTCTTCGTGATACGCTGGTAGGCGTCAGGCGACAGGGCAGCACTGGCGGTGGTGATCGTCCGCTTATAGAGTTCCGAGGTAGCGATGATACCGTCGGCCACCTTCACCTCAGGGACAGCCACCTGCTTCGAACCGAGACGGGCGTTGAAGGTCAGGAACATCTCTGCCTTGTTATCGCCCGTGTATGCGAAATTGGTCTTCATCGTATAGTTGCCACCCACTTTGTAGGAGATGGTCTGGTCGTTACCTGCGACATTCTCTCCCTGAAACGTGGCCGTATTACCCTGCACCACCTCTCCATTCGAGTAGCGCAACTCGGGGATGACGGTTACCACGGCCTTTTTCTTCATGTACTTCTCTGGGAAGTGGCCATTGATGGTTGCGGGTACTGTCCCTGCCTGAGTTTCCAGGGGATTCGGGGTCACGGTGAAGTTGTCTGCAGAGAGTGCGCCAAGCTTGGAGCACGATGTGAAGAGCATCATGGATGCAGCAGACAGAAGGAGCATGTTCTTTTTATTCATAACGTCAACGTTTTTCTGTATTAGTGCCTTAACGAGGCCGAAACCTCGCGAAGGCACATTGCCTTCGGCTATTATTGTGCCGCGAGCGGGACTCGAACCCGCACAACCATTCCTGGTCAAGGGATTTTAAGTCCCTCGTGTCTACCAATTCCACCATTGCGGCAAACCAGCTGCAAAATTACGGTTAATTGTTGGAATAGCCAAACTTTTTATTAATTATTTAGATTTTAGTTACGCATCAGTTCCAAGCACGGAGGACTGTGCCATCATAAGCAGCCATATAGCGAAGGAGTCCTTTCTGACCTGCAGGACCACCGGCTAACGCACCGTTGTTCACATCGTAACTCCTGTCACACTTTGCGCAGTGAAGCAGCTGACCGTTATTCTGCCAAGTGAGCGGATAGTTGGTGCCGTTGTAGTCGGCCAGACAGTTCGGACATTGTCCGTCGTAGGCCACGAGAGAGAAATCATAACTGCTGGTACCGATGATGATACAGTTGTTGGCACCAAGAGCATAACTGATCTGGCTCTCCTTGGCGGTAACGAGTTCAATATCTTCCGTGGCGCCGTCATAATTACGAGTGGTCTTCAGGTGGGTGATACCCTTTACGACCCTGTGTTCTACCTTGCAGAAATGACCATTGTTGCCAATAATACCCGTCAACTGACAAGGCAGGGGGTGAAGACTTGTATCAAAGATAAAACTGCAACGGTAGTTACGGCTAATGCTATCGTCGGCCGTGCAGGCAGCGAGCATGAGCCCCATCATGAAAACAATCGTTTTCCTCATCGGGCTATGAGCTTACGTTCCGCCTCCGTCATGCGCTCGAAGTGGAAACCGTCAAGGGTTTGCGCCATGAGTGACTGAATCTGGTCATTGCAGAGATTGCCAATACTGCCCTCATGGGTATGGTGGATGTCGTGACTGGCCTTGAAGTTGCCTGCCTCAATGTCGAGTCCCACCTTCTTGTAGGCGTCACGGAAGGGCATGCCGTTGGCGGCCAAACGGTTCACCTCCTCAACGCTGAACATCGGGTCGTACATCGGATTGTCGAGGATATGTTCATTCACCTCAATCTTATTAATGATATAGGCTGCCATCTGCAGACAGTCCTTCAGTTCGCCAAAGGCAGGCAGGAAGACTTCCTTGATGATCTGCAGGTCGCGGAAATAGCCTACGGGCAGGTTATTCATGATAAGCGTCACCTGCTGGGGCAATGACTGGAGCTTATTACACTTGGCGCGGATCAGTTCGAAGACATCGGGATTCTTCTTGTGCGGCATGATAGACGAACCCGTCGTACACTCCTTCGGCAACTTCACGAACGAGAAGTTCTGCGAGTTAAACAGACAAGCATCGAAAGCCATCTTAGCCAGAGTTCCGGCAATAGTGGCGATGGCGAAGCCCACGTTGCGCTCCATCTTACCACGACCCATCTGGGCATATACCACGTTATAGTCCATGGAGTCGAAGCCCAACAGTTCAGTGGTCATCGTACGGTTCAGGGGGAACGACGAACCATATCCGGCGGCAGAGCCGAGGGGATTACGGTTGGTCATTTTATAGGCAGCCTGCAGGAAAAGCATGTCGTCCGTCAGACTCTCGGCATAGGCACCAAACCACAGTCCGAAACTCGAAGGCATGGCGATCTGGAGGTGCGTATAGCCAGGCATCAGCACGTCCTTATACTGGTTGCTCTTGGCGATGAGTTCGTCGAAGAGAATCTTCACCTCGTCGGCGATCTCCTTCAGTTCATGGCGGGTAAAGAGCTTCAGATCGACAAGCACCTGATCATTGCGCGAGCGGCCTGAGTGGATCTTCTTACCCATGTCACCGAGCTTGCGCGTCAGCAACATCTCCACCTGCGAATGCACATCC
Source organism: uncultured Prevotellaceae bacterium (assembly GCA_902784615.1). Lineage (GTDB taxonomy): Bacteria > Bacteroidota > Bacteroidia > Bacteroidales > Bacteroidaceae > Prevotella. The sequence goes on along the minus strand of CACZVN010000004.1, from coordinate 85,100 downwards.
TCCACGTCGTCCTCGATCACGAACTCACCACGCTCGGCCAACTGATAGATATTCTTCAGTTCCTCCAACAACTGTGTCAGTTCGTCCTTTTCGAGCAGTCCGATGGATTCAAGCATGGTGATATGGGCCATAGAGCCCAACACGTCATATTTCGCCAGATAGAGATCCATCTCACGGTCGCGTCCAACGGTAAACCGTTCGATTTCCTTATTGATCTCAAAGTTCTTCTCCCAGAGTTTCATCTTTTACTTTTGACTTTTATACATAGTGTACTTGCGCCAAGGCGTCGGCGATCTTCTCCACGCCATCCTGAAGCGGTTTCTCTACCATCCCCTTGATAAAGGGATTCAGTTCAGCCTTCACCGTCACCTTCAACTTGGCATTGTTCTCATCCACGGGCAGCACCTGTATCCACACATTGAAGGGCACGGGCGACTGCACCGTCTCGAACTTTACACACTTCGGCTCCTCACGGTCGCAGATACGGAGTTTCAACTCCCCGACAGGGGCGACGTTCAGGCTCACGGTATCCTGATCGAAGGCGAAATCGTTCACCTTATCTTCGGGCACGCGGTCACGCACCTTCTCCAGATTCCTCAGATCACTGATATTATCATAGACAGCTTGTTGCGGGTAAGGTACGACCTTTACGCTGCTCTCGAATTTCGATTCACTTCCAAATAATCCCATAATTCCTCCTTTTTATTGTTTCCACGTTTCAGGACTCTTGCGCCACTCGGCAAGCACAGCTTTATCTTCCTCCTTGATATAGCCTGTCTTGGCGGCCTCTTCAATCACGGCCTCGTAGTTACTCAGCGTGATCAGTTTGACGCCAGCCTCCTTGAAAGCCTCCTCGGCCACAGGGAAGCCATAGGTGAACGATGCCACCATGCCAATCACCTCCACACCGTAGGCACGCAGGGCAGCCACGGCCTTCAGCGACGAACCGCCCGTAGAAATCAGATCCTCGACCACGACGACTTTCGCACCTTTCTCAATCTCACCTTCCACCTGATTGCCCATACCGTGATCCTTCGGCTTCGGACGCACATAGCTATAAGGCAGTCCCAGTTGATCAGCCACGAGTGCACCCTGTGCAATGGCACCCGTAGCCACACCAGCCACGGCCTCTGCCTCAGGGAAATACTCCTGAATGGCATGACAGAGCTCCAGTTTCACGAACGAGCGCAGTTGGGGGAACGACAGCGTCTTGCGGTTGTCGGTATAGATGGGTGACTTCCAGCCCGAAGCCCATGTGAACGGTTCCTCCGGCTGCAACTTGATGGCCTGTATCTCCATCAGTTTCCTGGCAAATTGATTCTTGATTTCCATAACGTTATGATGATTTTGGGTGCAAAGTTACGAAAAAAAGTAAAAAGGTAAGAAAGTAAAAAGGTAAAAATAATAAAAAGCCTAAGATTTTGCGAAACCGAGGGTGAGGACACTGATCTTGACGTTGGCTGTTTTGAGAAGCTCCTTGGCACAGGCGACAACGGTAGCACCGGTGGTGACGACATCATCGATGAGAAGCAGATGACGGCCTTGGATAGTTTCTGGGGCGATGAGTTCAAAGACGTGCTCCACGTTCTCATTGCGCTCCCATCGGCCTTTGCTTGTCTGACTGCCTTCATAGGTAGTACGCCGTACCACCTTATCGAAAACAGGCAAACCGGTGATCTCACTGATACCTTTAGCGATTTCCTTACTCTGGTTATAACCACGTTGCCGTTGACGCTTCTTCGCTAAGGGAATGGGCACAATACCGTCGATTCCATCGAAGAATCCAGAGGGGTGTATCTCTTTGGCCAGCATCCGTCCCATCACCTCACCGATCTCGGGATAATCCTTGTATTTTAGTTCATAGAGGATGTTGGCCGTCTCAGCATGGGCTTCATAATAGAAGAAAGCAGTTGCTCGCTCGATGGGGATCTGTCCCCAGAAGAGTCGCGCCAATTCGTTTTCGTAAGCATCCTTGTAGAAATCGGTGCGAGGGAGGTGGAAATTACATCGGGCACAGAGCGTATCCTCGGTCACCGAAAGCCGATGACCGCAGACGACACAGCATCTGGGGGAGATCAGGTCAAGAAGACGATGCCAAAAACTAATCGGTTTCATCGACAAATTCAGGTTCTTCTTCCACGTCGATACACTGGCGGATAATGTCAAAGGTAAATCCTCGGCTGAGGGCAAAGCGCATGAGTTTATGGTTTAGTTCATAGTCGCTCTGTGCTTTGATGGTCTTGCGTTTCTGCTTCAGCAGAGGACGGAGCACATCGAGATACTCCTTTTCATCGATTTCATCGAGGACATGCCGCTGGATGTCGTCGTCGATGCGCTTCTGCCAAAGGGCCTGTTGCACCTTGCGACGTCCCCACTTATTATAGCGGATCTTGTCCTTGACGAAAGCACGGGCATAACGCTCGTCGTCGATATAACGCTCCTTGACGAGACGGGCGATAATGCGGTTTTGTACGGTTTCATCGATTTCCCAGCGCTTCATCTTGTCGCGCATCTCCTGTTGGCAGTGCTCTGCCTGGGCACAAAGGGCAGCCAGTTGCAGGTAGGCTTCCTGTTCGGTCATTTCTTTTTTCATATCTTCTTAGTTTTAAGGAATCGTCGTTTGCCGTACTGATCTTCACGGATCTCAATCTCAGTAAATCCGATCTTATGCAAATAATTGCTGACATCATCTACTGTCAACGGATTGAGTTCATAATAGAGGTAACCACCAGGCTTCAGTGCTTGGATGGCATAGTCACCGATGCACTTATAAAACAGGGCGGGGTCTTCTTCCGGGCCAAAAAGGGCCTCGTGAGGTTCGTAATCAAGTACATTTTTCGCCATTCCATCGCGTTCTTCTGTGCAGATGTAGGGTGGATTGCTGACAATGACATCCCATCGTCTAGAGTCCGCAGGAGGATTCAGCGCATCTTGGTGTTTGAAGGTCACATCTGCCCCGAGGGCTTCGGCATTCTGTCGCGCGATACGTAGGGCTGTGTCTGAAATGTCCCACGCCGTCACCTTCGCCTCGGGGATCTCCAATGCCAGTGTGATGGCGATACATCCGCTACCCGTACCGATATCCAGCACCTCACACGGGGACAGGCACGCTGTGAGGTCAGACGGCCTCACAGCGTGCCTGTCCCCGTGTGAGGTAATCCAGCGGCAGAGTTCGGCAGTCTCAGGACGGGGGATGAGCACACCTGGCGATACATGGAACTGTCGCCCGCAGAAGTCTGCCACACCTATTACATATTGTACGGGTTCCCCTTTCTCCAGTCTTTGCACGATTTTTTCGAGTTCTTCTTGGTCGTTTGCAGATAATTCCGTAACTTTGCCGCAAAGAATATCTGCCAATGACATGCCGAAGCGCACGTCCAGCACCCAGCGGACGATGGCCTTTGCCTCATCAGCCTCATAAAGATTCGTCAATCTGTGCCAAAGTGTTTCGTATGTCATAGCGGGTACAAAGATAAGAAAAAGAAAAAAGGTAAAAAAGTAAAAAGGTAAAAAAGTGATGACTGAGGACGAAAAATACATGCGACGGTGCATTCAGCTGGCCAAGAACGGACAGCAGAATGCGAAACCGAACCCCATGGTGGGAGCCGTAATCGTGAGTGCAGACGGACGGATTATCGGTGAGGGCTATCATGTGCGCTGTGGCCAAGGCCACGCTGAGGTGAATGCCTTCGCTTCAGTACGTCGGGAGGACGAGCCGCTGCTGAAAGAGGCCACGATCTACGTCAGTCTGGAACCCTGTTCGCACTACGGCAAGACACCGCCCTGCGCCGACCTGATTATTAAGAAAGGTGTGCGACGGGTGGTCGTGGGTTGTATCGATGAATTCGCGGAAGTACAGGGCCGTGGCATCCGTAAACTGCGCGAGGCAGGAATTGAGGTGGAGGTCGGTGTGCTTGAAGCAGAATGTCAGGCACTCAACCGCCGTTTTTTCACATTCCATCGGGAACAGCGACCCTATATCATCCTGAAATGGGCTCAGACGGCCAACGGTTTTATCGATGACCACTACCAACCAACACAGATATCCTCCAACTTCACGAAGATGCTCTCGCATAAGCTCCGTGCCGAGGAGGATGCCATCTTGGTGGGACGTGTCACTGAGGAGCGTGACCACCCGCAACTGAACGTCCGTGAGTGGAATGGCTCTGATCCCAAGCGGCTGGTTATCGACCATGCACATCCTCTGAACTTAGAAAGTCTGCACGCCCACCATATCCAGTCGCTCATCGTCGAGGGCGGTGCTACGACGCTCCGCTCATTCCTGATGCAAAACCTGTGGGATGAAATCCGTGTAGAGACCAATCTGACGCTCACCGTCAATGACGGCACCCGAGCCCCCCAGATCCCTGCAAACGTAAAAGTAACAAATGAACAGCAGTTTGACGATCATGTGATCGTGACTTACAGCCGTTTATAAGTCGTCTTATTTCCTACCGAAGTCGGCAGGCACTTCGCCCCATTTCTGAGTCTCCCATTTGATGATGGGATTACGGAAATTATGCGTCTGAAGCCAGTATTCAGCCCTGGCAATGATTTGGAAGAGCGGCTCCGTCTGTGGCGTGCGCTCCAACTTTGTCTTGCACTTCCGTTTCGTCACCCAGAGAATGGCATTGTAACTGTCGGAATAGATGGTCTTATCGTGCAAGCCCTTTTGCCAACAGAGGGCAAGGGCATGCACGATGGCCAAGAACTCCCCGATATTATTAGTGCCATGAACGGGACCGTAATGAAACACTTGATAGCCTGTCTGCAGGTCTATCGCCTGATATTCCATAGGACCAGGATTGCCAGAACAGGCCGCATCCACCGCCCAAGCATCGGCCCGCACTTCCATTGGCAAGGGAAGTACGGTATCGTTGCGGTATGTCGGTGGATTGACTTCCTTCATGATTTACATGCGCTCAGGCACTTCGATACCAAGCAGTGCCATACCACTCTTGATGATCTTGGCCACGTTCTTGGCCAGCATCAGACGTACGAGTTTCTTCTGCTCGTCGGGCTCGTTAAGAATCGAGTAGTCGTGGTAGAACTGGTTAAATACCTTTGTCAGTTCGTAGCAGTAGTTGGCGATGCCACTGGGTGAATAGTCCTTACCAGCCTGTTCAACGGCAGCACCGAACTCGTTCATCTTCTGAACCAGTTCTACTTCCTTCTCTGCCAACGACACCTGAGCGATGGTTGGATTTAAGCCTTCGGCCTCAGCCTTGCGGAGGATCGAGCGGATACGGGCATAAGTATATTGGATAAAGGGACCAGTATTGCCGTTGAAATCGATACTCTCCTCAGGATTGAACAGCATGTTCTTACGGGCATCGACCTTCAGGATGAAGTACTTCAGGGCACCCATACCCACGATACGGGCGATCTCGTTACGCTCTTCCTCGCTCATGTCATCAAATTTCCCCAATTCCATCGAGGTTTTCAGGGCATCTTCCACCATCAGAGCCATCAGGTCATCGGCATCAACCACCGTTCCCTCGCGGCTCTTCATCTTACCGTTGGGGAGTTCCACCATACCGTATGAGAAATGTACGAGTTCCTTACCCCACTTGAAGCCTAAGCGGTCGAGCAGGATCGAGAGCACCTGGAAGTGGTAGTTCTGCTCGTTGCCCACGACATAGATCATCTTGTCGATGGGGAAATCCTGGAAGCGCATCTCGGCGGTACCGATATCCTGCGTCATATAGACACTGGTTCCATCGCTACGCAGCAACAGTTTCTGATCTAATCCCTCATTGGTGAGATCAGCCCAGACGCTATTATCCTCGTGACGCTCGAAGAGCCCCTTGGCGAGTCCTTCCTCTACCTTGGCCTTACCTTTGAGGTAGGTCTGCGACTCATAATATATCTTATCGAAGGATACGCCCATCTTCTTATAGGTCTCGTCGAAGCCGGCATATACCCAACTATTCATCTTCTCCCAGAGGGCACGTACTTCTGGATCGTTCTGTTCCCATTTCACCAGCATCTCGTGGGCCTCCTTGATCAGCGGAGCCTCCTGTTTGGCCTTCTCTTCGTCCATGCCCTGAGCCACGAGTTCCTTGATTTCATCGCGGTAATGCTTGTCGAAAGCCACATAGTAGTCACCGATCAGATGGTCGCCCTTCTTACCGCTGGACTCGGGTGTCTCACCATTGCCCCACTTCAGCCAGGCCAGCATCGACTTACAGATATGAATACCACGGTCGTTCACGATGTTGGTCTTCACTACCTTATTGCCATTAGCCTCCATGATCTTGGCCAGCGACCAGCCGAGCAGGTTGTTGCGCACATGTCCAAGGTGGAGGGGCTTATTGGTATTGGGGGATGAGTACTCGATCATCACGAGGGGAGAATCCTCTGTGGCCTGCTTCGTGCCGAAGTGGTCGTCCTGGTCGATAGCCTCCAACAGTTGCAGCCAGGCTCCGTCGCCCACACTGAGGTTCAGGAAACCTTTCACCACGTTGAACTTCTCCACTGCCGCACAATTCTGCTGCAGGTATTCGCCAATCTCCTGAGCCGTCTGTTCTGGCGACTTCTTGGCTGCCTTTACAAAGGGGAACACCACCAGTGTCAGGTTACCCTCAAACTCACTTCTCGTCTTCTGCAACTGCACCATTTTGTCGGATGCTTCCATCCCGTAAAGTGCCTTCACTGCCTCAGCGGCAGCCTTGCTGATCAATGCTTCAATATTCATGATTCCGTAATTTTGGCTGCAAAGGTACGAAAAATAAAATAAAAAGCGTAACTTTGCAGCGAAAATGAATATCCGAGACCGTCAAATCCTGCAAATAAGCGAATAATAAGATAAAAGATGGAGAGTATCAATGTTTGGGGCTACCTGAAAGAGTATGCCGAAACCAAGGAGGAACTCCTGAAGGCTGTGACAGAGGTCTTTGAGTCGGGTACACTGATTCTCGGACAGAAAGTCAGAGATTTCGAGCAAGCCTATAGTGACTATATCGGTGTAAAGTATGGTGTAGGTTGTGACAACGGCACCAACGCCATCACACTGGCACTTAAAGCCTTAGGAATTGGAGAAGGCGACGAGGTGATCACCGTCTCGAATACGGCCATCCCCACGGTATCGGCCATCGTCACCGCAGGCGCCACACCCGTGTTCGTGGATATCGGCCCAGAGACCTACCTGATGGACGTGACGAAGGTTGAGGCAACCATCACGCCGAAGACGAAGGCGATCCTACCCGTTCACCTCTACGGCCAGTGCGTCGATATGGATCCCCTACTCGACATCGCCAAAAGGCATCATCTGTACGTGGTTGAGGATTGCGCTCAGGCTCATGGAGCCGAATACGGAGGCAGGAAGGCCGGGAGTATGGGCGACATTTCTACCACGTCTTTTTATCCTACCAAGATCCTCGGTGCATACGGCGACGGTGGTATGGTGAACACCAACGATGAAACATTGGCTCAACGACTCCGTCGACTGCGTTTCTATGGGACTGAGAAGACCTACTACGCCACCGAACATGGTTACAACTCCCGTCTGGACGAGATTCAGGCCGCCATCCTACTGACCAAACTGCCAAAGATTGAGCAGTATATCCATCGTCGCCGAGAGATCGCCGCCATGTATCAGGAGGCTCTGGCAGGCACCGGACTCATGCTTCCCAAGGAAGCGCCCTACGGTCGCCATGCCTATTACCTTTACGTGGTACGCCATCCAAATCGCGATGAAATCGTCAAAAAACTGCGCGAGAACGATATCCACGTGAATATCAGCTACCCCTGGCCCATCCACACGATGAAAGCCTATCAGTATCTGGGTTGGAAGATTGGCGACCTGCCAGAGACGGAGGCTGCCGCCAAGGAAATCTTCTCCCTCCCGATGTACCCGTCGCTAACAAACGAGGAGATCAAGCGAATTACCTCAATACTGAAAGCATCCTTGTGTTGACAATGGGGGACACTGTGACATCGCACGCGGGCGCGATAGTAGGCAAAGTCAAAAACAACCCGCTCATCCCGCCTATCCCACACTGGAGGTAAAAAATCTTACGTGCGGGATAGGCGGGATGAGCGGGTTAAAAAGTGAGTAAGACAACTACTCGCCTACGCGCGCGTAAGAAAGCATCCAATTCTCGAGAGAATTCATCCAAACGGAGGCTCCGCAGAAGAATTTGGAGGCCCCGCAGAAGAATTTGGAGGCCCCGCAGAAATATTTGGAGCCACCACAGAAAAATTTGGAGGCTCCGTAGGAACATTTTCAGATATTAGTTGTATCTTTGCAGCCAAATTGAAACCATTCATGTACAGACGAACCATCCTTGTCCTGATCTTCACCGCTTTTTCATGGCTATCGGCGGGAGCCGAAGTGCCCCCGCACGTCGTCATCCTCGGCGACTCGAACACATGGATTGGCGGTGACGACTGCGACCAGCCGCAAGGGTGGAACAAGTGGTTTAAGGATGCCTTACGACCTACAACTTGTAAAAGCTATGCCCGCAGCGGTGCCACATGGACGAACACCCCGCAGACACACAGGAACACCTTGGAGAATATAGAGGTATTAGGCAACGATAACGTGATCTACAACCAGATCTGCCGTTTGCAGGAAGCCATCGATAGCGGCATTCAACATACGCCCCAACTCATTCTGATCCTGGCGGGTACCAATGACGCCTGGTTTACGAAAGCCAGACCCAAGGCACTGTCGGAGTCTGTCTGTAAAGCCTGCTCCACAGACTGTTGCAAGATTACGGACCGTCCTGTTCATGAGGTTCTCACCTTGGCAGAATCCGTATGCTACGGCTGTGAATTGCTGAAGGCCGCCTATCCCGAGGCACGGATCATCCTGCTCACCCCATTGCAGTCGGTGGCAGCAGGCACAGAGAACATCACCAAAGCCAGCGACATCATCGAGGACTGCGGACGACGGATGGGCCTCAGCGTGATCCGGCTGGATAAGAATGGCGGCATCGATGCCACCAAGGAGAAAGTGAAACACCATTTCACCATTGACGGCACCCATACATCAGAACAGGGAGCCCGACTGGTAGGGACATTCATCGCCCAGCAAATAGCCAACCTCCTGCAACCATCAACGAAATAGACAACCATGGTATTCTCAGACCTGTTTTTCCTCTTCGTCTTCCTGCCTGCCTTCGCCCTGTGCTATCTGGTAGGCACGTGGTTTGACAGGCAGTTGTCTGCAGGATCCTTACAGCGCAGCCATACGTTGCAGAACACGGTTCTTGTGCTCTTCTCGTTGATCTTCTATGCCTGGGGTGAGCCGGTTTATGTGTTCCTGATGCTGTTCTGCGTATTGGTGAACTACTTGGCAGGACTTGGTATCGACCGTCTGTCGGGAGGAGCACGCCGCTGGGCACTCATCGCGGGACTGACGGGGAATATCCTCATCCTCAGCACCTTCAAATACCTGAGTTTCTTCGCCCAACAACTGACGGCCATCGGTATCCCTGTGGCTGACCCGAAGATCTCCCTGCCGATAGGTATCAGTTTCTATACGTTCCAATCCATCTCCTACCTGATTGATGTGTATCGTGGGGAGGCACCGGCCCAGCACCGCTTCGGTAACCTGTTGCTGTATATCTCCATGTTCCCACAACTCATCGCGGGTCCTATCGTGCGCTACAACACGGTGGCACGGGAGATCAGCGACCGCCACGTCACCTCCCGTGACCTAGCCGACGGCATCTACCGTTTCATGATCGGACTGGGCAAGAAGGTGATCCTTGCTAACCAACTCTCGGAGATCTCCGACCAGTTCCTGGCTGGTGGGATGCAGGATCTGACGACCTCCGGGGCCTGGGTGGGTATCATCGCCTTTACCCTACAGATCTATTTCGACTTCTCAGGTTACTCGGATATGGCCATAGGCTTAGGACGCTGCATGGGCTTCCACTTCAACGAGAACTTCCGTCACCCCTATTGCTGCAACTCCATCACTGACTTCTGGCGACGCTGGCATATCTCACTCGGCAGTTTCTTCCGCGACTACGTCTATATTCCCATGGGTGGCAACCGCCAACATCAGGCGCTGAACATCCTCGTGGTGTGGTTCCTCACGGGCATGTGGCACGGGGCCAGTTGGAACTTCATCATCTGGGGTGTCTATTTCGGCCTCATCGTGACACTGGAGAAATACACGCTCCTGCGCGTACAGAAATATATTCCCGCTCCCCTGCTCCACCTCTACAGTCTGGCACTGGTGGTCATCGGCTGGGGTATCTTCTATTTCGACGACAGCAGTCGGATGATACATTTCTTCGAGACCGCCTTCGGACAGACGGGCACGCTCCATGACTTCGTGACCATCACGGCCTTGACAGACAACTGTTGGCTGTGGGTCGTCAGTCTGTTGTTCTGTATGCCGCTCCGCAGTTTTGCTTTCAATATGCTGCAACTATGTACCTCTGAAGGCAGTGCCATGCGCGAGACCATCGTCTTCTGCACAAGACTCATCCTCTCCGTCGTGCTCCTCGTGCTCAGTGTGTCCCTGCTGGTAGGAGCCACCAACAACGCGTTTATCTACACCCGATTCTAACCGATTCAGAACATGAAACGATATATACCGACCATCCTCCTGTTGCTCTCCGTCACTCTGTTGATGACGGCACAGCCCGTACGTCGTGTGCGCAGTGGCATTATCCTCGTCGATACGGGGAAAACCGTTCGCGCCATCGAACCCTACAAGGCCAACTATGAGAATGGTACGGCATACGCTGGCATCGTGAACAAATATAAGCGCATGTTCCCCGAAGCGAACGTCTATTGCATGGTGATCCCTAATGCCGTGGCCTTCTATTGTCCTGACACAGCTCAGGCATGGACAGATGCTGAACTCCCTGCCATCAGGAATATCCTCTCCCAACTATCGGCTGACGTCAAACCCGTAGAGATCTTCGATACCCTGCAAGCCCATGTGGAAGAACCCATCTACTCCCGTACGGATCATCACTGGGCCCCGCTTGGCGCCTATTATGCCGCCCAGACATTCGCCAAGGTGGCCGACGTGGATTTCAAGGACCTGTCGGACTACGAGCCACGTGTTATCCACGACTATGTGGGTAGCATGTGGACCTTCTCCCGTGACAGGGCCGTCAAGGAGGCGCCAGAGGACTTTGTCTATTACGTGCCGCGCGACATCAACTACTCCGCCACGCGTATTATATATAAAAAGGTGTCGAAGCGAGTCGGTCGTAAGAGACATCGCCGAACGATCAGTTGGCTTACCGCCAGTGAACCGGAGTCCTTCAGTTTCTTCCGCGACTACGAGGATGGCAACAGTGCCGCCTACTGCGTGTTCATGGGGGGCGACTTGAATACCACGAGTGTCGTCACACAGATTAGAAACGGCCGTCGGCTGCTCATACTCAAGGACAGTTACGGCAATGCCCTGCCGTCGAACCTCTTCTCTTCGTTTGAAGAGATCCATGTCGTGGATTGCCGCTATTTCCTGCAGAACATGATCGACTTCGTGAAGACTCACGGCATCACGGACATCCTCTTTGCCAACAACCTGATCCACGCCTCATCCCCGAAGACCGTACAGGCCTATGAGCGTTATCTCACCCAAAAACGAACCAACAGCCATGAGATTCAGTAAAGCCTATATCGCCCTCTTCGGTCTGCTGTTCACAGCCTTCGCGGTGGTGTTCAACACCTTCCCGCGCAGTACCTTCTCTGAGTTGGAGAAGCGCGAACTGGCTATATTCCCGGAGTTCACACCAGAAAAACTGTTCGACGGCTCTTTCACCAGTGAGGTATCATCGTGGTTCAGCGACAGCGAACCCTTCCGCGACCGTTTCATGTGGCTCAGCATGCAGGTGAAAGATCTCATCCGCCTGGATACTGGCGAGGAGCATATCACCTTCCACGCTGCCGAGCCAGACACCTCTGATGATCTGGAAGACCTGGCAGAAGTAGGAGAACCAGCAGACCAAGAAGATTTAGATAATCTGGCAGACTCGACTTACAACTACGAGAATCATATCACCGCTGACGAGAATGCCAAGATCGCGAATGCAGGCATTATCATCGTAGGCTCTGGGGAAAACGTGCGCGCCCTGATGGCCTACGGCGGGTCTGGCAAGGGCTGCACAGGCTATGCCGAGGCCGCCAACAAATACAAGGAGACCTTCCCCGACGTGCATGTCTATTGCATGGTCATCCCCACCTCCGTGGAATACTACTGTCCGGAGAAGATGCGCAAGCGCACCAACCCGCAGCGCCCCACTATCGACAATGTGATCCGTCACCTCTCGCCCGACGTGAAACCCGTGGATATCTATGAGACACTTGGCAAACACGCCGGTGAAGACATCTTCCTGCGCACCGACCACCACTGGGCACCCCTTGGAGCCTACTATGCCGCCGAGAAGTTCGCGCAGGTGGCTGGCGTACCCTTCCGCGACTTGTCGAGTTATGACCGTAAGGTGGTTCACGGGTATGTCGGCAGTATGTACGGCTACTCGAAGGATATCGCCGTCAAGGAGGCCCCAGAGGACTTCGTCTATTACGTGCCGCGTGACGTGACCTACACGACAACCTATATCGACTATACCATCGACAAGGACTACCGTGTCATCGGCATGGGACGGCCCTACAAGAGCATCTTCTTCTATAAGTACAAGGATGGCAGCGGTGGTGCCTACTGTACCTTTATGGGCAGTGATACGAGAATCACCCATGTGAAGACCTCTACTCACAACGGACGCCGGCTGATGATCCTCAAGGACAGTTTCGGCAATGCCCTACCAGGCTATCTCTTCTATTCCTTCGAGGATATCTACGTCATCGACTCACGTTACTTCACAATGAATATGGTGGATTACGTCAATGAGAACCATATCACGGACATTCTCTTTGCCAACAACATCTTCAAGGCCTACTCCAGGCATACTTATTCGAATTACGTGAAGTTCCTGACCCAGACCAACGGTATCCATAAGCCAGTCAGCCATGCCACAGACAGTAGTTCACAAAAGAAAGCGAATATCAGAGATAGCATCCCTGCAACTAAAGTTCCTGCCAATACTCCAGCAGACTCCATGGCTACTCACTAGCTTTCTTATCCTTTTTCTTAAAAAGATTCTTCAGTTTAGAACCACTGCTTTTCTTCTTGGGTTCTTCATTCTGAACTTGTTTCTGGTCTTCTGAAGTTTTGTCCTTCTTATCCTTCTTCTTGAAGATATCCTTGAACTTCACCTTGACCTTGGGTTTGATCTTGATGTTACTCAGTTTGTCAATATCGGTGAAAGAGAAATCACAAGCCCAGTCAAGTCCCTTGTTCTTTTGGCTGATATTACCCTCTACGAAACCACCTTTACACTTAATGTCCACCAACAGGTCTTTGATCTTGATTTTCTTGTAGTTGACCTCATAAAGCGTTGCATTTACATCACCGAAAGGTAACTTGCCACCTGTCTGTTTGCGCATACGAGCAGTACGCTTCTTATCAATGTCGATCTTAAAGTTGCCACTAAATCCTACCTTACCAATATCTTTCATGTTCAACACCTGGCCCAGATGGAGTGACTTTGTCTCAGCATGACCTGTCAGGTATTTAGTGTTCTCGTTGATGGCGAAATTGAAACTTAATCCTCCAACAGCAGATTTCACGTTCCCATCGAAAGCCTCACGACGATAGAAGACGTTGATGTTGCCCATAAGCGTAAGGTCACCCAGTGCATCCAACTGTTTCATCATCATCTTCTTGCCTTTGAACTGGTTGATAATCTCCTGCTTCACCTTACCCTTGGCCGTCATCTTGTTTACATGGAAATGTACGTTCAGATCCTCTTTCTTCTTCAGTCCTGAGATATCTCCAAAGGCATTAATCTTCAGTCGCTGATCAGGCGTATGCACTTCGATGTTTCTAAATGCCAACGCTGAGTCGGTGCCGCTGAACAACACACTCAGTTCGAGAGGCATCGTAAAGTTTCTCAGTACTGGTGCGAAAGGACGAGAGATGTCTTTCAGTTGTGTTTTGCCTTTGATGAGAGAGGTCTGGAACGAGAACTTCCGTCCTTCCTTCTTGCTGGGTAGTACGACAGAGGCACTGTCGAACTTCAGGATTGTACTCTCTTGCTGAACGACGATATCTTTTAGCTTCGCTCTCTGTTTAGTGGCTCCTACAGCGAATCGCAAGTCCTTGACATTGAAGCCCGTCAGGGAATCCTTGGCCACAAAATCCGTCAGTGCTGCATGCACGGAGTCTTTATTGAGATAGTCAATCGTCAGCTTTAAGTCCGCTATCACATCGAAATGCCCCACATCGAACCAACCGCGATGGGGCTTGCCGGTATTCTTGCGAGGCTGATGGTTGTCGAGAATAAAGTGCAGGGTTCCTATTTCCAAGCCATACACCCCTTTGGTTTCGTTAAACAAAATCGAACCCAGACTAAACATCGCGGTCTGAGGTCCTTTCTTTGTCTGCAACTCCCACTTACCTTGCAATCCTTTTAGTGTTCCTGAAGGATTTCCAATCCATCCATTATCATAACTCACCTCATCCAACTTAATCATGTTCTCATCATACTGAACATTTACCTTGGCAAGTTTTACATGACGGATATCCAGTGAGAAAGGCTCCTTTTTCTTCTCTGCTTCCTCTTTGGACTTCTCCTGTTTTGACTTGTCGCTCTTGAAAGCATCAAGGATAAACTGATAGTTGGGCACACTATCCTCTGTCTGATAGAGTTTGGCATTTACGCCCTCAACATCTGCCTTTGATATCATCAGTTTCTTACCCAGAAGTGCCCAAAGATCCAGGTTTACAGACAGACGTTCCAACTCCAGCATCTTCTGCTGTTGCTGGTCCTCCACCTCAAGACCTTTCAGGTTTATATCCTGTGTAAACACATTCACGCTCAAATCCTCGATACTCACATGCGTCTGGAGTTTCTCCTCCAGTCGTTGTGTCGCTATGCCCAGCAGTTTGTTCTGGACAGCATGCGTATTCAACAAGATGGCCGCTGCCAGCAGCAACAACACGATAACACCAACAATGCCACCGAGAATCTTAAGGGTAAGAGACACTTTCCTGTTCACGACAAAACGGTTTTTAGTTCATATTCAGATTGCAAATATAGACTTTTTTTTTGTAACTCCTTCATTTTCTTCAAAAAATATAGTATCTTTGCCGACAAAACAGAAAAAATGGAAGAAACAAACTATGTCAGACTGCTCGAAGAGCACGACATCAAACCCACGGCTAACCGCATTGTGGTGATGAAGGCCCTGGCATCCTCCATGCTGCCCCAGTCGTTAGCAGAACTGGAGCACCGGATTGGCACGATCGACAAGTCGAACGTGTTCCGCGCCCTCACCCTCTTCCGCGAGCATCATCTGGTGCATGCCATCGAGGGTAGTGGTGATGGCACGAAGTACGAACTCTGCCACAGTCACGACCATGACCATGATGATGACCAGCACCCCCATTTCTTCTGTGAGGTATGCCAGCAAACCTATTGTCTGGAGGGGGTGGAACTGCCGGAGATCGATCTTCCGCAAGGTTTTGAACTCCACTCTGCCAACTATATGCTCAAAGGCGTCTGCCCACATTGTGCCAAATGATCGACCTGCGTGATATCCGTGTCATTGCCTTCGATGCCGACGACACCCTTTGGGACTGCCAGTCGCACTTCGAGGCCGTAGAGAACCATCTCTACCGACTCATTGCGCCCTATTGTGAAAACCCCGCCAAAGAACTGTTCCAGACGGAAAGCGGTAACATGGCCGACCTCGGCTATGGCTGTAAGGCCTTCACCATCTCCATCATCGAGACGGCCCTTCGCGTGGGAGGCGACCATCTGTCAGCAGCGGAACTGGCTGATCTGCTCAGCCATAGCAAGAGCCTGCTCCACCTGCCAGCCACCCCGTTGCCTGAGGTCGAGGAGACCCTGCAGCGCCTGCAGGCCTATCCCTACCGCCTGGTGGTCTTCACGAAAGGAGAGTTGCAGGATCAGGAGAACAAACTCCACCGCAGCAGACTGGCCAAGTATTTCTCCCATGTGGAGATCACATCGAATAAGACGGAGGTGGAGTTCCAACAACTCTGCGAGCACTTAGGCATCCTGCCTTGCGAACTGCTGATGGTCGGCAACTCCCTGAAGAGCGACATCGCCCCGGCCCTCACCATCGGCGCCACTGCCATCCATATTCCCTTCCATGTCACCTGGCAACTGGAGCACTTCGAAGATATTGAGCACGAACGACTCATCAAAATCTCCCATTTCAACGAGATTCTTCATATCCTAAACTACCAAACAGCATGAAATACATCTTTGAAACCCGTATGGAGGTGCGCGACTACGAGTGCGACATCGAGGGCATCGTCAACAATGCCAACTATCTGCACTACGCCGAGCACACCCGTCACCTCTTCCTCCGCAGTCTGGGCGTCAGTTTCGCCGACCTGCACCAGCGCGGTATCGACGCCGTCGTCCACAGCATGAAACTCCAGTATAAAGTGCCCCTGCGCTGCGATGATGAGTTCATCTCCCGCCTCAATCTCAAGAAAGACGGGCTCAAGTATCTGTTCTATCAGGACATCTATCGTGCCAGTGACGAACAACTCTGCTTCCGCGCCACCGTGGAACTGGTCTGCCTCGTCAACGGCCGCCTCGCCAACTCCCCTGAATACGACGAAGCCTTCAAGGACTTTATCAATAAAGATGTGGACTAAGCCTTGGACAATGAAGGAGGGCTTTCTCATCGGAGGGGGCCTTATCTGTGCAGGACTGATGCTGGAACTGAGCGTCGGCCCTGTGGTGTGGGAGACCTTTGCCTGGCCTGCCAATGGCGTTGTGCTGGCGGGTTTCCTGGCCATCATTGCCATCATCTTCCTGTTGCGGAATAAGATCTATGCCTGCCGTTTCATCGGCACGTACCAGGCGGCCATCCCGACACTCGTCTATGCCGTTGTCCTGACGATCATCATGGGCCTGACGAGGCAGACAGTCAACGGCACGTGGCTGAACAACATGCTGGCGTTCTGGCCCTTCGTACTGATCTATGTCTATATGGCCGTCATCCTCGGTGTGGTGATTCTTAAACAGGTGAAGATGTGGGCGGCAGCAAATTTTTCACTCTTCACTCTTCACTTTTCACTTCTTTCTCATCTGGGACTTTTTCTGGCGATGACCACCGCCACATTAGGCAATGCCGACATGCAACGCCTGAAGATGATCACGACAGTCGGCGAGTCTGAGTGGCGGGCACTGACACAGGAGGGGGCTGTCCGCGAGATGCCACTCGCCATCGAACTGAAGCAGTTTATCATGGAGACATACGACGACGGTTCACCCAAGCGCTTCGCCTCGGAGATTCAGGTTCTGACGAAGTCGGGGAAAAGCATCCAGACGACCGTTGATGTGAACAAACCCGTGGAGGTGGATGGCTGGAAGATCTACCAGTACGGCTACGACACGCAGATGGGCGCCAAGAGCCAGATCTCGATTCTGGAACTGGTGAGCGACCCGTGGCTGCCACTGGTCTATACGGGTATCTACATGATGCTGGCAGGAGCCGTGTGTATGTTTATTCTTGGAGGAAGGAGGAAACGCGTATGACCTGGGAGCATTTCATCTATTTTGCGATAGGAGCAGTCGTGCTGTGGGCGATAGGTGCCTGGGCGGCGTGGAAGGACAGGACAACGGTGGCCTATACCACCACGACACTCGGCCTGCTGGTGTTCTTCGCCTTCATCCTCTCAATGTGGATCTCGCTGGAGCGTCCGCCACTAAGGACGATGGGAGAGACGCGCCTCTGGTATTCGTTCTTCCTGCCGCTGGCGGGCCTCATCGTGTATAGCCGCTGGAGATACAAGTGGATACTCTCGTTCTCCACCATATTGGCCCTGGTGTTCATCTGCGTGAACCTCTTCAAGCCGGAGATCCATTCCAAGACGCTGATGCCTGCCCTCCAGAGTCCGTGGTTCGCTCCTCACGTGATTGTCTATATGTTCGCCTATGCCGTGTTGGGCGCCTCAGCGGTGATGGCATTATACCTCTTGTTCTTTAAGAAGGAGGCAACTGATGAAGAGTTTGAGATCACCGACAATCTCGTCTATGTCGGTCTCGCCTTTATGACCATCGGCATGCTCTTTGGTGCACTCTGGGCGAAGGAGGCATGGGGTCACTACTGGTCGTGGGATCCCAAGGAGACCTGGGCGGCCATCACATGGCTGGCCTATCTGGTCTATATCCACTACCGCCTGCTGCCGAAGCACAACCCCCGTTTGGCCCTGTGGGTGCTCATCCTCGCCTTTATTCTCCTACAGATGTGCTGGTGGGGCATCAATTACCTGCCCTCAGCACAAGACTCCAGCGTACACACTTACACGACGTGATAGAAAAATCACAGCAGGGCACATTGTGCCCTTTTAGTCTATGGGCACAATATTGCCGAACTCACTCCAAGGTGCTGTCGCACGGAATTCCTCTATCGCAGTGGCGGGCACATGTAACGTCGCATAGTTGATATAGGCATTCTCAAAGATGTTGTCAGGACAATAATCTGGGAGTTTCTCACGATCATAATACACATCCTTCAGATTCTCGCACCCGCTGAAAGCCCTATAACTGATAGTGCCTACACTGCTCGGTATCTTTACAAGAGCAAGATTCTTGCAACGGGCAAACGCATCGCTACGAATCTCCTTGACACCTTCTGGGATGACAAACTCAGAAAGAGACGTACAATCCGCAAAAGTGCCTGGGTTTATTTTAATAGCCGACCAGTTTACGGTGGTCAGTCCACTACAACCGCCAAAAGCGAGTTCTCCTATATCCTGGATACTTGAAGGTATAGTTATGGAAGTCAGACTGGTACAATTATAAAATGCCCGAGGCGATATGCCTGTCATATAATCATGCAATGGCAACTGTACTAATGATGTACAGAATGCAAAGGCATTATTACCGATGGAAGTTACGCTGTTGGGGATATCTATCGTGCATAGATTTGAACAATGAGAGAAACACTCCATATTGATATAACGCAACGACTCCGACAGTTTCACATATTCCAGATTCGTGCACCCCTCAAACGTTCTCCACTCCATTTCTTCTATACTATTGGGAAGAGTAACCGATTTGAGGGAGGTGCAAGAGAAAAAAGCCATCTCGCCCATCTTCTTCGGACCTTCTGGAATGACGATAGATTCCAAGGCAGTACAACCTGCAAACATACGGACTGGAATATTCTCAAGTCCCTCTGGCAAAGAAACATCCTTCAGGCCACTACAATCCTTGAAAGTCCACAGACCAATCTGCTTAACACTGTTAGGAATAACTATGGCTGTCAGATTTCTACAGCCACAAAATGCACTGTCTGAAATCTCTTCTACCTGATAGACAGTTCCCTCGTGTTCTATCGTTGAAGGAATAATAATGTTACCTGCATAATACACATCGCCTGGTGAGACTTTGGCAACCCTTGCCTTTGGAACCAATGTATAGCAGATTCCGCCAACCCTGACATCATATTGGTAAGGATGGGGCCTCGGCACTTCTTTCTTCTCACCTGGACTATTTTCATCGCCATCCGAACATGCATTCATCAAGCATAAGCATAGTGTAATTATCCAGATGACTTGAATTGATTTCTTTTTTTTCTTTAAATCAACGCGTTTCATTTTTTCAATATTTTTTTATCAGATATCGTTCATATGTTCTATTATAGCGACAAACGAGACAAGCATATTATGTCGCCTTTGGGTGCAAAGATACACAAAAAAAAATTCAATTATCTGCATCAAAACGGCTTTTTCTGCATCAAATATATTAAAAAAGATGCAGATACGGTCATAATGAGGCAGAAATCACACCACCATAAGCCATTGAGTAAGGGCGCAAGGCTCCAGCGTACATACCTACACGACGTGATTCTTCTATAATTTATTAACGACTACTTTTTTGCCATTCTTGATGTAGATGCCCTTGCGAGGTTGGGATATGCGCATGCCATTGAGGTCGTAATAGGGAGCACTTGATTCACCCTCGATTATCCTGACATCCTTGATAGCCGTCTCTCCGATAGCATCAATCCTTCCAAACTGATTCCAGGGGGAAGTTACACTGTAATCTGCTTTCGCCGAGGCTGGCACGTGCAAGACGGTATAACTGATATAGGAGCCTTCAAACGTGTTGTCGAAAGTGACTGGCACCGCTGCAGCATGACAATAGACATCCACAAGACTCCTGCAATTCGAAAAAGCCCACTCTTCTATCCAGTTGACACCACTGCCAAGCGTCAGCGTCTCCATAAACGAACACTCATTGAAAGCACCCTGGCAAATCCTGGTTACACTGTTGGGAATGACCACAGACCGAAGGCCCTTGCATCCAGAGAAGCAGCGATAACCGATCGTTTGCAGATTCTCATTCAGCGCAAGGTCTTTGAGGGATACGCAATTCTCAAAGACACTACCATTCAACGATTGCAGACTGGTAGGGAAATTGACGGACGAGAGTTCCTTACAGTCTTTAAAGGTGGCATCTTCAAGTGTTTCCAACCCTTCTGGAAGAGTGACAGATGACAGATGCGAGCATCCCTCGAAGGCTGATTCTCCTATCGTTGTCACTCCCGACGGGATGTCGATAGAGACAATCCTCGTCTGCGCGAAAGCGCTTTGTCCGATGCTGGTCACTCCCTGAGGTATCGCAACCTCTTTCAGACTGGTGCATCCCTTAAACAGTCGCCATGCAATCATAGTCAGGTTGTCAGGAAGCCGAGCGGAAGTTAATTGTTTACAACCCTCAAAGGCACCAAAGCCAATACTCTTGACAGTCTCTGGAATGCTCACCGTTTTCAGCCCACTATTAGAGAAAGCGCGAGACCATATCTCCCCGACGCTCTCTGGTATCTCGACTTTCTCCAGACTGCTGCAACCCATGAATGCCCCAGTAGGTATAAAACTGATGCTGTTGGGGATATGCAGGGACACCACACTTTTACAATCCTTAAACGCGCCGTCGTTAATCTCCTCCATTCCATCAGGAAGATCAAGTGTTGTCAGCGATGAACAACCCTCAAAAGTGTAATGGGCAATCAGTATCAGAGACTGGGGAAAGTTGATATTCTGCAACTCTGAACAACCCTGAAAGGCATAATCCCTGATGGCTCTCAGCCCTTCTGGCAGTTTGACGGACCTGAGCAACTTGCAATCTTTAAAATCGTCTTCACCAATCTCCTTCACGCCATCAGGAATCGTGATAGAGGTAATATTTGTCATTCTGAAGATACCGCCCGAGATAGCAGTTACCGCATAATCCACCCCGTCGTACGTGAACGTCGATGGAATATTCACATCCCCCTCGTATGGCTCGTCGCCTTCAACGACCTCGGCGATATTTGCCTTCTTCACCAGATTGTAATAGATGCCATCAATCTTGACATCGTAGGCCTCAGCCACCATCGGCAGCAGGGCCAGCAGGAATGCTATCACTAAATGCTTCATATATTTTACCATTTTCTCATTATAAAGACGGTTATGATGATAAAAACCAACCCCTAACAGTGGGCAAAAATAACAAAATTGTTACACATAAGCAACTTTTTATCAGAAAAGTATTGCTTATACCCATTTTATTTAATCCTCTCTGCATAATGGAACTAAGAGGTTATCCAGATAGTCATAATGGTCAATGAAAAACTGCCGGTCACATGCAACTTCCTTCTCCCATGAACCAAGAGGATAACCGCCGACAGATATACGTTCATCCAGAATAGGCCAACATTTGAAATTCAACTCTTGAGATTTACGGAGATAGTCGCTGAGTTTGTCGTAGTATCGCAGCACTCCCTCTCTAACTCGCTTCCCGTATTGGCGATGTATCTTTGCGACTTCTGCCATGAAAAGCGGAGACTCAACCAACTTCCTGAAATACTTCTCCGTCACCAAGTAATGATCCTTAGAGGGCCGCTCCTTCCCGTCATCATATCCGACTCCCAGACTCCATTCAAAATCCCAGAGTGGCCCAAGACAGATCTTGCTATTGTCCGTATTGTCATATTTCACATAATAGATATTATACTCCCTCTGCATGAGGATGTTCAGGTGATAGTACCACTTCGCCCAAGACTCCAAGTCGATAAAGTCGGTAAAGCCTGTTACGCTATTGGAATCTGTCAGTTGCCGTTCAAACCGGTCCATCAAGTCTGCTGCATATTCTACACGTTCCTCTGTCATAACATCCTCATCCGGATATTTAAAGCCATATCCTAAATGGAAACTCTTCGTTATGAAATAGAAAGGCTCCTCCACCACTCTTTCAGGATATAGGTATTCCAAGATCAGACCAGAAGAACTAACATTAATCCGATGCTTTCCTGCCCTCACAGATTCCGTCAGTTGATAGTTCCCCAGATGTTCCCCATTCAGTACCAATTCCACGAAACGGCTTTGAGGAGTCCATTCTCGCTCCAATAGTTCTCCGACCTTGAAGCCAATCGCTGTTCTCATCAGCGATTTATCGGTATAATTCGCAAGCAAGACAAAATGTTTGTTTGCAGACATCCCAAGTAATTCATGCTTACTACTCAGTTTCAGTTTGTAGGGACGCTTGGGGAACATAGATGTCCAACTAGCCTGCCCACGTCCTTTGATCCTGAGTAAAGTATCCTCAAACAGAGTCCGTCCATTCTGGACAATACATAAAGTAGCCTCCACATACTTAGCCCTCGACTTGATTTCTACGCTATCACGCGTCGTGATATAGCAGACTGGTAAACCTGTATATAAATACAAGCGGGTACTGTCTATAACTGGTGACGGCATTGGCTCCGGACTAATAATACCGACATAATCATCCCCACACGAAAATAAGCCAAAGAGGCATATTTGTACTAAAAACGCAGGCATAAAGTGGGCCTGCAACACTGTTTCCAGTGCCGTCATTAGTTTCTTCATAAACAACCAAGATTACTTCATCACGACCTTTTCGGTCATCATTGTCTTCTATATATAAGACGAGTAAGAAGACAAATTCCTACCCCTCAGGTCCAGAAAAGTTATGGAAGGGTGACGATTTGGCCGAAATCACTCCATGGCGATGATGTTTGGTAGGTGTCCAAGGCGGAGGCGGGAACATGAAGGGTAGCAGTGCTGAGGTCCGTGTTCTCGAAGATCAGGTCGGTAGTAGATTCCGCGGGGAATGGCAGCGTAGGGACATAGAGGCAAAGACAATAGACATCCTTCAGGCTGCCGCAGTCCTTGAAAGCCCCTGGCGAGATGGTTTCCAAGGTGCCAGGGAGCGTGAGTGTCGATAGGTTACTGCAGCCATCGTAGGCATTGGCCTGTATATGGGTGACACCTTCTGGCACTTTGACTTCCACGAGCCCCGTGCAGTTTTTGAAGGCACCCTCAGGGACCATCTGGGGATGCCACTCCACCGATGTCAGATGGGTACACTCAGCGAACAGTAAGGCACCGAGTTGTTCTACACCCTCAGGAATCGTGATGGACGTGAGACCAGTGCAGTTCTCGAACACGCCCCTATCCATAGACTTCAGCGATTCTGGCAGCGTGAGCTGTGTCAGCGAGATGCAATGAGAGAAACTATGGTTAGAGATATAGATGACACCCTCAGGAATCGAGACTGAAGAAAGCCTGGAACAATGGGCAAAGCACTCTGAGGGGATTCTTGTCAGATTCTTAGGCAACGACACTGAGGTAAGATTAGCGCAACCTGTAAAGGCACGCCATTTGATGGTTTTCACACTATTGGGAAGTGAAAGCGAAGTGAGCGACATACAACAGAAGAAAGCACTCTCGCCAATCTCCTCCACCCCGTCGGGGATGGTGACAGAGGTTAGGGACGTACAGTTGGAGAAGGCCTCGTTACCAATGGTGGTAATAGACGACGGAAGCGTCACAGATTTCAGATTATAACACCAGGCACACATACGGGAAGGAATAGACGTAATACCTTCAGGCAGTACGACAGAATGCAGTTGTTCACAAGAGGCAAAGGCCTTTTCTGAGATACCCGTCACCCGATATGAATCTCCCTTGTATTCAACGGTTGCAGGTATGACAACATCGCCAGAATAATAGACATTTCCTGCAGAGACAATAGCCGTCTTACTATCGGATAGCTGATAGCAGATACCATCGATCTTGGCATCGTAAGGCTCATAAGCCAGTCTTTCTTCAGTTATTTCCACCTCGTCGCTGCATCCACAGACGAGCGTCATAGCCATCAGGAGCAGCAAATATGTTTTCACCTTTTTCATATCCATAGTTCTATTGTATCGATTTACGTTTCTCTGCACGCTGCGTCTCCGAATCCTTCTTATCACGATAGTTGCGACGCACCTTCTTGCCACCCAATGCGTAGGAGGCCGTCAGGCTGACGAACTGCGAATGGTGGACAGTATGGATACACTCTGTAAACCAGTTGTACGAACGCGTGATGTCTGATACATGCTGACGGAACGGATCATGGGCCACCAACGATAGTTTCAGACGATCGTCCAACAAGGAATAGCGCAGGGCAAAAGAGGCATAGCCAAAGGCACCGATATCTGTCATCTTCTCTAACTGGCGGAACCAGTGGTCATAGCGGGCATTCAGCAAAAGGGTGTGCTGAGGATTCAAAAAGACATCGGCAGAGAGTGCTGCATGCTCTCCCCAACCATGCAGGTCAGGCATATAGGGATTAAAGACGGCATCCTCGTTTCGGCTCAGTTCTGAGCGCGAAGAACCGCCATGATAATAATACAGATCGCCCTCAACGATGGTGTTCAACCACGGCAAGAATCGTTGCTGATAACGAAGGTAGAGACCTGCCTGCTGTTCGTCCAGCCAGTTCTCTGGCTTGGTGGTCTGCGATTCCAAACGGTATCTTGGTCCCTGGTCTATCTGGAAACTGGTGACCCATTCCGTCTGATTCTTGCCATGACGATACCAGAGGTTGGCATAAAGGCCACAGGAGTGGCGATAAGACAATTCTGCGTAATCAGTCGTTCCAGGTATGAGCGAGGGATTACCCACTATCAGGTTGGTCATGGTGACATAGACAGGCACCTGATTCAACTCATCGAAGTCAGGACGATTGATGTTCCTGCCCATCTGTAACACGAGCTGTTGGCGACTGCCCAACTGATAATTGGCAGAGAGGGTTGGCAATAGTTTTGTGAATGTCTGCTTGGTCTTACGGCTTTTGGTCATATCCCTGTCCTCTCCTGTCAGCCAAGAGTGCTCCAGATGCATGCCGATAGTAGCAGAAAGCCTCGGATGCAGCTGCCTGCTTAAAATCAGATAGCCCATCGCACTCCGTTCCTGATAGCGATAACTGTTATTCCGATAGACGCCATCAACATCAATGTTGGAAGACTGTTCCTGACTTTTGAGCACCGTATTGTCGATATCGGTATAGGCCAATCCCGTCTCTACCTTGGCAAATGGGAAAGGCAACGTGAAGTCGAGTTTCAGGGAGTGGATCTTATAGTCCGTATCCAGTTCGAAGGTGTTGGATACATGATAAGGATCACTGGAGGAATAGTAATACACGGGGATATTGGCATCGCCCTCCATGACGGAGCCCCGAGTGCCCGACTTATGATAGAAGTTATACGTGAGATTGGCCTGTTTGCCCAACGTATCGAGCATAAGGTCACTGAAAGCCGTCAGGGCTGTGGTGTGCATAGCCCCTACTGGCGACAAAGAGGAAGCCGAGGCCATGGTATAATCCTTGATATTCGGGCCAAGTCCTGAGAATGGCGCATAATTGACGTTGAAGCGCACTCGATCAGCATCCGTCATATCATGATGGTCACAATTCTGCCTGTATGACAGCATAGCACCGATC
Organism: uncultured Prevotellaceae bacterium; assembly: GCA_902784615.1. Classification (GTDB taxonomy): domain Bacteria; phylum Bacteroidota; class Bacteroidia; order Bacteroidales; family Bacteroidaceae; genus Prevotella. Next base: position 59,298 of record CACZVN010000004.1, on the reverse strand, counting down.
TCCCATTGTGGTGTCAACTGATAGTGCAGCATCAGATTGGTCCCGTACTCCCTATCCTGCTCTTCATCCCGACTGTCAGAACGCTTCACGAACTCATGAGGGCGCTCGTAAGTCGTTGTGGCATCTAAGCGCTCTGTCAGGCGATTGCCATAGATATCAAGTGAGGCATCAAGGCGCTTGGTGGCATAACTCACGTTTCCACTATATCGCCAGTTCAAGTCGTCCTTGGAGATGAGTTCTCCTGTCAGGTCACCTCGCCATCCGAGGGTTTGATCCCGTCTGGTGACAATATTGATATAGCCTCCACTACCATCAACCATATTGGAGCCCACGGGCAGGGTGATGACCTCTATGCGTTCGATGTCCTCAGCGCGCATCGACCAGAGTTTGCGAGGGATCATCTCGCTGCTATCATCCAACACCCTTCCGTCGAGCATCCATCTGGCCAGACCTTTTCCAAGGATACTGGCACGGCCTCCTGACAGCGTGACCATCGGCACTCTATTCATCAGTTCCAGAACACTCTGTCCCTGGGCAAAGGGATCGTCAGCCACAACATACTGAAGACGATCAGAATCATAACGGATCACAAGAACCACGCCCTTGACATTCACATTGTGCAGATAATGGTCAGCCACCTGCATCCGAATAGTGCCTACCTGACTGATGGGCATCAGGCGCTTGATGGTCTTGAAGCCCACACAACTGATACGCACCAAAGCGCGCTCAGCACTACAAGGAATCACAAAGTGACCTGCCTCATTGCTCACACCTCCACCTATCAAGGTAGAGTCTTCCGTACTGAATAGTGCGATATTGGCATAGACCACTGGCTGATTATTGTCATCCACAAGCCGTCCCTTCAGTTTCATACGGTCTTTCTGGGTACATTCCACGAAAATCTCCCTTCCTTGTACGACGACCCTCACAGGATAGAAGCCACAAACCTCTCTGACGGCATCAGGCAGAGAGCGACTTTGAGGGATGGTTTTGCTGACAGTAAAATCCTCCAACTCATCATAGACGAACGTGATGTTATAGCGTTTCGACGAATTGTCGAGAGCGATCAAAGCCTCCGAAAGCGACGTGCCACGAAAAGTATGCTGCGATCTTGCGGAGAAAGCAGCTGTCAACAGAATCATCATACATAACACACGCCTCATGTCTATTCCACAATCAGCAGGTCGTCGGCTATTGTTATATTCACCTTTTCAGATTTATTCAGGCGTTCCACCAAGGCTTGTATGCCTTCTGTCTTATCCCACTTGACGTAGAAGCGGACGTGACGTGGCGCCTCATTCCGATATTCCGTACCCAATTGATAGAAAGCGGTTACCACCTCCAGAATCTCCTGTAGCTCAGCATTCTGGAAGGTCCATACCTTATCATTGGCATCTTGGGTTTGTATTGCTGACGCAGGCTTGACGATTTCAGACTTCTGGTCTGTTTCCATCGTGTCCTGACGGTTTTGCAACATTCGGATGGCTGCATAGGAGAGTCCTGAAAGCATCAGCAGGGCCATGAGGATAGCAGCAATCTTACGAAAACTTATCCTTCGGGAAGGCAGAGAGATTTGGGTGCCAGCGTATGCGCTCGTGGCATCGCACATCAGACGATAGAAAACTGCACACTCCTCATCGTTGAGCAACTGCTGGAGCTGTTCGTCCGTAAAGCGCTCAGGATGCTCTGTCATTTCGAGCACCTGTGTCAACTTGTCGTTCTGTTCTGCCTTGCTCATTGTTCCTGATCTTTAAAATGTTCGTGCAACTTGGTGATGGCCTGATGGAGATGCTTATAGACCGTCTTCTCACTGATGTTCAGTTTGGCTGCAATCTCCTGATATTTCATGCGCTTGTCAAAACGTAGCAGGAATACCTGGCGCGTCTGATCAGACAACTCTCTATCGACAAACCGTCTCAGTTCCGTATAACGACTATCTTCGTCCGTCTCTGAGAGATCATCGACGCTGTCAATAGGGATCAGCTTCTCCACGCGCTGTCTGATTTGCTGGTGGGCAATCATGTCCAGGCAACGATTGCGGACGGAGGCTGATAGGTAACGCTCAACCTTGTCTTCCCCAGGCAAGATGTCAGACTGTATCAGACGGGTAAAGACTTCGCTGACGACATCCTTGCCTTCCTCGTCATCATGCAGAAGCCTATTGGCCATCTGACGAAGTCGGACGTAATGTTGTCGAAATAGCTGCTCTATGGCTACCCGTTTCTGATTCATCTCTTCTATCTATATGACGGTTGAAATAGTAAAAACCTACCTCTTTTTATCCTAAATCTCTCTTCACTAGTGTCTTTTAACTGCAAAGATATGAAAAAATCGAATATAATAATTCCATACTGCTGGAATTTTTCACCGGTATTATTGCTAAAAACAAAAGAGACCGTACCTCGCGGCAGGGTCTCTTTTACAAACCTATATAATAATACACGTATGTAAAGTGTTCCAATGAGTCCACAATACGGACTCCTGAACAACCTTTGTTTCCACAAAACATCTTCTTTCGCCTCTTGACCTTACATCGAGGACAATTGGCATCTTTCCATCAAAGGCTGGTCTTCTGACTACGCTCCACTCCAAAGTACCTTCTCGCCCTCAAGGGCAATGGCGTTCTGCTTCAGAGCCATACGGGAGTTCACAGCTGCGGGACAGTCGGAGACTTTCACTCCATTCCCAATTAATCGCGGTTAAGCGAACCTCTGTGGGACAGCACATCGGCTGTCGGCTGCAAAGATACGAACAATTGGTGAAATCACCAAACTTTTTTGGAAAAATATAAAATGACAGGCCCCACCACCCCCTAATTATTCAGAGGTAGAAAATACTCTCCGGTCCCATGTTGAAGAGCAGGTCGAGGATAGAAAGGTTAGGCAGAAAACCCTGCTTCTGCTGATAGACCTGATAATAGGGCTTGGGGGTGAAGTCTGCATCTGGTTCAGGATGCTTGGGGTTGATCGCCGAACGGAAGTCCTTAATGATGGGGGAAGAAACATATCCTTCCGTATAGGAAACCTTAGGCTGGATATCGATCAATTCGCACATTTTCTCACGGATAGCCTCATTAAATTCCAAGAGATAGTCCCACCGCTTCTCGAAGAAAGGGCGGATGTCGTCCTGATAATATGGGAAAAAAGGCGACTCTCCGTAGGCGCTCTGCAGGGCGTTCCAGTGCAGATGGCGCCAGTTGCCATGGTCACTGATGCGGATATCCTTGATGAGTGGCGACGTGCCGCGCTCTATGGGGAAGGTCAGAGCCTGGATGCCATTGGTAGTGGCGATGAGGCAACGGTTACGGTAGGTCTGTTTCTGAAAACTTTCCCACTGCTCTATCTGCACATGTTCGGCCCTATACAATTTCTGATACCACTGTATAGGGCCGAAATAGGTCGTACTCAGCAGAGCCTCCATGCCCTGCTTACTTGATGTTATCTACGATCTTACCGAGACGGCTCCAGCGCACACCATTGATACCACGACGGTCTGGATCGCTCGACCACCAGATGAAGATGGGCTTGCCGACGATATGATCCTCGGGCACGAAACCCCAGTAACGCGAGTCGGCGGAGTTATGGCGGTTGTCGCCCTGCATCCAGTAGTAGTCCATCTTAAAGGTATAAGACTTCGCTTCCTCTCCGTTGATAAAGATCTTACCGTCGCGGATCTCCAAGTCGTTGGCCTCATAGACCTTGATAGGGCGCTCATAGATGGCGATATTATCCAGCGTCAGTTCGATGGATTCGCCCTTTTTCGGAATCCAGATGGGACCATAGTTGTCGCGCGTCCAATGCTTGTTACCATTCAGCGGATAGATCTCCAGATCGTTGGCCTCCGTATTCAGGGTGATGCTCTCCACAATGTCCTTTCTAGCCTGGAGGGTGGTCACAGTGCGCTTGGTCAACGGCATATAGCCTAAGGTGTTCAGACTCGTCAGGTCCTCCATCGAGATACCAAGTTCCTCCATCAGTTCCTCGGGGATGGCCTGCTTCAACTTGACATAGTAGGTGTATTGCACGTTCTCTGGTTCTTTATTAGCCTTGCCGTCGAGATAGACGATGTGATCCTTGATCTGGAGCGTCTGTCCAGGCAGGCCCACACAGCGCTTCACATAGTTCTCACGACGGTCAGCAGGACGGGTGATGATCTCACCATATTCCCCACGGTTGCGCCATAACTCATTACGACCAGCCTCATAGATGGTCTCGAAATACTTCAGGCGCTGTTCTGCTGTCAGAGAATCAGGATCAGGGCGGTTCGGATAGATCTGGTAGCCAATGCTGTAGCACATCTGATAATAGTCGTACGCCTGATACTGGGGAGCCGAACAGAGCGTATCTCCTGCGGGGAAGTTGAATACTACGATATCGTTCAACTCGATATTTCCCAAACCCTTCACACGACGGTAGTCCCAATGAGGCCAGTCGAAATAACTCTTGCACTCCACGACAGGGAGCGTGTGCTGCGTGAGTGGCATCGTCAACGGGGTCTGTGGGATACGGGGGCCGTAACTCACCTTCGAGACGAAGAGATAGTCGCCCGTCAGCAATGACTTCTCCAAAGAACTCGATGGAATCACGTAATTCTGGAAGAAGAACTGGTTGATGAAATAGACGGCCACAAGCGCGAACACAAGGGCGTCGATCCAAGACATGACGAACTTCACGGGTTTCTCAGCCTCCTTCCACCACTGCCACTTGATCTTCTTAGTAATATAGACATCAAAGATGAAAGGTACTACAAGCAATCCCCACCATGACTTCACCCAATACAGGAAGAGCAGGTAGAGTATCAGCACGACGATGAACTTCGTCCACTGCTTTTTCATATTCAGTTTTTCTTTCTTCTTTACCATTGTTTTTGTTTAATTAGAATTTAAACATATCCGAGATGGTCAACAATCCCTGATGCTCCTTGGTATATTCAGCGGCCAGCACTGCTCCGAGGGCAAAGCCCTTACGCGAGTGGGCATCGTGGGTGATGGTAATGAGATCGGCGTCAGAGTCATAGCGGATGGTATGGATGCCAGGCACCTCACCACGGCGGATATGATCCACACGCAGGTACTTCTTGTCTGTCGTATCCTCCTTCCAAGCCTCCTTACGGTCGATATTTTCCACGATTTCATCGGCCAAAGTGATGGCCGTACCACTGGGATGGTCGAGTTTGTGCACATGGTGCGTCTCTTCCATCTCCACGTCGTACTGTGGGAACTGGTTCATGATCTTCGCCAAGTAGCGATTCACAGCCGAGAAGATAGCCACGCCGATAGAGAAGTTAGAAGCCCAGAAGAGGGTCTTGCCATCGGCACAGGCCTGGCGCACCTCGTCGCCATGCTCCTTCATCCAACCCGTCGAACCGCTGACCACCTTCACGCCTTTAGCCCAAGCTTTCAGATAGTTACCGTAGGCTGCCTGAGGAGCCGTGAACTCGATGGCCACATCGGCCGATGCAAACGCTGGAGAATCAAAATCCTCCTGATTATCAATATCAATGATACTTACGATTTCATGACCACGGTCGCGGGCGATCTGTTCGATCATCTTACCCATCTTTCCGTAGCCGATTAAAGCTATTTTCATATTCAGTGTTGATTAAAACGGTGCAAAGATACCACTTTTTATCAATACAACGCTCAAAATCAACAGAAAATAACTAAAAAGTTTGTGGATATTAAAATAATGTAATACTTTTGCACCCTCAAAAAGGTATTAGTTAGTAATCAACCATTAAATTAGTCATGAGAAAAACTATCTTTGATCTACTAGGCCGTAAGGGAAAACTCCCCGTGAGTATGCTGACAGCCTATGACTTTCATACTGCCCAGACGATTGATGAGGCAGGAATTGACATGATCCTGGTGGGCGACTCCCTCGGCAATGTCATGCTGGGCTATGAGAACACATTGGCCGTCACCGTCGAGGACATGATCTACCATGGCAAGGCCGTCTGCCGGGGTGCCAAGCAGGCTTTCGTCGTCATTGACATGCCCTTTATGTCGTATCAGGCATCCGTCGAAGACGCCGTACGCAACGCAGGACGTATTATGAAGGAAACGAACTGCCAGGCCGTGAAACTTGAGGGCGGCTTGGAATATGCCGACCGTATCCGTGCCATCGTCCAAGCGGGCATCCCCGTCGTGGCACATATCGGTCTCACACCGCAGTCCGTCAATACCCTTGGTGGTTATAAGGTACAGGGCAAGTCGCTGGAGAAGGCCCAGAAGCTATTGGCCGATGCAAAGTCCGTGGAGATGGCTGGTGCCTTTGCCATCACATTGGAGTGCGTGCCTGCAGCGTTGGCTAAATTGATTACCTCACAAACCAACGCCCTGACTATCGGCATCGGTGCAGGAAACGGATGTGACGGTCAGGTACTCGTCTATCAGGACATGTTGGGTTATACCAACGGTTATACCCCTAAGTTCGTGAAGAAATATGCCGATCTGCACAGTGTGATGCTGGAGGCCTTCAAACAGTACAAACAGGAGTGCGAAGACCGTATCTTCCCTGAGGATAACCGTACCTATGAGATCAACGAGGAAGTATTACAGGAACTTTTCCAACCAGAATTAGTATATTAAAAAGACATGAAGGTAGTTAAGACTGTCAAAGAAGTCAGAGAGATTGTTTCAGGATGGCGGAAAGAAGGCTTGACCGTCGGACTGGTGCCCACGATGGGTTTCCTGCACGAAGGTCATCAGAGTCTTATCCGCAAGTCAGCCAGCCAGAACGACCGTACCGTCGTTTCCGTGTTTGTCAACCCCATCCAGTTTGGTCCCAACGAAGACCTGGAGGCCTATCCGCGCGACCTGAACCGTGATATGAAAGCGGTGGAGGACGCTGGCGGTGATCTGATCTTCAATCCTGAGCCAGAGGAGATGTACCCTGGCCACTTTACCTCGTTCATTGATACGACGGAGACCACCGAACTGCTCTGTGGTGCCGTGCGCCCCGTCCATTTCCGTGGCGTTTGTACGGTGGTAGGCAAACTCTTCAACATCGTCTGTCCTGACCGTGCCTACTTTGGACAGAAGGATGCCCAGCAGTTGGCTACGGTGAAGCGCTTCGTACGCGACCTGAACTTCCCGTTGGAAATCGTAGCCTGTCCCATCGTCCGCGAGGCCGACGGACTGGCCAAGTCGAGCCGTAACACCTATCTTAATCCTGAGGAGCGTCAGGCAGCCCTCATCCTCTCGCAGAGTCTGAAGAAAGGCAAGACCGCTATTGATAATGGCGAGCGCGACGCCCAGAAGGTGATCAGTATTATCCGCGAAAACCTTGAGACAGAGCCACTGGCCCGTATCGATTATGTGGAAGTGGTGGATTTTGAGAACATCCAGCGCACGCCACGCATCGAGGGTGAAACCCTTGTGGCTATTGCCGTCTATATCGGTAAGACCCGACTCATCGACAATTTCATCGTTAATATATAAAGAGGAATGAACATCACACTGCTGAAAGCCAAGATCCACCGTGCCGTGGTGACACAGGCCGACCTCGACTACGTGGGCAGTATCACCATCGACTCAAGACTGCTGCGCGAGGCAGGCATCCTGGAATACGAGAAAGTGGAGATCGCCGATGTGGATAATGGTAATCGCTTCGAGACCTACGCCATTGCCGGCGAGGAGGGTTCTGGCGTCATCTGTCTGAACGGTGCTGCCGCCAAGTGCGTTAACGTGGGCGACAAGATCATCATCATGGCCTATGCCTCGATGACTCCTTGGGAAGCCCAGTCGCATAAGCCCACCGTACTCTTCGTCGATGAGCACAACCAGATCATCCGTAAGGCCAATTACGAGAAGCACGGTCTGCTCAAAGAACAATAAACATATCCGCCTATGCTGACAGGAAAGACCATCGTACTGGGTGTGACAGGCAGTATCGCCGCCTATAAGATCGCCAATCTCGCCTCAATGCTGGTGAAGTTGAATGCCGATGTGCATGTGATCATGACGCAGAACGCCACCCACTTCATCACGCCGATGACGTTTGAGACGCTCACGAACAACAAGTGCATCGTCGATACCTTCGACCGTAACTTCAACTTCGATGTGAAGCACGTGTCGCTCGCCAAACGGGGTGACCTCTTCCTCGTGGCCCCCTGTACCGCCAATGTCATCGGTAAGGTGGCAGGCGGCATCTGCGACGACATGCTCACTACGACGATCATGGCCACGAAGGCCCCTGTGCTCTTCTCTCCCGCTATGAACACGGGCATGTGGGAGAATCCCATCCTGCAGGATAACATCCAGAAACTGAAGCACTACGGATACCATATTATAGAGCCTGTTGAGGGTCGTCTGGCCTGTGGCGACATCGGCAGTGGTAAAATGCCCTCTGAGGAGGTGCTCCTTGAGCATATCCTCCTCCATTTGGCCAAGGATAAGGACCTGAAGGGCAGGAAGATTCTCGTCACCGCTGGACCGACACAGGAGGCCATCGACCCTGTGCGCTTTATCACCAACCACTCCTCTGGCAAGATGGGCTACGCGATCGCAAAGATGGCCGTGCTCCGTGGCGCAGAGGTGACGCTGGTGTCCGGTCCCGTCAGTCTCCAGCCATTTGCAGGCATTGAGGTTGTACCCGTCGTCAGTGCCGCCGATATGTTCGAAGCTGTCACGTCGCGCAGTGCCGACCAGGATATCATCATAATGTGCAGTGCGGTGGCCGACTATACGCCAGCCAACTACTCGAACCAGAAAGTGAAGAAACAGGACGGAGACCTTTCCATCGCCCTGACACGCACCAACGATATTTTAGCCTGGCTGGGTGAGCATAAGAAGAAAGAACAGATTCTCGTCGGTTTCTCGATGGAAACGGAACATTTGATTGAAAACTCCCGCGAGAAACTGGCCAAGAAACGGGCTGACCTCATCTGTGCCAACTCTATCTCTGGCAATCAGACGGGCTTCGCCGTAGATACGAATCAGGTAACACTCATCACACAGGCAGGTGTCGTGGAACTCCCCCTCTGCTCAAAGGAAGAAACGGCCAACCTGATTCTCGACCACATCAACAGTCTCTAAGATGCACATCCTGACAGATATCGGCAATTCCACCATCGTTACAGCCATCGCCGACAATGACGGTCAAATCACCAATACCTGGCGCTTCAAGACACGGAAGGAAGAGACCTTCAGTTTCTTCCGCTATGAACTGAAACAGGGACTGAGGAAATACGGTCTGGAGCCAAAGGATATCGAGACCGTCACTATCTCGTCCGTCGTTCCTGAGGTCAACGATGATATCGTTCTCGCCATTACGGATCTGACAGGTATCACACCACATTTCTTCGGCCTTGAAGATGCCCAGCGGTTTATCACCATTGATATCGAGTCACCATCGCAGTTGGGTAAGGACCGTCTCGCCGATGCCGTAGGTGCCGTGACCTGTTATGGAGCCCCCACCATCGTCATCGACTTCGGTACTGCCACCACCATTGGCGTCATCAACGAGAATAAGACATACTTGGGTGGCCTGATCATCCCTGGGGTGAAGACTTCCGTGAATGCACTTAGTCAGCGCGCTTCCCAGTTGCCCGCCATCACCATCGAGAAACCGCGCCATTTCATCGGGCGCAACACCCTGGAATGTATGCAGAGTGGCATCCTTAATGGCACGGCCGCGATGATCGATGGTCTGATCGACAAACTCCTGCCATCCTTCACCCAACCCGCCCATCTCATTGCGACAGGCGGCATGGCGAAGAGCATCATCCCCTATTGTCAGCACCAGATTACGAAAGACGACTATCTCTTGTTCAAAGGACTGTTTAACACAACACATTAGATTATGCGTATTGTTTTCATCGGCTCTGGCAACCTCGCCACGCATCTCTCCCTTGCCCTGCAGGCTGTAGGCGAGGATATCGCACAGGTGTTTAGTCGTACGGAGGAGCATGCCAAGGAACTGGCAGAGAAACTGGACTGCAACTACACTGCAAGCATCGATGAAATCGAGAAAAACGCAGATATCTATATTTTCTCCGTCAAGGACGATGCCATCAGCGGGATAGCCGCTACAGTCTGCAAAAACACTTCCAATGCTGTCTTCATCCATACCGCGGGCAGTGTGCCCATGGATATCTTTATGGACTATGCCCAGCATTACGGCGTGCTCTATCCCATGCAGACCTTTTCAAAGGCACGTCACGTTGAGTTCCGTCCGATACCTTGTTTTATAGAGGGCTCCGACGAACAAACCCGCGACCTGATACGTCACTTAGCGGAAAGCATCTCCGACCAAGTGGTGCTGGCCGACTCTGAGAAGCGCCGCAAACTCCATCTCGCCGCCGTACTGGCCTGCAACCTCACCAACCACTGTTACCGTCTCGCCGAGCGCGTGCTTCAGGAAGAGCAGATAGACTTCCGTCTCTACCTGCCGCTCATCGATGAAACCGCGAAAAAAGTCTCAGAGATGTCACCCCGTGATGCCCAAACAGGTCCTATGGTACGCTATGATGTCAACGTCATGAACCGCCAACTAGAACTCCTCCCTGACGAGCGTACCCGTCAGATCTATCGTCTCATGGCCGAAAGTATCCACGAGGATGCCAAATAAAATTTTTCGCATTTTTCTTTTTTGTTTCAGATTTTTTGTTTATCTTTGCGACGTATTACGTTTTAACTAAAAAGTAACAATTATGAAAAAGCTATTCCTAATGATGGTCATGACTGCCATGAGCAGCATGGCGTTTGCCTATGATTTCCCCGTGGATGCAAACGGCAATTGTGTTGTAAAGAAAGAGATTCCGACCAGCAAATCTGAGGCCGATGCCTATATGGCTGCTAAGTCCTGGCTGAACTCTCAGAGTTTCACACAGATGAATGCCAACAACGACATCCCCAATAAGTCGTTCAGTTACAATCTGACACTAAACACCAAGAACGCCTACAACCCCTTTGCAGGCCAGTTCATCGAAAACCTCGTGTTCACGATGTCCTTCTCAACCCAGGGCGGTGTCTCTACAGTCAAGATTGAGAATATCCAAATTCAGGAGATCTATGGCGGCTATGGCACCAGCAACAAGATCAACCCCATTACAGTGAAGATCAATGAGCTGGAGGCAGCCAAGAAGGCCCTTGCTGACGCAGAGGCTAATGAGTCGCTGAGCAAGAAGGATAAGAAAAAGATCAAGAAGGACAACGAGGATACCATTAAGGACAACACTGAGACACTGGAGAAGGCCAGCGACGAACTCAACAAGCGTCTGGAAGCTCTGGCAACATTGTTAAAGTAACACCTTCGAATCACAATAGAAGGTGATACATCCCACCGGCAAGGGGTTTCACAATGCCCTTCATTTCCAGTTGAAACAGTAGGGCGGAAAGCTGGCCGATAGGGATGCTCGTCTTTACACTGAGAATATTCAGTTGAAGATCGTTGGTCTGTTGGAGAAGACCAACGATCTTCTGTTCTTCTGAAGAGAGGGATGGAAATAGATCCCGCTCGATTCCATCGGCATTGGCCTGTTTCCTGACCGCCTCATCCTGCCACCCCATCGCACGGACAAAATCATCCGCATTGGAGATCAGGCCAGCCCCATTGTCCCTGATCAGGTTATTACAACCCTGGGAGAATTCCGCATAGACACTGCCAGGAAAGGCAAAAACGCTACGGTCGTAACTTTGGGCGATTTCTGCAGTGATAAGACCTCCACCTTTGGCTGCACTTTCAATGATGACGGTACTATCTGCCATTCCCGCTACGATACGATTCCGTCGCACGAAGTTGGGCTTGTCCGCATTTGTCTGCGTCATAAACTCCGTCAGCAGGCCGCCATGTCTCAGCATATCGGCAGCCGTCTCCTTATGACGGTATGGATAAATCTGATCCAGACCATGCGCCAATACGCCCACCGTCTCATAGCCATTCGACAAAGCCTGCCGATGGGCTTGGATATCCACACCATACGCCAGGCCACTGACGATCAGCACTTGCGGACAATGCTGGCGCAGGTCAGCGATGAAATGGCGAATCAGATCCTGTCCGTACTGAGTACATTGTCGCGTACCTACGATACTGACAATCTTCATCTGATTCAAGTCGCAATTGCCTGTAAAGTATAAAACAATAGGTGCATCGGGACACTCCAACAGCCGTTGCGGATAGTCATCATCCATCAGGGTCAGAGCCCGGATGCCATGCTCCTGCATATACTTTAACTCAAAATCTGCCCGTTTCATCGGCTCGTCCCAGTCCTTCAGGGCTTCCCGAAGGCGTGGTGAACAGTCCTTCAGGATATCCCCAATGTCATTTCTGTACTCATAAAGTAACTGTGCACTGCCCACAGCCTTATACAGTTCCAATGCCTGCTGATAATTAAAATTTGTCAGGCGTGTTAACGCCATGGTGTAGAAAATTTCTGTATTCATAGTCTATTTACGTTTAAGATATTCATAGCCAAAGCGACAGCGGAGGCAATCCTTCTTGTCGCAGTATTCTTTCTTGAGCTGGATGAGGGCCTGGGAGTCACCCGCGGTTTCAACCGGGAGTCCCACCTGCTGCCACATACGGATGATATAGTTGTTCTCTGCCTTCAACTGTTCCAGGAAGTCGAAAGCACGATCGCAGAGCACTTCCCTTGCCATATGACGTCCATAGGCGAAGAGCATGGGGATGGCCGTATTGATCATCAGGAGGTTCAGCGAACCGTAGGTCAGGTGCTTCTCCGTCCTCGAACTCGTGGAGCCGAAGGTATAGTGCGTCTCCCAGTAAGGGGTAACATGCGAACTGAAAAGGGTCTTCAACTCCTCGATAGTGTCGCACCTTATCAACTGACTCAAACCCGTCTTCTGTTGGTAATAGAGGTTCGCAAGCTGTGCGATGCGGATATGCGGAAAGTTCTGCGGACGGAGCCTGAGAAACCGCCAGAGATGGAAATCAATCGGTTTCATCGAAAACTTATGGGCTAGATAGAGGTATTCATTGCGGAGTTTGGCGAAGTAGCCCTCGTTGAGCGCCTCTTGCTGGTAATACTCGGGCACCGCCTCCAGTTCTAGCAGTCCTGCCTGTCCCATAAAAATCGCCTCGATCTGGAAGAGATCATCCCGATGATGGGCAACGGCACTCAAGGGGATATTCTCCGCCCATTGCTCAAAGACATCTCCGTTAATGCCAAAACCGTAGTTACGGGCAAGGGTGACAAAATAGGCGTCCTCCCACGAACCGTTACAGCGCTCCGCACGCTTTTTAATAGCCTCCGTCTTCTGCTCCAGCCGTTCTGTCTGGAGAGCAGCCATCCAAGCATGTACCATCAGTCGCGTCAGATCAGGGATCACCTTGTAGCAGGGTGGGTAACTGTCAGTCTTCAGCAACTCGTCATAGTGCTCACGGATATGGTCAGGCACATCGAGTTGCATCTGTTTGATAAACTCACCGTTGGTATTCATCACCTCGGCATCGAGTACCCCTGCTACATGAAGGATCACATTGTCATAACGCGGATCCTTGTCGTGGCCATGCAGATACCAATCACTCGACTTGTCGTGGATCTCCACATTCCCCACCCACAGCGTCCGTCCAATCTTCACCTTCGCATTGAAGAAGTCGGGGCCTGCATTGCGGTTGTGCAGTCCGGGGTCAATCACTTCGACGGGATCACCGTCGCTCGTCTTCAGTTCCCGCAAAGGGAACAGTTTGTGCTTAAACACATAGTGCAGCAATTGTTCCATAGTGTCAAATTTAAGCGACAATCACATGATTGTCGTGTGCAAAGATAAGTCTTTTTCTAAAAACTGCCAAATAATTCAGGAAATAATTGTACTTTTGCAGGCGAAATGAAGATCGGTAATGTAGAATTCGGTGAACGGCCCGTGTTCCTGGCTCCCATGGAGGACGTAACGGACATCGGCTTCCGACTGCTGTGCAAGCGGTTCGGGGCGGCGATGGTCTATACGGAGTTCGTGAGTGCCGAGGCGCTTATCCGCGATGTGAAATCGACGATCTCGAAGCTCACCATCAGCGATACAGAGCGCCCTGTAGGCATTCAGATCTACGGCCGAGACGTGGAGGCGATGGTAGAGGCCGCGAAGATCGTCGAACAGGCGGGCCCCGATGTCATCGACCTGAACTTCGGCTGCCCTGTGAAGAAGGTGGCAGGCAAGGGCGCTGGTGCTGGCATGCTGCAGAATATCCCCAAGATGCTGGAGATCACACAGAAAGTGGTGGATGCCGTCAAGTTGCCCGTCACTGTGAAGACCCGTCTGGGCTGGAACTGCGAACAACTGATCATCACAGAACTAGCCGAACAGTTACAGGACTGTGGCATTCAGGCGCTGACGATCCACGGACGCACCCGCTCACAGATGTACACAGGCAATGCCGACTGGACGCTCATCGGCGAAGTGAAGCACAACCCACGCATACATATTCCTATTATAGGCAATGGTGACATCCACTCGCTCGACGAGGCCGACAAAGCCTTCGACACTTACGGTGTGGATGCCGTGATGATAGGCCGCGCCACCTTCGGCTGTCCCTGGATCTTCAGTCGCGAAAAACTCGATTTCAACGCAAAACTCGATATCCTCGAAGAACTCCTGCGCATCAACGTGGAGCGCATCGACGAGAAGCGAGGTATCCTCCATACCAGAAGACACCTCGCTGCCACACCCATCTTCAAGGGCATTCCCGATTTCCGTCAAACGCGCATCGCCATGCTCCGTGCTGAGACGATGCCCGACCTCCTCACCATCCTCGAGGACGTCCGGAAACGTTTAGGAAGTTAGAACCAATTCATCAACTTGCGAAGATAGGCCGTGAGTTCGTTGGCCATCTTCTCATCCTGATAGACGTTGGGATGCCAGTCGTTACCATAATAGGCCTCGCCGTCAATGTGAGTCATATCGAAACGATAGACCTCCGTGTCGCCTGCGGCCTGAGCCTCAGCGGCGATCTCATTCAGTAGTTGAATGGCCTCCTGTTGTTCCTGATTGTAAAGCATGGAACCCGTGAGGAACACTATCTTTGCCTTCGGATTATGTTGGCGTACCATCTTCAGGAGCTTCTGATAGCCTTGCTTCAGGAGGTTCAGATCGTAGTTGTTCGTGGAAAGATCGTTGGTACCGAGGTTGATGCAGACGACATCAGGTTGATAACGGCTGAAGTCCCATTTCTCAGTAAGAAAGGTAAACTTCTGGCGAAGCTGTGGAACCACGGCATAGCCCGTATATTCATATTGTACGGGCATGCAGGACTCTGGATTACCAGTCTTCGGTCCGTCGTAGTTGCGATAGGCACCAATGCCACTGCGGGCGACGAC
Organism: uncultured Prevotellaceae bacterium; assembly: GCA_902784615.1. Taxonomy (GTDB): domain Bacteria; phylum Bacteroidota; class Bacteroidia; order Bacteroidales; family Bacteroidaceae; genus Prevotella. The sequence continues at coordinate 44,025 of CACZVN010000004.1, read as the reverse complement.
CCAATGCTGGGCCTCAAGGTTGCGGGCTGCGATGGAAGCGTAACTGTAATAATGGTTCTCTGTGGCGTAGTCGAAGTGTTCCATCTTATCCAGGCCCTCGTTACCATAGCCACAGGTGATGGAGTTGCCGATGAATTCGATCTTTCTGGAAGGAAAAGCGGGAGCCTCAACGAGACGGCGACCCTTATCGAGCACGAAGCCCCAGAACTCAGGGAAGAACTCATAGCCCTCGATGACGTACATCAGACGGACGAGGTGACGACCTTCGGGCAGGGCAGTGGCGAGGGTGACAACGGAATCGCGCTCTCCACGGAAAGCCACCTTAAAGGGCTCGGCCTGATCAATCTGTGCCATGAAGTAGCCGCTCTGGGGCTTGGCCTGCATGCGCAGCGACGTGCCCTCGAAGGCGGCCATGATCTGGATGCCAGGGAAATTCCACGCAGGGCGTTCTGGGTTGGCGAAGCTGATACGGCCTGCATACTGGATATGAGGATCGGCAGGACTGATGATGGTGCCCTGAATGGGAACGGTAACGATGGCAGAAGATGTGAAAAGTGAGGAGTGAAAGGTGAAAAGTGCCAGCAGCACTGCAAATAACAGTTTTCTCATATTCATATTGTTGGTTGATCTTTCTTACTGTTTATACCCTGGGAATTTCGAGTTGAGGTATTGGATAAACTTATCGTGGTAGGCCTCCGTCACACGGATAATCTCTTCACCGATATAGAGGCAGTCGTTACGATCGACGCTACGGATCTTGTCAAGGGCAACAATATAGGAACGGTGAACGCGCATAAACTGTGATTCCGGCAGCATGTCCTCCACCGACTTCATCGTGAGATGAGTAACCAACGGCCGCTTCTGGCCTTCGATGTAGAACATCACATAGTCTTTCATCCCCTCCACATAGAGGATCTGCGATAGTGCCACCTGTCGGAACTCCCCATCCACCTTCAGGAAGATGGACTCATTGGGGACGGTTCTCGGTGAGTTCGTGACAGGCGCGGACTCAGTGAGAACCGTCCCCAGTGAGTTCCTACCAAACCACTCGCGGGCCTTATCCACGGCAGCGATGAACTTATTATAGCGGATGGGTTTCAGCAGGAAGTCGAGAGCGCTCACCTCGTAACTCTCGAAGGCATACTCCTTGAAGGCTGTGGTGAAGATCACCTTCGTGCCCTCAGGCAACATGTGGGCCAGTTCCATACCGTTGAGGTCTGGCATCTGAATGTCGAGGAAAAGCAGATTGGGCTGGCGCTCCTTGATGGCGTTGATGGCCTCCACGGAGTCCGTGAAGGAGCCCAGCAACTCAAGGTCGGGCGTCTTGGCGACAAACGACTCGAGCAACTTCACTGCCAACGGCTCGTCATCAACGATAATACAACTCAGTGCCACTAAATCTTTAATGTTTAATCTTTAATGTTTAATATAATCCTCACGTGGTAGATATCGTTTTCGAGGGATTGCTCCCAATCGTAATGGCCCTTATAAATCAATTCCAGACGGCGACGGGTATTCTCAAGGCCGATGCCTGAACCACTGCGGTCAGCGTCATCCTTGGGATAGTTGGTATTGTCGCAAATGAAGACGAGCTGGTCTTCATCCTGAATCAGACGGATATCGATCTTCGAAGGCCGGCTGCTGCTCACACCATGCTTAAAAGCATTCTCAATGAGGGAGATAAAGAGCAGCGGGGCAATCTCCATATTCTTTTGCACATCAAAGGTGGTGGTCACCTCCGTCTTATCGTTGCAGCGCAACTCCATCAGTGAGATATAGTTGCGCATGAACTCCACCTCACCCTGAATGGGCACCATTCCGTGGCGCGACTCGTACATAGCATAGCGCAACAGGTCGCTCAGTTGTGCGATGGCATCCTGGGCCTTGTCAGCATCAATCTGCACAAGCGAGGAGATATTGTTCAGCGTATTAAAAAGGAAATGTGGGTTCAACTGGTTCTTCAGCCACTCGAGTTCGGCCTCCGTACGCTTCTGCTGTTCCTCCTTCAACTGGCGCTTGACTACCAGAGAACGACGTACATGGTGTACTAGCAGGGCAATGCCAGCAAGGAAAGCACTCATCAGGATGGCCACCAGCGACGAAGCATAGAAATTAGCGAGGGCATACTGACGATAACGCTCGTCAGGGATTCGATCAATGAACCCCTGTGGGTTGAAGTTATAGAAGAAGACGTAAACCAATGCTGCGAGGATCAGGCCATTGCCTACCCAGAACATCCACCGACGGTTGCGATAGTATCCTAAAGGCACAAGAACGAGGGTGTTGACGAAGTAGATGGCTGCCGATGTCCAATGGATTCTTGCATTGACATCGAAGGCCCTCATGGCACCCGACCAACTCTGTGTGGCGATGAAAGCAGAGATGGCTGGCACCATCAGGAATGCCAGCCATGCTGCTACTTGCAGCCCATAGAACGTAATGTCTTGTCGAGTAATATTTGCTTTCATGCTGCAAAGTTATAAATAATTTACCTAACTAAAGCATTTTTACAGGGGATTATTTCTTTTTACTCTGCATTTTGGGGACAGTGTTCATGCCAGAATTATTCAGAGAGCCATTGCTACTGCTGGTAGTGCTGGTGTTGCCAGAGCCTACGTTGTTGAGCATCTCACCCTGCGACTGTTGCTCGATGAAGTCGTTCTGTACGCGGCTCACATGCTGCTTGGCCATTGTCTTCGAGTTGCCGAAGGTGTAGCTGACAGTGAATGTTACGCCGTAGATGGGTACCTTGACATTGGTGTGAGAGGTGAAATCCTTACCCTGGCTATAGCTCTCGATGTTAATCTTGCCACCTCCGTTGAGACCGAGGATACCGCTGACACTCAGGTTGAGTTTATCCTTCAGTAGTGATTTCGAAAGACTAGCGGTGAGCATGTTGAAACCACCGCTCCAACCCTGCAGGGTGTAGTTCTTCGTAGAGGTAATGGCAAAGGCGCTGAGTTTCAGGTCGAGCGGCAGTGTCTGCTGAAGGCCGATCATAGCATTGGCGGTCCAACCGCTGTTGCTCTGTCCGAGGGCATCGCTGCGCAGGTCAGTATAGTTCACAGCACCATTCAGGAAGATACGGGTATCCTTCGTCAGCAGGTAGTTCACATAGGCGCTGACACCTGTCTGGTGGCGTTGTACCACATTGCCGTAAGTGGTGTTCAACAGGTTATCACTGTCGTAGAAGCTGTATTGCGAGATGGCGTTATCCACGAAGTTATGGTGCAGATTCAGGTTCACCATCAGTTTTGATGTAAACATGTTATAGACTAGTGAGAGGTTGTGGTTCTTCTCTACGTCGAGGTCGGGATTACCATAGCTGAGGGCGATGGGGTTGGTCTTATCAACGTAGGGGTTCAGATATGATATACCAGGACGAGAGATGCGCATGTTGTAAGTCAGACCGAGGTTGCTGCCCACGCCGAGGTTATACTGCAGACTGGCAGTGGGAACGAGGTTGCCATAGTTGGTCTTGAAGTCTTGACCGTTACCGAGGTGATATTCCACGTCCTGCCAGGTGTATTCGTAGCGCAGTCCAGCCTTAGCACCGAAGTTGCCGAAGTTGCCGGCATACTCGCCGTAGCCTGCGAGGATGGAGTTCTTGTACTCATAGTCGCTGCTGCTGGAGGGATCATAGACGTTCTGCAGATAATATTTGGAGTCGGAAGTGGCATCGTGGAGTTGTAGTTTACCGCCAAGGCTCAGGGTCTGTCCTGTACCAAGGGGCATCGTATAGTCGAGCTGGAAGATATGGTTGAGGGTCTTATCCTTATTCTCAGAGTAGCGGTCTGTCAGGTCGATGTAATCCGAGGTGGTGCCAAAGGTGTTGGTCATCTCCGTCTTGGCGGGGCTATAGTTGAGCTGATAGGTGAGGGCCAGCGACTGGGTGCGCTCCTTGTTGAAGAAACGCTGGTAGTCGAGGCTACCATTGAAAGAGGTACGCGAGTTCTTCATATCGGTGGTGCTGCCATAACTGAAACCATTGCCATAAGTATTGCCACCCATCGTGGTGAGTGAGGTGCCTGTGCTCTTCATCGACATCGAGTTTACCTGAGCAGTGAGGTTCAGGGCGCTCATCTCATCGAGCTGGTAACCCAGTGTAAGGCTTCCCATGGTGAACGGGGTCTTCACGTCATTGTCGGAAGTAAGAATCTGAGAGGTGCCATTGTCCTGGATCTGCTCCATTTCAGTGGTGGTGTTGCCTGGCTTATTGTATGAGGTCATTACATTGACGCTATAGGAGATCTTGCCCTGTTGACCGTTGACAAAGGCACTGGCCCCCAACTGTTTGTTACCTGCCGAAGCACGCAGTGTACCGTTATAGCCGTTCAGACTCTGGGCTGCCTGGGGGTTCTGCTTGTTCATCACGATGTTCAGCACACCGGCCGCGCCCTCGGCATCATACTTCGCACCAGGGTTGGTCATTACCTCGATGCTCTTCACGGCGGTGGCGGGCATGCTCTTGAACACCATCGAGGGGTTGGAAGAGAACATCACGTTGGGCATACCATCGACATACACCTTGAAGTTGGAAGAACCATTGACGGAGATATTGTCCTGTCCATCGACGGTAACCATAGGCACCTTGCGGAGCATGTCGAGGACGGTGTTCGACTTGGAGTCCTCATCCTCGGCTACGTTGTAGCTCATCTTATCGACTTCCATCTTCACCAAGGGCTTCTGGGCGACGATCTCCACTCCCTTCAGCATGGTAGCACTCTCCTTCAGATACAAGGTGTCGAGGTTCAGGGGATTCTCCTGACCGAGGGTGACGGTCATCTTCAGGTCTTCTTTGCCGATGCTGCTGAACACGATATCGAACTTACCTTTGCCCTTCACTTCCTCGGAGAACTTTCCGTCCTCGTCAGTGAGGAACATGGCGACGGGCTTCTCCGTCTTGCCTGCCTTAAATACACGGACAGTGGCGAAAGGCTCGCTCTCACCTAAGGTCTCGTCCATTAACACGCCCTTCACGGTGGTCTGGGCCATGACTGTCGATGACATGGTCATCATCACTACTGCTGCGATAATAGTCTTGAACTGTTTCATATCTTTGCTTTTTTGTTATTTGTTGCGCGTTGAATTAAAAATCTGGTGCAAAGGTATGAAAAACCCCATCTCGCGAAAAATCAGTTTCGACGAGATGGGGTACGTCTTTCGACGAAATTCCGGATTACAGTCTGTTTTTCTCTTCGTTACCAGCGCCTGTTCCTTTGTATTTCGAACTGCTGGCGTTGAAGTTATAACTGAGGGTGAGACCCACACATTGCGTATAATTGTAGTCGTCTTGGGCTGTCTGGCCTATGGCATAGTAGGAGGTCACCTTATTCCTGGCCGTACGGAAGATATCGTTGGCATAGAGCGTAGCCGACAACTGTCCCTTCAAGAATGATTTCTGCAGTCGGGCGTTCACGATGAAGTTGCTGCCGCGATACATGAGTCCCCAGTGGTTGCTGCCTGAATAACTTATCTGCACCAGGGCCTTTGCCGTCGGATTGATCTCAAACCAGCTATTCAGGTTGAAGGAGAATTCGGGCTTGTTCAGTTTCTCAGGCGCACCATACTTCTCGGCATCGAACATCTGCTGATAGTAGTGCAGTGTGGCCTGTGGTTGCCAGAAACCGAATTTGGGAGAGGCAACGAGCGTGGCATAGACGCGATCCTGATGGTCGAAGTTTTCTGGTATAAATATGCCAATCTCTTTTTCCTCGTCATAGATTTTGGCAGTATGGGTGAAGAAGTCGTTCTCACGGGTAAAGCCCGTGGAGAAATTCAGCCACGAATAGGTGAGGTTGAAGTCGATGCTCTGGCGAACAGAAGGGCGTAGCAGCGGGTTGCCACTTTGATAGAACATACGGTTGTCATAAATGATCATTGAAGACAACATACTATAAGGTGGACGCGTAATACGCTTGCTGTAACTCAGTTGGGCTCCCCACTTGCCCTTCTGCCAGGCGGCCGAGAGGTTAGGGAACCAGTCGTTATAGGTGCGGCTGGGTTCCTCCTGCCTGATGCCGAATGAGGTGTATTCCGCCGATACATGCTCATATCTCAGACCGGCATTCAGATGCCAATGACCCAGTTGCAGATCGTATTCTGCAAAGCCGGCAATATTCTTTTCCTTCATCTCAGTGTCCGACTCTGGTATGATATTCTCCTGATTGTAGTTATGACCCTGACTTTCTGTACTTGTCGCCTCCGAACCACCACTCAGTTCACCTTTCCAGATGGGATAAGTCAACATCAGTTTACCAGCGACCATCCGACGGTCTTCATTGGTCAGGGTGGTGATGGTGCGGTTATCGAGTTCTTTGCTCTGTTCATATTGATTGTTATGATCCTCCGATTCGTGCCGCAGTACTGTGGCATTCAGGTCGATGCCCAGTTTACCAGCCTTGCCCACATAATAGCCATTCAGTTCCCAGACGGGTTTGTCTTTTTCGCTGATATCCGTATTCAGGAGCACGTCACCGTAGAACGCCCCGTTTTTCAGATAGTGCTGCTGCATCACAGAGTTGTAATGAGTATATAGGTTTTTCTGCGACGAAAAATTCAGACCGACGGAATGGTCAACTTTGAAGTCATAACTCAGGCCTGCCTTATACCCTATCACCGTCCAACTACTTCTTCCTGGCACATCCATATGAACATTAAAAAGATCCTTACTGATGTGCATTTCCTGATCAAGGTCCTGGTCGTTGCTGTAATGACCGTTGTCGAGTGCCACGTTGGCAAAGGCTTCCAATCCGCCTGTGCGATACTTCAAGGTCAGGTCGTCGTAGTTGTTCCACTTGTTGTTCTTCCACGTCTGAGTGGTCGCCATCAGACTAAATCCGTCGCCCTGCGGCTTCAGTGTCTTGATACGGATCACGGCGTTCACCTCAGCATTATACTTGGCACCAGGGGCGGTAATCACATCGACGCTCTTAATATCCACCGACTTCAGTTGTTTCAGTTCGCTCTTATCGCGTACCTTTTTATTATTAATATATATCTCGGGCTCGCCCTTGGCCAACACCTCAAACTTGCCATCCTTACCCTGAACCATGGGTATCATCGACAACAGGTCGTCTGCCGTACCCACATCGTGCAGGATGGAGTGCTGCACATCCACCGTCACACCGCCCTGAGCGCTCTTGTACTGCGGTATCTCGCCCTTGATCTCCACACCTTTCACCATATAGGTCTCTGGCTGGAGAGTGATGGTGCCGATGTTGCCCACACTGATTTCGCGAGTCACCGTCTTATAGCCGATGTACGATACCTTTAGCGTCAGGCGCTGGGCCTTACAGGGAATCACGAAGTCGCCGTTCTCGTTGCTCACACCACCGTTTAAGTATGTGGCATTCTCACTATGCAAGGTGATATTGGCAAATTCGATGGGATCGCCATTTCCATCGACCACTCGTCCGATCACCTTGGTGTCCTCCTTCTGGGTACACTCAATGAAGATGTCCTGGTTGTCAAAGGTGAGGTGCATGGGATAGAAGCCACACACCTGACGGACGGCATCCCTGACAGAGACATTCTCCAGACGGGTGGTGACCGTAAAGTCCTCCAACTCGTCGAAGATAAAGTTGAGCTTATAGTTGTCCTGGGCATGATCGATCCAGATCAGAGCCTCGCTGAGCGATGCGTTCTGGAAGTCATGTGTCAACTGCTGCGCCTTTGTGCCAATGGCCACAAGGCACAATAAGAGTATATATAGTCGTCTCATAGTGTTGGCTTATTGAATGGTGATGGTCTCTTCGCTGAGTGTCAGATGCACTTTCTCGAAGTGGTTAATCTTGTCGATAATCTCCTGAAGGGTGTCGTCAGCCTCCCACTGCAGATAGAAACGGATGGTACGGGCGGCCTTGTTCTTGAACGACACCTTCACGCCATAGCCATCGGCCACATACTGCATGATCTGCTGTAGTTCCACATTATTAAACACCACGGGGTCCTTCTTCGTGGGCGCCATCTCTGCGCCGTATGTCTTCTCCACCTTCTTGATATCAGGCTTACGTTCCGTGATGGCCACCTTGGGCTTCTCCTCCACGACCATGAAATGGTTGATCGTGGCGTAGGCGATGCCCGACAACATCAGCACACCGATAAACATGGCTGCGATCTTATACCAACCCCGTTGGCGTGAATTTGTGATTCGCGCCAACGCCTCTTTGGCATCAGGCACGGGGATATCGACCTCATCCAATATCTGGTCGAGTTGCTCGTCTGTGTATTTCTCAGGGTGCAGCAGCATCCTGATCTGCGCTTCCTTCTTCATACTTCTCTGTTTTTAAAAGTTGAACGTAGTTTCCTCAACCCCTGCACAATATGTTTGTTGACGGCCGAAAGACTGATACCCAGCGAACTGGAGATCTCCTTGTACGACTGCTCTTCGTCGAAATGCATCTTGATGATGCGTCCCGTCTGAGGCGTAAGCCTTTCATCAACGTAATCCTCAATGGTCCGGATCAGTTCCTCGTCGTGAGCACCACTGTCGATGGCTTCAGGCGTCAGTAGTAGCAAGGCCTTCTGCTTTGTCTTTCGTTGTGCAATGATGTTGAGGCAGCGATTACGGACGCAGGTCAAGAGAAACGTTCTCTGGCTCTCCTCCTTGAGTGGGCTGGTACCTGCCCACAACTTGGCGAAGACGTCTTGTACCGCGTCTTTTGCCTCGTCTTCGTCGCCCAACAGGATGTAGGCTGCCTTGTACATCCTGCCGTACTCCGAAAGGAAGAGTTCCTTGAATTGTTGCTCACTCATTTGCATCTTTTTCTCGTCTGCTTTACCCTATATACAGATAAGCATGGGCAATCATCACCCCCATCCTACGATTTTTCTGCAAAAATACACAAAAAAGCCGTTTTCCTTGGAAGTTTCAGACAAAAAATGTATCTTTGCGACAAAATGTTTCACTATTATAAACTTAAACAACTATTGACATGAAAAAGAATCTGTTATTAGTTACCCTCACAGTGGTCACGTTATTGACCAGTTGTAGCAAGAATTACTCGGAGAGCATATCCTCGAAGAACTATTTCCCTTCGTGGAACAACTGTGAGGCACTGACGGCCCTGCAGACGTATGTGGAGGATGTGACGAACCCTCAGTCGTCCAACTTCATCCCCGTTGAAGACCGTATAGTCACCTCCGATATGGACGGAACGTTCGTCGGTGAGCTCTATCCCAGCTATTTCGAGTACTTAATGCTCGAATACCGCGGACTCGACGATCCCTCGTACAAGGACAAGGCTCCCGAGGATGTGCGTCAGGCTGCTCAGGCCATCCGCGACTTCGTGCGCACAGGCAAGAAACTCCCCGCCCATTTCGACATGATACACGCACGCGCTGCCGCCAAGGCTTATGCAGGCATGACCATCGCTGAGTTCGACGCCTACGTGAAGGCTTACGGTGAGAAGCTGGCCAACGGATTCAAGGGCATGACCTACGGCAAGAGCTTCTACCAGCCCATGCTCGAGGTGTTCGACTATCTGAAGTCCAAGGGCTTCACCATCTATGTCGTCTCTGGTTCCGACCGTTTTATCTGCCGTTCGCTCGTAGAGTCCATCGGCATCGCTCCCAACAGGGTGATCGGCATGGACGTGAAACTCGTGTCGAGCAAGCAGGGCGAGGAGCCGGGTGTGGACTACACCATGGAAAAAAATGAAAACCTGATCCGCACCGACAGTCTGCTGATCAAGAACCTGAAGACCAACAAGGTGCTTCAGATCTCACAGGAGATCGGTAAGGTGCCCGTGCTGACGTTCGGCAACAGCGGCGGCGATGTCGCTATGCACAACTACTGTCTGAGCAACAAGAAGTACCGCACTGCCGTTTTCCAGCTCATCGCCGATGACGATGCCCGCGATCACGCCAACCGGGAAAAAGCCATCGCGCTGGGTCAGAAGTGGCGCGATGCTGGCTACCACGTCATCTCCATGCGCGACGACTTTAAGACCATCTATGGTCAGGGGGTACAGAAAGTGGATTTCGTCTATTAGAACAGGCCTCCGCCAACGGTCTTCTCACAGGGAGCCCACTCGTCGTTGATGATCTCATTGACCAGATCGCCACAGTACCACAGGAAGAAGGCTGTGCCAGTACCTACGTGCAGCGTGGTGTTCGACTGGTAAGAGAGGGCTTCGATGAGGTTTAGACAAAGGCATCAATGGCAACAGAACAAAACTTTATTTGTTGCTATTAACTGAATGGGAACCTATTTTCTTGCCGTTCTATTTTCACGAATATCAAGGTTGTTGGGAATGATGAGGTTATTACGGACGATATAGCGTAAATCGTTGATACTGCGTTGGTTTGCGGTCATTTGCGCTTTTGATGTTCTTTCGGATTGGAAAGAATGTTGAGCCTGTTCCGTTACCTAAGTGTTACCTTGGTTTCTGCGTTTGGTAACTGGTAACACTTGGTGAAAACATGGAAGTCTGTACGAGATTTCCAACGTCTCGGAAAAACATACTCTGGCTCTCCTCCTTGAGTGGGCAGGTACCAGCCCACAACTTGGCGAAGACGTCTTGTACCGCGTCTTTTGCCTCGTCTTCGTCGCCCAACAGGATGTAGGCTGCCTTGTACATCCTGTCGTACTCCGAAAGGAAGAGTTGCTTGAATTGTTGTTCTCTGTCTGGCATCTTTTTCTCGCTTGCTTTTACTATATTTACAGATGAGCCAGGGAAATCATCACCCCCACTCCAAGATTTTTTTGCAAAGGTAACTATTATTTCTTTAGAACGCAAGAAAATAGAATGGCAAGTTAAATAAAAATGGTTATCGTTTGATAAATTTTCATTACATTGTCGAAGGTTAAAGATGTTAGAATTGACGGCAGATATGTTAAAGCACAACGTACGTCTCGCTTTTATGTCTATCTTTGTAGCCAGAACATCAACCATCCTAGATGAAAAAGTTACTGATTGGACTTTTGCTTATCGTTTCTACCTGTGTTGAGGCTCAACAATTCATAGTAGCAGATTTGGAGTCGCGAGTTCCTCTTCGCGACGTGCTTGTCCATACCGATGACAATCAGGACACGAGGACTATTTGGGACGGGACATTCTTGCTCAAGGATGGATTCAACAGGATCTCGTTCTCTCATCCGTTATATGAGAAGCGTTATGTGCTCAAGTCAGAACTGAAGGGAGACACCATCTTCTTGTTGCCAAAAATGAACACCTTAAGGGAAGTAGTGATTTATGGAGAACGACGATTCGACAAACGGATGGCAGAGATGATGAAGCCCTCGCCTCAGCAAGTTGAACGCGACAAATTACCGAAAGTGATTCCACCAGGTCCCGATGTGCTTGCCATCGCCCTCTGGATATTTGAGAATACCCTCGGTAAGAAGATAGAGAAACGCAAGCACAGAAAGAATGAATTGAAGAAAGTGCGACAGAAAGAGGCCGAGTATCAGCAACGCTGGGATAGTTTAGAAGGAAAATAGATTATTATCCATATCAAAATGAAAAAACTGTTATCAACCATTATGTTTGTGCTTGTTGCCATAACGGGAACGGCGCAGATCACTGTCAAGGGACAGGTTATCAATGAGCGTGGCGAATCCATCGAATACGTCAGCATCGGATTCGATGAGGATAGTGTTGGTGTTATTTCGGATGCCAAGGGGAACTTTGAACTCACGATTCCCGCAGGACGAAAGAAGGAACTATCCTTCAGTCACGTTTCGTATCTGACAACAGAGATACCCTATCAGGAATATGCCACTGGAGAGGAACTTACTGTAGTCCTGAAGGACAAGGTCGTGGAACTCGCAGAGGTGGTTATCGGCAAAAAGAACAAGCCCAAAACCATTGTTGGTAAAGGAATCCCTGCTCCCGGGCTCGTAGGCACCTCAGGACATGGCTCGGATTTAGGCCCGGAGGGAGGAGTTCCATTCTCATGCAGCAAAGAATATGTCATCAGCGATATCCTGGTGAAGATCTCGGGTTGCACCTTTAAACAATGTAAGGTGAGTATCAATGTCTATGAGAAAATTGGCACGCAGTTTGTGAATATCCATCAGAAACCGATTTATGAGACCTTGACAAACGATAAAAGCGACTATCTCTTGGATATCCGTCCGGAAGAGAATATTATACTAAAGCCAAAGAAAGACTATTACATCAGTATCTGTGTAGTGGATGGTTATGGCGAAAAAGGATTCTTATACATGAAGGCCTATATGAAGAGTGGCCTTTATCGCAATGCCGTCAAGGGAAAGACCAAGAAACTTCCCGTTTGTCCTGCCATCATGGTAAAAGGCTACGAAATCAATTAAGGCTTCTTCCAGAAGCGGGAAGTGATATCCTCAAACTCGCCTTGGGCATTCTGGCGATAAAGGCGCTGGTTGGTGGTGGGCTTCTTCAGGGGACCGAGGTGACGGTCTTGTCACTGTACCACGCCACCTTGAATTGCGGATGTTCCTCATGGATATACTGCGCCAGGAGGTTGACGCCCTTCGGATCGTTGTCGCCACCCATGAAGGAGATACAGGTGATGTCCTCGCCGTATTGTTCGACGAAGGCATCGATGGCATCACCATCGGTAAAAAGGCCGAAAAGCGCGCCCTCCGGAAGAAAGCCCTTCAGGAGGTACGCAAGAAGGAAGAAGAATATGAGCAGAGATGGGATTCCCTTTCTTGTTCTATCGGCTTCTGATGGATGTTCACGAACCGTTGGCTTATAGTTTGACTTCTGGAACCACCTGACCATCAAGGAGGTTGATGATGCGAGTGGCATAGCCGGCATCGCGCTCGGAGTGGGTCACCATCAGGACGGTGGTACCTTCCTGGTTCAACTGGGTGAGCAGTTGCATCACCTCCAGACCGTTCTTGGAATCGAGGTTACCAGTAGGCTCATCGGCAAGAATCAGTTTGGGGTTCATTACCACGGCACGGGCGATGGCTACACGCTGCTGCTGGCCACCTGAGAGTTGCTGGGGGAAGTGGTGGGCTCGATGCGAGATGGCCATACGGCGCAGCACCTCCTCTACCCTCGCCTTGCGCTCCTTCTTAGGAACACCAAGATAGGTCAAAGGCAACTCAACATTTTCTTCTACGTTGAGCTCATCGATGAGATTGAAGCTTTGGAACACGAAACCTATCTGACCTTTGCGAACCTTCGTGCGCTGGCTCTCCTTGAGCGAACCAACATCCTCGCCGTCGAGCAGATACTTTCCACTGGTGGGATTGTCGAGCAGACCCAGAATATTCAACAGTGTTGATTTGCCACAGCCCGACGGTCCCATGATGGCCACGAACTCACCTTTCTTCACTTCGAGCGACACACCGCCCAATGCTACGGTCTCCACCTCTTCCGTGCGGAACACCTTCTGAATGTTTTCTAATTTAATCATTGCTTTATTCTGTTTTGATATTGTTCACTGGATTTTCATTGGCAGCCCGCCAGCTCTGCACCAATACGGTGAGTAGCGAGACGACGAGACTGAAGACGCCTGCGACTATGGGTATCCACAGCGTGAGAGTGATGCGATAGCTATACTGCGACAGCCAGTCGTTTCCATAATGATAGATAATGGGAATGGCCACCACAAAGGCGACGGCCACATAGACCACGAACTGACGGAGCAGGCGACGGAGCACCTCGCTGCTGGTAGAGCCGAACACCTTACGGACGGCCACCTCTTTGCGCCGTTGCTGAATATAGTAGGTGGACATGGCCAGCAGACCAAGCATCGACACCACCAATGCCACTACGGCGAACACCGTCAACAGGCGCATGATGCGTATCTGGCTCACAAACATCTGCTGCAGCATGTTGTCGCTGTCCTGACAACAGTCGGTATCCATCGGCATTTCGAAGATGCGCTCATAGCTATCCCGGATTTGCGCCACGGCCTGTTGCTTTGTGCCACGGTACTTCACCAGCATCTCGAAGCCAAATTCTAAAGGTTTCTCCGTGACAACGATGTTCTCGCCCCTGCCGCTGAGAATGTCGCCTAAGCAGAAGTCATCGATGATGCCATCTATTTGCAGCAGCTCGCCGTCGAACTTCATGCTGCGGGCATCGACAGGCAGGTCTTCTGCCTCTAAGCATTTGCGGGTGACGAAGTTTCGCTCACCGTCCTTGCCAGTAGTACCGTAGTCGGCCAGCACTGGAATGTCGAGCATCTTCAGCCAGCCGGGGGTGTTCCAGAAAGTCTGGAACGAAATAACCTTCTCTCCTATTTGGTTCGTAGAGTTGCTGCCACCCGTAAACGGACTACCCAAGCCTACCGTTGATGCTTCAACACACGGCATCTTTTGCACCTCAGCGAACAGCAGACCGAGTTTCTTCATCATGCCCCATTCGGGAGCACGCACGATGAGCAGCCGCTCCGTGTTCCAGCCTAACGGTGCGTTGATGAGGTGGCGCACCTGCAGCCACATCGTCAGCGTCACGCCGATGACGGCAATGGTACACACGTGCTGCACAACGATGAACAGCCGCGAGAAATACATCTTCGAGTGGCGGCGGAAGGTGCCGCGCACCACCTCGATGGGGTGTGCCGACGAAATGACAATGGCTGGTGCCAAGCCGGCAGCAATGCCCAGCAGCAGGGTAAAACCAACAATGGCCGAGAGTGCCTGCGGGCGCAATAGGTCGGCAGTTTGTATGATGTCGATGTCGCCACTGCCTATATTGCCCTCCCACGAACTGACGCTGTGGTTATTCACTAACCAGTTGACGTATGGCTCGGCTATATGCACTAATAGCAACGCTATCAGGAGCGATAGCAGGCAGAGTATGACACTCTCGCCGATGAGCCTCATCATGACGGCGTTGCGCTGCGAACCCAGCAGGCGGCGCATGGCCATCTCGCGCATGCGGAAGGTGCTCTGGGCCATCGTCAGGTTCACGTAGTTCATCACGGCAAAGAGCAGGATAACCAGGCCAGCCAAGGTGAGCAGCCACGACAGCTGGTGATCGCCCTTACTGGTCCCGTTGTCACCGCCTCGTTTCAGGAAGTACATCTCTTTCAGCGGGTGCAACTCCAGGCGGCTTGGAAATACGGACTCTTTCTTGAACAGCCAGATACGTTCCGAGAGGAAGTCGTTAATCGCCGCCTCTTTCTGACGCAGGTCGCACCCCTCGCGTGCCAGCAGATAGACACGGCACTGGCCGTAGCTGTTCATCGTCTCGTCCTTGAACCGACCGCCGTTGTTGGTCAGTATGTCGGCCATGTCGGTACTCACCAATACATCACATTTCCTCATATAGGTGTGGTTCAGCTGCGGCATCACGCCTGTCACCACAAACTGTAGCGAGTCTTTCAGCGTGACCGTCTTGCCCATCGGGTCACTGGTGCCGAAGAGCAGGCGGGCAGTCTCTTCGCTCAAGATGATGGCATTCGACTGCTTCAGCGCATGACGGCGGTTGCCCAACGTCAGGGGGAAGTCAAACAACTGGAAAAATGTGGAGTCGGCAGCCATCATCTTTACCATCTTCTTCTCCTGGTTGCCTATAGTCAGTTCGGCATCGTGATTCAGCACGGCGCACGAGTTCTCAATCTCAGGGAAATTGCTGCGCAGCAGCCCCTGCATGCACCAGTGCGAGTGTTCATCGACTTCGCCCTCGCTTTCAGTGCAAATGCTGTAGATACGGTCGGCCTTCGCGTGCCACTTGTCGCGTCCGAACTCCATTTGGGCATACAGCCCGATAATGATGACAAAGGCCAGCGAGACACTCAGCCCGACAACATTGACAAGCGTATAGAGCTTGTTTCTCGATAGGAATTTCAGATAGCTATTCATGTTATTCATTCTTTATGCTGTTCACAGGATTCTCCGTAGCCGCACGCCAGCCTTGGAAGGCAGCGGTGAGGACGTTGACGGCGAGGACGATGAGGAGAGCGAGGATGAGGGGCAGGGGCTGCATCTCGATGCGGAGGCCGGAGATACTGCCTACCATTGGTGCCAGCCAACATGAAAGGGGAATGGCGATGATGGCAGCAATGAGTGACTGAATGACCACCGTACGAAGCAATCGCAGGGTGATACCGCTGATTTCGGCTCCGAAGACACGGCGGATGGCAATCTCGCGACGACGCTGGCCAACGAAATAGCTGTTCATGGCCATCAGGCCGAGTACGGCAATCAGCAGGGCAACAACTGTAAAGACTGTCAGTACGCCGAGGAATCGTTCGTAGTCTTTGTACCATTGGCGGTGCAGTTGACTAAGTGCACGGACTTCAAGCGGATCGTACCCTCTCAGCTCTTTCAGCATAGCCGTCATTGTCTCTTCCACTTTTTTGCGCTCTCCATGATACTTTACAAGCACCATACGGGGTGGTCCGTATCTCCCCATGTCCTTAAACAGTTCATCCATCTTATATATCGTGAAAGGCGTGGGGTGCTCCTCCTCGTTCATCACGTTCTGATACACCATGTCAGGATAGAGTTCGCTAACATGGACGGTCTGTTCCTGTCCGGAAACCGTGAATTCAGTGTCTGTTTCGAGCCTGCCAAACTGTCGCAACAACTGGTGGTTGACACCTGTACCGTAGTTACCGCCCTTCGGGTCGGTATAGGTCTTTTCGGGGTGTATCTTGAGGATGTTGAAGAAACAGGTGTCGCCCATTAGTAGCCGTATGCTGACCACCGTTCCGTCTTCGGCCTGACAAGTGTTGTTTTCCAACATATCGAGAGGCGTGCCAAAACCGTAGCCCACGGCCTCCACCTCAGATAGTTGCATAAGACGGTCGCGGAATGTCTGGCGCTGACTATAGTTGAGGCCGCTGATGCCCCCCATCTGGAGGATATTCTCTGTTTCATAGCCTAAGGGCAGGTTCATCCGCTGGCGAATGTTGCTGTTAAGCAGCAGGCTGACTGTAAGCATGACGATGGCAAAGACGACCTGCATCACCATGAGCACATGGCTCCAACGCTGGCGCACACGGCGACGGAATGTGCCGCGAACAATGTCGATGGGCTGATAGCCGCTCAATACGGATGCTGGCACAAATCCAGCCAAGGTACCTACCACAGCGATGGCGAGCAGGAAGCCTATGATGGTCACAATGCCCGTGTCCTTCAGCAAATCCATCGGACAGTTAGCCATCTCGACGGCCTTGTCCTGCAGGGCGAGGGCTATCAGATAGCCTATGACAAAGGCGACAGCGGTGAAAATGATGCTCTCGCCGATGAGCTTGGTGAAGACCCGCAGGCGCGACAAACCAAGAAGCCGCCGTGTGGCCATCTCCTTCGAGCGCTCGGTGGTGAGCGACACACTCAGGTTCACGTAGTTGAAGATGGCGAACACCAGTACAAGCAGGGCGATGATCACATAGAGGCGGGCCATATCGCGACTGCCATGATTGAGGTCGTCATCATTTAACGAGCAACCTTTGGCGTCATAGTAAAGCGTAGAGAGCGGAGTGAGCGTCAGTTCTTTCACGGCCTCCATCTGATAGATCCAGAAGAAGGTCTTCAGATAGTCGCGCATATCGCTGATTTTACTGCGCAGGTCACAACCTTCACGCTGCATAAGAAACAATACGCAACTGGCAGCATTCGACATGTACTCATCATAGGCATAGGAGTGAATGACGCGCAGGTTTTCCACATTGATGATGCACTCATAGTCAGAGGGGATGACGGAACGGTCGAAGTCGTCCATCACGCCGCTGATGGTGTAGGTGGTTTGGCTGTCAGGAACATCTTTATCGTCTAAGACAACCTCTTTACCGACAGCATCACCCTCAGGCCAGTAACGCTGGGCGAAGGATTTACTCACCACCATCTGATTGGGGGCACTGAGCACCTTGTGCTTGTCGCCCGTCAGCAGCCGATAGTCGAAGAACTCGAAGAAGTTAGGCGCTGTGACGAGCAACTTGGTAAGAACCTCCTGTCCCCTGACGTTGAATGACAAGTTGTATCCTGAGATGGAACACCAGTTCTCAATCTCAGGGAAGCGGTCTTGTAACTTCTGCCCCACACGGAAGTGAGACATCATAAACTGCTCGTTGCCCACAACGAAGGTACGATCGCCGCGTGTCTGATAGTTCTCTACAGACGCCTGGCGGTATATGAGATCTCCCAACAACAGCAGGAAAGCCATTGAGAGGCACAGCCCCACGATATTAATAATGGTAAAGAGCCTGTGGCGGCTCAGGAACTTCAGATAACTATTCATATTCACGTTTTCTTCTTTTGTTGGTACAAAGTTACGCCCAAAAAACGAATCCGCCAAGGCTTTTAACCCCGGAGGATACAGATTGTCTAATAATTAGACAGTATATCGTATGATTTTTAGACATGACACAATGGTGTCAGGACACTTTGTGACTTCGCGCGCGGGCGTGATAGGAGGCAAAGTCAAAAACAACCCGCTCATCTCGCCTATCCCACACCTACGCGCTGTAGGTTTAGGTGTGGGATAGGCGAGATGAGCGGGTTAAAAAGTGAGTAAGACAACTATACGCCTACGCGCACGTAAGAGAGCATCCAATTCTCGAGAGAATTCATCAAAACGGAGCCACCGTAGGAAAATTTGGAGGCTCCAATTTCAGTAAAATATTTGTATTGGTCGAGGAGTAACTAATGAATGTTTAGTATTTCATTGTCTTTGAATGCTTCGTAGCCGCTGGTGACGACGCGCTCGCCTGGCTCCAAGCCTTCGAGCACTTCGTAGTACTGGGGGTTCTGACGGCCTATGCGGATGTTACGGCGATAGGCTTTCGAGCCGCTCTTGTCGAGGACGAAGATCCATTGTCCGCCTGTGGTCTGAAAGAAGGTGCCACGAGGGATGAGGATAGCTTGCTCGGGCTGGCCCAGTTCGAGGTCGATGTAGTAGGTCTGTCCCGTGCGAATGTTCTCAGGGCGTTCACCACGGAATACGAAGTCGCAGCGGAACTTCCCCTCGCGTACCTCGGGATAGACCTTGCGCACTTGCAACTGATACTGCTTGTCGCCACGCGAGAAAGTGGCCGTAAGTCCCTGACGCACACGGTCGATATAGTGCTCGTCGATCTGCGCCTGAACCTTATAGTCAGAGAGGTCGTTGAGCTGTCCGATCTTCTGGCCAGGGGAGATGCTCTGTCCCAGCTCCACGTCGAGCAGTCCCAGTTCGCCATCGATGGCAGAGCGCACTTCGAGCTTATCCTTACGCTGGCGGACGAGCACCACATTGCGACGCATATTCTCGAGGTTGTCCTCCATCTGGTCCATCTGCACGGTGCGATAGATGCTGTCCTGCTTCAAGCGCTTTGATACCAGCGAGCGCTTCTTGGCAGAGAGTGCGTAATCCTCCTGCGACTGGATAAAGTCTTCGCGACTGATGAGTTTTTCCCCATAGAGCCGTTTGTTCTGCTCGAAGGTGCGCTGCTTGCGCTGGGTGTCCATATCGAGCTGTGCCTGTTCCGTCTGGTTGTTCAAACGGTCCTGCTGCATGGCGACCTGGGTATTGCGCAACAGGTTCTGTTTCTCAGCCAGTTCGGCCTCCGCATTCAGGATCTGGAGGTCGAGGTTCGAATTGCTCAGACGGACGATAACATCGCCTTTCTTGACGTGAGTTCCCTCCTCGACGACCTTTTCCATCACGATGCCGCCTTCCTCTGGTGAGACCTGCACCACCTGGATGGGCAGCACCTGACCATTGGTGCGCACATAGTCCTTAAACTCAGTCTGCTGTACGTCGCTGATGGTCAGTTCGTCCTTGCTGACTCGCAGCGTCGAGGCATGGTTGCCAAACACCAGCCAACCCAATATCACCAGCAGCAATACGCCACCAGCCATGTAAGGCCAATACTTCATAAGCCGTTGTGCCTTAGTCTTTTCGATTACTCTGTCCATATCGTTTCTCCTTGATAATATCTTACTAATTGTTCTTTCACCATCGCCATCAACTGGCACTGCAGGAGCGTAGCCTTCGAGTTCAGCAACTGCGACGAGGTGGTGTGCAGGTCGATGGCTGTGCTCAGGCCTTCCTCAAACTGGCGGCGCGTCAGTTGATAGGCCATGGAGTCGGCCTCCACCTTCTTTTCCATCTGTGCCGTCTGCTTCAGGTAGCCCAGCCAGTCCTGCCAAGCCTCACGAGAGAGTTTTTCCAGTTCCAACTGCTTCTGTTCGTATGCTTCCTGTGCCCTCAGATAGTTGTTCTTCGCACGGCGGATGCTGGTGATCGTTTGCAGGCGGCTGAAGAGCGGGATGCTCAGTGTGGCACCCACATACTCACCCATGTTGTTCTTGAACTGGTCGTTGAACGAGGCTGCCGACGGTGTATGTAGCGTATGATAGTAAGTGGTGCTCAGGCCCGCACTCAACGAGAGAGAGGGGAGAAGCCCAGCACGTGCCTGGCGCCACTCGTGTTTCGAAGCCACCATCTGATAGCGGACTATTTGAAGTGATGAGTGTGTTTCACACGGGGACTGGAACAATGTGATGTTGCAGACATTACAGGCGTTCCTGTCCCCGTGTGAAACGGTTAGCGAGAGCGTATCGGTCATGGGGTAGGCCATCGCCTGTTTCAGTTCCAGGAGCGCAGAGGCCAAGAGATTTTGCTGGCGCGTCAATTCGTAACCGGCCTCGGCCTGCTGCGACTCCACCTGTGCCACGTCGGCAGCACTCTTCCGGCCCACCTCTTCCATCAGACGTGTCTGCCTGAGCAGGAGCATCGTCTCCTCCACCTTCTCCTCGGCCATCTTCACCAGTCCCTCGTAATAGGCCACATTGGTAAAGGCCTGCAAGACGCTGAGGGCCGTCTGATCCTGCTGCTGGCGCAGTGCCTCGCGCCCCATCAGCACACTGGCCTTAGCGGCTTTCAATGCGTGCAGACGGTTAAAACCGTCGAACACTGGCAGTGAGGCCCCCAAGGAGTAGCCATTATAAAAGGTGCTCACGTCGGTATAGCCATTCGTCTCAGGATCGATGGCGCGTCCGAAGTTATACTGCATACCGATGTTGGCACTTGCCGAAGGCAGGAAATTGCCGATGGCTCCAGTCTTACTGGCCCTGTAGTTGTCAAGATCCAGTTCTGCCTGCTTCACCTCATGGTTGTGCGCCACGGCATACTGCATGCACTGTTGCATTGTCCAGATCTCCTGTGCATGAGCCGTCATACTCATGAACAGCGTCATGGCTATCGTCAGGAAATGAATATCCACAGTTTTCTTCTTCATATCGCTTTTGGTGCTTTGTTGGTGCAAAACTATGGATTATTTCCTGACGATGCAAGGATAAAAGGGCGCCAGGAAGCAGATTGTCTAAAATTTAGACAGTCGTCCGTATGATTATTAGACAGATTATTCGTAACTTTGCACCATGAACAGTTACGGAACCATACTTATCGTCGATGACAACTCGGCCATACTCACGGCCCTTCGCTATTGTCTGGCCTCGATCTTCGAGCGTGTCCTGACGTTGGAAAGACCAGACGATATCCTGAAGACGATGGCACAGGAGCAGACAGACATCGTATTGCTCGACATGAACTTCACGCTTGGCGTGAACAGCGGACAGGAAGGGCTGTTCTGGCTACGTACCATCCGCAAACAGCATCCGCAGACACCAGTGGTACTGTTGACGGCATACGCAGATGTGTCGCTCGCAGTCAAAGGTCTGAAAAGCGGGGCCGCCGACTTCATCACCAAGCCGTGGGACAACGATGAACTGATCCGTAAGTTAAAAGACGTGCTGGACATGCAGGACGAGATCGTCAGCCTTGACGAAATGGAGAAAGACCATATCCGACGCACCATCGACCGCTGTCACGGCAATCTCTCGCAGGCCGCAGAACTCCTTGGTATCACGCGGCAGACACTCTACAATAAGATGAAAAGGCTATGATATGGGTACTTCTTATAATAGGTGTAGTGCTGGTGATGGTCTTTGTCTGGTTCGTGCTCCATCAGCGTTCACTGAAACTTCGTGCCCATCTGATGCAAGAGGCTATCCGCAACCGCGACTTCACCTTCCGTCTGCCTACTGACGGGCTGTTGCCAGGCGAACACGCCATGCAGCAGACACTGAACCAGTTGGGCGATACCATCCGCCAGCAGATAAACCAGAACGAAGTGGAATCGTGGGAACGGCTCACACGGGTGCTGACCCATGAGATCATGAATGCCACAGCCCCCATTACCAGTATCAGCCAGTCGATGCTCAGCCGCGACGATGTGAAGGGCACGCCACTTAAAGAAGGTATTTTGGCCATCCATGACACCTCCTGTCATCTGAGTGAGTTCGTGGCAAACTATCGGAAGTTGTCAGAGTTGGAGAAACCCGCCTTAGCAGATGTCAATCTTCGCGCCATGATAGATGACATCAGCAAAGCATACCCCGAACTGACATGGGAAGTCGGCCTTTCTCCTGACACCGTCGTCCATGCTGACGCCAGCATGTTACGTCAAGTGTTGATGAACTTGACAAAAAACGCGGTGGAAGCCCAGGCCCGGAAGATGGTCATTGAGAATCAAGGGGACAGGTCTCGTGATTCCGATTGGAATCATGGACCTGTCCCCTTGATTCTCCATATAGGTAACGATGGCCTGCCTATCCCTGCCGAAAACCGTCAGTCGCTCTTTGTTCCTTTCTTTACTACAAAACGAAATGGCAGTGGCATCGGGCTTTCCCTAAGTCGCAGGATGATGATACAACAAGGTGGCATGCTCGACTTGGCAGAAAGGCAATGCCAGGGATGTCATACCACCTTTATCCTGACTTGTCTGATTCCTACTTCTTCCAGAAGCGTGAAGTGATGTCTTCAAACTCGCCATTGGCGTTCTGGCGGTAGAGGCGCTGGTTGGTGGTGGGCTTCTTCAGGGGACCAAGGTGCTTGATGAAGGGACCGATCTTGATATAGTCGAAGTCTTGTTTGTTGACGGCGGCAGAGATGACGGTTTTGCCGCTGTACCAGGCCACCTTGAACTGTGGGTGCTCCTCATGGATATACTGGGCCAGAAGGTTCACGCCCTTCGGATCGTTGTCGCCACCCATGAAGGCGATACAGGTGATATCCTCGCCGTACTGCTCAACGAAGGCATCGATGGCATCGGCATTCAAGGGGATGCCGATGTCCTCCCAGAGATAATGGCTATGACACCCAGGACAGTGACACGGGCAATTAGAGATGTTAATTGCCAGTGTCACTTCGTCGGGTATCTCCTGAAATACGATACCTGTGTTGACGTACTTCAGCATCGCTTAGTCTGCCAGGGCGTAGTAACGGCGTGCAGCCTCCTCCTGACGGGCCTGCGAGAAGTTTGAGACACGCTTCAGGTAACCGATGATACGCGTCATGTAATCGACATTCTTGGAATGGCAGTGCGGGCACTCCTTCAGGTAACGCTTGTCGATATGACCGCAGTCGTTGCAGACGGTGTTAGGAATATTGAAGGTGAAGTAGTTACAGCCTTCCTTGGCAGCGACCTTCAACAGCTGGGCATACTGCTCCTTTGAGAGATGCTCCTCCAGGTTCATGTGCAGGGCGGAGCCACCAGTGAGGTGCTCAATATAGGGTGCACCATGGAGCTTGAACTTGTCGATGATGGTCAGCGAGTCGTCCTCCACCACGTAGAAGTAGCTGTTGTAGCAGTCGCGCGGCACGAAGTAGCCGTCTTCACGGTCCCACTTGGCATGCTTTACACCGACGTTCTCAGCGGGGATCATCTCGCAGTTGAACATCACGTCCTTCGTGCGGTACTTCTTATTATACTGCTCGATAAGGCCGAGGATACCCTGTACGAAGTGCAGGTAGTCGTCGTTGGGCGTAATCTTCAGGCCCATGAACTCGGCAGCCTCCACCAGACCATTGATACCGATGGTGAGGTACTGACGGCCGATGTTGATATAGCCGGCATCGAAGAGCGGCAGCATGCCGTGGCTCTGCAGTTCCTTCAGGTTCTCGTTGTAGGCCAACTGCACCTTGTGACAGAGGTCGATGACAGAGCCCAGGTACTCGAGGTAGTCGAGCTCGTGGTTCACGGCAAACTGGATGCAGCGGTTCAGGTTGATGGTGAGCACGGACTTCGAGCCTGTGGATACGCCACCGGCACCGAGGGTGTAGCTGAAGCCGTTGTCGGTGATCTCGTTGCGCAGGCGGCAGCAGGAACTCAGCGAGTCGGCATTGTTGCTCATGTAGGTGAAGAACGAGTGGCCCTCGCTGTACATCTCGGCCGTAAACTCGCCCCACTCCTTGTCGCGACACTCACCGTTCTCGTCAGTCAGGAGGGCCATAGTCTCCACAGGGAAGGTCAGCAAGGTCTTCGTGCGCTCCTTGTTGAACCACTTCATGAAGCGTTTCTGCAACCAGGAGAGACCCTCCCAGTCGGGCTTGGAACCATCAGGGAAGTAGAAGTCGCCGAAGATCGACTCGAAATAGTACTTGTCGTAGTAGGCGATGTTCCAGAACACGGCCTGATAGTTACGGGCACCCGTGGGCTGGTTCAGCGTATAGACAATCTGTTCGAAGTAGTCGGTGATCACCTTGTCGATGGTGCGCTTCTTCAGCGAGAGATCAGCCTGGTCGTTGGGACGTTTCCAGTAGTCTTCGCCATACTCCTTGCCGATGAAGTAATTCATATACATCAGGAATTCAGGTGTGGCACAGGCACCACTGAGCATCGAACTGACCATGAACACCATGTTGACGAAACCTCCAGCGAACGACTTCAGGTTCGTGGGAGCCGTGGAGTTACCGCCAATGGCAACGGTACCGCCGATGAGCCAAGGATACATCGTGATTGAGGCACAGTAATTGGCCAAACTGGTCTCATCATTCTTATATATAAAGTGGTGGGTCAGTTTGTTGATATATTCGTCGGCCAGTTCCTTACCGTACATCTTTTTGATACGGTCGGTGAGCAGACGGCGGTTCAAACGGATAAAGTTCGACTTGGGCAGTTCACCGATAAGCGTGGCGATGTTCTTGTGCTCCACGTTGGCGTTGGCGTCATACTTGGAACCTGTGGCGGCATTCACCGACTCACAATACTCTGAGAGGAACTGCAACTTGGCCAGTGTCTCACGATCCTCGGTGTGAGCCTGACGGTAGAGCATGAACGACTTGGCCACCTGGTAGAAACCTTCGCGCATAAGCGCCTCTTCCACCTGATTCTGGATATTCTCCACGGTGATGTCGTCGTGGATATCCAGATGACTGATGATCTTGGAGATAGTTCCGAGATCGGCAGGGCATTCCACACTATCGAACGCCTTCACGATGGCATTCATAATCTTGTCGAGAGAGAAAAGGGCTTGTGACCCGTCTCGTTTGGTGATGGTAAAGTTTTTAATTTCCATTGTATTGTTTGTTAATGTTTATGCGACTGCCATAGGTTAAAGTTATCCGTTTTGGGAAACTTTTTTGATTTCGGCTTGTCAAAAGTTGTCCGTTTTGGAAAACCCGAATCGGTTGCAAAGGTAATAAATTTCCCAATAAGTCATATCATTTGGAATCTAAAAAAAATATAAAATTATAATAAAACTAAAAATATGGTACAATTCACAAAAAAGTTGTATCTTTGTCGCCAGAGAACTAAATCCATTAAAATTATGAGCATTACAATCATTGTTATTATCGTTTTGGCGGTCCTCGTCATTGGTTATTTTATCTCCACCCAGCGCTCGCTGGTGAATCTGGATGAATTGTGTAAGAACGCCCTCAGTCAGATTGAGGTCCAGTTGAACAGCCGTTGGGATGCCGTACTGGCACTGGCCAAGACGGCAGCACAGTATGCCAAGCACGAATCGGAGACACTGATCGAAGTCATCAAACAGCGTCGCGGTGAACAGGTGAACACACCCGAGGCCGTTAACGAACAGTCGAGCGCCCTAAGTCAGGTGATGGGCCGATTAATCGCCATCGGTGAGCAGTATCCCGACTTGAAGGCTGCCAGTCTTTACAAGGAGACAATGGACGGTGTGAAGCAATATGAGGAGAACGTGCGCATGTCGCGCATGATCTACAACGACACCGCCACGAAGATGAACCGTATGGTGCGCCAGTGGCCGTCGAGCATCGTGGCCTCCATGCTCCACTTCGACCCGAAGGATTACCTGAAGGCCGACGAAGAACAGAAGAAGAGTTATCCGAACCTCGATGAAGCTTTCAAAAAATAAAGTTGTTCTGCTGTTGATGCTGCTGGCATCGACCGTAGCATCTGCACGTCCACAGCTCCATGACCTCAGCATCCGGGTAGTGCTATCGAAGAACGGTGACGCCCGCATCATTGAGACCCGCCAGATGAGTATCGACTCGGAGGGTACGGAGTGCTATATCCCCATCGGCAACCTGAACGGCAGTGAGGTATGCGACCTCACGGTGACGGATGAAAGTGAGCAATCATTCACGAATATCGGCAGTTGGGACATCAACGAGAGCCGGAGCTGGAAGGCGGGCAAATGTGGCATCGTCAACAAGCATAACGGCTATGAACTGTGCTGGGGACTTGGCGACAGCGGCGAGCGCACATACGTCACAAGCTACACCGTGACTAACCTCGTGAAAGGTTACGAGGATGCCGACGGCTTCAACTATATGTTCGTGGCCCAGGGTATCTCCCCCCTGCCCGACCACGTGAAACTGACCATAGAGCCAGAGGACACTCTGCAGTTCACAGCCGAAAACACCGGTATCTGGGGCTTCCGCTACAACGGTGAGGTGGGCTTCATAAACTACCAGATCACGGCTGAGAGCAGTGAGCCTTTCGAGAACCGTAGTGCGATGATTATCATGGCGAAGTTCAACAAAGGCATGTTCGAGCCCGCAGATGTCAGGGAGGGGACCTTCGAACAGGTGAAGAATCTCGCCTTCGAAGGCAGTGACTATAATTCCTCCGGCAATGACGAGTGGACATGGGAAGACACCCTCATCCTCATTGCCTTGGTCATCGGGTTCATTTTCTTCCCCCTCCTCCTGATACTTGGTTATTTTATATATGTATGGCGCGCGCGAAGAAAGGTAAAGAAGGATCTGCTATGGTATCGCGATATCCCCTTTGGCGGTGACCTTCAGGAAGCCAACAAGGCCATCAACGCCTATAAGTACATGGGGGCCGATTACAACAACCTGCTCTCTGCCTGTATCCTGAAACTCATCGACATGGGTGGCATCAGCATCGAGAAGACCACCAATGCCAAGGGTAAAACGACGAGCAACTTCGTAATCCACGAGATGGAGAACATCGACAAACAACCCGTCTTGCTGCGACAGGTACATAACATCTTCAAGAAGGCGGCTGGCGAGGACACCATCCTGGAGCCCAAGGAACTGAAGTCGTGGATGAAGGACACCTATAACCAGGGAACGACCGACTCGTTTATCCAGATTCTCCATGCGAAGACGGCAATCTCCAACTACAAGAACCGCCTCGACGACGTGCGCCAGTTGTTTGGTCTGAAGAAATTCCTCCAAGAGTTCTCCCTGCTCGACGAACGCCATGTGCAGGAGGTATCGCTTTGGAAAGACTATATGATCTTCGCCACCCTCTTTGGCATCGCAGACCAAGTGATCAAAGACATGAAGAAGATCAATCCAGAATACTTCAACATGGACCAGGTGGCCAACCAGATGGCCGACGACAGGACTCTGCCGACGATCTACTCCACCATGCACTCCAGTACGACGCGTGCAGCCATGAGCAAGGCACAGCGGGAAGCCGAGCGCGAAGCCCGTTCCTCAGGTCACGGAGGTCATGCCTCCTGGGGCGGAGGAGGAGGTTTCTCCGGTGGTGGCTTTGGTGGAGGTGTAAGATAAAAAGGTGTCAGGCTTTCTGCCTGACACCTTTTCGCTCATCCCATTTCTGGAAGATACCAGCGAGAATCGTACCGCTGATCGAGTGCCATGCACAGGAGATGGCACAGGGCAGGACGGAGAGCGGTTGGGCGGCAAAGAAGGTGCTCGCCAAGACGGTGGCCAGTCCTGCATTCTGCATGCCCACCTCAATAGAGATGGTACGTTTCTTTGCCGTATTGAAGCCCGCCAGTTTTCCCGACGTCCAACCTAACAGATAACCTAAGGAGTTGTGGCAGAACACCACGGCGAAGGTCCAGACAAAAAGCAACAGTCCACGGGCAATCAAAGCATCATGGACGGTGGAGATGACACCGCCGACGATACAAGCCAAACAGATAACGCTCAAGCCAGGCATCAACGACTGGATGGTGGGGAAACTCGGTTTGTGGGAATAGGTGTAATTCAGAAAACAGCCGATTCCAACGGGAATAATCGTCACGATCAGGATATTCAGGAACATACCGATGGTGTCGATCTCAATGATCGCTCCTGCCGTCAGTTCCATGAGCAGCGGTGTCATCACAGGCGCCAAGAGTGTAGAGGCACAGGTCATACCGACGGAAAAGGCCACGTCGCCATGACAGAGATAGGACATAATGTTGCTCGACACACCTCCAGGACAACAGCCCACCAACAGGATTCCCAGTGCCAGGGCAGGTTCCAGATGGAACACGCGCACCAGCAGCCAAGCCACGCAAGGCATGATGAAGAACTGGGCACAGGCACCTATCAGGATATCAAGGGGACGACGGGCCAGAATTTTAAAATCCTCCGTTGTCAGCGTCAGACCCATCGTCAGCATGATCAGACCAAGGATGACGGTCTGCGTGTTACCTCTCACCCACCCGAACGTATCAGGCACGAAGAAGGTGAACACAGCGATGGCAATGATGAAAAGCGAGGCGTTAGAAGCCAGCCAACGGCTCGTCTGTTGCAATATCTTAAGCATCTCTTACAGTTTTTTTCGATTCAGCGGGCAAAATTACAAATTTATTTCGTACTTTTGCAACCGATAGGGAAAAATCAGCATGATAGACGAAGATTTTGACATACGCGAAGAACGGTTCTCCCAAGGTGAGAAGGACTTTGAGAACGCGCTGCGCCCTCTGAGTTTCCGTGATTTCTGCGGACAGAAGAAGGTGGTGGAGAATCTCGAGGTGTTCGTCGAGGCCGCCAAATACCGTGGCGAGCCCCTCGACCATACGCTGTTGCATGGTCCTCCCGGACTGGGCAAGACCACGCTCTCAAATATCATCGCCAACGAACTCGGTGTGGGCTTTAAGATCACCTCTGGCCCTGTGCTCGACAAGCCTGGAGATCTGGCAGGCATCCTTACCTCGCTGGAAAAGAACGATGTCTTGTTTATCGATGAAATCCACCGTCTGTCACCCGTCGTAGAGGAATACCTCTATTCCGCGATGGAGGACTACCGCATCGACATCATGATCGATAAGGGTCCTTCGGCAAGAAGTATCCAGATAGACTTGAATCCCTTTACACTGGTGGGAGCTACCACCCGCAGTGGTCTGCTGACGGCTCCCCTCCGTGCCCGCTTCGGCATCAATATGCACTTGGAGTATTATGAACCCGAGACGTTGCAGGCCATCATCGAGCGTTCGGCAAGCATCCTCGGCGTGCCCATCACGGAGGATGCGGCCTTGGAGATCGCAGGTCGCTCACGCGGTACGCCCCGTATTGCCAACGCCCTGTTGCGCCGCGTGCGCGACTTCGCTCAGGTAAAGGGTGACGGCAGCATTGACACGAAGATCACGAGAATCGCCCTGACGGCCCTGAACATCGACCAGTATGGTCTCGATGAAATCGACAATAAAATCCTACTGACGATCATCGACAAGTTCAAGGGCGGTCCTGTGGGTATCACCACCATTGCTACTGCCGTCGGCGAGGATGCGGGCACCGTCGAGGAGGTCTATGAGCCCTTCCTGATCATGGAGGGCTTTATCAAGCGCACGCCCCGTGGTCGTATGGTCACGGAACTGGCCTATAAGCATTTCGGCCGCAACCCCTATGGCGGCAATATCATGGAACCAAACCTATTTGACTCATGAGAACAGGAATATTCGTCGGGAGTTTCGACCCGTTTACCATCGGCCACGACAGTATCGTGCGCCGTGCCTTGCCACTGTTCGACCGTCTGGTCATCGGGGTGGTGGGAGACAATGTGCATAAGCCGAACATGCGTCCTGCCGAAGAGCGGATGCAGGCCATCCGTGACCTCTATGCCGACGACAAGCGCATTGAGGTAAAGCCATACCACGGACTGGCAATGGACTTTGCCAAGGCGGAAAATGCCCAATTCATCGTGAAAGGCGTGCGTACCGTGAGCGATTTCGAGTATGAGCAGTGGCAGGCGGACTTTAACCGCAAACTCGGAGGCATCGAGACCATCCTGCTCTATACGGAACCAGAACTGGCCAGCGTGTCATCGAGTGCCCTGCGCGAACTGTCGCACTTCGGCGTTGATGTCAGTCCTTTTCTGCCGAAAAGGAAGTGAAGAGTAAAAAGTGAAAAGCAGATGATTACATACGAGGCAGAGGGGGTGAAGTTCCCCAACATCAAGAAACGTGACACATCCAACTGGATTCGTCGTGTGGTGGAGTCATACGGCAAAAAGATCGGTGAAATCGGCTATTTGTTCGTCAATGACGACAAGATCCTAGAGGTGAACAACGAATATCTGGGTCACGACTATTATACCGATATCATCACGTTTGACTATACGGAGAAGCATACGCTCAACGGCGATATCGTCATCTCACTCGACACTGTCTTCACCAATGCCGACAAGTTCGGCCGTCCCTACGACGAAGAACTCCACCGCGTGATTATCCATGGCATCCTGCACCTTTGCGGCATCAACGACAAGGGTCCTGGTGAGCGTGAGATCATGGAAGACGCCGAGAACAAAGCGCTCGCTATGCTTTAAACAGGAAGACAGCTTTATACCTTATTATACAAAAAAATCGTAATTTTTTCCCCTATTACGAAAGTTTAGCGTAATTTTGCAGCAAAATTGCGCAAAGAAATGAGTCTGACTCAATTTGTTGGAAAACTATTCGTACCCCGCCAACGTGCCTTGGAAAAGTACCAGCATGAGGGCGAAGTCTTACAGCGGGCTGTACTTAGTCATTTGATTGAGACAGCCGGTAATACGGAATTCGGACGTAACCACGCCTTTAGCAATATCAAGGGTTACGACGATTTTATCAGTCAGGTGCCTGTCAATACCTACGAAGAACTGAAGGGTGATATCGACCGTATGCGTCATGGCGAGGCGGATATCCTCTGGCCCGGCAAAGTGAAGTGGTATGCGAAGTCATCGGGCACCACTAACGACAAGTCAAAGTTTATCCCCGTCAGTCCTGAGGGTCTGCAGAAGATCCATTATGCCGGAGGCCGTGACTCCGTTGCCCTCTATCTGCGGAACAATCCCAAGTCGAGGATGTTCGACGGCAAGGGCCTCATCCTCGGTGGCAGCCATGCACCGAACTATAACCTGAAGGACTCACTGGTAGGTGACCTCAGTGCTATCCTGATTGAGAACATCAATCCCCTGGTGAATTTCGTCCGTGTGCCGAAGAAACAGACGGCTCTGCTCTCCGACTTCGAGGTGAAGCGCGAACGGATAGCCGAAGAGGCCATGAATAAGAACGTCACCAACATCTCCGGTGTGCCCTCATGGATGCTCTCCGTGCTCACCTGTATGATGGAACTCACGGGCAAGACGCATCTGGAGGAGGTGTGGCCCAATATTGAGGTTTTCTTCCACGGTGGTGTGGCCTTCACGCCCTACCGTGAACAGTACAAGCGCCTGATCACCTCGCCTAATATGCACTATATGGAGACCTATAATGCCAGCGAGGGTTTCTTCGGCATCCAGGACGATCCTGACGACAAGGCGATGCTGCTGATGCTCGACTACGGGGTGTTCTATGAATTTATCCCGATGGAGGGTGGCGACCCCGTACCCCTCTGGGCAGTGGAGACAGGCAAGAACTACGCAATGGTGATCTCCACCTCGTGCGGTCTCTGGCGCTATGAGATCGGTGACACCGTCCAGTTCACTTCCACAAACCCCTATAAGTTCATTATCAGCGGACGTACGAAGCACTTCATTAATGCCTTCGGTGAGGAGTTGATCGTCGATAACGCCGAACAGGGACTGGCCTACGCCTGTGAGCAGACGGGTGCCGAGGTACTGGAATATACGGCTGCCCCCGTGTTCATGGACGAGAAGGCGAAGTGCCGTCACCAGTGGCTCATCGAGTTCTCCAAGCGTCCCGCAAACCTCCAACAGTTTGCCGAGCTGCTTGACAGACGCCTGCAAGAGATCAACAGCGACTACGAGGCGAAACGTTATAAGGACATCACGCTCCAACACTTGGAGATCGTCGAGGTACGGCCAAACCTCTTCAACGACTGGTTGAAACTGCGTGGCAAACTCGGCGGGCAGCACAAGGTACCGCGCCTGAGCAATTCCCGCGAGACCATCGAACAACTATTGGCTTTGCAAAAGAAAGAAGAGTAAGGAATGAAAGGTATATTCAGTATCATCAAGGAAAAAGCGAAAGGTAAAGGTCTCTTTTTACCTTTCTACCTTCTAACCTTCTTACTTTTCGTGGCCTGTGCGCGGATGGGCTCCCCTGACGGCGGATGGTACGACGACGATCCTCCCGTGGTCATCGGCAGTGAGCCGGCAGAACAATCGACTAACGTCAAGGCCAAGAAGATCACGATCCTTTTTAACGAATACATCAAACTGGAAGATGCCACCAACAAGGTCATCGTCTCCCCGCCACAATTAGAGGCGCCAGAGATCAAAGCTGCTGGCAAGAAGATTATCGTGGAACTGCAGGACTCACTGAAGGAGAACACCACCTATACCATCGACTTCGGTGATGCCATCAGCGACAATAACGAAAATAACCCCATGGGAAGTTATACCTTTAGTTTCTCAACGGGGGAGCAGATTGACACGATGGAAGTGGCAGGATACGTACTCGACGCCAGTAACCTGGAACCCGTCAAGGGCATCTCCGTGGGACTGTACGACGACCTGGCCGACTCAGCCTTCAAGACCAAGCCTATGATGCGCATCTCCCGCACTGACGATAACGGCCATTTCATTATTAGGGGCGTTGCCCCTGGCACTTACAGGGCCTTCGCCCTGCAGGAGATGGACGGTGACTTCCGTTTCTCACAGAGAAGTGAAATGATCGCCTATAACCACGACACCTTCGTCCCTGGCTCCAAGCCAGATGTCAGGATCGACACCATCTGGCGCGACTCCCTGCACATTGACGCCCTCAGGCAGACACCCTATACCCATTTTCTGCCCGATGACATTATCCTCCTGGCTTTCACCCATACCCCGACGGAGCGCTATCTGGTAAAATCAGAGCGTAAGGACGCAGAGAAGTTCAGTTTGTTCTTCAGTTGTGGCGACTCCCTCCTGCCAGTCATCAAGGGTCTGAACTTCGAAGCCGACAGTGCTTTCGTCATCGAAGCCACGGAGAAGCGTGACACCATCCACTACTGGCTGCGCGACACGACACTCGTCAATCAGGATACGCTCCGAATGGATATCAGTTACATGATGACTGACACCTTAGGGAATCTGGTCCTTCAGACAGACTCGGCCGTGGAGATTTTGGCGAAGGTGTCGTACGAGAAACGACAGAAGGAGAAGGCTAAAGAGATAGAGACATGGCAGAAAGAGCAGGAGAAAAAGAAAAAGCGCGATGAGAAATACGACTCCATCTATCCTGTGACTCCGCTGAAGCCAAACTATAACATCCCCACGAAGATGGATCCTGACAAGAAGATCACTATTGAGATGCCCAAGCCCCTGCTGCGTTACGACACGGCGGCTGTCCACCTCTACTCCATGATCGACTCGGTATGGTACGAGGCACCTTTTACGTTCCAGACCGTGCCGCATAAGTTACGCCAGTTTGAGATTCTGGCAGAATGGCAGCCAGGCATAGAGTACAGTCTGGAGATCGACTCGGCAGCCTTCGAGGATATCCACGGTCTGGTATCAGATCCCTTCAAACAGGGTATCAAGGTGAAGACGCTGGATGAGTACAGCACCCTGACCCTCAACCTCAGCGGGATCACCGACACCCTGCCACTAAGGGTTCAGTTGCTCAATTCTTCAGGCAATGTGATAAAGGAAGTGCTGGCCAAGGGCAGTACTGCCCATTTCGACTATATCATTCCCGCGAAATACTATGTCAGGGCCTTTGTAGATGCAAACGACAATGGCATCTGGGATACGGGTGACTACGATGCCGATCTGCAGCCGGAGGACGTCTATTACTATAACCGCGAGATCGAGTGCAAAGAGAAGTGGGACGTCACCCAATCGTGGGATCTTACTGGCACCCTACGTTATAAGCAGAAGCCAACGGCTCTGTTGAAACAGAAGGGAGGCAACAAGAAGAAACTCCAGAACCGCAATGCCAAACGAGCCCAGGATTTAGGTATTGAATACAACAAGGATAAGATAAATATCAAGAAGAAATGAAAAGAATTCTATGTTTAATATGCGTGATGTGTGGCTTTGCCATGTCATCTCTGGCCCAGTCCCAGTGTGGCATTGAGAATACAGCCTTCAAGTCGGGCGAGTCGCTGAACTACGACCTCTACTTCAACTGGAAGTTTATCTGGGTAAAGGTGGGCTCAGCTTCTATGGACACGAAAATGACCAAGTTCGAGGGGAAGGATGCTTGGAAATCTTACCTCATCACACGTGGTAACGACAAACTCGACAAATACTTTACGATGCGCGACACGTTGCTGTCGTACTGTAACCCCGACATGTCGCCCCTCTACTTCCGCAAGGGAGCCCGCGAGGGAGAGAGATACTACGTGGATGAGATCTGGTACAGTTATCCCCACGGCTACAGCAAACTGAAGAAGCACCGTATCGATGCCGACGGTGAGGAGCACTGGAAGACCTCGGAATACAAGGCCTGCATCTACGACATGATGTCGATCTTCCTCCGTGCCCGCAATTTCGATGCCTCAACGATGAAGAAAGGCGACATTATCCGCATGCCTATCAGTGATGCGCGTCATCTGAGCAACTCTTGGCTGGAATACCGTGGAAAAGAGAACTTCAAGGTGAGCGACACCAAGGAGAAGTTCCGCTGTCTGGTCTTCTCATTCTACGAGTGGGAGGACAACAAGAGCCACGAACTGATCCGCTTCTACATCACCGACGACCAGAACCACATACCAGTACGCCTCGACCTGTTCCTGAGTTTCGGATCAGCCAAGGCGTACCTAAAGAATTATAAGGGCGTGCGGAGCCCGATGACGTCGAAGATCAACTAAGCCGTCATCTTAGACATCTTGGAAATCTACTTAGTCGCTGCCTCCTGTTCGAAGGCAGCGATTTTGTTGAGATAATATTCACGCAAGTCCTTCCACTTGTAGTAGGGCCATTGGTCGGTACTGGCAGGCATATAGGCCTCGCGCTCGTTCAGCAGGGCCTTCACGAGGATATCCCCCTCCTTCCCCTTCTTCGGACGGTAGAACACCAGTTGGATGTTACAGGCCATGGGGAAGATGCGGTAGTTGCGCCAATAGGTATCCAGTTCGTCGAGATTCTCGACGGCCATGCCGCAGTTGTCGAGTTCCAGCAGACAGGCCAGCGGCATCACGCATACCTCATGGCCGAAGCGCAGGGTGGCCTGTGTCTGTGTGACGGTGTCGGCGGTCTCGATGATGTTCTTCAGGAGGTTCAACTGGCTGAACGGCATCTTCGTGCCCGAGACGGGCGAGGCACCATAGTCCAGATACCAGCCGACATTACGGATGCGCCACTGGTCGTAGAGTTCCTCATCGGTGAAGAGCGACAGCAGTTCGATGTCCGTGTCGTGGCTCTGCATATTGGTGGCCACGTCGAAGAGACGGCGCATCAGGTCGCCTGCCATCACGTTGTTATAGACCCATTGCTGGTCGTTGAAGAGTACCTTCATCAGTCGCTCAGGGTGGGTGTATTTCACCTCTGCGTCGTGGTACTCCTTGTCGCCCGTCTTTCCTTCTTCCTTGACGATGCCCTCCCAGGGCTGGTTCAGGTAGTACTGCAGCGACTCACTGACATCGTTGTGGATCTGCGCCGTGGGGTTGGCTGCAGCCAGTTCCTCGCACTCGGCGATCATCGAGAGGATACAGCGGATGACCACGGTGCTGCGGGCATCGATCTTCAGATTCTTTGTCTTGAAGATCTCAGGGAAGTTCTGAGCCATGCGCTTGCCAATGCCATGGTGCTGGCGCTCACCGACGGTCGTCAGGTCACCCAGGCGTTTCTCGGTCGTCGAGAAGATGGCTTCCAGTTTCTGGAGCGTCTCCTCGCCCACTTCCGTCAGTTTGCCGTTCTCATGAGCACTTTTCAGGGCACGGATGGGCAGCGTGTAGTCGCCCTCCCAGATTAGCCAGCGCGAGCCGTGGCGGCCGTAGTGGCTCATATAGAAAGGCTCATAGCCTTTCGGACTAGGCGTCAGTGGTTTCGTGGATAACTGACGGTCGTAGTCCAAATAGTTACTGCCTGCCAAATAATGGTTAGCAGCAATCTCGTCCTTGGCGGAAGTCTCAAACACGGGTGCTTTCTGTGCCTGCACGGCCATCGTCAAGCCAATAGCAAGTGTCAACAGTTGTATTCTTTTCATTATTCATTTGGTTTTGGGGTTCTAGCATGCAAAGATAAGCAAATTATTTGTATCTTTCCCTGTTCTTGCAGTAAATTTTTCGCGTGCGTGTGTGCGTGGTAGTTGTCTTAAGCCAAAAACAACCCACACTTCTTACACTTCCCACACCTAAACCTGAAACGCTTGGGTGTAAGAAGTGCGGGAAGTGTGGGTTAAAAAGTGAGTAAAACAACTACTCGCCTGCGCGCGCGTAAGAGAGGTTTCAATTCTCGAGAGAATTCATCCAAGCGGAGGCTCCGTAGGAAAATTTGGAGGCTCCAAATTTTTCTGCGGGGGCACGAAATTTCCCTAAAGGGGTACTTGTTTTGCGGAGAGTTTCTTATAATAACGAATGGGTGCCTGTCCTTTTACCTCGGGATGGATAATCTGGATGAAATCATTGAGTAGCCAGTCGGGATGGAAAGGCGACTCCTCGTAGAAGAGTGAGGTCGAGACATTACAGCCGTACAATTCCCCCGTCTGGAAAGCACGGAACTGACTGTACCCCTCCTTCTCTGCCAGCAGTTGCTCACTCGTCATCGCCTGGTCGCTGTCGTAGCGGAACAGCCACACCTCGGCATCGCTGGCCTTCTCCAATACTGTCTCGAAAGGCAGCGAGAGTGAGCCGCTATGCTCATCGTCGGCCCAAGGGTACTGTCCGCCGGCATCCTTGATCATCTGGCCGATGGTGCTGCGTCCACCAGGGACATACCATACGGAACCCACCTGCTTATCGACGACCACCGAACGGCCCTTGCCTGCCTTCTGGGCTTGTCGCTTCAGGGCATGGTAGTTCTTATCGACCACGGCAAAGAGACTGTCGGCCTTCGCCTGACAGCCGAAGAGCAGTCCATAGAAGCGCATCCACTCGGCACGGGCCAGAGGTGACACCTCCATATACTCGGCACACTCTACCAGCGGGATGTCGATATCCTCCAACTTGCCATAACCCCCGCTGTTCTCAAATGGGGAGAGGAGGATGGCGTCAGGATGGAGGTCGATGATCTTCTCGATGACGGGACTCATGCCATCGCCACAGTCAGCGATCCGTCCCTGTGCCACCTGCTGCTGAATCCAGGGGATCTTGATGTACTTGAGATCAGCCACACCCGCTATCTTGTCCTGGCAGCCGAGGGTCATCAGCAGGGCGCTATGCACAGTCGTAAAGACCACCGCCCGCTGGAGCGGCGTACGGACCACCGTACCCTTAGGCAGATGGACAGGCAACTGGGCATCGCGGGGCACGAGAACATACGTATGCAATGCCTTGCCTTCCTTCCAGGGGTTGGCCAACGTCACCACCGTATAGCCGTCGTACTCAACGACCGAGGGCAGTGTGGCATACTTGAAAGCAAGGCTGTCACCACTCCCCTGCTGGCGGCCCGTCTGACCGCCACAGGAGAGCAGTAACAATGCCGTGAGAAGTCCTAACAGGTGCTTCATTAATAGGTATAGGTCTCTTCGCCATACAGGAAGCCAATCATGTGAGGCTCAATTCCCGTCTCGAAGTGCGAATTCTGAATATAGTCTCCGCCAGTGGTGTACATATTCGCATAGCCGGGTAATGTATAGCTGGCATACGGATATTCGGCAGGAGAGTCAGGATCTTTCTGACGCGAGGCAATAACGATAAAACCTCTGAGGGGATCCACGGCGATGGCTGCAGGACTGAAGATCTCGTAACCCTGGTCTCCTTTAAGGGTCAGAGTAGTCTTTGTACCAGTATAGGTATTGAACATGCTGTAGGTCGGCTGGGAAGTACTTCCATAAGGAGCATTGAAGGTAATGAGGTTGTAACCCACAGCGGTAGTTCCCACATACAGCACACCAACGCCTACACCTGTCGCGTCTTCAACCACCTTTTCAACCTTGCCATTACTGTAATAGTACAGACCTGCGTCCAACTGCTGCGAATAGTCTTCAGTATAGTGTCCCCAGTCCAGGAAGAAGAAACCATCTCCATAAGGGATAACCTCCTGAGGGTTCTGGATTTTCTCATTCTTGATCTCCTCAACGGTTCCATTACTCAATTTAATCTTGGAGATAGAAGCGTTCCCATAGCCATAATCACTATTAGCCACATAGAGGATAGGCTCAGTGGCATTTCCTCCCATGGCCAGTCCTTCAGGACCTGAACCTACCTGATATTTGATCTGTGACACCTGAAGGGTCTTCGCATCGATGATACCTACATAACCACCATAGGTCGTGAAGTAGATATTGTTGCCATAGCCCGTGATATGGCGTGGGTTATAACCCTCAGCAGCTCCCATCGTCTCCGTGGTACTGATCGCCTTGATAATACTGAAATCTTTCCTGTTCACTGCAAAAATCGTATTGTCTGTAGAACCTACGACAAAGATGGTGTCGCCCTTGGTATAGGCATCATTGGGCGTATCACCAAGACCGCCGGCTCCATTCAGCAACTGACGCGTCTGCAGCGTCCCATAGTCAAAATAGGTCAGGCTGCCGTTGTTCTGGTTCCACGAACCGTTGTTAATCACATACACCCCCGAGGTATTCGTTACGATCAGGGGCTCATTCTTGTTGTCATCATCACTGAGACATGATGTCACGAGGGCTGAGCCCATCGCCAGCATCATCAAACTTAAAAGATACTTTTTCATTTTGTTGTTGTAATTTATATTTGATATTTAACAGATACTTGCCAACTCCTTCCCGGCATGGGATAGAAATGTACGATCTCATATTGTGTATCGAAGAGATTCTTCACATCGAAACGGGCCTCCACCTGCTGTCGTCCCCAACAAAAAACGTGCCAGGCCGTGAGTCCCATGTCCCAGTAGCCATCGATCATCGATCCCTCCGTATGCTGGTTATTCGTCCAACGACTGCTGACGCCCGAACCATGCAGGGAGAGACTGATCCAAGGGTTCTCCCACCCCAAGGCGACAGAGCCTGAATGCTCTGGTATATAGGCAATCTGGTTCTTATAATAGGGCGACGTAGGGTTTGTGCGGTTCTCCGCCCGTTGGTAACTGTAGTTACCTGCCAGTTCCAACTTCTGACGATCGTTCATGGCCCATTGACAGTTTGCCGTCAGATCGGTCCCGAAGACATGAACCTTCCCCACATTCATACAGGTCCAGATAAACATATTGTAGGGCACGGCGACGATCATATCCTTCACGTGGTTGTAGTAACCGTCGGCAGTCAACTGACAACTGACGGCAGACAACCGTCCTTTCCAGGTGAGGCCAATATTATACTGGTCTGTGCTCTCAGGCAGCAAGTCGGTACTACCATAGTGGAAATAGTAACTCTCGTTGAATGTCGGCGAGCGGAAGATATTCTTATAGGAAGCACGCACGAAGAGATCATCATCTGGTAACAACCTGTACGACAGGGAAAGCGATGGCGACAGCCGTCGCATATTCCGCGCACTCGCACCGTCCTTGGCATCATTCAGATAGAGCGAATAGAGCAGACGGCCCAGCACTGTCAGCCGTTGGTTATGGTACTTGGCTGTCGCCGACTGAAGCACCGTATGACGATAGGGACGAGTACCAACCGTCCTGGGGGAGGAACTGCTCAGGTTGTTGAAACTGTAGTCGGCCGAATAGTCAAAAACCCACTGCTCATTTGGCGTGTAGAGTACTGCCGCCGAGGTGTAGGCCTCGCGCTGCCAGTAGCTCGCATCGTAATTGCGATTGGGAATCAGGGGATCTTCATAGATGGAGCCGTTCCAGTTGAACTTGGCGTTCCACTTCAGCGACCATCCTGTGCGGTTATGTGTCAGGTATTGCAACTGTCCGAAGAAGTTCTGGTCGTGCAGCGACTCCTCACAGATGTTGGTATAATAATGTACCACACCAGGCAACTGACGGGCGTTATCGTAATAATAGACCTTACCACTCAGACGGTTGAAGGCATTGGCATTCCACACGAAATTCAGTTCCCCGTGGCCAGTGCTCATCCGACTATTGGTTCGGTAATCCGTCTTATCGAGCATTTTGTAGGGGTAGTCATTTTCTGCATACGTGTATTCTCCCACGGCGGAGAAGGCGAATCGCTCTGACAAGTTCTGCTCATAGCGCAGGAACGGACTGACATAACCAAAGGATCCCGCCTTCAACTGAGCCGTCAGGTGGGGATGCATATCTGCCGTCGGCATGCCAATAGTTTGGATGTTAAGCACAGCCGAAGCCGAGGCATTACGGGCAGGGATGAAGATATCATCGTTATCGCCGATGACCAATGATAATTGCTCCACATTGTCCAGACTATAGCGCGAGAGGTCGATCTCCCCGCTCTGACAGTCGCTGAGCATGATACCGTCGTAACTGACACCCGTATGTTTCGCACCAAAACCACGCACCGAAACCGTCTTCATGCCACCGGCCCCACCGTAGTCGCGCAGGGTTACACCAGGGATGCGATGCAGGGCATCGGCCACGTCCGTCACACCCAACGTCAACATCTCCTCACGGTCGAGGATATGTAGGGGGGCAGTACTGGTCACCTCATGCTGTCGACGGCTCTCCGTCACCGTTACCTCCTGAAGCTGATGAACCCTGTCCGTCACGGTATCGTTACGGATCACTTGCCCCTTAGCTGTCAGCGACAGCAGACAGGGCATCACAAGAAAAACCCAAGTCCTGTCTAGCATCTTCTATTGGTTCGCACCGCCGTCCTCGAGGCGTCATGCGAAATTTCAATCTGCAAAGGTAGTGCAAATTCTTTGAAACGCAAGCAATAATTTCAATAATTTCACTTGGCAGACAGTAATTGGTGCCCCAAATCCCTCTGATGACAGACGGCGATAACCTGCTCTATGACCTCTTCCATCCGAGGTACCTGTGCCACATAATACGTCGGATAGTCAGGACAGAGCACCACGAGGTTCATGCCACGCACACGGATGCCATAATGTGTTTCCAGCATATAACGGTAGAGATTCTGCTGCAGACAATAGTGATAAAAGGCGGTGTCAGGCAGGTTGATGCCATTCAGGCTCATCTTCCCATTAAAACCTTCCGTGGCAGGTTGCCCTTGGTAATTCACCACCTTGCCACTACGCTTCCAGTCGTAAATCGTAAACGTACCGTCGGCTTCCTTACAGATCATGTCGATGGTACCCGCAATGTTCAGGTCAAGGTCATACACAGGCCACTCCTGGCGATAAGGCTTAATCTGGTAGTCCTTTACAAAATGGAGGAAGTGCTGTTTTTCCTTTTCAATGCTGATCAGTTCCTCTTTATCTTGAAAACAGAACGTATAGTCTGTGTCGAAGAAACCCTGCTGGAAATAGTGCTCTGTCTGCTCGTGCAGGAAAGTGCCTACCTCACAGGCCATACACCCTATCCGCTTCCATTTCGTCAGCGACTCCTCAATGGGGACGCCATAGCGCTCCCATTGTCTCTGCGCCGCCCGTTCTGCATCGAAAGGCTCGAAGAAATAGGCAATCAGCGAACTGACGGGCAGCAGTTGAGTCTGACCTTTGTAAGTATAAACATGTTCCTCAGGTTCGAAATCAATGTACTGGTCCTGTTCATACAGTCCGGCATCCGTGAACCTCAGCATCTTCTCTAACATCTTCACTATCTCGTTTTTTCAGCTGGCAAATTTACACCTTTTTTGTGGATTATCCAAGAAAAAAATGCGGATTATATTTGGGCTCTCACATTTTATTTGTATCTTTGTGGCGTTTATTGAGAACTTACCACAATCTATAGAATTATGACTAAAAAATTCAGAACATTTGCGATGCTGGCCATTGCTGGTCTCGCTATCCTGAGTGCCTGCACTCAGAAGTCAACAGAAGTTACTCTTCAGGTACAAACCAAGTATGGCATCCTGGAAGGTTTCGAGGAGGATGGCGTCAAGAAATTCCTGGGCGTTCCCTTCGCACAGGCCCCTGTAGGCGATCTCCGTTGGAAGGCGCCGCAGCCTTTGCAGGCTTGGGAGGGTGTCCGCGAGGCCAAGGCCTTCGGCGACGATCCCATGCAGCCCAACGTCTTCGGCGACATGAATTTCCGTGGCTCTGGCCGCAGCGAGGATTGTCTCTATCTCAACATTTGGACAACAGCCAAGACCACAGCCGACGCCCTGCCTGTACTCATCTATTTCAATGGTGGCGGATTGATGGCCGGCTCTGGCAGTGAGCCCCGCTACGACGGTTCCTCCATTGCCAAGGAGGGAGTCATCGGTGTGACGGCCAACTATCGTGAGGGCGTCTTCGGCTTCTTTGCCCATCCCGAACTCACGGCGGCTTCCGACTATAAGGGCAGCGGCAACTATGGTTTCCTCGATCAGGTGGCAGCCATCCAGTGGGTGAAGGAGAATATCGCAGCCTTTGGTGGCGATCCTGCCCGCATCAACATTGTGGGCGAGTCGGCTGGCTCCTTCTCCGTATCACTTCTGATGTGCTCGCCCCTCTCCAAGAACCTCATCGCTGGCGCGCTGCTCTCCTCTGGTGCAGAGGTGCTGCCGTATGAGCCATCGACACAGGCCGATGCCGATGCTGCTGGCGCTGAGTTGCTGAAGCAGGCAGGCATCGCCAGTCTCGCCGACGCTATGGCGATGAATGCCGACTCCCTCCAGAAGATCCTGCCGCCAAGAGGTATGGCTACCGTGGTGCTCGACGGTCACTTCATGTCAGAGAGTGCCGATGCTGTGTTCGAGAAAGGTCAGCAGGCCCAGGTGCCACTGCTCGCAGGCTGGAACTCATTAGAGGGACATCCCTCACAGGCTCTCCAGGGCCAGGCTCCCACGCTTGAGAACTTCAAAAACGCCCTGAAGGCGCAGTTCGGTGATATGACCGACGAGATCTTCACGGCCTACGGCATCACGACCGATGAGGATGTCTTGAGCCAGAAGGGCCTCGACCTCGCTTCCGATCTCTTCACGGGCTTCCCCACCTGGAAGGTCTGCGACTATCATGTGAAGAGTTCTGGCCAGCCCGTCTATCGCTACCACTACATGCACCCGCGTCCCCAGGTATCCGCAAAGATGGGCGACAAAGTTGGTGCCCTGGCTGGTGGCGTCCGCGAGAAGACCGCTGAAGAGAAGAAAGCCGAAGCCCAGCAGCCCGCCATTGCTCCGGGAGCCGTACATTCTGCCGATATCGAGTACGCCATGGGTAC
Organism: uncultured Prevotellaceae bacterium; assembly: GCA_902784615.1. Lineage (GTDB taxonomy): Bacteria > Bacteroidota > Bacteroidia > Bacteroidales > Bacteroidaceae > Prevotella. The sequence goes on along the minus strand of CACZVN010000004.1, from coordinate 471 downwards.
TTTCGACACCAATGAATACTACGACTGGCAGGACGAGGACTACGCCATCTCAAAACTCTTCCTCTCCTACTATGCCAACTTCTGCAAGACGGGCAATCCTAACGGCGAGGGCCTGCCCCAGTGGACGGCCATCACCAAGGACAACCTCGATGCCGCCCCTGTTATGAAGATCGATGTTGAGTCGAAGGAAGTCGCCTCCCCCGAAAAGGAGAACGCCTATCGTACCCTCGAGAAGTTCTACAGAAGCAAGAAATGAACAAGAAAGCCCCGCCAATTGGCGGGGCTCTTTATTTACTCTCAAGAATCTATTTATTTGACGTTTCACGTCATTATTTCCAAGGATTCTCGAAAGCAACGGGACCGTTCTCGAGTTTCTGGCAGACGATCTCCATCTCCTCGAAGTGCTCCTCACCGTCTTCCCACTTCTCCTTGTAGTTCACGCAGTAGCAGCCTGTGCCCTTCAACTCCTTC
>CACZVN010000003.1 GCA_902784615.1 uncultured Prevotellaceae bacterium | reverse complement strand
TTGACATTTAAAAGCATAATTATCTTGTCCTGTTTCATAGCCAATATGGAGCAGGACATTTTTCTGGATATGTTTTTTGCTTTTTTCTTTGCTGTCTCACTATAGTCATGGGGTCAGGCACGGTGTGAGGTTTCGAAAATTAAACGGTACTTTTTGAAAATTAAGGAGTCCTTTTCGCGAAATAAGGACTCCTTTTCGCGCGATAAGTGGCTCTAATCTGAAATTTAGTGCCTTGGTATTGAGAAAAAGAAGCACCAATTTTTACTGCTCCACCCCCAAATCGTCGGAAATGCCTTTAAATACAGGGATAATCGAAAAAAACAGTCCCCCATACCTCCCCCATAGGTCCCCCTTTTTCAGTAAGCTCTTTGTTAAAGGGGGTGCAAAGGGGGAGGTTCGGGGGACCTTCCTCTTATCTTTTCCCCTGTATATAAAGGCATTTCCGCCAAAAAGGGGGTGGAGGCTATTAGTGTCGGGGCCTGACCCCAGTACAAAGTTTTTATATCGGCTTCCGTTTTTTTCGTCTGGCTTTTGAAATAAATCGCCTAATCATTTGCCCCATTGGGCGAATTTTTCACGACTCAGCAATAAAAATGCAAGCATTTATTGCATTCGCTGCTCGAAAATTTGGAAGTCATTGTTTTTTTCGTAAATTTGCAGCAGGAAACTATAAAGTTACTGTCATGAAAACAAAAACAATGAAGAAAATCCAACTGTGGATGTTGGCCATCATCCTGACAATATGCAGCTCGACAGTCCTGACGTCGTGTAGCAAGGACGACCCTGTCATTCCACCAGAGCCTCAGCCACTCATCCTCAAAGGCGAAGCTGCCGTGACTTGTGAGGCCTATATCGCGGTGTTCCCACAGTTCGATGGCAGGGTGGAATACATCGAGGAACATTATCCCGAAATGCCGTTCTACTGTATTGACAACAGCCACAACAACGGTGGCAAGCGCGTGACCAATGAAGAGGCAAAGTTGTGGGATTACTCGATGACAGAGGACTTGCAGCAGAAACTTTATGCCATCAAACAGTCTTATATTGACTCCGGAAAACTGACCCCCGAGCAGATAGAGGCCTTACAGTGATCATTCCTCGATATGGGAGAGGGAGTGAACGAAGGAGGCGAAGAAATTGGTGAGGCTTTCCGAGGGGAAGTAACGGAAATAGCGGGCTGACCTGCGGATGTGACTGAACATGGCCGAGGTGTTGCTGTTGTGGACGAAGATACTGTCGGCATCCTGTGAAAAGTACCAGTCCTGTGACCGGGTATTCGTAAACTCCAGCAGTTCCTGAGCAATGGCCTCCACACGCTTGTCCTTCTTGTCCTGAAGGAACGGCAGTTCCTCGCTCTGGAAACCATAGAGCAGGATCAGGCACTGGCCCTCCAACTGGCACATGGGGGAGAGGTTCAGGCTCGATATCCATTTCCCCAACGTCTCGAAATCCACCTTCGAACCCTCTTGCCGCAGGAAAACGCCCAACTGGAGCAGTTGGTGGATGGGCATGCCCTCGTTGAGTATGTGTCGCACGATACTGATGAGCAGGAGCAGCAGGTGACGGGTCGAGATGTCGGAGTGCTCATCGTCGAGGATATCCTGTAACTTATGGTTCAGCACGGGATTCGTCAGATGGTCAGGCCGCAGGAAATCGTCCTCTTCTTCGTTCATGTTCTGTTGGTTGCCCTTAGCCTTTTCGACCGTTTTCTGCCACTCTTTCCATTGCTTGTCGGTGAGATGGAGGAAGAACTGGTTCTTGCAGTTCATAAGACCCTTATAGGCATATGGGATGACCTCGTGCATGACGGCCAACTGGTAGAGACAATCCCACTTGAATGCCGACATCGCCTCCAGTTTCTCGTCTGAGTTGAAGGCGCCGCTTCTCAATAGCCGGAACAGATTTCGTTGTATGATATCCATAATGCCTAAGAGTATCTTTTGGGGTATCTGAAAAGGATGGACAGCAGGGCGAAGATGCCCAGTGCGAACGGATAATAGAGGTAGGGCAGGATGCTGATCGGATTAAGCGAGGCCAGACCTGCGGCGATGAGCATCTGGGCACCGTAGGGGATCAGTCCCTGGATGGTGCACGAGAACGTATCGAGGATAGAGGCACATTTCTTATTGTTGACACCATATCGGTCGCCCACCTCCTTGGAAATCCTGCCGACGGTGAGGATGGCCACCGTGTTGTTGGCCGTACAGATATCCACGAGCGACACCAAGGCCGCAATACTCAGTTCGGCTCCCCGTTTGCTGTTCACACGACGTGTCAGCAGTCGGATGATGAAGTCGATGCCGCCCTGCTGACGGATGAGCTCCAGCATACCGCCCGCCATCATGGTGACGATGATGAGCTCTCCCATGGAGAGGATGCCTTCGCCCATCGATCCGAACCAGCCGTAGATATCGAAGGAGCCTGTCAGGAGTCCGATAAGACCTGTCAGGAGAATACCCAGCGTGAGTACGGCCATCACGTTCATGCCGAAGATGGCCGTGATGAGCACCACGAGATAGGGCAGCACCTTCACCCATTCCACGGCGGGCACCTGTTGGGGCGAGTTTACCTCCGTTCCCATGAACACATAGGCGATGAGGATCAGGATGGCGGCAGGGGCCACGATGAAGATGTTCACGCGGAACTTATCGCTCAATCGGCAACCCTGCGTCTGTGTCGCCATGATGGTGGTGTCGGAGATGAAGGAGAGGTTGTCGCCGAAGAAGGAACCGCCCACGATGATGGCCGTCATCAGGGCTACGTCAGTACCTGTCTCTGTGGCAACCCCAGCCGCAATAGGTACGAGGGCGGCGATAGTGCCCACACTCGTGCCGATGGACAGGGAGATGAAACAGGCGGCGATGAACAGTCCCGCCAGAATCATCTGTGCCGGCATCAGACTCAGCGTCAGGTTGACGGTGGCATCGATGCTGCCCATAGCCTTGGCGGAATGGGCGAAGGCTCCTGCCAGTACGAAGATCCAGATCATCAGCATCATCTGTTCTGTGGCTGCCCCACGGCTGTAGGTGTTGACGCGGTTGACCAGCGGCCCCTTGCTGATGACGATGGCATAGATGCTGGACACCATGAAGGCCACTGTGATGGGTATCTTGTAGAAATCACCGGCGATGATGCTGGTGACCAGGTAGAAGGCGATGAACACCATCAATGGCGATAATGCGAACAGACCTTTCTTCATAGTGTCACGCCGTTTTTGAATATGGAGATCTCCCTATAACCGTTCTCCTCGTTCTTGGCTGGTTCGCCACTGGCTACGCTGAGAATCTTGTCGATAAACTCAGGCAACAGTTTCTGCATCGTACGGCCTTCGATCAGTTGACCAGCAGAGAAGTCTATCCAGTTCTGCTTCCGACGAGCCAGATCAGGGTTGGTGGCAATCTTCATGGTAGGGACAAAGGTGCCAAAGGGCGTGCCTCGTCCTGTGGTGAAGAGCACCAGATGACAGCCGCAGGCGGCAAGGGCCGTGGCGGCCACCAGATCATTGCCTGGGGCTGAGAGCAGGTTCAGACCATCATGCTGCAGGCGGTCACCGTATTCCATCACACCACTGACAGGGGCCTTTCCGCATTTCTGGGTACAGCCCAGTGCCTTGTCTTCGAGGGTGGAGATGCCGCCGGCCTTGTTGCCAGGACTCGGATTCTCACCCACGGGCTCACCATGCGACAGAAAGTATTCCTTGAAGTTATTGATCATGGAGACCGTCTGGTGGAACAGTTCCTCTGTGCGACAACGGTTCATCAGGATCGTCTCAGCACCAAACATCTCCGGCACCTCCGTCAGGACGGATGTGCCACCCTGTGCGACGAGCCAGTCGGAGAACTCTCCAACGAGGGGATTGGCGGTAATACCTGAGAAACCGTCGGAGCCACCGCACTTCAGACCTACGCGCAGTTTGCCGACAGGCACCTCCTGGCGCACATCTTGTTTGGCGATCTCATAGAGTTCACGGAGAATATCCATACCAGCCTCCATCTCGTCATCCACTTGCTGGGTGACGAGCAGTCTGATACGGCTTTTATCATAGTCGCCAAGCATCTTCATGAACGCCTCAGGCTGGTTGTTCTCACAACCCAGACTCAGCACCAGTACAGCCCCAGCGTTGGGGTGCAAACAGATATCGCGAAGTATCTTTCGGGTATTCTCATGGTCGTCGGAGAGTTGTGAACAGCCGTAGTTGTGATGCCAGGCATAGATGGCGTCAACACCTTCCTCCTGGGTTTCGGCCTTCAGTTCTTTCACCAGGTTTTCGGCGATACCGTTCACACAGCCGACGGTGGGTACAACCCATATCTCATTGCGGATGCCCACCTCACCGTTCTTGCGAATATATCCCTTAAAGTTTCGGTTTTCTTTATTGATGTCAAGACTCTGGCTAACAGGATGATAAGTGTATTCAAGTTTTCCTTCAAGATTGGTCTTCAGATTCTCTTCATTTACCCAGTCACCAGCCTTCAGATCCTCTTTCGCATGTCCGATGGGATAGCCGTATTTGATGATGTCTTCCCCTTGCGCCGTGTCCTTGATAAGTATCTTATGACCCGCTGGCGTGTCCTGATTCACGATCACCTGTCTGCCGTCGATGTCAATGACGTCGCCCTTCTTTTTAGGTTGCAGGCATACGACCACGGAGTCTGCCGGATTGATCTTCAAGTAAGTCGCCAAGGCCATATTTACAAACCTTAAACTATAAACTAAATCGCCGTCCTACGATAGAAATCTACGTTCTCTTTCGTCAGGATTTCAATGGGCATGTAGTTCACGGGGTTCACCTCACGCTTCATGACGATGGCGTTGAAGAGGGCATCCACGGAGGCATAGCCCTGCTGGTAGGCGTGCTGGGCAATGAGGAAGGAGATACTTCCCTGACGTACACACTCCTGATTCTTAGGCACCATGTCGTAACCCATGATCTGAACGTGGCGACGATTGGTTTTCTGGAGGAACTCGCCCACGATATGCGCCTTCGAGTTGAAGGTGATGCAGTGGTGCACCCTCGGGTGGGCGTTGAAGAACTGCTCAAGGATACCGTCATATTCCTTATGCTCCTCGTCGAGAGGCAGATCCACCTCTGTGATCTTGATGTCAGGGAAATGATCCACCATATAGTGGCGGAAACCCGTCTCACGGTTGGCCTGCTGCTTAGAGCCCACCTTACCGTCACGTGTCTGTTTGACGAGGGCTATCTCCTTTTCCTTTGAGGCGATGAGCATCAGCATCTTGGCAGCGAAATAGCCGCTGGCGAAAGAGTCCTGACCGAAGAAGGACAGGGGTTTCAGGTCGGGCATATAGGAGTCAAGCAACACATACGGTATCTGGCGCTCCGCCAGTTTCTCCGTAAAGCGGGCTGTCTGCTCCAGCGTGGTGGGCACGATAATCACACCGTCGATCTTGGCCGTAAACAGTTCACGCACCATCCGCGTGAAGGCGGCATTGTTGAAACGCTCGTAGTAGAGGATGTTCAGGTTGATGCCGAAGTCGCGTCGGAAGTCTGTACAGGCCTGTGCACCTTCCTCGATCTCGTCCCAGTAGGCTTCCTGTTCATGCTTGGGCAGCACGATGTAGAAATTATATGTCTTGTTGTAGGCGAGGGCAGAGGCATACATGTTAGGACGGTAGTCCAACTCCTCCAAGGCTTTGTTCACCTTTTCCAATGCCGACTTGCTGACATTGGGACGCTTGTGCAACACACGATCTACCGTTCCCGTCGATACACCTGCACGGGCCGCGATATCCTTAATGGTGATAATTTCCTTTGGCATAGTTCCTGTATTTTTCGGCAAAGGTACAAAGTTTTTTTTATTTTTACCTTAAAACCTCTTAAATATTTGCAGAACTCGGGAAATATTGTTACTTTTGTGCTCGCAAACGATAAAAAAGTAAAATCAAACAATAAATATCAATACAATGGCAAAAATCGTAACATTAGGCGAGATCATGCTTCGCCTGTCGCCTCAGGGCAACGACCGTTTTATTCAGAGTGAGTCCTTCCGCATCATCCCTGGTGGTGGCGAGGCTAACGTGGCAGTTTCATTGGCCAACTACGGCCATGAGGCCTATTATGTGACGAAGTTGCCCAAGCATGAGATTGGACAGATTGCCGTCAATGCCCTCCGTCGTTTTGGTGTGAAGACGGATTATGTCACCCGTGGTGGCGACCGTATCGGTCTGTACTATGCTGAGACGGGTGCCTCGATGCGTCCCTCGAAGGTGATCTACGACCGTGCGCACTCCGCCATCGCTGAGGCTACGCCTGCAGACTTCGACTTCGACAAGATCATGGAGGGTGCCGCCTGGTTCCACTGGAGTGGTATCACACCCGCCATCTCTGATAAGGCTGCCGAACTGACGAAACTCGCCTGTGAGGCCGCCAAGCGTCATGGCGTAACCGTGTCTGTCGATCTGAACTTCCGCAAGAAACTCTGGACCTCTGAGAAGGCCATCTCCATCATGCGCCCGCTGATGAAATATGTCGATGTCTGCATCGGTAATGAGGAGGACGCAGAACTCTGTCTTGGTTTCAAGCCCGATGCTGACGTGGAGGGAGGTAAGACGGATGCTGCCGGCTACGAGGGTATCTTCAAGCAGATGATGCAGGAGTTCGGCTTCAAGTATGTCGTCTCTACGCTGCGCGAGAGCTATAGTGCAACCTATAATGGCTGGAAGGCCCTGATCTATGATGGTAAGGAGTTCTACCAGTCGAAGCGTTACGAGATCAATCCGATCATCGACCGTGTAGGTGGTGGTGACTCGTTCTCTGGTGGTCTGATCCATGGTCTGCTGACGAAGAAGACACAGGGTGAGGCCCTGGAGTTCGCCGTGGCTGCTTCTGCCCTGAAGCACACCATCAACGGTGACTTCAACCAAGTGACCATCGAGGAAGTGGAGGCTCTGGCCGGTGGTAGTGCCAACGGACGTGTGCAGCGCTAACGCTCATTGATAATTGAAAATTGATAATTATGGCAAAATTCGATAAGATAAGCGTCATGCAGAAGATTGGCGAGGCTCCGATGGTGCCCGTCTTCTATCATAAGGATCTGGAGGTGTGCAAGAACGTCGTGAAAGCCTGCTATGAGGGTGGCGTCCGTGCGTTTGAGTTCACCAATCGTGGCGACTTCGCACATGAGGTGTTTGGCGAACTGGTGAAGTGGGCCGACAAGGAGTGCCCCGAGTTGGCCATTGGCGTGGGCTCCGTGGTGGATGCTCCCACAGCGGCACTCTACATCCAGTTGGGTGCCAACTTCGTGGTGGGACCGCTGTTCAATCCTGATGTGGCGCCCGTCTGCAACCGTCGCCTTGTGCCTTACTGCCCTGGCTGCATGACCGTCTCTGAGATCGGCAAGGCCCAGGAACTGGGCTGCGACCTGACGAAAGTGTTCCCTGGCGACGTGGTTGGTCCTAACATGGTGAAGGGACTGAAGGCGCCAATGCCCTGGTCGAAGATCATGGTCACGGGTGGTGTCTCTCCTGATGAGGAGAACCTGACGAAGTGGTTCAAGGCTGGCGTCTATTGCGTAGGCATGGGCTCCAAACTCTTCCCCTCCGACAAGGTGAAGGCTGGCGACTGGCAGTATGTGACCGATAAGTGCAAGGAGGCATTCGGTTATATCGCCAAGGCTCGCGCTTAATTGATGAAGTTCTGGCTCTTCATACTATCAACCATTCTTTTCTCAGCTTGTTCGCGCCCTGAAAGGGAGGCAGTGGATAGGCTGAATCATTTATCCTATGCCTGTCACTATCGTAATATCGACAGTACCAGGCACTTTGCCCAGCAGGCTTTAGATCTGTCCAGTCATTATCCTGCGGGTAGGGCTGAGGCTCTCAACAATCTGGCATTCGTCCATATCGCACGGATGGAATACGACGAGGCCGAAAAACTGTTGACAGAGTTGACGGAGACCACCGACAACCAGGTGGAACTCTTCATCGCCTACGTCCAGCAGATGCGTCTCTGCCAGCGTCGTTCCAGAAACCGTGAGTTCCATGAGTTCCGTGAGTTGGCAGGCCGTTCCATGAGCCGTATCAGGGAGGACATAGAGACCCTTCCGCAGCGGGATACCCGTCGTCTGCTCTATGCTGAGACGGAATATGCCATCGTCAACTCCACCTATTATTATTATGTGGGTCTTGAGCGACAGTCCATTGAGGCTTTGTATGCCATCGATGCCAACGAGGTGCAGCGCGATACGGCCCAGTATCTGAACTACCTGTATAACATCGGTGCAGGCGGCATCATCACGGAGGGAACGCAACAGGAGATCAACCAACAGGAGTTCGACCACCTGATGCGCTGTTTCCTCCTGGCCCGTAGGGCCGACTATCCCTATTTCGCTGCCAATGCCCTCGAGGCTCTCTCCGAACACCTGATGGATGCCGACTATCGCAGTCAACTCATGGAGGACAACATGCCCGCCATGAAGTTCATCAATCCCGAAGGTGTCGAGGACGATATGCTGGCGGGCTGGTTGGCTGAGGATGCGCTCTATCTCTTCGAGGGGTATGGTGACGTCTATCAGATCGCAGGTGCCTATCGTACGCTGGCTTCCTGTTACCGTCAGATCGGTGACTATGAGTCTGCACTCTATAATCTGGAGCAGGCCCTGTCGGATTCCGCCATTTATCAGGCGCCTGACCTCGTGGCCAGTATCCGCGAACAACTCAGTGTGGCCTATGCCGCCATCGACGACAAGCCCCAGAGCGACTATAACCGCAACCTGTATCTCGACCTTCAGGAGACGACCCGTCAGGATCGCCAGTTGGAGGCGCGTGCCAGTCAGTATGAGAAGACCGCCCGTCAACTCAACCTGATGCTCGGTGGTGTGGTGGGGGCCATCGTCCTGTTGCTCTTCTCCCTCTGGCTCTTCAATCATCTGAACAAGAAGCGCACCAAGGTGGAGGATAACGACGAGTTACTGGAACAGCGCACAGAAGAGTTGGCAGCCCTGATGCTGAGGGTGGAGAACAGCGAGCGCCGTAACCTTGAGCAGCGCGCCAAGGTGTCGCTCGTCAATACCGTTACGCCCTTCATCGACCGTATGATCCACGAGGTGAAGCAGCCCGACGGCGGAAACATCGGCTACGTCCGCGAACTCACCGATCAGATCAACGACTATAACGACGTGCTCACCCACTGGATCCAACTCCGTCAGGGTGAACTGAGCCTGAAGATAGAGAGTTTCCCGCTTCAGCGGCTCTTCGACCTGATAGCCCGAGGCCGTAAGTCGTTCCAGATGAAAGGTGTCGATCTGCAGGTGGCGCCTACGGAGGCTGTGGTGAAGGCCGATACCGCCCTGACGCTCTTCATGCTGAACACACTGGCCGACAATGCCCGTAAGTTTACCCCCCGTGGTGGACAGGTCAGCGTCAATGCCACCCAGACAGACCAATACGTGGAGATTGCCGTCGAGGATACGGGCGAGGGCATGACCCCGGAACAACTCGACCACCTCTTCGACGCCAAGCCCATCCGTCAGGACAACGGTAAGCCTTCGAATGTCAGTTTCCAGGCCTCCCATGGCTTCGGACTGCTCAACTGCAAGGGCATCATTGAGAAATACCGTAAGACCAGCCAGATATTCTCCGTGTGCGACATAGGTGCCACAAGTACGCAGGGCCATGGCAGCCGTCTCTTCTTCCGACTGCCGAAGGGCGTCCTTCGCCTCGTGATTCTTTTCCTGTTGAATGTCTCATGTCTTATGTCCTTCGCGGCCGATCCTCTCGCCAAGGCCAGTGCCTACGCCGACTCCGCCTATTTCTCCAATATCAACGGCCGTTATGAGCGGACACTGCAGTTTGCCGACTCCTGCCGCCGTTACCTGAACGAGCATTATCTCACCCTCCGTCCTGGTGGGCGCGACCTGATGCTGTCGCTGGGCAATCCCTCGCTGACGGCACCAGAGATCGCCTGGTATCATGACTCCCTGGTCACCAACTACCACGTCATCCTCGATATCCGCAACGAGAGTGCCGTGGCTGCGCTGGCCCTCCACCAGTGGCAACTCTATTCCTATAACAACCGCATCTACACCCAACTGTTCAAGGAGATGTCGGCCGATAACAAGTTGGGTGAGTACTGTCGCGTGATGCAGCAGTCGCAGACCAACAAGACCATTGCCGTCATCCTGCTGGTGCTCCTCCTGCTCTCCATCGTGCCAGCCTATTACCTGCTCTATTATCGTCACAGGCTCTATGACCGTTTCCTCAAGGAACAGCAGCGGCAGACGGATCTCGAACTGCTGGAGGACGAACTCCGCAAGACGGAACTCGAAGACAATAATCTGCACGTGGCCAATGCCGTGCTCGACAACTGCCTGTCGTCGCTGAAACACGAGACGATGTATTTCCCCAGCCGCATCAGCCAGTTGCTCGATGCCGACGATGTGGAGTCGTTGGGTGAGGTCACCGACTACTACCGTGAACTCTACGGCATCCTCAGCCAGCAGGCCACCCACGAGGCCGAGCGTACCAAACTCCATCTGAAGCCCCTCGATCATCAGATACTGGGTGACGAGAACCTGATCCGCTATCTCTTCGAGACCATCCGTAAACAGTCGGGCCAGAAGACACTTGATGCGCAATACACTGAGAACGGCCCCTATGTCGAGGTGCGCATCCCCCTGCCGCTGCTGAAACTGTCGGAAGAGCAGGCGCGCGACCTCTTCACGCCCTCCAATGAGCATATCCCATATCTCATCTGCCGGCAGATCGTCAGGGATCACGGAGAGGCCACCAACCGCCGTGGCTGCGGTATCTATGCCACACTGATTGAAGGAACAACAAATATGATCATAACATTACCAAGCGTATGGAAAACTACAAGGTAATCATTGTAGAGGATGTGCCCCTGGAACTGAAGGGCACCCTTGGCATCATCCGCACGGATATCCCCGAGGCGGAAGTCATCGGAACGGCCGACAACGAGCAGAGTTACTGGCGGCTGCTGAAACAGCAGAAGCCCGACCTCGTGCTGCTCGACCTCGGTCTTGGCGGCTCCACCACCGTGGGCGTGGAGATATGCCGTCACACGAAGGAACTCCATCACGACGTGAAAGTGCTCATCTTCACGGGTGAGATCCTCAACGAGAAACTATGGGTCGATGTGCTCGACGCAGGTGCCGACGGTATCATCCTCAAGACGGGTGAACTGCTGACGCGGCGCGATGTCTCTGCCGTGATGGACGGCAAGCAACTGGTGTTCAATGAGCCCATCCTCGAGAAGATCGTCGAGCGTTTCAAGGCCGCCGTCAGTGGCCAACTCGTGAAGCAGGAGGCCCTCGTCAACTACGAGATCGACGAGTACGACGAGCGATTCCTCCGTCATCTGGCCCTGGGCTATACCAAGGAGCAGATCACGAACCTCCGTGGCATGCCCTTTGGTGTGAAGAGCCTCGAGAAGCGTCAGAACGAACTGATCCAGAAACTCTTCCCAGAGGGCTCTACGGGCATCAACGCCACCCGCCTGGTGGTGCGTGCCCTCGAACTGCGCGTGCTCGATATCGACAACCTCGAAGCCGATGACGAATAGACTGTTAGGGGTGGCTTGCTTCATCCTCCTTCTGGCCGAGGCCCTGTTGGTCATCCTCTCGTGGCTGTTGTCCGCCATGATGATGGAGGGTGTGCGCTCGCTGCTCTCTTCCGAGGGCATCCGCTGGTTCTTCGGCTCGTTCACGTCGATGATGGCATCGCCCTTGCTGGTATGGCTCCTGCTGCTGCTCTCCGCGCTGGGCTGTGTGCAGCAGAGTGGGGTGGTGGAGTTGTCCAGTCAGTCAAGGCCCATTACCTATCGTGAACGGATCGCCCTGCGCGTGGCTATCATCTTCCTGGTCATCTACGTGGCCATCATCGCCCTGCTGACGCTGATGCCCCACGCCATCCTGCTTTCCGCCACGGGCGAGTTCTTCCCCTCCGCCTTCAGTCGCAGTCTGGTACCCATCATAGCCTTTGGCATCATCCTGTTCTCCGTGTCTTTCGCCATGATGGCAGGCCATGTCCGCACGTTCTCTGACATCCTCCAAATCGCCTCTTTCGGCATTGCCAAGGGCGCCCCGCTGTTCGTCGTCCTCATCCTCCTCATCCAGTTCTGGGAATCCATCCGCTTCGTCTTCGGATAAAGGACAGATAACAATAATCCCCGCCAATTGGCGGGGATTATTGTTAAGTTTGGATAATGATGAGCGTTACTTCATCACGATCTTCTTGCCATTCTGGATGTAGATGCCCTTCGTCGGGTTGGCCACGCGCTGGCCTGCGAGGTTGAAGATAGCGTTATCTGAGTTCTTGTCGATGATGGCATTGCTAATTCCTGACGTTCCAGGTGATTGTACTACTACCTTCGTCATAATCACGCCATGCCCCTGGATAATCAAGTCATTTGAAGCAACGAGTTCGAAGGCAGATTCATCGAATGTCAGTACAGAAGTCTTTGAATCGCCAGAGCTAATGCCATAAGCACCAGAGGGACCGAAATCTGCACCGTCAAACGCCTGACCATCCATAGAAAGGCCACTGGGGATTTTCTGCCATCCACCTTTATTATACATGAACTGGATATCGTCGTAGTCAGTAAAGTCGAGTTTATAAGACAGTTCCACTTCTACTTGCTTTCCGACTTCTTTTAACATAGAGGCAGGAACCGTTATTCCCACTCCCCATTCCAAAGTCTTTTCGCCTTCAAAAGCTACAGTTCCTTTTGAACTATCATGTGTGGGAAACTTATAGTTGTCGCTGCTACCATAGTAGGCCTTGATGAGCGTCTCAGCTAAATCAGCCTGATTGAAAGCAGGCTCTGAACGATAGATTCTATCCGAAAGACCCATCCAGTAGAAAGTGCCGATGCCTTCTTTCTTGGTCTCCTTGATGAGATAGTCCATGGCATAGAGGGCCACTTCCTTGTCCTTATCGTAATAGTCGATTGTCGAAGGCCATGTGGTGAATGTGGCGTATTCGCCGATGATCACAGGAGCCCTGTCCAGCAGATTCGACTTGATGTTACTAATCAGGTTGTCGATTTCATTCTTGGCGTTGCTTTTAGTCTGCCAGTTCGGATAACTATGCAACTGGAAAATGATATGTCCTGATTCTTCTGGTAACTCAAGCGCCTTCATCGCATTGGGGACGCTGCTGGCAGAGTAGTCGTTAACCACCAGGTTGCGCTCGGCGTTGTTGCCACCCGTATTACGTACGGTTGTTACGAAAAGCTTGGCATAACTGTTGATGGCCTTATAGCCGTCGTCGGAAACAGGCTCGTTCCATCTGTTGTTGTCATCCAGCATCTCGTTGTAGGATTCAAAGAGCAGGCGCTGGTCGTAGTCCTTGAACTTCTCGGCTATCTGTTTCCACAGATACTCGTACTTGTCTTTTACCTTGTCGTAGGTTGTCGTGCTGGCATGCAGCCATTGTGTGCCATCGCCAGTGTCGTGATGCACATTGATGATACAGTACATGTCATTGTCGATGACATAATCGACCACCTCCTTGACGCGATTCATCCAGGCGTCGTTAACTTTTCCCTCACTGTCCATTTCCTGATACCAGGTCACTGGTACACGAATGGCGCCAAAGCCAGCCTCTTTCATCATCTTCATGAGTTCTGGCGTGGTTACAGGCTGCCCCCAGTTTTTTTCGTGGTCTTCAATGGAATCCCAGGTCCATCCTTCTGCAACACCCTCTTTTACAGCATCCAGCGTGTTACCCAGGTTCCAGCCCACACCCATGTTCTTTACTGCGTCAGTGGCTGACTCAAAACTCTGTGCTTGCGACTGGACGCACAGCATCAGCAGCAAGCCTAAAATTGGAGTAAATCTTTTCTTCATATATTCGGTATATTAGTATTCGTCTGCAAAAATACGATTTATTTGTGAAACTGGCAAATATTATCTCAAAGATTTTGTGATTTCAGAACTTTTAATTACTTTTGCACCGCAAATTTTGAGAACTATGGCAATTGTAAAACCGTTTAAAGGAATCCGTCCACCGAAGGAGTTGGTGGAGCAGGTGGAGAGTCGTCCCTACGACGTGCTCGACTCGGAAGAGGCGAGGGCAGAGGCTGGCGACAATGAGAAGAGTCTGTATCACATTATCAAGCCGGAGATCGACTTCCCCGTGGGTACCTCAGAGTACGACCCCCGCGTGTATGAGAAGGCCGCCGAGAACTTCCAGAAGTTCCAGGACAAGGGTTGGCTGGTGCAGGACGATCGCGAACATTATTATATCTATGCCCAGACGATGAACGGCAAGACGCAGTACGGACTCGTGGTCTGTGCCCATACCGACGACTATATGGCTGGCCGTATCAAGAAGCACGAACTGACGCGTCGCGACAAGGAGGAAGACCGTATGAAGCATGTCCGCGTGAACAACGCGAATATCGAGCCCGTGTTCTTCGCCTATCCTGACAATGCCGTGCTCAACGAGTTGATCATGCGCTATGCTGCCACGAAGCCCGAGTACGACTTTATCGCACCTATCGACGGCTTCCGCCATCAGTTCTGGGTGATCGACGACGACAAGGACATGCAGACCATCACGGACGAGTTTGCCAAGATGCCCTCGATGTATATCGCCGACGGCCATCACCGTTCGGCTGCCGCTGCCCTCGTGGGTGCGGAGAAGCAGAAACAGAACCCCAACCACAAGGGTGACGAGGAGTATAACTTCTTCATGGCCGTATGTTTCCAGGCTTCCCAGTTGACGATCCTCGACTACAACCGTGTGGTGAAGGATCTGAACGGTATGTCGTCGGAGGAGTTCCTCGCTGCCCTGCAGGTGAACTTCATCGTGGAGGACAAGGGTACGGAGATCTACAAGCCCCAGCAGTTGCATGAGTTCTCGCTCTATCTGGATCAGCACTGGTACAGCCTGAAGGCCAAGGAGGGTACCTACGACAATAACGATCCCATCGGCGTGCTCGACGTGGATATCTCTTCTCGTCTGATTCTCGACGAGATCCTGAATATCGGCGACCTGCGCTCTTCGCAGCGTATCGACTTCGTGGGTGGCCTGCGTGGACTCGGCGAGTTGAAGCGTCGTGTAGATAGTGGTGAGATGCGTGCTGCACTGGCCCTCTATCCCGTCTCGATGCAGCAGATCATGGACATCGCCGACAGCGGTAAGATCATGCCACCGAAGGCCACGTGGTTTGAACCCAAACTGCGCTCGGGTCTCGTGATCCACAAACTGAGTTAAGACTTATCGGCTGAGTTTGTTGACGTATTTCACGGGCTCGCCGTCACGCTTGAGCACATCGGCAAAGGCATGGGGCTTGATGGTGACAGGGCCATTCATGAACTCAGGGATGTTATAGCACTTCATAAACTGAAGATGATAGTCAGGATCGGCACAAGGCAATTCGAAAGGCTTTGTGCCGTTTCCGTATTCATCGATGTGTGCGAAGAAGGGGCGGGTATAGGTTCCGTCATGTCTGCGGCTGCTGAACACCACCCATCTGCCATTCGACGACCATGAGTGGTAACTCTCTGTGTCAGGCGAGTTGAGTTCCTGCATGGGACGTGCCTCACCTGTCTTCAGATCCATCATCCAGAGGTCGCCATCACGGTGCCAGATGTGGAACACACCGTACTTTCCCATCGTAAACATCAGGTAACGGCCGTCTGGCGAGATGCGTGGTAAGGTGGCACTCATCTCCAGCGTGTCGGCAGCAAACACCAGTTCACGGGGGCCGAACTCCATGGTGGCGGGATCGAACGACTTGCGGTAAATATTATAAAAGATCTGATCCGAATGTCTGAGCAGATACGCATTTTTGTTGGTCGTCGTAGGCGGGTACTCAAAATGCGCGCTGCAGTAATAGACTGACTTCCCGTCGGGTGCCCAGAAGGGGAATACCTCTAACTCATTGGGATCATTCTCGATATTCATCACTTCGTTCTTCTCCACATCGTATGCTATCAGGTCGCTTTCTATGTCATAGACCTCAATCTTGTTAGGATCGGTGACGTGGAAACTCTGGCGGGTCGTGTTGGTGGAATAGGCGATCAGCGGTAATACGGGATGCCACGAAGGATAAACGCCGGCTGAGAGGATGGAGTCGTTGCGCATGTCGATCTTCCGGATCTTTCCGTCATAGGCGATAACGGTACCGCCGAAGTTCTGGCGGGCGTGAAACTGCATCCTTTCAGGATTATACTGCTGGTAGTTGTGGCAGTTGATACACTGTCCCTTTTCACTATCTGTGCAGAGCATGTTATCATAGATGACGCTCTCGTCATAGTTCTCCAGACATCGTTGGCTAATAGTCAGTTCCTCGTAGGTGATATACGACGGCGAGATGAGGCGATAACTGATGTAGGGGTCGATGGAGTCGGATGACACATGGATGTTGAAGGGCTTGAACCTTGTCCATTGCCCGTCCTTGCAGGCGTAGGTCTCTACCTGTATGGCTTTTCCCTGGGCAGCGGCCGTGAGATGATTCCAGTCGTTAATGTCTGGTTGCGACTGGGTGCCTCGACAGATGATCTCCTCGTCGCCAAAGGTATAGCGTACAGCCATCTCGTCAGACTGATCATCCATCTTAAATGTCAGTGGCGCGATATTCATGGGGATGGTGACATCCACGTAATCAGGGTAGATACGCGGCCATGATTCTGACTGGCTGAAGTCTGTGGGCAATTGTTGGCTGCAACCACAAATCAACAGTCCTAAGGCTATGATGGAAAACGGTTTTCTCATATATCAATCGGTAATGTCTTTGTAGAGATAATATTCGAAGAAGTAGGTGTTCCCAAAGAAGGGAGAAAGCGCCGTGCGGACGACCTCGATAGGCTGGTCATCGTATTTCTCGGCTTGTTCCGAAAAGGCCTGATATGTTTTTTTCACGCTCTCGTCGAACGGCATCTGGTCAAGATTGGGCCTTTGCTCCAATATCCCAAAGAGATAGGCCGCTTCTTGGAAGATACGGGGCATGGGCTCATGGGGATGTAGTCTGGCGTATTGAGCAAGTTGTTTCCAGAACTTGGGCTGATCCTTTAACCAAAGTGTGGCGAGAAGTGCCTGCTCCTGAAAATAGGGGTCGTCGGAGTCCTGATTTGCAAGTTTCGTCATCACGTGTTTCTCTATGTCGCCGCCATCGCTACCCAATGCGTTTTTGTATTGCATCATGTGAGTGATAGGACCTGTCTCACGGGCTTCGGCTATCAGTTTAGGGTTAT
The DNA here is from genome assembly GCA_902784615.1 of uncultured Prevotellaceae bacterium. Classification (GTDB taxonomy): domain Bacteria; phylum Bacteroidota; class Bacteroidia; order Bacteroidales; family Bacteroidaceae; genus Prevotella. The sequence continues at coordinate 291,289 of CACZVN010000003.1, read as the reverse complement.
CTACCAACTGTTGCATGGCGTCAGCCCACTTGCCGTGGAATGTGGTGTGACGAAGAAGGTCGAGCGCCTTCTGTGCTGCCTGTGTCTCACCGCTGAGCAGAGAACAACGGGCCATGTACTCCAGCAGTTCTACGCGCCAACCGTATTCCACGCCATCTTCCATACAGATATGGTGGCAGTCGTTGAGCAGACCGTAATGATAATATACCATGCGGCTGAGGACGTGATACACCATGTTGATGGGCAGATCCGTATTGTTCATCGCGGAAGCCCTGGGGCGGCTATATATCTCATTGAGTTGGCGTCCTAACTTCATAAGGGCAAGGTTACGCATCAGGACGATGATCTGGGTGGGCTCTTCTATCTGTTCATCTTCGAGGAGTACGCCCTCCCAGTCGGTATCCTCGACACAGTGTTGCATGGCGAGTTCGTGGTGGAAATTGTCGTCCTTGTACCAGTAGTGCACGATACCAACCGCGAGAACAGCCACGAGGACCATCTGCAGACCCCATTTGATCAATGCTTTCTTCTGCCACTTCGTTGGCAGCGCTCTCTGGTAACAGATGACCATGATCAGGAAAAAGCCGCCTAATAAGCAATATGGTGTATAGTAGATGGGGTATGATTCAAGAATGAAAAACGAAGGCAGGGCTGTTGTCCAGAGGTAGATGATGTTGGTCTGGTAATAGACATAGCGGTAACACAACAGAGGGATGGCGACCATGCAGAGCAGGGCGACCATGGTCAGCATGGCGTTCTGGCTACGATTCTGGGAGAGTCGCCAGGTCCAGATGGCCATAAGCAGGACGGTGGCTAAGGCATAGATGCCCAACAACGGATATCCGACCGCTGAAACGATCATCAGGAATACGCAGCGGAGCCACGGCTTCTGGGGCAATGTACGGAACGCCCACAACAGGGCGACACAGGCCGTGGTACCGATGGTCGGTACATAGAAATAGCCTCGTAGTTTCATGAAATAATGCCAGTAGCCTAGATCCATATTGGCAATGAGCAGGAGAGCCACTGGTATCAGTGCCAGAACGGTCCAATTGTCGGAGATATGGAAGGTGCGCTTGGTGAACCACATGAGCAACAGCCACCAGCAACATAACATCAGTACCCCCAGCCAGGGATGGAAGAAGAACTGTGTGAAATAACAACTGACATAAGAAAGGAAGCCTCCAGGCACCAGCATCTGTTCGCGGAAGAAGAGGGAGGTGTCGAGAAATACGTTAAACTGTTGCACCTTCCACAGTAGATCAGATTCCAGACAGAGAAGTGCTATGGCAATAAGAAACAAGGTTCCTAGCCATGGTAAGATTGGTAATAATCGTTTCATTCAACGTTGATAAATTTGCTGCAAAGGTATATATTTTTCTGGAAATTGCTTGCTTTATCCGAAAAAACTTGCTAACTTTGCGCAAAATTCTAACAAAACGAAATCGCAGCTTATGAAGAAACTGTTATTGTGCTTGACCTGTCTGTTTTGGGTGACGGTCAATGCCCAGAAACTGCCTGTGTGGCAAGACCCCAATGTGAACCAGCAGAATCGTGAGGAACGTCGTGCAGACTTCTTCGCCTTCGAGAGTATGGACAAGGCCCAGGGCGACAAGAGCGGCTCTGCCAGATTCCTCTCCATGGAGGGTACATGGAAGTTCAACTTCGTGAAGGACCATCAAGATGCACCGAAGGACTTCTTTACGTTGAAGTATGACGATTCGCAGTGGGTGGATTTCCCAGTGCCAGGACTGTTCGAGGTGAACGGCTATGGTGATATGATCTATAAGAACGTGGGCTATTCATGGGGTCCGACGTTTAAGTCGAATCCTCCCTATGTCAGTGAGACGAACAACTATACAGGGAGCTATCGCCGTACTATCGATCTTCCTGCTGACTGGAAAGGTCAGGAAGTGTTCTTCCACGTGGGTTCGGCCACGAGTAATCTCTCACTCTGGGTGAATGGCAAGTATGTAGGCTATTCGGAAGACTCGAAGATTGCTGCAGAATTCAACATTACGAAATACCTGAAGCCTGGTAAGAATCTCATTGCCATGCAGATTATGCGTTGGTGCGACGGCACTTATCTCGAGGATCAGGACTTCTGGCGCTTTACGGGTATCGCTCGCGAGGTGTATCTCTATGCCACGCCGAAGACGCATATCAAGGATATTTCCATTGATCAGGATTGGCAGGACGGCAAGGGACTCTTGAATGTCGATGTGAAGGTGGTTGGCGGCAAGGCTGACGTGGAAGCACAGTTGTTGGATGCCAACGGCCTGCAGGTGGCTGAAGGTTTGCAGGCTGTGGTGGAGAATGCGAAGGCATGGTCAGCAGAGGTGCCGAATCTTTATACCTTATTCATTACCTTGAAGAAGGACAATGAGATACTGGAGGTCGTGAAGAAGAAGGTTGGTTTCCGTCATATCGAGATCAAGGGCGGACAACTGCTTGTCAACGGACAGCCGATACTTATCAAGGGTGTCGATAGACATGAGTTGGATCCAGATGGCGGTTATGTGGTGCCAGTGTCTCGCATGATCCAAGACCTGAAGATCATGAAACAGTTGAATATCAACGCCGTACGTACCTGTCACTATCCTGACGATCCCCGTTGGTACGACCTCTGCGACGAGTATGGTATCTATCTGACGGCTGAGGCTAATGTGGAGAGTCACGGCATGGGTTATGGCGAGAGCACACTTGCCAAGCGTCAGGACTATGAGAAGGCCCATCTGGAGCGCAATCAGGCTAATGTCATCTCCTTCCGTAATCATCCCTCGATCATTGTCTGGAGTCTTGGTAATGAGGCTGGCTATGGACCTAACTTCGAGAAAGCATACGACTGGATTAAGGCATTCGATAAGATGCGTCCTGTGCAGTATGAGCAGGCTGGTCATGCTGGCAAGACAGATATCTTCTGTCCGATGTATATGGACTACTGGGATTGTGAGAAATATGTCAAGACAGATAATCCCCGTCCACTCATCGAGTGTGAGTATGCCCATGCCATGGGTAACTCCATCGGTGGTTTCAAGGAGTACTGGGATCTGATTCGCAAATATCCGAAGTTCCAGGGTGGACATATCTGGGACTTCGTAGATCAGGGCATGCGCGACAAGAGCAAGGTGACGGGTAAGGAGATATTCACCTTTGGTGGGGATTACGGCCGTTATCCTGCCAGCGACTACAACTTCAACTGTAATGGTGTGATTGCCCCAGACCGTCGTCTGAATCCCCATGCCTATGAGGTGGGCTATTACTATCAGAGTGTCTGGATCACGGAGAAGAATCTGAAAGAAGGCGAGTTCGAGATCTATAACGAGAATTTCTTCAAATCGCTCGATGATCTGGAGTTGGAGTGGTTCGTAGGCGGTTCGGCTGACCGTGGTGGGCATCATCATGCCGATGGTCGTCCAGCGGGTATGACATTCGGTCACGGCGGAAAGATCGACGTTAGCGGTATTGCTCCTCAGCAGCGCAAAGTGATCACCGACGAGGCCTTGAAGAAGACCTTGGAGAGGGTGCTCGGACATCATGGTGATCAGGAGATCTTCGTATGGTTCCAATTCAAGTCCAAGGAGGCTCAGCCACTTATCGACAAGGGACAGGTGCTGGCCCGTCAGCAGTTCATCGTGCAGCCTTATCAGTTCCCGGAAATCAAGGCCGTACAGGCTCAGGTGTTAAAGGAAGAGGTGGAGAGTTATGTGAAGTTCGAGGCTGCTGGTACGGCACTGACCATTGGTAAGTGGAGTGGTTGGATCGATTATATCGATGTCAATGGCGAACCGATGCTCGTAGATCGTCAGTCTGTGACGCCTGAGTTCTGGCGTGCACCTACAGATAACGACTACGGTGCTTGGCTCCAGCAGCGTTTCGCTGCGTGGAAGCATCCCCAGATGAAACTTACCAAGATGGAGGTGAAGGATAATGGCGCTGTGGCCACCTTCGATATGCCTGATGTGAAGGCTGTGCTTACCATGACCTATAGCCTCAATGAAAAGGGCGAAATCATTGTCCGTGAACAACTTACTGCCGATACAGCATCCAAGGCTAAGCACATGTTCCGCTATGGCATGCAACTCCAGATGCCCCAGCAGTATAACACCGTGAAGTATTATGGCCGTGGACCAGTCGAGAACTATTCCGACCGTCACTCTTCTGAGTTCCTGGGTGTTTATGAGAACAAGGTGGCTGATGAGTATTTCCCCTATATCCGTCCGCAGGAGTCGGGTAACCATACGGATATCCGTTGGTTCCGTGTGCAGGATGCGAATGGCAAGGGCTTTGAGTTCTACAGCAATGCTCCGATGGAGGTCTGCGCCCTGAACTATCTCACAGAGGATCTTGATGACGGTCCTATCCGTGACCGTGCCGTTGGTCATCATAGCGGTGACCTCGTGGAGCGTCCCTTGACGCAGGTACACATCCAACAAAAGCAGATGGGTATGGGATGCATCAACTCTTGGGGCGCCTGGCCGTTGCCTGATTATCAAGTGCCTCTGAAAGATTACGATTTCACCTTCGTGATTAAACCTTTGGGGGTTGACATTCGTCAAAAAGAGTGAAGGTAAATGCATGATTTTTGAATTTTTTGCCAAAAAGTGTTGGTAATCAACTGATAAATTGGTAATTTTGCAGCCGAATTTGAAAAGAGATGAAAAAGATGAAGAATATGATGAAGAAAATGATATTTGTCGGCATGCTGTTGCTGACAGGCACGACTACGATGTGCGCTGAAGAGACGAATGTTACCAATGAGGTCGATACGGTCTATATCAAGTTGGACGCCAATCTGGAGCCCATCAACTATGTGAACAGCACTTTTGAGGAGTTGCAGGCTGCTGTAGGCGAACTGGAAACGATTCTGGAGACAGATGCCTTCCAACTCTATGCTTCAGGTGATTACACCTATAAGGTTGAGAATGGCTATGTGACTTCTATGGCTATTCAGATTGCAGACGACAATAATGATAAGGTCGTCTATAACCAGATCCTGAATGCCTTGGCAAAGAGTAATTCCATTAAGGATACCCATAACACTGGAGGTAATTACTACCTGTATGCTAACTTCCAGGTACAGTTTGACGATTTTGAGGGCTATGAGAAGTTGACCTTCTCCGTCATTCAGGATGATGCGTCCGAGTAAGGTCAGTATGAACAAAGAGTATTTTCAGACGCTGAAATCCGCAGAAACAGAGGACTGGCTTGACTTTCACGTCATCCGTCCTTTCTGCTTCCAGTTGGCTCGTTTTTTCAACCGTTTCGACGTCCATCCGAACACCATAACCGTGGCTTCGATGTTTATTGGGGCTGCCAGTGCATGGTTCTTTGCCCAGGGTTGCTTCTATTATGGCGGCACTCTGGGTTTGGTCTATAATCTCATCGGCATCTTCCTGCTGATGTGGGCCGACTTCTTCGATTGTACTGATGGTCAGTTGGCACGGCTCTCGGGCAAGAAGAGTCATGTGGGTCGTATTCTTGATGGTGTGGCAGGCTTTACTTGGTTTACGCCTATCTATGTGGCATTTGTATGGCGCTTCTATCACCATCATGAACTAGAGTTCTCATGGCTTGGTATCAGCGACACTCCTGAGAATGTGTGGATAGCCACAGCAGTGGTCTTTGTGCTGGGTGTCATCTCTGGCATCACAGGACTGGCAGGCCAGCAGCGTCTTGCTGACTATTATATTCAGGTGCATCTCTTCTTCCTGAAGGGAGAGAAGGGTAGTGAACTGGATAATTCCGCCCGTCAGCGTGAGATCCTCGAGCAGATGCCAAATGATGCGCCTGCATACGAGCGGCTGTTCCAGAAGTCGTATGTCGATTACACCATCAAGCAGGAGAAGGCCACACCCCAGTTCCAGCGTCTGATGACTAAACTGCGCGAGAAGTTCGGCAGTGCAGACCAGATGCCCGAGGCATTACGTAATGAGTTCCATGACCACTCACTCTCACTGATGAAGTGGAACGGTCTGCTGACTTTCAACTTCCGTTCGTTCTGGATGTTCCTGTTCTGCCTGTTGGATATCCCCGTGATGAATTTTGTGTTCGAAATCATTGCCATGGGTCTGTTGACCAGCTTTGTGCGTCATCGTCACGAGACCTTCTCCAAGGCCATAGCGGATAAGATTTAAAAAGACTATGAAGTGGACGAAGCAAAGATTGAATAATCTGTTCTTCCTCCTTGGCGTCGCCGCTGTGGTGGTGATGCTCTTTACGTTCGATGTCAGTTTCGTGGAACTCTGGCAGCATCTCTGTCATGCTGGCTACTGGCTTATACCCATCGTGGGTGTGTGGATCTTAATCTATGGTATGAATGCTCTTTCCTGGCAGACTATCATCCGAAGCAAATGCAAGGAGGTAAAAGTTAGTTTCTGGCGTATCTACCGACTGACGATTACGGGCTATGCCCTGAACTATGCCACTCCCGTGGGCGGACTGGGTGGAGAGCCTTATCGCATCATGGAACTGTCGAAGGACATAGGCAATCAACGCGCCACTTCGTCAGTCATCCTCTATGCCATGATGCATTTCTTTGCCCACTTCTGGTACTGGTTCTCCAGCATCTTCATCTATCTGGCACTGGCAGCCGTAGGCGACCTGCCCATCAACACGGCCATTGGCACGTTGTTGGGCATTGTCATTGTGTTCTGCCTCATCGCCTTCTATATCTTCTCGAAGGGCTATCGTCATGGTCTAGTGACGAAGGTTATCCGCTGGCTGGGTCATGTCCCTGGCCTCGGGAAGTGGAGCGCGCGATTCCAGGATAACCATGCCGAGGCCCTGCATAACATCGACGAACAGATTGCCGCCCTCTATGCAGAGGATAAGCGGGCCTTCTATCGCAGTCTGCTGTTGGAGTATCTGTCACGCGTCGTCCAGAGCAGCGAGGTGATGTTCATGCTGCTGCTCTTCGGTATCGACTGCGGAGGCGGTTTCTCCGGACTGCTGATCACCTTCCTGCATAGTTTCCTGATTGTCTCCTTCACGACACTCTTTGCCAACCTCATCGGATTCCTGCCGATGCAGTTGGGTGTTCAGGAAGGCGGATTTGTGCTTTCTATTGCTGCCTTGGGACTATCAGCGGCCCTGGGCATCTTCGTAAGTATCATCTGCCGTGTACGAGAGATTATCTGGATCCTGATAGGTATCCTCCTGATGAAAATAGACAAGAATTAAAATATTACAACTATGAATAAAATCATGAATTATCTCGACAGAAACGAGTTTAACTTCGAGCCCAGCCAGAAAGTGGTTGATGCTATTAAGAACTTCGATCCCAAAACGTTGTGTTTCTATACCCGTATCTATGATGAGGGTAAGAAGAGTGTTATCTCCGTCCGCGTGAGCGAGATCTACGGTGTGCCTGAGGAGCAGGTGCTCCTGACCTACGGTGGTGAGGACATGCTGAAGAATGCCATCCACTATTTTCTGATGCTGGGTGACAATAAGAAGATCCTGATCCCCGAGTTCTCCTGGTGGTACTACAACCGTGTGGCCAGTGAGTGTGGCGGCACCTTCGAGATGTATCCCCTGCACGAGCAGGAAGACACCTTCGCCTACGACATCGACGAGGTGATAGAATACGCCAACCGCGTGCATCCCCGTATGCTCCTGCTGGCATCGCCCAACAACCCCACGGGTAACGGTCTGACGCCTGAGGAGATCGGCCGTATCATGGAGAATATCCCTGAGGATACGATGGTGCTCATTGATGAGGCCTACGCCAGTTTTATCTCTACGGATACCGCCTATATTGCCCCGCTAGTGAACAAATACAGCAACCTGATCATCTCGCGTACGCTGTCGAAGTTCTACGGACTGCCCGGCCTGCGCTGTGGCTTCGGCTTTATCGGCAAGGGTCACGACCAGTTCCTGAGTTACGTCAACAAGTATCTGGGCTATAACCGCTTCTCTGAGGCTGTGGCACTGGCTGCATTGGACAGCGACGAGCACTACCGTCACGTGGCTGACGACATGGAGTGGGGGCGCCAGTTGTATAAGAAGGAACTGGGCTCACTGCCTGGCTTCAAGGTGTATAAGTCGGTGGCCAACTTCATCCTTATCAAGTATCCCCTTGAGATCAATCAGGACTACAAGATCAAGTTCATGGGCGACAAGGGTCTGGAGTCGTGCTTGCGCATCACGTTGGGTCGTAAGGAACAGACGCAGACCGTGGTTGATACCATCCTGAAGGTATATCATAATAAATAAGGTATGATAGGAGTGATTTTAGCAGCGGGCATGGCGAAACGTCTGCGCCCACTGACGGATACCATGCCGAAGTGCCTGCTGAAGGTAGGTGGACGTACGTTGTTGGAGCGTACCGTTGATGCCATGCGTCAGGCTGGCATCAGCGAGTTCGTGGTGGTGACGGGCTATCGCGCCGATATGATCCGCGACTTCCTGAGTGCTTACGACGAGTCGCTTAGTTTCACCTTCCTCCACAATGCCGACTACGAGCACAACAACAATATCTACTCGCTCTGGATGGCTGGTGAGGTGGTACGTGGCAAGGACTTCCTGTTGATGGACAGTGACATCTTCTGCGATCCTGCTGCTGTCGTACGTATCGCCCAGGAACCAGAATCCGCCTTAGCCGTCAATCGCCACGAGTGTGGTGAGGAGGAGATGAAAGTTGTGGTTGATGCCGACATGCGAATCACGGAGATCAGCAAGACCTGTCGTCCTGAGGATGCGATGGGTGAGAGCGTGGGCATTGAGAAGATCGCTGCCGATTACAGCGATGCCCTCTATAAAGAACTTGATCAGATGATCCTACAGGAGAAACTCATAGATATCTTTTATGAGCGTGCCTTCGAGCGCCTGATCCCCCAGGGCCACACCTTCCGTGTGGTCGATACCAGCAGCTATTTCTCCTACGAGATCGACACCCCTGAGGATTACGATCACGTCAAGAACCAGGTTATGTTTTAAGCCAAAAACAACTATACGCTTATGCGCGCGTATGGATCGGTCCAATTCTCGAGAGAATTCATTCAAGCGGGGCTCCTTATTTCGAAATAAGGAGTCCTTATTCCACATAAAGGACTGCTTATTTCAACAAAACGATTTGTTTTACTTTTCAACGGCAAGTTTCTGGAGCTCTTTCCATTGTTCCTTGGCGGCGGAATAGCCTGCCTGGATCATGCGGGCGGAGTTCTTGTTGCCGAATTTGGTGATGTCGTAGTCAGGGAGCGACGGATGGATATAGATGTCGGCATCCTTGCGGTTTTCGCTGTATTTGGCGATGTCAGGACGGTTGGCTACCCATTTCAGGATACCGTTAATACCCAGAATATCCGCCAGTCCAAAGACATTGCCGACATCTATCTCCTGCTTGCGGGGTTGGGTCTCGCCCTGTTGCAGGTCTATCGCGATCACGATGTCAGCACCCATCTGGCGACAGATATCCACGGGCAGGTTGTTGAGCATGCCACCGTCAACGAGCAGCCAGTCGCCCCATTCCACGGGTTTGAAGATGCCTGGAATGGCCATCGAAGCCCTGATGGCCTTATAGACAAGACCGTCGGAGATCACCACCTCCTCGGCCGTTCTGATATCTGCTGCGACACAACGGAAGGGGATGCGCAGACTCTCAAAGTCGGTGCAGCCACGGACGGACACCATCGAGTCGATCACCTGTTCGATCCTGCCTCCACGCATGATGCCAAAGCCCCTGCGGTTCTTGTCCAGTATGGGGAATCCGAAGATATAGGTCACACCGTCGATGTTCTGATAGGGCTCATTCATGAGCGAGGTTTTCCTGTCTGTCAGTAGCGAGAACCACTCCTGCGTCTGGAACAGCGTGTCGAGTTCTGAGGCGGAATAGCCTGCTGCATAGAGTCCGCCGACGACAGCACCTATCGAAGAGCCTGCAATACAGTCGATGTGGATGCCTGCCTCTTCGAGCACCTTCAGCACGCCCACCTCAGCGGCACCCTTGGCACCGCCGCCTCCGAGGGCCAGTCCGATCTTCGGGCGTCCTGCCATCGCAGGGATCAGCAGGCTGGCTACGATCAGTATTAGGAGTATTCTCTTCATTGCGGTGGCAAAGATACGAAGAAAAACGGGAAATCTCAAATAAAATTTGGTATTTCGCTCGATTTGCACTACCTTTGCACCCGCTATTATATATAATAAGGTAAATGAGCGCTTTCAACAAGAAGAGAAGATGGCACTGTCTGTCGGGCCAAGAGCCTACGGAGATGGACAAGACCATCATGTACTGGGAGAACAAGGGCAAGGAGGTGCCTACGCGCGAGCTGATCAAGACACCAGAGCAGATAGAGGGCATCCGCAGGGCGGGTGTCGTGAATACTGGTGTGCTCGACGAGGTAGCCAAACAGATACATGCCGGCATGAACACGCTGGAGATCGACCAGATATGCCGTCAGTACTGTGAGGAGCATAACGCCATCCCTGCCTGCCTCGACTACGAGGGCTTTCCCATGAGCGTCTGCACGTCGATCAATGAGGTGGTGTGTCATGGCATCCCCAAGGAAGAGGACGTGCTTGAGGAGGGCGATATCATCAACGTGGATTTCACCACGATTCTCGACGGCTATTATGCTGATGCCAGTCGTATGTTCATCATCGGCAAGACCACGCCTGAGAAGGAACAACTGGTGCGCGTGGCGAAGGAGTGCCTGGAGATTGGCATGGAGGCCGCCAAACCCTACGGTTTCGTGGGCGACATCGGCCATGCCATCGAGAAGCACTGCAAGAAATACGGCTATGGCATCGTGCGTGATCTGGCTGGTCATGGGGTAGGGCTGAAGTTCCACGAGGAGCCCGACGTGAACCACTACGGTCATCGTGGGACGGGTATGCTGCTCGTGCCTGGTATGGTGTTTACCATCGAGCCGATGATCAACATGGGTACGTGGAAAGTGTTTATTGATGCCGATGATCCGTACGGCTGGGAGGTGATCACAGAGGATGAGTTGCCCAGTGCCCAGTGGGAGCATACGCTGGTGATGACGGAACATGGTGTGGAAATTCTGACATACTAATGGATATATATATATTAGGTATAGAGAGTTCGTGCGACGACACGTCGGCAGCCGTGCTCAAGAACGGTATCCTACTGTCGAACGTGACGGCCTCGCAGGCTGTGCACGAGGCGTATGGTGGCGTGGTGCCGGAACTGGCATCGCGGGCGCATCAGCAGAATGTGGTGCCTGTGGTGGATCAGGCCATCAAGAAGGCTGGCATCACGAAGGAACAGCTCTCGGCCATCGCCTTTACCAGAGGACCCGGACTGATGGGATCGCTGCTCGTAGGTGTTAGCTTTGCGAAAGGTTTCGCACGTTCGTTGGGTATCCCCCTGATCGACGTGAACCATCTGCAAGGGCATGTGATGGCGCATTTCATCAAGGAGTCGGAAGACGACACAAACCAGCCGCCGCTGCCGTTCCTCTGTCTGTTGGTGAGTGGCGGTAACTCGCAGATCGTGAAGGTGAATGCCTACAACGATATGGAAGTGCTGGGTCAGACCATCGACGATGCGGCAGGTGAGGCTATCGACAAGTGTTCGAAGGTGATGGGACTCGGCTATCCTGGTGGTCCGATCATCGACAGGTTGGCGCGTCAGGGTAATCCTAAAGCCTACACCTTTGCAGAGCCCAGCATTCCTGGCTTGGACTATAGTTTCTCAGGTCTGAAGACCTCGTTCCTCTATTCCATGCAGAAATGGGTGGCCGAGGATCCCGATTTCATCGAGCATCATAAGGAGGACATTGCCGCCTCGCTGGAATGGACGATCGTGGATATCCTGATGAAGAAACTGAAGAAGGCCGTGAAGCAGACGGGCATCAAGCATGTGGCCGTGGCTGGTGGCGTGAGTGCCAACAACGGACTGCGTAACGCTTTCTATGATGCGCAGAAACGCTATGGCTGGACGATTTATATCCCGAAGTTCAGTTATACGACGGATAATGCAGCCATGATCGGTATCGTGGGCTACTATAAGTATCTCGACAAGCAGTTCTGCAGCATCGACGCCCCCGCATTCAGCAAAGTAACATTCAAATGACTTTAAAACATAAAAAATTAAACATTAGATATGGATTTTGAAAGTAAGGTAATAAGTCGGGAAATCAGTGAGATTCTCTGGGAGACGGAGAAGACTGTCAGTACGGCAGAAAGTTGCACAGGCGGACGCATTGGTGAGGCGATCATCGCAGTGCCTGGTGCATCGAAGTATTTCAAGGGTGGTATCATCTCGTATATCGACGAGATCAAGGAGAACCTGTTGGGCGTAGATCACCAGCTCTTGGAAGAGAAAACGGCTGTGTGTGAAGAAGTTGCCATCGCCATGGTGAAAGGTGCCTGTAAGGCATTGAACACGGATTATGCCGTTTCGGCCACGGGATTCGCAGGACCCACTGGAGGTACGAAGGAGATCCCCGTGGGCACCATCTGGTTGGCCGCTGGCAGTCCGGAACATGTGATGACTCTGAAAGTGGAGGAAGACCATGGGCGAGACATCAATCTTGCCATCGCTACGAACAAGGCCATGGAACTGTTTTTGGCCTTCCTGAACCTTTGCACCCTGTTTGGAATAAGTAAGTGTAAATCACAAGTAAAAAGTAGATAGAAATGTCTAAGATTTGTCAAATTACAGGAAAGAAGGCACAGATCGGTTGCAATGTGTCTCACTCAAAGCACCGCACGAAGAGAAGCTTTGACGTCAACCTTTTCAGCAAGAAGTTCTACTATGTAGAAGAGGGTTGCTGGATTCAGCTGAAGATCAGCGCTGCTGGCCTTCGCATGATTAATAAAGTAGGTCTTGACGCTGCCCTGAAGCAGGCTGTTGCCAAGGGCTTCGTTGATTGGAAGGACATTAAAGTGATAGGAGATTAATAACGATGGCAAGCAAGAAAGCAAAGGGTAATCGCGTGCAGGTGATCCTGGAGTGCACTGAGCATAAGAACAGTGGTATGCCCGGAACCAGCCGTTATGTGACTACGAAGAACCGCAAGAATACGCCCGAGCGTATGGAGCTGATGAAGTATAACCCCATCCTGAAGAAGATGACTCTTCACAAGGAGATTAAATAATTCGACTGAAGTATGGCAAAGAAAACCGTTGCTACCCTCCATGAAGGCTCAAAGGATGGTCGCGCTTACACAAAGGTAATCAAGATGGTGAAGAGTCCCAAGACGGGTGCTTACATCTTTGATGAGCAGATGGTTCCCAACGAGGACGTTCAGAAATTCTTCAAGAATTAATAAGTATTCTTAGATAAAAATGAGAGGCTGCAAGTAATTTGCAGCCTCTTTTTTTGTAGATTTCATCGAAAAATATTACCTTTGCAGTCGTAATATATTGCAATATGGGAATATTTGGATTTTTCAATAAAGAAAAGAAGGAGACACTTGACAAAGGACTGGAAAAGACCAAGACGAGTGTATTTGATAAACTGACGCGTGCCGTAGCCGGCAAGTCGAAGGTTGACGACGATGTACTGGACAACCTGGAGGAAGTGCTGATCACCAGTGATGTTGGTGTGGATACAACGCTGAAGATCATCGAGCGGATCGAGGAACGCGTGGCGCGTGATAAGTATGTCGGCACGTCGGAACTCAATGCTATCCTGCGTGACGAGATTGCCGAACTGTTGGCGGAGAATAATACGGAAGACAATGATAACTGGGATCTGCCAGGCGACCATAAACCCTATGTTATCTTGGTGGTAGGTGTGAACGGTGTGGGTAAGACCACGACTATCGGCAAACTGGCTTGGCAGTTTAAACAGGCTGGCAAGAAGGTTTATCTGGGTGCTGCCGATACGTTCCGTGCCGCTGCCGTGGAGCAGCTCTGCATCTGGGGCGAGCGGGTTGGTGTGCCAGTGGTGAAACAGCAGATGGGCAGCGATCCTGCCAGTGTGGCTTTCGATACCCTCTCCAGTGCCAAGGCCAACGGGGCTGATGTGGTGCTGATCGATACGGCCGGTCGTCTGCATAATAAGGTTGGCCTGATGAACGAGCTGAAGAAGATCAAGGACGTGATGAAGAAGGTGTTACCTGAGGCTCCTGACGAGGTGATGCTCGTGCTCGACGGCTCCACAGGACAGAACGCCTTTGAACAGGCCAAGCAGTTTGCTGCTGTCACGCAGATCACATCACTGGCCATTACGAAACTTGACGGTACGGCCAAGGGTGGTGTGGTGATTGGTATCTCCGACCAGTTGAAAGTCCCCGTGAAGTATATCGGACTGGGCGAGGGGATGCAGGATATGCAACTCTTCAACAAGCGCCAGTTTGTGGATTCGCTGTTTAATATAGAACGTTGAACATTAAAGATTAAAGATTAAAGATTAAACATTGAAGACCATAGACATCATATCGCTCGGATGCTCGAAGAACCTCGTTGACAGTGAGGTCCTGATGGGTCTGATGGAGGCCAATGGCTATCAGGTTACGCACGATAGCGAGGACCCCCAGGGCGAGATTGTGGTCGTCAATACCTGCGGCTTCATTGCTGATGCCAAGGAGGAGAGTATCAACACCATCCTCGAGTTTGCGCAGGCCAAGACGGAAGGGCGCATCGAGAAACTCTTCGTCATGGGTTGTCTGTCAGAGCGTTATCTGGCAGAATTGGAAGCAGAGATCCCGGAAGTCGATGGCTGGTACGGGAAGTTCAACTATAAGCAGTTGTTGAAGGATCTCGAAGGAGAACAGTTTGAGGCCTGTGAGGGGAAACGACATATCACGACGCCCCGCCATTATGCCTATGTCAAGATCAGTGAGGGGTGTGACCGCCATTGTGCCTATTGTGCCATCCCGCTGATTACAGGTCGCCACCAGAGTCGTCCGATGCAGGAGATAATCGACGAGGTGCGTCAGTTAGTGGCAGACGGTACGAAGGAGTTCAATGTGATTGCCCAGGAACTGACCTATTACGGTATAGACATCGACGGCAAACAGCATATAGCCGAACTCATCGAGCGGATGGCCGATATCCCTGGGGTGGAGTGGATCCGTCTGCATTATGCCTATCCGACGCATTTCCCATGGGATCTGCTGCGTGTGATACGGGAGAAGAAGAATGTTTGTAAGTATCTGGACATCGCCCTGCAGCATATCTCCGACAATATGCTCCAGAGAATGCAGCGCCATGTGACGAAGGCGGAGACCTACGAACTGGTAGAGCGCCTGCGTCGGGAAGTGCCTGGCATCCATATCCGTACGACGCTGATGGTGGGCTTCCCCGGAGAAACGGAGGAGGACTTCGAAGAACTGAAGGAATTCGTGAAGTGGGCCCGATTCGAAAGGATGGGGGCTTTTTCCTATTCCGAGGAAGAGGGTACCTATTCAGAACAGCATTATGAGGATGATGTGCCAGAGGACGTGAAACAACGCCGTCTGGATAAGATCATGCGCATCCAACAGAATATCAGTGCGGAACTGGAGGCAGAGAAGGTCGGTAAGACCCTCAAAGTCGTGATCGACAGACGGGAGGGGGACTACTACGTAGGACGGTCGGAATTCTGTTCTCCGGAGGTGGATCCTGAGGTGTTGATTCCTGCCTCGGAACGCGACCTGACCATTGGCGCATTTTATGACGTGCTGATTAAGGACTCGGAAGAGTTCGACTTATACGGTTCAACAATCAATGATACAATATGACGAACAAAGACTTTATCTCAGAATTAGCGCAGCAGACGGGTTACTCGCCCGAGGATACGCAAAAGATGGTGAATTCCATCGTTGAGGCGATGGGAGATCACTTCCAGGAAGACGGTTCTGTACTTGTGCCGACTTTCGGAACTTTTGAAGTCAAGAAGAAACTGGAACGGATCATGGTGAATCCTTCCACAGGACAGCGCATGCTGGTACCACCTAAATTGGTGTTGAACTTCAAACCAAACGCCAACTGGAAAGAGCGTGTAAAGAATGGAGGGAATGAATAATGGCTAAGATAACGATTCAAGATATTTCCAAGGTGCTCATAGAGCGCAATGGACTAAACAAGAAAGTGGCAGCCGCCTTTGTCAATGCCATGTTCGATGTTATCCAACAGGCATTGGAGCGTGACAGGATCGTGAAGGTCAAGGGTCTGGGTACGTTCAAGATCATCGATGTGGATGACCGTGAGAGCGTGAATGTCAATACGGGTGAGCGGGTGCTCATTGAGGGACATGACAAGATTACCTTCGTGCCTGATACCTTGATGAAGGAACTGGTGAACAAGCCCTTCTCACAGTTTGAGACTGTCGTACTGAAGGATGGTGTAGATTTTGACTCTGTCGAGACACCCCAGGATCAAGAAATGTCGGATGATAACGCCGAATCATCGATGCCTTTGGTGGAATTCGGAGATAGCATCAATATCAAGCCTGTGATCTTAGGTATCATTAAGGACCAACCTGAGGAGAAACCAGTTGAAAAGCCTGTCGAGAAACCTGCTCCAGAGCCGATGCCTGAACCCGTCGAGGAACCTATAACCAATGGATCTGTGGCCGAGGACCCCATAGCTGAAACGCCTGTTGTAGAAGAGTCTGTAATCGAAGATCCTGTAACTGAGGAACCTGTCGTGGATACGCCAGTTGGGGGTGAACCTGCTGAGGAGGAAACTCCCATCGAAGATGAGGTCCCTGTTGAAGAAGACACGTCCGAGGGAGAGCCATTTTCCTGGGAGGAAGAGGAATCCTCCAGTAAGAAATGGCTGATAGTCCTGATTGCTGGATTGGTGGGTCTTATTGCCGGCTATTTCCTGGGCAGCTATTACCCGTTATCTAACTTCCTTTCACAAGAGAAAGTGAAAATTGAGCAACCAGTTGTGGCTCCAGAATTGTCTGATACCCTGGAAGACGTGCTGGAACCTGTGGATACCACAACGGTCGTTGTAGCCTCAGAAATTCCTAATGCAGAGCCTTCCCAGCCCGTAGAGGTCAAACAGATTCCACCGCAGGATGACGATACCGATAAATATGCGGCTATGGATGTTCGGGTTCGTACGGGCGCATACAAGATAGTGGGTACAGACCATATCATCAAGGTCAAGGAAGGTGAGAATCTCGTTAAGATCGCCCGTCGTGTCTTAGGTCCTGATATGGAGTGCTATCTGGAGGTTTATAACGGTCTCAAAGCCTCTTCGGAACTGAAGGTCGGACAGGAAATCAAAATCCCGAAACTGCAGTTGAAGAAGAAAAAGAAGCCCCAGACTGTGAATGAATAGGGAAAGAATGAAAAAGTTTCTTAAAACTTAGGTTTTGGGAAACTTTTTTAATATAATTTAGACAGGTAAATGTGTGGATAATCCTATTATTTCACTACTTTTGCGGTCAAATTGAGAAAACTAAAAAAGAGAAAATATTATGGCAGAAGCTATTGACATCCGTGAGTTGAATATCCGGATAGAACAACAAAGTGCATTCGTGACAAATCTGGTGACAGGTATGGACCGTGTCATCGTAGGACAGAAGCATCTCGTCGATTCACTCCTGATCGGACTGTTGAGTGACGGACATATCCTGTTGGAAGGTGTTCCTGGACTTGCTAAGACCTTGGCTATCAAGACCCTTTCGCAACTGATTGACTCTGATTATAGCCGTATCCAGTTTACGCCAGACCTGCTCCCTGCCGATGTCATCGGTACGATGATCTATTCGCAGAAGGATGAGAAGTTCCAGGTAAAGAAAGGTCCGGTCTTTGCTAACTTTGTACTGGCAGATGAAATCAACCGTGCCCCGGCAAAGGTACAGAGTGCTTTGCTGGAAGCCATGCAGGAGAAGCAGGTGACGATAGGCAGCAGCACGTTCCAACTTCCCAATCCATTCCTTGTGATGGCGACACAGAACCCCATCGAGCAGGAGGGTACCTATCCGTTACCTGAGGCTCAGGTCGATCGTTTCATGCTGAAAGTGGTGATTGATTATCCCTCTTTGGATGAGGAGAAGAAGATTATCCGTGAGAATATTGCTGGAGAGATGCCCACAGTGACACCTGTGACGACGGCGGAAGAGATCCTGAAGGCTCGTAGTGTGGTGCGCGAGGTTTATCTTGACGAGAAGATCGAGCAGTATATCGCTGACATCGTATTTGCTACCCGTTATCCTGACCGCTATGGTCTGAAGGACCTGAAGGATATGATTTCCTTCGGTGGATCTCCTCGTGCCAGTATCAATCTGGCCAAGGCTGCCCGTGCCTATGCCTTCATCAAGCGTCGCGGTTATGTGGTGCCTGAGGATGTGCGTGCTGTGGCCCATGATGTGCTGCGTCATCGTATCGGTCTGACTTACGAGGCTGAGGCCAGCAATATCACCAGTGAGGAAATCGTTTCGAAGATTATCAATAAGGTAGAAGTGCCTTAAACATTGAAAATTGAACATTGAAGATGGAAACATCTGAGATCATCAAGAAAGTCCGTAAGATCGAGATCAAGACCCGTGGCTTGAGCTCCAATATCTTCGCAGGTCAGTACCATTCTGCCTTCAAGGGTAGGGGTATGGCCTTCAGTGAGGTGCGCGAGTATCAGTTCGGGGATGATGTGCGTGATATCGACTGGAATGTGACGGCCCGTTTCCACCGCCCCTACGTCAAGGTGTTTGAGGAAGAGCGCGAACTGACGGTGATGCTGCTCATCGATGTCAGTGGCTCGTTGGATTTCGGAACACAGAAACAGATGAAGCGCGACATGGTGACCGAGATTGCTGCCACCATTGCCTTCAGTGCTATCCAGAACAACGATAAGATCGGTGTGGTGTTCTTCTCTGATAAGATCGAGAAATATATCCCTCCCAAGAAAGGCCGTAAGCATATCCTCTATATTATCCGTGAGATGCTCGACTTCCAGCCGGAATCGAAGCGGACGGACGTGAAGCAGGCTGTGGAGTTCTTGTCGAGCGTACAGAAACGTCGTACGACGGCTTTTATCCTTAGTGACTTCTATGTCCGCAATGATTTCCAGCAGTCGTTACAGATCTGTAACAGGAAGCACGATGTCGTGGCCATTCAGGTCTATGACCAGCGTGCCAGGGAACTGCCTGATGTGGGGCTAATGAAGGTTGTTGATGCGGAGACAGGTTTCGAACAGTATGTGGATACAGGTTCCAAGCGTCTGCGCCAGGCTTACCAAAGATATTGGATGACCCGTCAGGCAGAATTGCAGGAGACTTTTAATAAGAGTAATGTGGATAACGTGAGCATTGCCACGAATGAGGATTTCGTGAAGTCCTTGCTGATGCTGTTTAAACAAAGAAGTTAATGAAAAAGTGTTTGCTCCTTATAGCATTGATCGCCAGCGTTTTGTCTGTTAAAGCGCAAGTGTCTGTAGAGGCAGTGATTGACTCTATACAGATCTTTGTCGGACAGCAGGCTCATGTGACGTTGACGGCCCATGCCAAGGATAATGCGAAGATAGAGTTCCCACAGTTCAAACCTACAGAGTACATCACCCCTGGTGTGGAAGTACTGGGAAATCGTGAATTGGATACGAAGCAGCAGGACAATGGCTTTGTAGCCCGATCGATGGTCTATACCCTGACATCCTTCGACGACACCCTCTATTATCTCCCGCCTATGACGGTGAAGATAGATGGTAAGGCCTATAAGAGCAAGAGTCTGGCTTTGAAGGTGCTGACCATAGAGGTTGATACCACCAACGTGGAACAGTTCTTCGGACCAAAGGACGTGCAGGATAATCCCTTCCTGTGGAGTGACTGGAGTCTGTCGTTCTGGCTGAGCGTCATACTGTTGGTGCTGTTGGCTCTCTGTTATTACCTCTATCTGCGCTTGCGAGATAACAAACCCATTATCAGTCGTATCCGTATCGTGAAGCGTCTGTTGCCACACCAGAAGGCCATGAAGGAGATTGAACAGATCAAGGCCGACAAGATGGTGACTTCAGAGAACTCAAAGGAATACTACACCAAACTGACGGATACGCTCCGTAAGTATATCGAGGAGCGTTATGGCTTCAACGCCATGGAGATGACCAGTAGTGAGATCATTGAGAAACTGATGGCGGTACAGGATGAGAAGGCTTTGTCGGAGTTACGCCATCTGTTCCTGACGGCCGATCTGGTGAAGTTCGCCAAGTATTCGACGTTGATCAACGAGAACGATCAGAACCTCGTCAATGCTATCGCGTTCATAGACCAGACGAAACAGGAGAATGTCCCTGTGGAGGAGGTGGTGAAGCCACAACTCTCGGAAGAGGACCAGCGTTCGCAGAAGGCACGGCGTATCTTGAAGATCGCCATCACCGCTGTTTCCGTAGTATGTGTGTTGCTCTTTGCCTACGTGTTGTTTACGCTCTATCAGTTGTTATATTAAAAGGAAACCCATGGAATTTGCCAATAGAGAATATCTGCTTTTGCTCTTGCTTCTCATACCATATATTATCTGGTATGTGATGTATAGGAAAAAGACTGAGCCGACGATGCGGATGAGCGACACCTTCGCCTTCCGCTATGCGCCGAAGAGCTGGAAGGTGGTACTCATGCCGCTGTCCATGTTCCTTAGGATACTGGCCTTTGTGATGATCGTGCTGGTGCTGGCTCGTCCACAGACGCAGAACTCCTGGAAGAGTGAGACGGTGGAGGGTATCGATATCATGCTGGTGATGGATGTATCCACCAGTATGCTGGCTGAGGATTTGAAGCCCAACCGTATCGAGGCTGCCAAACAAGTTGCATCTGAGTTCGTTGTCGGACGTCCCAATGATAATATCGGACTGGCAATCTTTGCTGGTGAGGCGTTTACTCAATGTCCGATGACGACGGATCATGCCTCTCTGTTGAATCTGCTTCAGAATGTGCGTACGGATATTGCTGCCCGTGGACTGATCGAAGACGGTACGGCGATCGGTATGGGACTGGCGAATGCCGTCTCTCGCCTGAAAGAGTCTAAGGCGAAGAGCAAGGTGGTGATCCTGTTGACTGACGGTAGTAATAACCGTGGTGACATTTCACCGATGACGGCGGCAGAGATCGCCAGGAGTCTTGGCATCCGTGTCTATACCATCGGTGTGGGAACGAATAATGTGGCACCTTACCCAATGCCTGTGGCCGGGGGCGTACAGTACGTGAACATCCCTGTGGAGATCGACACGAAGACACTCAGTGAGATTGCCGTTGCCACAGAGGGAGATTTTTATCGTGCTACGAATACAAAAGAATTGCGCAACATCTATAAGGAGATTGACAAACTGGAGAAGAGCAAACTGAACGTGAAGAAGTTCAGTAAGAAGTATGAGGCCTATCAGCCTTTCGCCCTGGCTGCCGTCATCGCCCTGCTGTTGGAGATTCTGTTGCGTATAACCATATTCCGGAGGATACCATAAAAAAGAGGTAAAAAAGTAAGAAGGAAAAATGTTCAGATTTGAAGATCCCATATATCTCTACCTGTTAGTGCTGATTCCGATATTGGCACTCATCAGGTTTATCTCATACAGGAACCAGAAAAAACGGCTCCGTAAGTTCGGCGAGCCTGCATTGCTGAAGGAACTGATGCCCGATGTGTCGCGCTTCCGTCCTTCTGTGAAGTTCTGGATTCTACAAGGGGCTTTGGCGCTGCTCATCGTCATGTTGGCCCGTCCGCAGTTGGGTACGAAGATCAGCCATGAGAAACGGGTGGGTATCGAGACGATTATCGCTATGGATATCAGTAATTCCATGCGGGCAGAGGATATTGTGCCTAACCGCTTGGATCGTAGTAAGATGATGGTTGAGAATCTCGTTGACCATTTCTCCAATGATAAGATTGGTTTGATAGTGTTTGCGGGTGATGCCTTTGTGCAACTTCCTATCACGAGCGACCATGTCTCTGCCAAGATGTTCCTGTCGAGCATTGATCCTTCGATGATTGCCACTCAAGGAACGGACCTCGCCAGGGCTATTGATATGGCTACCCATAGTTTTACGCAGGAAGAGGGTATCGGCAAGGCCATCGTGGTGATTACCGACGGTGAGGATCATGAGGGTGGAGCTGTGGAGTCTGCGAAAGCTGCCAAGGATAATGGGATGCGTGTCTATGTCCTTGGTGTCGGTTCTGTCAACGGTGCGCCAGTCCCTATTCCTAGCACGGGCGACTATATGAAGGACAATGCGGGCAATACCGTCATGTCTGCCTTGAATGAGGATATGTGTAAACAGGTGGCTCAGGCTGGTGGCGGTGCCTATATCCATGTGGAGAATAACAGTGCAGCTCAGGACCAGCTTGACAATGAACTGGATAAGTTGGCCAAGAAGGAAACAACTGCAACAATGTATAGTGAGTTTGACGAACAGTTCCAGGCTTTCGGTATTCTGGCCTTGCTGTTGCTGATTTTAGAGATTTGTATTTTTGACCGCAAGAATCCACTGCTGAAGCATCTCTCGCTCTTCGGCAATAAGAAAAAGGTGGTAACGGTGTTGCTTCTGCTGATGACTATCACAGCTGTCGCCCAAACGGATCGTCAGTATATCCGTCAGGGAAACAAGCAATTCCATCGTGGTGACTATCCTGGGGCAGAAGTCTCATATCGTAAGGCTGTGGAAAAGAATCCCAAGAATCCGCAGGCTGTCTTTAATCTCGGTAATGCCTTGATGGCACAGAAGAAGGATTCCGCCGCAGTAGAGCAGTTTGAGAATGCGGCGCGTCTGGAGACGAATCCGCTCCGTAAGTCCCAGTCTTATCATAATATGGGTGTGATCTGTCAGACACATAAGATGTATGGTGAGGCTATCGAGGCGTATAAGAACGCTCTTCGTCTGAATCCTGATGATGATGAGACGCGCTATAATCTGGTACTCTGTAAACATCAGAAACAGAAACAGGATCAGAATAGGCAGAATCAGGATCAGCAGAACAACGACGACAAAAAGAAAGACGATAAGAAAGATCAGCAGAAGCCTGAGGAGAAAAAGGATCAGCAAGATCAGAAACAGCAGGAACAGCCCAAACCCCAGATGAGTAAGGAGAATGCTGAGCAGTTACTGAATGCAGCGATCCAGAATGAGAAACAGACACAGGACAAGTTGAAGAAAGCCCAACAACAGCCCCAGCGTCGTAACCTTCAGAAGAATTGGTAGAAATGAAACGACTAACGACGATATTAGGTATGATAATAGCCGTAACAGCGGCTATGGCACAGACACTGACAGGTGTTGCTCCCTCGCATGTTGCTGCGGGTGAGCAATTCCGTCTCACCTATACTGTTAATACGCAGGATGTCAGTGATTTCCGTGCAGGTGATATTCCTGATGGTCTGGAAGTGCTGATAGGTCCTAATCGCTCCATGCAGTCGAGCTATCAGATGATCAATGGTCATACCAGTTCCTCTTCTTCCATTACCTATACTTACATCGTCAGGGCCGCCAAGAACGGAACTTTCAGCATTCCTCCAGCCCATGCTGTTGTTGGTGGTAAGAGTATTGCCTCCAATACCTTGACTATCAAAGTGAGCGGTTCTGCTCCGTCAAATTCCGGTGGTTCCAGCCGTCAACGTTCCAATGATGATGGTGAGATTAGGGATGCAGGTAGCCAGATCTCCGGTTCGGATCTTTTTATCAAGGTGAGTGCTAATAAGAAACGTGTGCACGAGCAGGAGCCTATCCTGCTGACATATAAGGTCTATACGCTGGTGGGACTGACAAGTCTGCGTGGTGATATGCCCGACCTGAAGAGTTTCTATACGCAGGAAGTGGATCTGCCGCAACAGAAGAGTTTCTCCATAGAGACCTTCAATGGCCGTCCTTATAAGACTACTACATGGAGTCAGTATGTGATGTTCCCTCAGATGACGGGCAAGTTGGAGATTCCAAGTATTACGTTTGAAGGTATTGTAGTACAGCAGAACCGGAATATCGATCCTTTTGAGGCTTTCTTCAATGGTGGTTCCGGCTATGTTGAGGTGAAAAAGAAGATTCAGGCACCAGGCATAGAGATACAGGTGGATCCGCTGCCAGAGCGTCCGGCCAATTTCTCTGGTGGTGTTGGAAAGTTTAATATCTCAGCCCAACTAGACAAGACAGAGGTGAAGGCAAATGATCCGGTTTCCATGCGTATCATTGTCAGTGGTACGGGTAACCTGAAACTGATTAAGCAGCCTGTGGTGAACTTTCCCAAGGACTTTGACAAATATGAACCGAAGATCACGGATAAGACGAAGTTGACCTCCAATGGTATTGAAGGTTCGATGATCTACGATGTCTTGGTAGTACCACGCCATCAGGGTAAGTATGAGATCCCGCCTGTAGAGTTTACTTATTTCGATACATCAGCAAATGCCTATAAGACCATTAAGAGTGATTCGTTTGTGCTCGAAGTGGCCAAGGGCTCTGGAACTGGAGCCGTGAACGACTTCTCTGGTCAGACAGACTTGCAGGAGTTAACCAAGGATATCCGCTATATCAAGACAGGAGAGACCCGTCAGCATTCACTCGATGATTTCTTCTTCGGCTCTACAGGGTATTGGGTCTCCATGGGCATATTAGCTCTGATATTTGTTTCCTTGTTCGTTGTTTTCCGTCAGCGGGCCATTGACAATGCCAATGTCACCAAGATGCGTGGCAAGAAAGCCAATAAGGTTGCTACGAAACGACTGAAGAAGGCTGCTCGTCTGATGGCTGACAATAAACCTGGGGAGTTCTATGATGAAGTGCTCCGTGCCTTGTGGGGTTATGTAGGCGATAAACTGAATATCCCTGTGGAGCAACTGTCCCACGATAACATCAGTCAGCGCCTTTCTGAACGAAGTGTCGGTGAAGAGACAGTAAGCCAGTTTATTGGTGCTCTTGATGAATGTGAGTTTGAGCGTTATGCACCGGGTGATCCTAAGGGTAATATGAATAAGGTATATGATAAGGCTATCAATGCCATTGAGAAGATAGAAGCCACGATGAAGAAGACAAAGAAACCTGGACACATGGCGACAAAGATGGTCTTGGTATTGACCATTTGTCTCACTTCAGCGACGGCATCACATGCCGTTACCAAGGTTGAGGCTGACAGTGCTTATGCCCGTGGAGAGTATCAGCAGGCCATCAAGGATTATGAGGCTCTTCTGAAGCAAGGGGCCTCTGCTGATCTTTACTATAACCTGGGTAATGCCTATTACCGTACGGAGAATATCACACGTGCCGTCCTCAACTACGAACGTGCCCTGCTGCTCTCGCCAGGCGACCGTGATATCCGTTTCAATCTTCAGATTGCACAGTCGAAGACCATCGACAGGATTGTACCAGAGTCGGAGATGTTCTTCTTCACCTGGTACAGGTCACTTGTGAATCTGATGAGTGTCGATGGTTGGGCACGAACATCATTGGTTTCTTTGGCATTGGTTATCATCCTTCTGCTTGTCTATCTCTTTTCCGACCGTATATGGCTTCGGAAGATTGGTTTCTTTGGTGGCTTCGTACTGCTCGTGCTCTTTATATTGAGCAATGTCTTTGCCTGGCAGCAGAAACAAAACTTGCTTTATCGCAAGGGGGCTATCGTGATTACTCCGTCGGTAACGGTCAAAAGTACACCGGCCACCAATGGTACGGATTTATTTGTTCTTCATGAAGGTACAAAGGTCACGATTACTGACGGTTCGATGAAAGGCTGGAAAGAGATTCGGATTGCTGATGGTAAGGAAGGTTGGATAGAGAGTAAACAATTAGAAGAAATATGATGGTTGGGCTACTGGACATACTCATGGACGCTCAGGGAACCCTCCCTATGTTGGAATCGCTTGACAGGGATCTCCTGTTGATGGTCAATGGTAGTGATTCCTTGTATCTCGACCGTGTGGCTCATGTGCTCACGACGGCACTGACATGGCTTCCGCTCTATATCAGTCTGTTTGTTATTGTACTACGGAATAATGATAGTTTCCGTAAGGTTCTGATGATCCTCGCTGCAGCAGGCCTGTGTGTGCTGTTGGCTGGTACCGTGGATGATTTGATCGTGAAGCCGACAGTAGCCAGATGGCGTCCTACACATGATCCCGTCATTGGTGCCATGGTGGATGTCGTCGATGGCTATAGGGGAGGAAAGTATGGCTTCTTCTCCGCCCATGCATCTAATACATTCAGCATCGCCATTTTCTTTTGCTGGCTTGTGAGGAGTCGCCTACTCTCAACGGCTATGATTATTTGGTCACTGACGAATTGCTGGACACGTCTATATCTTGGTGTCCATTTCCCGGGCGATATCCTTGTAGGACTGACATGGGGCTTTATCGTTGGCTCAAGTGTCTATTACCTGTTTTATAGACTAACAAGGAGCATGAACTCAGGACGGCGACTGATCTCCTCGCAATACACTGCCACTGGCTACCAACGTTCAGATTGCAATATACCTGTTACCGTACTGGCCTTCACATTAGTTTATGCCCTGATTAAGTCTTGTATTCTATGAGCGATCCCAAGCATATCCGTATCAGTGAATATAATTACCCGCTGCCTGATGAGCGTATCGCAAAGTTTCCAGTTGCCAGGCGCGACCATTCTAAACTGTTGATCTATAATCATGGTGAGGTTGGGGAAGATGTGTTCTATCATCTGCCTGAATACTTACCAGAACATGCTTTGATGGTGTTCAATAATACGAAAGTGATTCAGGCACGAATGCATTTCCGTAAAGATACAGGTGCACTCATTGAAGTTTTTCTGTTAGAACCAGCAGATCCCTCGGATTATGAGCTGATGTTCCAGACCACGGATCGTTGTTCATGGTACTGTCTGGTTGGTAATCTGAAGAAATGGAAGGAAGGCTCGTTGACGAGAGAATGCATCATTAATCATTTACCATGCATCATAAAAGCAACGCGCGGCCCTGTTCATGGTACCAGCCATCGCATCGACTTCGAGTGGACGGGCAACTTCTCCTTTGCGGAGATCATCGATGCTATGGGCGAACTGCCTATCCCACCATATCTTAACCGTGAGACGCAGGAAAGTGATAAAACCACCTATCAGACGGTCTATTCTAAGATCAAAGGTAGTGTGGCAGCCCCGACTGCCGGGCTACACTTTACACCAGAAGTACTGGCCGATCTTGATGCTCGTGGTATTGATCGCGAGGAATTGACGCTCCATGTTGGTGCTGGTACGTTCAAACCTGTAAAGAGTGAGGAGATAGAAGGCCATGAGATGCATACAGAGTTTATCAGTGTGCGGAGGGAAACCATCCGGAAACTGATCAACCATAAGGGCTGTGCCATAGCAGTTGGCACCACCAGTGTCCGAACCCTTGAGAGTCTCTACTACATGGGCTTAAAAGTGATGCATCATCCTGATCTCACGGAAGCCCAACTCCACGTAGCCCAATGGGAACCCTACGAAGAAGTTAAACGCGATGAAGTGAAAAGTGAAGAAGCACTACAGGCCTTGGCTGATTGGATGGATGCACATCACCTTGAAGTGCTTCACTCCAGCACCCAGATCATCATCGCTCCAGGCTATGATTACAAGATCGTTAAGATGCTTGTGACAAATTTCCACCAGCCACAGTCCACCCTCCTGCTATTGGTGAGTGCCTTTGTCAAAGGTAACTGGCGTGTCATCTATGATTACGCCCTTGCGCATGATTTCCGTTTCCTCAGTTACGGAGATTCTTCACTTCTGATTCCCTAAATGAAATAGAAAGCGGGTGAGATAAGTCTCACCCGCTTTCTGTTTATTGATGCTGGTCGCGGAGCAGATCGTTGACCGTCTTCACTGGATTGAAGGTGCCGAGTGGCACTTCCACAAAGACGGTGCTCCAGTTGCTCATGGCGCCATTCCATAGACCTGGTAACTCCAAAGCTTTCAGTTCTTTACCAGACTTTGATTTAGAAGAGATAAAACCAGTGGTCTTATCCACGAAGTCAGGCAGGTTGAAAGGCTTTCCTTTATAGTCCTTCACGGCACAGACAAGATCCACGGGGTTGAAGTGGGTACCCTGTGTGAACATCTTCATATAGGCCTCGTTGTTCGTGTCGATCTGGCTGCTTTCGAGAATCTGAAGACTGACAGTACCATCCTGATTGTAGGTGAGGAACGGGCCACCACCAGGTTCGCCGACGTTTTTCACGACACCGCAGACGCGCATCGGACGGTTCAACTTCTTGCGCAGGTAGTCGGCATCCACCTTGTTGTTCTTGGCATCTGTGCAGAGGTTCTTGGCGACGAACTCGGCAATTTCCTTGAGTTGTGCCTCGGATGCACCGGCATCCAGTATCTTCAGATATTCAAAGGCCTGCTTCTGCAGGGATACAAGTACACCGGCGATGACCTGTTTCCACTCCACCGTTTCTGGCTTCAGACGGTCGGGCACGACATTGTCGATATTCTTGATGAAGATGACATCGGCCTCGATCTCATTGAGGTTCTCGATGAGTGCACCATGACCACCTGGACGGAACAGCAGGGAACCGTCATCGTTGCGGAATGGGGTGTTGTCGGTATTGGCTGCAACGGTATCCGTTGAGGGCTTCTGTTCAGAGAAGGTGATATCATATTTGATGCCATACTTCTTTGCGAATGAGTCAGCTTTCTCAGCCACCTTGGCCTTGAATAGTGCCATGTGCTCGTGAGAGACCGTGAAATGAACATGGGCTTCACCGTTAGATGCAGCATAGAGAGCTCCTTCTACAAGATGCTCCTCCATCGGGGTACGTGGTCCTTCGGGATACTTATGGAAAAGCAGCAGACCCTTTGGCAACTGACCGTAGTTCAGTCCTTCGGCCTTCAGCATATTGGCGGCCACAGCCTTGTAGTTACCGGCAGCAATCAGTCCCTTGATGCCCTTACCCTCATTCTTCTGACATACAGCATCGAGCGCATCGTAGAAGGCAAACTTCTCAATGCTGTCGAAGTATTTCTTTTCGAAGTCGGTGGCGGGTACATCATAGTCTGCATCAACAAAGGCAAACATATTCTTGAACATACGACTGGCAGCACCAGAGGCAGGCACGAACTTCACGACGCGCTTACCTTCTGCCTTGTAAGCATTCCAGATGTCCTCGAATTTCATGCGTTCATCGGCATTGGGGGCGATGATACCGCGTCCGATACCTGCAGCGGCTTCCAACTTCAGGAAGGGGAAACCAGTTTTAAACTCATTCAGTTGATTCTCAATCTGCTCTTGGGTAATACCCTTCTGAGCAATCTGTTTCAGGTCTTGCTGTGATAACATAATCTTGGTAATTTGAATTGTTTCTTCTGCAAAAATACAAACTTTTCTTCAAAAATGCACATAAATTCCAAGAAAATTGTATCTTTGCAAGGTAAAAAACTGGTTTTATGGCAGATTTGTTCACTTTCACATACGAGGAAAAGAAGAAAATGGCAGTCCAGACAGCGGAAATCCTGGAAGAGGAGATCGGTCTGAAGGGTGATGCCATTCAGGCTGTCCATCTTATTCCGGAAATCGAGGAAGGCCATCTGACGATGGAGGAGGTGGAACGACAGTATGGTGGACAGGTAGTCAGGATTCTACATGGTCTGAACCGTATCCAACAGCTCTATCAGAAGAATCCTGTCATCGAGAGTGAGAACTTCCGGAATCTGTTGCTCTCCTTTGCCGAGGATATGCGTGTGATCCTTATTATGATTGCCAACAGGGTGAACCTGATGCGTCAGATCCGTGACACGAAGGATGTTAGTGCGAAGATGGAAGTTTCGCAGGAGGCTGCCTATCTCTATGCCCCACTGGCTCATAAGCTCGGTCTCTACAAGTTGAAGAGTGAGCTTGAGGATCTGTCATTGAAATACATGGAGCATGATGCCTACTATCTGATCAAGGATAAGTTGAACGAGACCAAGGCTTCGCGTGACGCCTATATCGAGGCCTTCATCAAGCCTGTCGAAGAGAAGATCAGGGCGGCCGGTATCAGGTGCCATATCAAAGGGCGCACGAAGAGCATTCACAGCATCTGGCAGAAGATGAATAAACAGAAATGCGGCTTCGAGGGCATCTATGACCTCTTTGCCATCCGTATTATCATCGACTGTGAAGAGGAAAAGGAGAAGATGCAGTGCTGGCAGGCATACTCCATCGTTACCGATATGTATCAGCCGAATCCCAAGCGTCTGCGTGACTGGCTCAGTGTACCGAAATCCAATGGCTATGAGTCGCTGCATATCACGGTCTTAGGTCCTGAAAAGAAATGGGTGGAGGTACAGATCCGCACCGAGCGCATGGACGATATTGCAGAACGTGGTGTAGCTGCCCATTGGCGCTATAAGGGCGTGAAGGGCGAGACGGGTCTTGATGAGTGGCTGACGAACATCCGTAGCATGCTTGAGCATGCCGACGGCTTAGATGCCATGGATCAGTTCAGAATGGATCTCTATGAGGATGAGGTGTTTGTCTTTACCCCGAAGGGTGATCTGTATAAGTTCCCAGTGGGTGCGACGGTCCTTGACTTCGCCTATCATATTCACTCCAAACTTGGTAACCAGTGTACGGGTGGCAGGATTAATGGTAAGGTGGTCTCCTTCCGTCAGCAGCTCAAGAGCGGTGATCAGGTTGAGATCCTGACGTCCTCCACGCAGAAGCCCCGTCAGGAGTGGTTGAGCATCGTAAAGACGTCACGTGCTAAGTCGAAGATCCGTCTGGCTCTGAAAGAGACACAGGTGAAGGAGGGACTCTTCGCCAAGGAGATGCTGGAACGGAAGTTCAAGAACCGTAAAGTCGAACAGGACGAATCGACCATGATGCACACCATCAAGAAGATGGGGTTCAAGGAGGTGAGTGACTTCTACAAGCAGATTGCCGATGGTGTCCTGGATGTGAACGCTGTCATAGAGAAATATATAGAGGTACGCGATGGGGAGAAAACCATCACGGGAGATAATCAGGCGCGTTCTGCCAGTGAGTTTGAGTTGGATGACTCCAAGATTGCTGGTCTGAACACCACCCTCTCTGATGATACGCTGGTCATCGACCGTAACCTGAAAGGACTGGACTATCAGTTGGCGCGTTGTTGTGCGCCCATCTATGGCGATCCTATCTTCGGTTTCGTCACAATCAACGGTGGTATTAAAATCCATCGCCTCGATTGTCCTAATGCCCCAGAACTGCGCCGTCGTTATGGCTATCGTATCGTGAAGGCCAAGTGGAGCGGTAAGGGCTCGTCGCAGTACTCTATCACACTTCGTGTCATTGGTAGTGATGATATAGGCATCGTGAACAACCTGACTAGTATCATTTCCAAGGATGAGAAACTTGTGCTCAGGTCTATTAACATCGACTCCCACGATGGACTTTTCAGTGGTAACCTGGTGGTGATGCTTGAAGACACGTCACGACTGGAGTCACTTCTCAAGAAACTGCGCACCGTAAAAGGCGTGAAACAGGTAGATCGAATATAAACTAAAAACTACACACCTATATGAAGCAACTGACCTACGTATTTTTTACCTTGCTACTGCTGAGTTTTATTGGTTGCAACCGTAATCGTGCAGCCCGTCAGTATGAACGTTTCCTGGAGGACTCAGGCAAGATTGAGTTCATTACACCACCAGAGGATTCTGTTAAGATTGAAGATGATGTTGATGAACTTGGCTCGGTAGGCGATGAGGATCTCCTCGTTATTCCTGACATCCCTCAAGAACGAGACGTCAATATGGGAGCCAGTGACTATGAGTTGAAGAAGATGATGTCGGGCAAGGGAAACTGAGCCGTCCTATTCCCGATAGATCCAAGCCAACAACTTGTTCACCCACCGGATGGAGAAACGGAACCATCGGTAGGTGCTCTGTTCCTTACCACCGAAACGAAGGATGAATTCGCGGAAAGGGTTCTTACTGTAGGGAAGTCCTACGTCCATGAAGTATATGTGTTGACAGCCTTGTTGATACGCGTCTTTCATGGTGTCCCAGATCGTGAGAATATCAGGATGGAGGTGCATGTAGGTTTTACGGCGGTAGGCAGAATACCATAGATAGGCGTTCCCTTCACTATATACCACAGCAGAACAGCCGATCACTTTCCCATGGTATTTTGTTGCGAACAACTTGCCATAGTCGTCGTTCATCAGTTTCCTGAAAAACAGATCGTCAGGGATGTAGCGACGAGGCTTCAGGATGTTATGGTGGCGCAATAGTTTAGAGAAAGCCTTGAAATCTTCCTCTGTTGTGACAGGTTCTGTAGTAACCCCTCTGGCATGGGCATTGTCAATGCGCTTCTGCATCTTTTCACTGATACGTTCCTCGGGGGCATGACTGTGCAGGGAGTTATGGATGCTCATCCAGTTTACGGGGTAGAATCCATTATGTCGTAGTTGTTTGTAGCCAAACATCTTCCGACTCAGGTTACTGATTTCCATATAAAGCACCCTGTTGTTCAGCTTCTGTGTCAGTGCTCCCAGCATTTCGCCAAACAGTTCGTCACGCTTATATTTGCTCTCTGCATAATATCCTTCGCCTAACACCCGACAATGAATGAGGAGAAAAGGAGGAAGCCAGATAGGACGGTAACGGAGGATTCCCAGCATGTGACTGACAACTTTGCCAGATTCATCTGTCGTCAAGACCATATATGGCCGTTGCCGGGAGGCTTGTTCGCAGATCTCAAATAACTGTCGGCTATGGAAGAAGATATCTCCTTCCAGTTCTGGCAGATCTTTGCTCTTGCGATAGATGGTTGTCGTCAGTCCATTCATATTGCAAAGTTACGAAATATTTTAATATAGATGATGTTTTTGGAAGAAATTTTCGTAACTTTGCCCCCAAATAAGTGATTTTAGTATGACAGCATTCAAAGATCTGGCGCAGAAGCGCCGTAGCCATCGTAAGTTTACAGAAGAGGAAATCGATCCGGAAGACCTCAAGTTGATCCTTCGTGCCGCTCTGATGTCGCCCACGTCGAAAAGTCAGCGCGCCTGGCAGTTCGTCGTCGTCGATGACAAACTTGATCTTGAGAAACTCGCCGATGCCAAGAACATGGGCAGTCAGTTCCTGAAGGATGCCCCTGTGGCTATTGTTGTGCTGGGCGACCCCATGCAGAACGACTGTTGGGTGGAGGATGGTTCGATAGCCGCTATCTCCATGCAGTATCAGGCCGAGGATCTGGGACTTGGGACGTGTTGGATACAGATGCGTGGTCGGGGTCTTGACGACGGGACAACAGCAGACACCGTTATCCGTGGTGTACTTGATATCCCTGACAACCTCAATTGCCTGTGTATTCTCGCTGTAGGGCATTGGACTGACGAGCGCAAGCCTCAGGCAGAGGACCGACTGAAATGGGAGAACGTACACCTTAATAAATATTGAACATTGACCATTATGATCAACTACGACTTAAGTAAGATACGGGCTATTATCTTTGATATTGACGGTGTGCTCAGTAGTGAGACGATCAATCTCAGTGCTGAAGGTGTCCCCTTGCGTACGGTGAATATCAAGGATGGTTATGCCATCCAGCTTGCCATGAAACTGGGACTTCGCGTTGTGATCCTGACGGGTGCCAATGTTCCGAGCGTGCGTGTGCGCTATGAAGGCTTGGGCGTTGAGGATATCTATCTGGGTTGTGGCGTGAAGATAAAGACATACGAAGAATTTCTCCAGAAATACGGTCTTTCCGATGAGGAAGTGATGTATATGGGTGATGATATCCCCGATTTGGAGATTATGCGCAGGGTAGGGTGCCCTGTCTGTCCGAAGGATGCCTGTCCTGAGATTAAGGAAGTAAGTTGTTATGTCAGTGATCGCATCGGTGGTCATGGCTGTGGCAGGGATGTGATAGAACAAGTGCTTCGTGCCCAGGGGAAATGGGTGATGAATGCCAAGGCTTTCGGCTGGTAGGAGGAAGTGAAAAGTGATAAGTGAAAAGTATAGAATCGTGTTGGCGAGTAATTCGCCGCGCCGGAAGGAATTGCTGGCCGGTTTGGGCCTTCCTTTCGAGGTTCGTGTGTTAGATGGTATTGATGAGTCTTATCCCCATGACCTGCCTGTTTCCGAAGTGGCTCTTTATATCGCGGGGAAGAAGGCTGCTGCCTATTGTCAGACGATCGCCGACGACGAGTTGATTATCACCGCCGACACCGTAGTTATCGTTGGTGAAGAGATTCTTGGGAAGCCTGTTGATGAGGCCGATGCTGTCCGTATGTTGCGTGAACTTAGTGGACGCACGCATCAGGTGACGACGGGAGTCTGTCTGCTTACCTCAGAACTGGAGCGTCGTTTCGCCGTTACTACAGACGTTACGTTCAAAGTGCTAACCGACGAAGAGATCCAGTATTATGTCACCCGTTACAAACCTTTCGACAAAGCAGGTGCCTATGGCATACAGGAGTGGATAGGCTACATTGGTGTCACTGGTCTTCATGGTAGTTATTATAACGTTATGGGACTTCCCGTGCAGCGTATCTATAGTGAATTACAGAAACTGAATTTGTTGTCGAATGATAAGAATAGGGAAAATCCTACCAACACTTAGGGTTTTTCCTTATCTTTATATAAGAATTGGTTATATTTTTGCATCGTGAATCATTAAAATGAAGAGAATATGAAGAAACTATTGCTTATTTCCATGTTGATTGGGGCCATGCCATTATCTATGCTGGCTCAGGACGACGATCTCTACTTCGTTCCCAAGAAGAAGAGCGTGGAGAAGTCTGTGGTGGTGGATAACAACGTGCAGCAGCCGGTTACCACTTGCACCGACAGCGGCCGTAGTATCGACGAGTATAACCGTCGCATGAAAAGTTCATATCAGGTGATCGACGGTGACACTGTCAAGAACGACATCATTGACTTTTCCGCGGAACAGGGCGTCTATCCCGACTCTGTAAAAGAGGAGAAAGAGGACTTCGAACTGACGAAGAAGATGAGCCGTTTCGATGATTATTCCTTGGCTGATAATGTGGCTTTCTGGGCTGGTTATCAGACAGGTCTGGATATGTGGGGCTGGCATTCCCCTTGGTACTATAGCCGCTATGGCTGGTATGGAGGTTGGTACGACCCCTGGTATTCACCTTATTATTATGGTAGTTGGCGCTATGGCTGGTATGATCCATGGTTCTATAGCTATTATGGTTGGTACGATCCTTGGTTCTATCCCTATTATGGTTACTATGGATATTACGGCTATTATGGCTATCCCTATTATTATGGTTATCCCTACTGGGGAGGTGGCGGATACTATCCTGGGGGCGGCTATGCCCACCATAGCCACATCGGCACTGGTACCATTCGTTCTGATGGAACGACCCTGTATCGTCATGGCAACTCAGTCGCCAATAGCAGTAGTCGTACATCCAGCCTCCGTGACCGTGCCGGTAGGATGAGCGGCAATTCTGGTACCACTTACAGGAGCGGCAACCATGATCGTAGTGGCAGTGGTAATTTCAGCGGCTATCGTGGTAATACCAACAACTCCAGTTCTCGCAGCGGCAATAGTTCCTATAGTGGTAGCTCACGCAATAGCGGTAGTAGCTTCGGCGGATCGCGTAGTAGCGGCGGTGGCAGCTTCAGCGGCGGTAGTAGCGGCGGTGGCGGCAGTCGTGGCGGAGGCGGCGGAGGTGGTTCCCGTCTTGGTGGTAGAAGATAATATAAAAGGTAAAAAGGTTAAAGAGTAAATATAAAACTGATAACAGGATGAAGAAGATTATATTGGCAGCATGGGTGCTGGCTGTGATGCCGGCGGCTGCACAGGATACATACGAGAGTGCCCGTCTCATGGGCAGTGACCTGAATGGTACGGCCCGCTATGTGGGAATGGGTGGTGCGATGGATGCCCTGGGTGCTGACATCTCTACCATCTCTACGAACCCCGCAGGTATTGGCGTGTTCCGCCATTCGAATGTCAGTGCGAGTTTTGGTTTGGTGTCGCAGGCAGATGCCGTGAAGTTCGATGGTCTTAATAAGACGAACATGAGTTTTGATCAGATAGGCTTTGTCTATTCGTCACGTGTCAGTCCTTCGTCGTACATCAATGTGGGTTTCAACTATCACAAGAGTCGTAACTTCGATCAGATCCTCTCTGCTGCCAATGCCTTGAGAGGCTGTTCTCAGAATGGCCTGACCTATTACAAGGCAGAAAAGGGTATCTATGAGTTTGACGAGAACAATCAGGGTGAAATCATCGGCTACGAGGGTAATAATCGCTCATGGTCGTATAGTGAGTCCGACTATATGAACGCTAACGCACTGATGCTCGATCCCAACGATGGCAATATCTATACGATAGACGCCAGAGCCTATAGTTTCGACCGTGCACATCGTGGTTGGATAGCCGATTATGATATTAACCTGAGCGGTAATGCTGGCGATCGTTTCTATTGGGGATTGACCGTGGGTATCAAGGACGTGAACTATAAGGGATATAGTGAGTATGCAGAGACACTGGTGGATAAAGACGGTGACTGCGGTTCTATGGCTATTGGCGACGCTCGTAAGATCAAGGGTACGGGCTTTGATGTCAAGGCAGGTTTGATCTTCCTCCCCATCGAGGGATCGCCTTTCCGCATTGGTGTTTCTGTGGCTACGCCAACCTTCTATGAT
Source organism: uncultured Prevotellaceae bacterium (assembly GCA_902784615.1). Lineage (GTDB taxonomy): Bacteria > Bacteroidota > Bacteroidia > Bacteroidales > Bacteroidaceae > Prevotella. The sequence goes on along the minus strand of CACZVN010000003.1, from coordinate 254,874 downwards.
CTTACCGCTAGTAACGATTCTTATCTGTATAATAACTGTAAGTACGGCGCATGGGATGAGGGCCGTAGCAGCGAGAGTTATGACTTCAAGTTCTACACTCCTTGGAAATTCGGTGTGAGCATGGGACATACCATCAGCAATAAGGTGGCTTTAGGCGTTGGCTATGAGTATTCTGACTGGGGGGCCAGCAAGAACCGTATCAATGATGGCAGTTACTACGACTGGTGGTCAGATGAGTACTACGAGGATTCACATACCGACAAGCCGATGAAGGAGAATACGAAGCGTAGCCTTACTGGACAACACGTTCTGAAGGCTGGTATGGAGATTAAGCCTGTTCCTGTTCTTGCTCTTCGTCTTGGATATAATTATCTGTCATCTCCTTACGAGGAGAGAGGCTACCGTGACATGACGCTTGACTCCCCGGGTGTTTCCTATTCCTCAACGACAGACTATGTGAACTGGAAGGATACTCATCGTTTCACCTGCGGACTGGGTGTGAAGGCCGGAGGCATGAATATCGATCTGGCTTATCAGTATAGTGCCACCAATGGTGATTTCCATCCCTTCCAGGATTATAGTAACCAATACTCTTCTGCCGTGTTTGACTCAGGTGTGAAGGAGGTGAGCAACAAGCGCCACCAGGTGTTACTGACACTTGGCTACACTTTCTAAGGGTAGAAAGATAAAAAGGTAAAAAAGTAAATTTAAACTGAATATAAATGCGGCTTGATGTAAATTAGGCCGCATTTTTTTGTTTATTCGGCTGAAAAGTAGTATCTTTGCGCACTATATAAAAATAAGATAGTAAAAAGGTAAAAAAGTAAAAACAATAAGTAACAATGAAAAAGCTATTATTGGGTGACGAGGCGATTGCTCAGGGTGCCATCGATGCAGGTCTGAGTGGCGTTTATGCCTATCCCGGCACTCCCTCTACGGAGATCACCGAGTATATCCAGGACTCACCCGTTGCCAAGGAGAGAAACATCCATCGCCGTTGGAGTACCAATGAGAAGACGGCCATGGAGGCAGCGCTCGGCATGTCGTATATGGGCAAGCGTGCGCTGGTGTGTATGAAACATGTGGGACTGAATGTCTGTGCCGATCCCTTCGTGAACTCTGGTATGACGGGAACGAACGGCGGACTGGTGGTGCTCGTGGCCGATGACCCGTCGATGCACTCCTCACAGGATGAACAGGACTCGCGCTTCTATGGTAAGTTTGCCATGGTACCGACGCTCGAGCCCAGCAATCAGCAGGAGGCATACGATATGATGCAGGAGGCCTTCGACCTGTCGGAACAGTTGCATCTGCCCATCCTGATGCGTGTCACCACTCGTATGGCCCACAGCCGTGCCGTGGTGGAGGTGAAGGAGGAGTCGCGTCCGCAGAACGAACTCAACTATGAAGCCAAGGCATCCAATTGGGTGCTGTTGCCCGCCTTTGCCCGCAAGCGCAATGATATCGTGACGGCCCAGCAGCCTTTGCTTGAACAGATGGCTGTTGACAGTAAGTATAATCAGTATATTGATGGTAAGGATCATAAGTTGGGCATTATCGCCAGCGGTATCGCTTTCAACTATCTGATGGAGTGCTATCCTGACGGCTGTCCTTATCCCGTACTGAAGATTTCGCAGTATCCGATTCCCAAGAAACTGATCCGTCGCATGACTGACGATTGTGAGTTCGTGCTGGTGGCTGAAGAGGGCCAGCCCTTCATCGAGGATCAGGTGCGTGGTGTGATGCCTGGCAATGCCGTGATCAAGGGCCGTCTGACGGGTGAACTGCCACGTACAGGCGAACTGAACCCCGACTACCTGAAGAAGGCTCTGGGTATTGCTAACGGTGAGAACTATGCGCCTTGCGAGGATGTCACACCACGTCCCCCCGCACTCTGTCAGGGTTGTGGGCACCGTGATGTTTATACCGCTCTGAACGAGGTGCTGCGTGAGTATCCCAATGCCCGCGTGTTTGGTGATATTGGCTGTTATACGTTGGGATTCCTGCCGCCATACAAGGCCATCCATTCTTGTGTAGATATGGGTGCCTCGATCACGATGGCCAAGGGTGCCTCGGATGCAGGTCAGTGGCCTGCCGTGGCTATCATCGGTGACTCAACGTTTACCCATAGTGGTATGACGGGCCTGCTGGATGCTATCAATGAGAATGCAGACATCACCGTGATTATTTCTGATAACCTGACCACGGCCATGACAGGCGGACAGGACTCTGCTGGTACCAATAAGTTCGAGGCCATCTGCAAGGGACTGGGTCTCTCTGAGGATCACCTGAAGGTGGTGAACCCCATTCCCAAGAACATGCCCGAGATTACCGCTGCCATCCGTGAGGAGATTAACTACCACGGAGTCAGTGTGATCATCCCGCGTCGTGAGTGTATGCAGACGTTACAGCGTCATCTGAAACAGAAAAAAGCACAGGAGGCAAAGAAATGAAGACAGATATTATACTTTGCGGTGTAGGAGGACAGGGTATCCTCTCTATTGCCACTATCATCGGTGAGGCAGCCATGAAGGAGAATCTCTATATCAAACAGGCTGAGGTACATGGTATGTCGCAGCGTGGTGGTGATGTGCAGTCTAACCTGCGTATCTCCAGCAATCCGATTGCCAGTGATCTGATCCCCTTAGGCGGTGCTGACGTGATTATCTCGATGGAGCCTATGGAGGCTCTGCGCTACCTGCCTTTCCTTTCGAAAGACGGTTGGATTATCACCTCAAGTGCTCCCTTCGTGAATATCCCCAATTATCCTGATATCGAGACGATTAAGGCTGACTTGAACAAGGTCAAGAATGTGATTGTGCTCGACATCGAACAGGCTGCCAAGGACAATGGCGTACCACGTTCTGCCAACGTGATCCTCTTGGGTGCTGCTCAGAAGGCTTTGGGTATTGAGTACGACAAACTGGAGGATGCCATCCGTCGTGTCTTCGGACGTAAGGGTGAGGCCATCGTCGAGGCAAACATCAAGGCACTGGCTATTGGTAAACAAGCGCAGAAGTAATGGAGACACCTATTAAGAAAGAAATTGTTGACAGACTGATCAACGAACTCGGCATTACGGACTTCGCCAAGGCCACGATCCGTGAGGTGAAGCAGGTGGCTGCCAAGTCCGAGAAGGCGAGTGGGGTAGAGTTCATCAAGATGGAGATGGGTATTCCTGGTCTGCCTGCCGCCCAGGTGGGTGTCGATGCCCAGATCAAGGCCCTTCAGGATGGTATTGCCCATAGTTATCCTGACATACAGGGTGCCCCAGTGCTGAAAGAGGCTGCCTCGCAGTTTGTGAAGGCCTTCATCGGTATCGATATCAAACCAGAGGGCTGCATCCCCGTCAGTGGTTCGATGCAGGGCACCTTTGCCTCCTTCCTCACCTGTTCGCAGTGTGACAAGAAGAAAGATACGGTCCTTTTCATCGACCCGGGATTCCCTGTGCAGAAGATGCAGTTGCAGGTGATGGGCGTGAAGTTCAAGACGTTTGACGTCTATGACTTCCGTGGTGAGAAGTTAGGTCCGAAGTTGGAGAGTTATATGAGCGAGGGCAATATCTGTGCCATCGTCTATTCCAACCCCAATAACCCCTCGTGGATCTGTCTGCGTGAGGAGGAACTGAAGACGATTGGTGACTTGGCCACGAAGTACGATGCCATCGTCATGGAAGACCTCGCTTACTTTGCGATGGACTTCCGCAAGGACCTCTCCACACCCTTCCAGCCCCCTTATCAGGCAACGGTAGCCCGCTATACAGACAATTACATGCTGCTCATCAGTGGCTCGAAGGCATTCAGTTATGCTGGTGAGCGTATTGGTGTGACCTGTATCAGCGACAAACTGTTCCACCGTCATTTCGAGGCACTGTCAGCCCGTTATCAGGGACTGCCCTTTGGTCCTGTGTTCTCCACGCGTATGCTCTATGCATTGTCGTCAGGTACCAGCCATAGTGCCCAGTATGCCATGGCTGCCATGCTGAAGGCCGCCTATGAGGGCAAGTACGACTTCCGTAAGGAGATCAGCGTCTATGGCGAGCGTGCCAAGAAACTGAAGGAGATCTTCTGCCGTCATCACTTCTACGTGGTGTATGACAAAGACCTTGACGAGCCCATTGCCGATGGCTTCTATTTCACCATTGGCTATCCAGGCATGACCTCTGGTGAGTTGGCTCATGAACTGATGTACTATGGTGTCTCTGCCATCTGTCTGATCACCTGTGGTTCTGAGCAGGAAGGCTTGCGCGTGTGTACCTCGTTTATAGAAGATCATCAGTACGACCTCCTCGAAGAGCGTATGAAGATATTCGAAATCAATAATCCTCGCTAAATAAAAGAAGCCTCCGTCAATCAACGGAGGCTTCTTTTTTCTATTGCTTTGGTGGGGGAGGCATCTTGCCATCACGAGTTGGCTTCTTGCCGTCCTTGGGCGGTTTCTGCTGCTTCTCCTTTTTCTTCTTGGTTACGGTTTCTTCCTGATCGCTGTCGTCCATGTTCACGGGAGTGAACTTGAACTCCGTAGCATCGACGAAGTGGACATCATACTTGCCAGCATTCTTCACCATGTATTGTTTCTTCATTTTGGCGTATTTCTTCTCTACCTTCTTGCGCTTCGTGTCACTGATGACGACACAAGTGCGGTTGTTCAGATTGAAACTGTTTGAGAAGAAGTTGCGCAACTGGGCAGCGTAGTTATTGCGCCCAGCGAGTATGGTCTTCTTTTTTTCCATGACCCATACACTGTCAACTTCCTGGATATCCGTGAAGAAGACGATGGAGTCGTTGAATGAGGCGATAAATCCGAACATGTAGGCTTTGGGCACCATGATGTTCTTCGCCGATGCAGGCATGTATGCCGATGCAGCCAGAAGAATGGCTGCGAAAAGGGCGTGTCTGAGATGATTCATTATCCTAAATATGTTTTTAATATCTTGTTCTTTGTACAGGACCTCAGTTTCCTGATGGCCTTTTCCTTGATCTGACGGACGCGCTCACGGGAGAGTCCGAACTTCTCGCCAATCTCTTCCAGTGTCAGTTCCGGACAGCCGATGCCGTAGGAGCATTCGATCACGTTGCGCTCCCTTTCGCTGAGCACGTTCAGCGCCGTCTGTATCTCCGACTTCAGCGATTCTTCCACGAGACTCATGTCTGTCGTCGGCACATCCTCGTTGACGAGCACGTCGAGCAGACTGCTGTCATCGCCTTCCGAGAAAGGCGCATCTACTGACACATGACGGCCATTGATGTTCATGGCCTCGTCGATCTTCTCCTCAGGCAGGTCGATCTTCTCTGCGATCTCGTCCAGCGAAGGACGGCGCTCGTTCACCTGTTCGAACTTGCTGATCTCGCGGTTGATCTTATTGACAGATCCCACCTGGTTCAGGGGCAGACGTACGATACGGCTCTGCTCCGAGATGGCCTGCAGGATGCTCTGGCGGATCCACCACACGGCGTAGGAGATGAACTTGAAGCCGCGTGTCTCGTCGAAACGCTCTGCCGCCTTCAACAGTCCGAGGTTACCCTCGTTGATGAGGTCAGGCAGACTGAGACCCTGGTTCTGGTACTGCTTGGCCACAGAGACAACAAAACGGAGGTTGGCCTTCGTCAGGCGTTCCAGCGCCTTCTGGTCTCCATGTTTGATGCGCTGGGCGAGTTCCACCTCTTCCTCTGCCGAGATCATCTCCTCCTTGCCAATTTCCTGTAAGTATTTGTCAAGGGAAGCACTCTCTCGGTTGGTGATCGATTTAATGATTTTCAGTTGTCTCATAATGGTCTCGTTATTAGCAATTTTGCAAAATTATGACATTTTCCCGAGACCACCAAAAAAAAAGCCACGAATTTTCATCTTCGTGGCTTTTTTCCTGTTTTTTCGCCTATTCGTTCTGCAAAGGCACGGCAAAGTAGCCCTTCTTGCCAGTCGGATAGATACCCTGGATATAGAGCACGGGCTCCTTACTGGTGGAGGCTTCCTTCACGACATCCTGCAGGTCGTCGATGCTCTTGATGGTTTGGTCGTTCACCTTCTGGATGATGAAGCCCTTGGGCACACCAGCGTCCTTCAACTTACCACCAGCCACCTTCAAGACTTCGAGGCCGTAGCCGATGTTCAACTGCTCCTTCTGGGCGTCTGTGATGGCGCGGAAGGTACCACCCAGCACGTCGAGGTCTGCATTCTTCACCACCTTCGTGGTACCCTGTTCGTTCTTCAGCGTCATTGTGGCCGTCTTCTCCTTCTTGTCACGCATGTAGGTCACCTTCACCTGCTCGCCAGGACGCTTCTGAGCCAGATAGCCCTGCAGGTCACCCATGGTCTTCACCTTCTGGCCGTCGATGGCCGTGATGACGTCTTCCTTAGCCAGTCCTGCATCATCGGCAGCACCGTCCTCGATAACCTTCTCGATGCGGACACCTTCCATCGTGCCGTAGTCCTTCACCTCTTTATCCTGGTCCTTCATGGCATCTACATAGTCTTTCAGACTCCCACCCTGGATGCCAATCATGGCGCGCTGGTAGGTACCGTACTGCTTGAAGTCCTCCACAGCCTTCTTCACGATGCTGGTGGGGATGGCGAAGCCGTAGCCGATGTTTGAACCAGTGGGCGAGGCCAGCATGGCGTTAATACCAATCAGTTCACCACGCGTGTTCACCAGTGCACCACCTGAGTTACCCTGGTTGATGGCGGCATCCGTCTGAATCATCGAAGTGATACCACCAGTGTTCATCGTACGGGCCTTGGCACTGACGATACCAGCGGTGACGGTGTTGTTCAGTCCGAGGGGATTACCCACGGCGAGCACCCATTCACCGATCTTCACATCGTCGCTATTGGCAATGACGATGGCAGGCAGATTCTTGGCGTCGATCTTAATCAGGGCGAGGTCAGTCGCCTTGTCAGCACCGATCACGCGGGCAGAATACTCCTTCGAGTTCTCGTTGAGGGTGACTGTCAGTTCGTCAGCACCATCCACCACGTGGTTGTTCGTCACGATATAACCATCGGCAGAGATGATCACACCCGAACCAGCGGCAGCGCGCTTAGGTGTCTGTACCTGACGCTGGCGACGGCCGTCGTTACCCTGTCCCTGACCACGGCCGAAGAAGCCGCCAAAGGGATCAGAGAAGAAATCCTCGAAAGGATCGCTGTACTCCACTGTCTGAACCTTCGAGTTCTGTACCGATTTGATATAGACCACTGAGGGCAGGGACTTCTCAGCGGCGTATGTCAGATCTACGGGCTGACCTGCGGGAGCAGAGGCAACCACAGGGGTAGGAGAGGATGTCGTGGCGGCATTGGTCTTGGTGAATGCTGCGACGGAAAGAACTAAAGCAACGGCGCACACGGCTGGCGTTGCCACATTGATGATCTTTTTCATATTCTCAGTCATTTTTGTTATGGTTTTGATTTCAAATTTCACGCTGCAAAGATAGGTGCAAAAAATGGTATAATGACAAAATGTCATGAATATTTATCCCGATTTAACAATTGTCACGGATGGCTTAACGGCCTTTTGCGATTAACACTTTAAATCTTAAAAGACTGACAAAATTAAGGATGTTTGGCCGATTTAGTTGATTATTTGCAATTATCTCGCCTTTGCTCTTGTGTTTCTCGATTATTATTGCTAACTTTGCAACCTGAAAGCACTGCCACGGCCTGTCGCTGGTGCCTTTTTGGCACGAGAGGAAAGTCCGGGCAGCACAGGGCGCCCCACTTCTGAAAGTGGAAGCTATTGGTGACAGTAGGTCAGGGCAGAAGAAAATAACCGCCCCTTTGGGGTAAGGGTGAGAAGGTGGTGTAAGAGACCACCAGCCGATGGGTGATCATCGGGCTGTGTCCGCTGGGGGCTGCAAATTCATGTAAACCGTCCCGAGAGAGGGTTGCCCGCCCGAGTTGACGAAGGTCTGAGCAGCAATGCAACACGGCCGGGGCTCATGCGGCGGAGGGTAGAACGCTTGAGCCATGGGGTGACTCATGGACTAGATAAATGACAGGCGCCACGCAAGTGGTACAGAACCCGGCTTACAGGGGCAGTGCTTTCTTTTTACATGAAACATGAAACATTAAAGATTAAACATTCATAGTGAAGGAGTTTTTGAGGCAGATATATCGGAAGTTATGGCTCACCATCCGATTCTTTACGGAGAAGCGGGTGATGACGCAGGCGGCTGCCCTGACTTATTCCACACTGCTGGCCATTGTGCCCATCCTCGCTGTGGTCTTCGCCATCGCGCGAGGCTTTGGCTACAACAAATATATCGAGATCTGGTTTCGTGATATGCTGGCCTCCCAGCCTCAGGCCGCTGATGTCATCGTGGGCTTCGTCAACAGTTATCTTGTACATACCAAGAGCGGCATCTTCCTGGGTGTGGGCCTCATCTTCATGCTCTATACCGTGCTGATGCTGGTGAACAACATCGAGGAGACCTTCAATCAGATCTGGCAGGTGAACAACTCGCGCCCCATCATGCGCTCGTTGACGAACTATCTGGCCATGTTCTTCCTGTTTCCCATCATCATCATCATCTCGATGGGTATCTCTATCCTTCTGGCGACGCTGACAGACTCCATGCATCATTTCACCTTCATCGGCCCTGTGGTGCAATGGCTGTTGCAGCTCTCACCTTATATATTACTGTCGCTGCTTTTCATCGTACTCTATGTGTATATGCCAAACACGAAGGTGCGCCTGTCGTGTGCCATCGTGCCAGGCATCCTCGCAGGTATCGCCATGCAGGTGCTGCAACTCTTCTATATCTACTCGCAGATCTGGGTGACGGGTTATAACGCCATCTACGGCTCCTTCGCAGCTCTGCCCCTGTTCATGCTCTGGGTACAGTTCTCGTGGACCATCTGCCTCTTTGGCGCACAGCTCACCTACACCAATCAGAACCTGAACCGCATTGGTATCAACCTCGAACCCCTCGACATCCATCCTAAGATCGACATGACGGACGACGAGCGGGGCCAGGCTGCCACAGAACTTTATGCTGATGGCATCGATTCACTATAGTTTTTTCTATAAATAGGGTGTCAGGGTGTCAAAACCCTTTGTACATCGGCATTTGCACCCTTTTTGAAGGGTGTCAAGGGTGACAGGAGGGTGTCAGGAGAGTATCAGGCCGTAAATAAGCATTGACTTTTTGCTGAATTCTCTCGAGAATTGAAGCAAAAAGCAGTCCTTTAGCATCGTCAGGAGCCTTTTAACGATCAAATTCTCGAGAGAATTGAATCACAAGAACACCTGTCACCCTCCTGTCACCCTTGACACCCTCAAAAAGAGGGTGCATCCCCTGTGTTTATCGGCATTCTGTCACCCTGACACCCTCAAACACGAAAAATTACATATCGCAAACATCCCTTGGAAATATTTATTTCCAAATCTTCTTCCGTTTGAATTGTTTTTTGTATCTTTGCAAACGGAAAATAACTAAGAACATGAACAAAGATAATAATTTCGCTATACAACTCTTTGAAGGCAAGAAGGTTCGCATCGCATGGGATGCAGAACAGGAGAAGTATTATTTCGCTGTCGCGGATATCGTGGAGGTGTTGACAGATTCAGTAAATCCACGCGATTACATCAAAAAGATGCTTCGTCGTGACCCAGAACTGAAATCCAGGTGGGGGACAATTTGTCCCCCTACTCGAGCGGCACCGTTCTGGCGTACACGAATCGAAAGACTTCGCGATTCTCACAAACGTTCTTACCAAAGCATGGAGCGGGATGACAACAGGAGAGTATAAACGCTATAAAGGGCTAAAGAAAGAAAACCTGCGCGATAACATGACTAACATTGAGTTAGCACTGAATACCCTTGCCGAAGTGGCTACTACCGAATACTCCAAACAGTCGAATCCCAAGACAATGGCAGAGAGCCAGCGTATTGCAAAGGAGGGTGGCAATGTGGCTCGTGATGCCCGTAAGACTATGGAGCGTCGCTTGGGTCGTTCTGTTGTATCACCAGAGCGCGCTTCAGACTATATTAAAGCGATAGAAAACAAAGAAGAAGATAATAATACTGAAATATGAACAACAAAGAACCTGGTTACGTTTATATATTGACTAACCCAAGCTTTCGCGAGGATTGGGTGAAGATTGGCAAGAGCATTATCAAAGTTTTCATAGCATTTCCATAAAAAACTTACGGCATTTCAATAATAATTCGTATATTTGCAGCAGAATAATAAAAAACAATTATGAGTGACATAAAAATATCTGTTAAGGATTTTAGGGCAATTCATAATGCAGACATTGACCTCAATGGTATTACAGTTATTGCTGGTGTGAACGGCAGTGGCAAAAGTACTTTATCCAAATTGCTCTATACGATCTTCAATAAAGTGAAAACATTAGACGATGTCTATTGGAGTGCTTTACATTCTGAAACTCTTTCAATATCAGAGGTATGCCAACAAATATTCGATACATTGAAACCAGCAGATTTTTATTATCTGTTTGGGGTAACTATTGAAGATATGCGTGAGAATATTCAAAAGGCCATTTCCCTGTTAGCAGATTCCTTCAGCCAAGATGAAAAAATCAAAAGACTTCTCAGTATCATCAAGTATAACTTAGGAATAGAGGTAAAAAGCAAGGAAGATCTTAATTATATAATGGACTTATTCAACGAAATTGTTGCCAGATATGAAGAAAGAAAGAAAAATCGCTCGTTTAAGGAATTAGGTAACGAGATCGCATCTGAATTCATGGATGAGAATATCGTTGATAAAGTCTCTGTTTCTGAGTATGGCTATACATTCTTTGGGTCGGGCGTAGAGAGTGTACCTTTGTTGCATAGCGTCAAGTTTTGCACATACATTGATACGCCAAAGAAATTAGAGACTCCTTTCTTTTATAATGAATGGGATCACATTAAAAGTTCCAAAGATGCAACTTATAATCAAGAGATAAGTAAATACCTATCAGATAACATCTTGAAGGGTGAAACATCATACTCTGAGAAAACGAGCAGTTTGATATATCAACGCAAAGATGGTCAGACATTCGATCTTTCACAAAGCGCCACAGGTGTTCAGGCTTTTGCCTTTCTCCAGTTGTTATTAAAGAAAGGTCTTATTAATGATCGATCTCTCATTATCATCGACGAACCCGAAGCCCATCTGCATCCTCAGTGGATAGTTGAATATGCCAAGGTGTTAGTGGAACTCAACAAGAAAACAAAGGCCAGATTCTTTATTGCCACCCACAGCACAGATATGGTAAGTGCCCTCCGCTATATCTCAGAGAAAGAAGAGACGCTTGATCATCTTTCGTATTATAGGGCTGTGCCATCAGACGCAGATGCCTATACTTACGACTATCAGGATATGGGTAGAGACATCGAGCCGATATTCGAGTCTTTCAACAAGTCGTATGAACTGATTGAGAAATACGGAACAGACAATGGCTGAATATACGATAACAAATCCGAATGACATTCGGATTAAGAGTCTGCTATTGTCAGACATTCAAGGCATGCATACCCTTCTAAAGAAAGAAGGCTGTATAGATAGTGAGAACAAATTTACGGATGAACAGAAAGCGATAGCCCTTGATGAAGTTCAAACACGTATTGCCCAACAAAACAAGACTGACAAACATGCCTCTGCAGATGTGTTGTTATGTGTTACTGGGAATAAGTATCTGTTGGCAGATGCGAAGTTTAACAGCACTAACGTCAAGAACATCTCATCTACAGAGTTGAAATCAAAGCTGAGCAGTTCAAAATCCCTTGTTCTCTCCGATGATTTCACCTATGCTAACGCTTTCTACATATTGTTCAAACAAAGCGTACTGACCCCAACCCAATATAACCGTCTAAAACGCCAGTTTGCAGGAAAGCCCCAGTTCCGCTTTATGAATGCAATAGAGTTTTGGAAACTATTTGATTAGATATTACTACGATATGAACGAAAAGAAATTCTTATCCTATTTGGAGCAATACCACCAATGGCTGACAGACCGTCAGGGAAAGGCCAAGGAAGAATTGGCTGAGCGTGAAGCGTATGCCAAGGAGATGCAGAAATATGACAAGAAACGCCTTCTGAACATGACGGCTGAAGATGTCTATAATCTGCTTTCTCCACTATGGGCTATGGCGATGTGGGGTAATAAGCACTATAAGATCGACAACCTGATAGAAACGAATAGCCTTGAACTGATTCGTGCCCAGTTTGCCAATTTGCTCTATGGAAAGGATTCGCTTGCCAAGCGTTGGGATGAGTTCCGCCAGAAGATCAAAGGCATTGGCCCTGGGATCATGAGCGAAGTGCTCAACAAGGCATTCCCTAATGACTGCATTCTTTGGAACAGCAAGACCAAGAACGGCTTTACCATCCTTGAAGTGCCAAACACGCCCAAATATGACTCCGCGATGGATGGCAAGATGTATGCTTATCTGTCGGAGTGTGGCAAGAAGATGCTGGACTATGCCAAGAGCAAAGGCTACAACGACCTGGAAAACCTAATTGCACTCGACTATTTTATCTGGCAGGAAGTTCAGACGGATATCAACGAGCCAGAAACGACAGACGTTGAGGCACCTAAGACGAAGAAAGAATCCAATTTCGTTCATAACGACATACGAGACAAGATCAAAGAGATTGGCGAGTGTCTGGGCTTCAAGGCCACTACAGAAGTCACCGTTGCCAATGGTGCCAGAGTAGATGCCGTTTGGGAAGTCTCTATTGGCAATATGGGCAGAATCATCTATGTGTTCGAAGTGCAGACCTCTGGCTCTATTGACAGCCTCATCCTTAATTTGATGAAGGCAAAAAACAACAAGGCTGTTCAAGGTATTGTTGCTGTTTCTGATGCCGAGCAGATAGAGAAGATTCGCAAAGAGGTGGAATCGCTTGACGATATCAAGAAGGACATCAAGTATTGGGATTATACCGAAGTGCTTGAAGTCCACGAGGCTTTGCAAAAGGCTAATGAGAGTATCAACAAATTAGGGCTTGTACCTGTGAGTTTATAAACAATCTGCATATGAAAGACTATATACAATTAGGTTTAGACAATGGGCTCATTTCTTTCAATGAAGATAAGTCCAGGATTACATACGTCTATCAAAAGAAGGAACGTAATTACAACAATCCAGAAGAGAAGGTACAGACTGAGACGTTCCTTAGACTGATATTGGATTACAATTATCCAGAGAGTCGAATAAGACAGTTCGTTCCTGTCACTATGGGCCGTGAAATCAAAGAAGCAGATATTGTCGTCTATGCTGATGAGATGTGTATGCGCCCTCATATCTTAGTAGAATGTAAACGGCAAGAGGTTAGTGAAGCAGAATATCAGCAAGCCATAGAACAGGCCTATAGCTATGCTTTTGCATTGCCCTCAGATGTGAAATACGTTTGGGTAACATCTGGTATTAAGTCTGATTACTTTGAAGTTGACAAGAACCAAGACACAAGAAATCAGTTACCTGACATTCCTCAATTTGGAGTCGAGAATATTGCTACCTATAAATATGTATACGATGCTCAGTACTTACCTGAAGAAAAAGGTAAACAAAAGTTTTTTGACCTTTCTGTCATAGATCAGTCTGAACTTACGCGAAGATTCAAACAGGCCCACGAAGCATTATGGGCTGGAGGACAGCTAAATCCTTCTGAGGCGTTTGATGAATTGGACAAGCTCATCTTCTGTAAAATATGGGATGAAAGGAAACCAAGAAGAATGGGCGAGCCCTACGATTTCCAGATTATAACAGTTACTAAAGATGAAGAAAGGGACGAGCAAAAGAGACGTACAAAAGAAAACGCCAACCTGTATAACCGCATCAAGGCGTTATACGAAGAAGGAAGGAATAAAGACCGTGAGGTATTCCGCGACAATATCCGCTTGACTCCAGAAAAGGTTAGGACTGTTGTGGGGTATCTTGAAGGCGTTAATCTCAGTGAGACGGATCTTGACAGTAAAGGACGTGCTTTCGAGACATTTATGGGATCATTCTTTAGAGGAAACTTTGGTCAGTACTTCACACCTCGCGAAATAGTGAGGTTTATCGTGGATGTGTTGCCCATAAAGAATGATTCAAAGGTATTAGATACTTCTTGTGGTAGTGGAGGATTTCTGCTATATGCTTTGAATAAAGTACGCGATCAAGCAACAAGTTATTATCCTAACTACAGGACAGATACCAAACAATATGCTAAGTGGTTCCCTTATTGGCATGATTTTGCAGAGAAAAATCTATATGGTATAGAAATCAGCGAGCAAATATCCCGTGCCGCTAAGATGAATATGATTATCCATGACGATGGTCATACGAATGTCATTACCTCCGATGGTCTTGTTTCCGATGAAGATATTTTTACCAAGACAAGCAATCACGGTTTTAAGTATGGGACATTTGATTTCATCATTACTAATCCGCCTTTTGGAAGTACCATCCGTCAAAGCGAACAGGCATATTTAAAAACCTATCAACTTGGTAAGAAAGAAGAAGACTGGCTGGCTGTAAAAGCCCAACCAGAGAATACACGTGACGGACAAAGTACGGAGGTCCTTTTCATAGAACAAGACTACAAGTTCCTGAAAGAGGACGGCTTTTTGGCAATTGTCCTTCCAGATGGTATCCTTACAAATAGCAGTATGCAATATGTTAGAACTCAGATAGAAGACTGGTTCCGTATTGTTGCTGTTGTTAGTATGCCTCAAACCGCATTTGCCGCTAACGGAGCAGGTGTGAAGAGTTCAGTATTGTTCCTTCGAAAATGGAAGAAAGAGGAAACAGATAAACTCGTTGATACCAAAAAGAATATAGAAAACGCCTTGCTAAAAGATAGCAATTATTTGGCCTTGCGCACTCAATGGGACAAAGAAATTAAGCAAAAGCAAAAGCTTAAAGCAGAGGAGATAAAAGGCAAACAACGAATCTCGACTACTGCTGCAAAGCAGACTAATGAATACAAGTCTTGGAATGCCGCTATGCTTGAAGAGTATTCTGCAAAGATTGACGAATTGAAAACCAGCCTGACAGAGCAGTATCAGCAGGCAAAACAGAATAACCTTCCTGATTATCCGATCTTCATGGCTATTGCCGAAGAAATTGGTTATGATGCTACTGGCAAGAAGACTGCTACGAATGAGTTGGATGTGATTGGTGAAGAACTAAAGAAGTTTATTGCTACGTTATGAGTTACCAAGTTCCTCAACATATTAGCAAAGACAAAATCTTCATCGTCAATCGATCGGAGATTGAAGGGAGGTTAGAACCTGAGTTCTATATACCTTCTCTTTCCTCACTTGAAAACAGGATACGGTCATTGGCAACATACAAGCTTAGAGATTATGCTATTTCTTTAGCTGGAGGAGCCACCCCTAAGAAAACAGAGGCAGACTCATTTTATACTGATGAAGAGAATGGAATACCATTTCTTAGAGTCCAAAATCTTCAAACAAATGGAGAGTTGTCTCTTGCTGGATGTGTATATATAAATGAAGAGACTCATAATGGTCTTTTAGCTAGAAGCCAAGTCTCAGAAGGAGATTTGTTAGTGAAAATAACTGGCGTTGGACGCATGGCAATTGCATCCGTCGCGCCCTCGGGCTTTGTTGGAAATACAAATCAACACATGGTTGTCATCAAAACAGGGGATGCTTCTTTGAGTAAATACTTGGCACGGTACTTAAATCTTGATGTTATTGAAAAAATTGCTTCCCGGCATTCTACAGGTGGAACACGACCTGCTTTAGACTATCCTTCATTGAAAAGTATTCCAATAATAGAAGGGATTGACTTTACTCCAATTGACAATGCAATAGAGACGAAAAAAGAAAAGGAAACTGAGGCTAAGAAAATATTAAATAGTATTGATTCTTATGTACTAAATGAACTCGGTATCATTTTGCCTAAATCAAAGACTGACTTAATTAATAGAGTGTTCTATATTTCATACAACAATCTAACAGGAAAGAGAATTGATCCTAAAAAGTATTCTCTGCAAGTTCAGCAGTTGCTTGACAGCATCAATGCAGCCCATTTTGGGGCAAAGGCATTAAACTCTTTTGTGAGGGATTCTTGTTCTGGAGATTGGGGAATAGAAGATAGTGACATTATTCCAGAAGGATATACTCGGTGTTTGACATTGCGAGCGACTGAAATCGACAATCAATACAATCTAAATGTTGATATTTCAAAAGCAAAACATCGCCTGATAAAAAACGAACGGCTCGAAAAAATGAATCTGTCAGAGAATGATATAATCATTGAAAAATCAGGTGGTAGTGATGATCAGCCCGTAGGAAGAGTGGCTATCATAGATAAGGGATTACTTGAATCTTTCAATATTGCATTCAGCAATTTCTTGATGAAGATAAAGGTTTATGGAATAAATCCCGATTATTTATATTGTTTTCTGAAAACGATGTATAATATCGGAGTTACTGACTCCATGCAGAGCCAAACTAATGGAATCAGAAATCTTATTCTTGATGAATTCCTTTCTCAACCTATAGTTGTTCCTTCCCCTGAGAAGCAGCAGAAAATTGTTGATAATGTTTACGCTATGCGTGAAAAAGCCAAGTCATTGCAGGAAGAAGGCAAACGTATTTTGGATTTGGCAAAACAAGAAGTGGAGCGAATGATAATCGAAGAAAGATGAAAATAGGTCTTCGTAAAATTGATTTAAAGGACAAGATTAAGGATTTTTTCCAATATCTTGCAACAACTGATAGGATTATCCTTTCAGCAAAGTTTGGTGATGGTAAAACTTTCTTTCTTAATCAATTAAGAGAAGATGAAAGGTTAAGTGAAGAATATAAGTTCTTCACAATATATCCTGTTAATTATTCTGTAGCTAAGAACGAAGATATATTTGAATATATAAAGCGTGATATTATTATCCAATTGAAAAATGAAGGACTACTTAATAATGTAGATCTTGATGCTGTATTTGATTCTCTTTTTGATTTCGAGGATGTTCAAACATTGGTTTCCTTTCTTTTGTCATTTGTTCCAGGGGGACCATTTTATGATAAAGTATTTAAATTGTTCTGTAAAAAGGAAAAAGAATATAAAAGAAAGAAACATACCGCTGATAAATACTTAACAGCCTTCTCGAAAATAAAAGGATGCATCTATGAGCATGATGGATATACAGCATTGATACGAAATGCCATTGATTGGATGAAAGAGGATCATGTAACGAATGGTTCTGAATGGAAAAAGAAGAAACCGGTTTTGATAATAGAAGATTTAGACCGTCTTGATCCTAAACATTTATTTCGTATTCTAAATGTTCTGAGTGCGCACATTGATGACACAACTACACCAGATACTGTTACAAACAAATTTGGATTTAGTAATATTGTCCTAGTTATGGATTATGAAACAACCAAGCACATTTTTCATCATTTTTACGGTAAAAATGCTTGTTATGAAGGCTATATGAGTAAGTTTTTATCAAGAGAACCTTTCAGATATAGCATTCGCCCCTATCTCGCAGTACCATTAGAATTAGATTTGTCAAAGAATCTAGGAATTCCTCATGTGTTCTCAAGATTCTCCAAATTATGGCTAAGTATTAGTGAATTATCTATTAGAGATTTGAAGAAACTAACGTTATTTGATTCTCAAGATAGAATCAGAAATACTTATTTTGAATATAAGAAGATGAACTTCTCCACATCTTTACCACTTTTCCATCTTATTATATATATGGTGGAGTGTAGAATGTCTGTAGATGAAATAGTAGAAGACCTAAAACTGCAAATTAGTTCTCAATCTAAAGCTGAGATGAGGACTTTATGTTCTGAATACATTAGGTTGGCCTATCCATTATATGCTATCACAAAGCAGAGAGAGATTAAATTCTTTAGCTATGGAGCTAATATATTTGAGGTATCATTAAAAAGAGAGAATGATATTATCACAGAGATATCTGTTAGTCCTGCAGAAACTTGGGATGCTTCTAGTCTTGTAAAGATAGATGGATTAGATATTGAAGAAACTATAAGATTGTGTTTAAGTGAGTTTTCAACTTGCGTTAATATGGCTGCATTGTGGGATAAGCAGGAATCATAAGAATGTGTAAAAGGTAACAAGGGGACAGGCACTATGTGAGAAGTAACTCAGAGACAAGTACTATGTGATGTTTTAGAGTAATCAGAGATTATTAGAATGTATGTGTAATTAATTAAAATAAAAAGATGAGTTTTACAGCATTAATAGGAATTCTTTCTTCTATTTGTAGTATAATTGGATTTTTTATCTCAGATAAGTTCAAATCAAATCGTTGGTTCTACGCGATTTTCATTTTTATTATGACATTGGCTTGCGGATTTGTTGTTCAATATAATAGTGAATTGGAAAGAATAAAGAACATTCATAGACAAGCTATGACTATTTACGAACATTATAGTCCGTATAGCATTAATAATTATGAATTTATCCAAGAATCCCTTGTTTTCTTAGAGGAGAATAAAGATAGATATTATGATGCTTATAATAGAGCATATCAAATAAACTTGGATATGGAGAAATCTGATTCTCAATATAACTCAGAACCAGCAAAGAAAATACGTGGAATAATAAAAGGAATTGCTACATTAAATAAAGAATAATTATATATTTACAACAAAAAAAATTGTCATGTTGATGAGATTAGAAAAAGATTCTTGGATTTAAGATTTACTTCTGATTTCTGCATTAGTAATAATAATTAACTCAAAAGAATAGGCAATATGGTTGGATATGCGACTATTAAGGATGCATTAAAAGCATACCGATGGCAAAAGATAAAACAACAAAAATATCTTTGGTTATTTTTTATTTTTGCATTATGTTTGTTGATTATAAGTCAGTTTGTTATCAATAACTGGCTCGATAGTAAAGCATGGCCTAATTTGAATGCGTCTTTTATTATTTTGTCAAATTTGTCTATCGGTTCTTTTACAGGTTTCTTTATATACGTCTTGGTTGATTTCCTTCCCAAAACAGAGAAGGAGGTTAAAAATAGGGACAGTGTCTATTTCAATTTATACCTAATATCAGAAACAATAAAATCAATAGAAGAAATATTTTTAGGTAATATTAATACAATAAAAGTAAAGCAGTATGAAGCCTTATTATATGGCTACTTGGTTATTGATGCAAAACTTGAGGATCTGGAAGCCGAAGAATCAAACAAAAAGACTCCATACTTAAATAAAAATAATGTGGAACGAATGTCATTTTATCTATCAATGGTTAATAATCAAATAGATAAATTGATCACGGCATATGGTCATGATATGGAGAATACTGACGTAGAAGTATTGAAACATATCTCAGATCTGAAAGATACATTCATGGAAATAGAAACTGACAGAAATGCTACAAATAGTTTTATCTCTGTATTTATTTCTGATTTTCATTGTTATGGTAACCTACATCTAAAGCATTTATTAGCAAAATACTCTATATATAGATACTGTAATTACGAGTCTGAAAGAGTTAAGATTGATTACAAAATAAATTGTTAATTAAACAATTAAGTATACTTCATCATTCTTTTGTGATTTAAGAGAAAATGATTATTTTTACAAACGAAACAGAAAATAAGACTATGGCACTACCAATTAACATAGAAGACCTGCTAAATAAGCAGAAGATAGAGTCCAAATGGCACTATATAATTTAGTATAAGATGTATATTGAAATATGATTATTGGATGATTAAAGTAATTCAATTATGAAATATGATTTGAAATCATTTGTAATTTGTGTGGTTGTCTGTGTTCTGTTCTCTTTTTTTTGGTGTAATCGAGAAAAAGTTTATCAAAGAACAGATCCTTTCTTAAATAAATATGTGTGGAAATATATTCCATACAGCATTGGTTACCCCATTATTATGTTCCTAATTCTTATACTCGTTAAACAGTTCGAAAGACCAGAACAAGACGATGTGGCTAAACAATTATATTTGGCGGGTATATTGTCTTATTTACTTATTACTGCCATTGTAATATTCGAATTGATGGAAAAATTTGGCAAATATGTTGGAAAAATAATGTCCTTCCCCAAATTGCTTATACAGATATTTTTGTCATTGTTGTCTATTGTACTTTGTTATGGATTTGCCTACAATATATTATATTATTATGATAACTCCATGTTTTCTTCTGTATGTTATAACGACATTATCCAAGAAACCATACAATTTGTATATTATAGTTGCGAAATATTTTTCAATACGGATGTTAGTGATATAAGAGCGATCAATTTAATTTCACAAGGTCTTACTATTGTAGAGTCTTTGACTTCTTTCTTGGTTATTGTTATACTATTAGCAAATTATAAAAATATCGGCAATATTTTTAAAAACATTTAGATTAATAGTAACAAAGGTTTGGTTATTTTGTGATTCAAGTAAAATGATTATCATTGCAAACGAAATAAAATCGTATGAAACAGAATCAGATTGTAATCTATCAAGACATAAACAATGCCATACAACTTGAGGTTAGGATGGATGGTGAAGTGGTAGTCGCAAAATTTGCGAATACCACTCGTCATTGTGTTATGGAATAACAAAGGAATAACAACGGGACGGCATTTGTTAGAGCCGTCCCGTTTTCGTTTTATTTACTCGTCGACTTTCGGTTGTATAAAGCCAATGGGACGTCTGTTTAAGGTCGCATTTTGTGACCTTGAAGCCTGAAGCGCTGCCAAGGCCGTGCTGATGGCATCGAGTTGGGCGCGAGTAGATTCATTTATGTCGTTCTGGTCTGAAAGAATCTCATTGACTTCGTTTCTGAGATCTTCAATTTGTTTTCTCAGATCGAGATACGTGGCAGCAAGGGGCAATTCTGCCAAATGGCGATAGGCGACGAAGGCTCGCATGATTTTGCGGTTAGCCTCAATGGCTACTTTTGAAGTCAATACACTACTCAGCATAGAAACTCCAATTTCTGTGAAAGCAAAAGCGTTGTATCTACTGCCGCCCCAACTTGAGGTGACATTTTGGCACCTCAAGATTTCTTCTTGTGTTACTTCAAACATAAAGTCCTCACCTTCAAAGCGTTCGATGTTACGACGAACTTGTCGTTTTAAATGAGAAGTTTTTACTTCATAAAGATTTGCGAGGTCGAAGTCGAGCATCACGCGCTGGCCGCGGATGAAATAAATGTGATTCTGAATGTTGTCTAATTCGTCCATAGTAAATGGATTTAGAGATTAATACTAAAGTTGTCGAGTGCAAAGTTATGAAGTATTTTTGAAAGTTCCAAATAATTCTGAGGAAAACTTGCGGGATTGGTAAAAATGGATTATCTTTGCACCTAACAAACCATATATCAAGAGGGTATGACCCAGGATGAAAGATGGCGACGGCAATATGAGGAGATGATGACTTTCATGGAAACGAATCATCGACGCCCCTCCAAGCATAGGCTTGAAGAGCATGATATGCTGAATTGGTTTAAGAGCACGAAGAAGCAGATTGCAAAAGGGGACTATTCACAAGATCGACTTGAAAAGTTTGCCGCTCTACTGGAGGTCGCAGATAAATTCCGTAGGAAAAATCAATATGAGTAAAGATATAAAAGAACAGTACATCAACTTTGACGAGTATATCCGTCAAGGGGAGCCTGCTCAGCGCGAACGGGCTGAAGCATGGCGCGTTGCCATCGGCTTGCAGGCAGTGGATGGGCTGAAAACGTCAGAGTATCTGCAAGAAACGGCTCGTAAGAATATCGAGGGCGAAATAACCATTGACGAGGCTCGCGAAATGGTGAAGCAGTATTATATAAAGAAAACTGCTCACGATGAAGGGGACGAAGATAAGGAAGAAGCAGACCTCGTGTCAGGTAATATCTCAAAACTGCTTCAGACGGACGCTTTCACTTATAGCATGGCTGGACTTTCGGCCATACACAAAGCCATTTTCGAGGGTGTGTTTAAGCATGCTGGCCGTTTTCGCGATTATGACATCTCTAAAAAAGAGTGGGTGTTGCGAGGCGACTCTGTGCTGTATGGTCGTTGGCAGGATTTGCGTATGGCTGTAGAGTATGACTTGGAACAAGAACGCCAGTTTGATTATACACCACTGAATAAAGATCAGATGATGGAACATTTGGCTAAGTTTGTGGCAGGCTTATGGCAAATACATCCCTTTGGGGAAGGTAACACCCGTACCACGGCTGTTTTCACTATAAAGTATCTGCGCTCGCAGGGATTTGATGTGAACAATGATTTGTTTGAACGCCATTCATGGTACTTCCGCAATGCACTGGTACGTGCCAACTATCGCAACCTGAAAAAAGGTATCAATTACGAACCTCTTTTCCTTGTACGCTTCTTCCGCAATCTGCTGCTTGGCGAGAACAATACGCTGAAGAACAGATATATGATGATAGATGGGCCAGAGGAATGGAAAATGCCTGAAAACGAACAAGAAGAGAACAAGCACCGAACAAGTACCGAACAAGTAAAAACGCTTGTGCTGGCGTTGGGCTCAGATCAATTGCCCCTGAAACAGATGATGGAGAGGGTGAACCTGAAACATCGCCCTAACTTTATAGATAATTATTTGACCCCTGCTATTAATGAAGGGTGCATCCGACTTCTTTACCCTGACAAGCCTCGTCATCCTCGTCAGAAGTATTTTCTAACAGTCAAGGGATTGGCGTTATATAAGGAATTAACAAATACTTGAGATATGATGAAAGGAATCATGAAAAAAGTCGCATTGTTATGCATGCTGTGGGTGCCGACGACGTTATCAGCACAGACACAATATCTGCTTCCAACGGGTGATGCCTCGATGGATGAGAAGGACAAACCTCTGATTGAGGTGTATCTGCCAAAGAAGGAGATGGCTAATGGATGTGCTGTCGTGCTGTGCCCTGGAGGTGCTATGAGGTGGCTTTCGTGGGAAAGTGATGTGGTTAAGATGGCTTCGTTCTTGAATGAGCATGGCATCGCCGCCATCGGACTGCGCTATCATCTGAATAAGGGAAACGGTCAGATGCCACAGGGTATGCAGATGCCGCCAATGGTGGATGTGACTCATCCTGAGCAATTCCCCAAGGCTGATGCTAACCCCATGCACTTCGCTTATGGCGACTCCATCATCCGTCTGGCTGCGGAAGATGCCAAGGCTGCCATCCGTATGGTGAGGGAGCACGCTGCTGAGTGGAATATTTGTAGCGACAAGATCGGCTATTTAGGATTCTCTGCTGGCGGTGGTGTGGCCATAGCTGCTACGATGTCGGCTGAAGGCGATGAGCGCCCGGACTTCCTCTGTACCAACTTCGGCCCTTCGCTGATGCCTGTCAGCGTTCCTGCCGATGCACCCCCCTTGTTGATTATGACGCGGGTTGATCATCCCAATGTGGCAGCAGGGCTTGTCGCCTTGTTTATGGAGTGGAAGAAGGCTGGCGCCAATGCTGAGTTGCACATGTATGGCGACGGCAAAGGTCCCTACGAACTGATGCCTGAGACGGGAAAGACTACAACTGAGTTGTGGAGCAGTCAGATGATTCAATGGCTGAAGGCCAAAGGTTTTATTGAATAACAGAAATATGATGAAGAAACTAATGATATTACCAATGGCGATGATCCTGCTGTCGTGTGGGGATGGCAGGAAGGCGCAGACGGCTTCTGAGGATGAGACGCCTGAGTTTGAGATCGTTGGGAAGAAGGAGAAAGAGCCCACAGACACGACCAGTCAGCCAGTGTCCCTATCGACGATCCTGACTGGTAAGGAGCCCACAGACAACGAGGGTGGCAATGATGGCCCGTCTGGCCATTACGAAGATCCCTTAGGTGGTGATGTGAACTATCTGAATGGTGATGATGAAGGTTATGATTATTAATGAAAGAGATATGATGAAGAAAGTTTTTTTGATGTTGATGGCTCTGATCATGAGCATCGCAGTAAATGCCCAGAGTGCCGAAAGCCTCTACAAGGATGGTAAGGCGTTGTACGACAAGAAGGACTATGCCAAGGCAGTGCCCAAGTTGAAGGCGGCTGCTGAGAAGGGCCATAAGAAGGCGCAGTACCGTCTTGGTCTCTGCTACGACAAGGGCAAAGGCGTGAAGGAAGACGACCAGGAGGCCGTGAAGTGGTATGCCAAGTCGGCTGCACAGAACTATGCCAAGGCACAGTACCAACTGGGTAAGTGCTACAAGGATGGCGAGGGCGTGGAGAAGAATCGTCAGAAGGCCATCGAACTGTTCACCAAGGCCGCCAAGCAGGATAATGCTGATGCCCAGTATCAGTTGGGCAAGGCTTATATGAAGGGTAAGGGTGTTGCTGCTGACGAGAAGCAGGCCAGGATGTGGCTGAAGAAAGCCGTCAACAACGAGAAAGACGGCGACGAGATCCTGGCAAAGATCCGTAAGGATGCAGCAGAGGGTGATGAGGATGCCAAGCAGATGTTGGCCCTCCTGAAGAAATAAGCGCTGGGTGATGATGCAGGAAAACGGTCTCAAGCGCTATTTCATCACACTCAGCTATGATGGTACGCGCTATCACGGCTGGCAGATCCAGCCGAATGGCGAGTCCGTACAGGAACGCTTGCAGGGTGCTCTCTCGACATTGCTCAGGGAGGAGATCACTGTGACTGGGGCTGGCAGGACGGATGCTGGGGTGCATGCCCGGATGATGGTGGCGCATTTCGATCTGCCGTCGAATTGCAAATTCGAAGGAACGGAGGATATCAACTGCCAGCAGTTGGCCTATAAACTGAACAAGTTGCTGCCATACGATATCGCCATTCAGAAGGTGGAGCAGGTGAGCAGCGATCTCCATGCCCGTTTCTCGGCCACCTCGCGCACGTACCATTATTATATACATACCGTGAAGGATCCGTTCCGCAGAGCCTACTCTTGCGAACTGCACTATCCGCTGGACTTCGACAAGATGAACGAGGCCGCGAAAGTGCTGATGGAGTATGAGGACTTCGGGGCCTTCTGCAAGAGTGGGGCTGACGTGAAGACAACGCTCTGTCAGGTGACGGAGGCGCGGTGGATACAGACCTCGCCTGAGAGCTGGTATTTCGAGATCACGGCCAACCGCTTCTTGAGGAATATGGTACGCGCCGTTGTGGGCACCTTGATTGAAGTTGGACGTGGACGGCTGACGCTCGACGGCTTCCGTCAGGTGATAGAGGGTAAACAGCGTACGGAGGCTGGCGAGAGCATGCCTGGCCATGCACTGTTCCTCGAAGACATTAAATATTAATTTTCAATTATTAATTTTCAATTATCAATTGTCAATTATCAATTATCAATGTGGCTGATACTGGCTTTTATGTCCGCAGCGCTGCTGGGCTGCTATGATTCATTCAAGAAACAGGCGCTGAAGGCGAATGCCGTCATCCCCGTACTGTTTCTGAATACACTCTTCTCCAGTCTGATCTTCCTGCCATTCATCATATTGAGCGGTACGACAGATGTGCTTGATGGTACGATCTTCCATGCAGCGAGTGGCGGCTGGGAGATGCATAAGTATATCCTGCTGAAAGCGCTCATCGTATTGTCGAGCTGGATCCTTGGCTATTTTGGCATGAAGCATCTGCCACTGACGATCGTGGGACCTATCAATGCCACGCGGCCCGTGATGGTACTGGTGGGAGCCTTGTTGGTCTTTGGCGAACGGCTGAACGTTTGGCAGTGGATTGGTGTGCTGCTGGCAGTGGCCTCGTTCCTGATGCTCAGTCGTAGTGGCAAGAAAGAGGGCATCGACTTCAAGCACGACCACTGGATCTATATGATCGTGGGTGCTGCTGTGCTGGGAGCGATCAGCGGTCTTTACGACAAATACCTGATGGCCCCAGTGGAGAATGGGGGCGTGGGACTCGACCGTATGATGGTACAGTCGTGGTATAATATCTATCAGTGTGGTATGATGGGTGTGATGCTGTGGCTGCTGTGGTGGCCGAAGCATCAGCAGACGACACCCTTTCACTGGTCGTGGTCGATCCTGGGCGTGAGCCTTTTCCTCTCTACGGCCGACTTCATGTATTTCTATTCGCTGAGTCTGCCTGACGCGATGATCTCCATCGTGTCGATGATCCGTAGGGGAAGTGTAATTGTGAGCTTTGGGTTCGGAGCGATGTTCTTCCACGAGAAGAACCTGAAGGCGAAGGCCTTCGACCTGGCACTCGTACTACTTGGTATGGTCTTCCTGTATATTGGAAGCCGTTGATTTCTTGCGTTTCTTCTTCGATGAGAAGAGTTCACGCAGACCATTAAAGTCCTTCTTCATGATGATGCCGATGCCCTGCGTGTTGAGGCTCGACTTCGTGAAGTAACGGTCGTTGGTCTGGTTATACACCTTCAGGGCCAGGTTGCCGTTGGGGTAGAGCAGATACTGCACGTCGAAATCGCCGATGAAGGACGGATTGGCCTTGGTGGCATTGTCGCGATAGCCGAACTGTCCGTTGAAGAGCAGACGGTTGTTGAGCATACGACCATTGATGATACCCTCGTACTCCGCATTGTGCCAGCCCTCATTACCTGTGGAGATATTCGCACCGAAGTTCCAGTTGTCGTTCTTGATGACCTGACTGAGCAGGGTGCTCAGATGGGTGGAGAGCGTACCTGACAACAGACTCTGCATGGCGAGTGAGGTCTGGTCGCTCTGTTGGTCATTGCTGTTGTTCGCACCTTGGTTATAGAATCGTCCGATAGCCAGCAGATAGACCACCTGCTGGTTCATCTCCTGTTGACCGTTCATGATCGAGCGCACCATCTGCTGCTCATCGGCATTGACGGTGGGCATCTCCAGATCGAAATCCACCTGTGGGGCTACGGGCTGTCCGCTGATGTTCATCAGACAGTTCACGCGGATGGTGTTGTTGGTAAATGAGTTGCCGATATTCAGGTCAGAGAGACTGACACCATTGACCGTATAGACGGCCTGCAGGTTGAGGGCTGCCTGATAGGGATCGCCTCCGAAGACGATGGTGCCGCCACGGTTGAAGGTAAAGTTCTTCTTGATGATATTCTGGATGGTGACGCCGTAGGTGCCGTGATCGACGGTGTAGGTGCCGAACATATTGAAGGCGCCTTTGTTGTGGAAGGTGGCACGGATCGTACCGTCACCGTTCAGGTTGATATAGTCGTTGGTGCTGGCATCCATCAGGAGCCTGAGTGTGGCCTCTGGCGTGGCATTGATCAGGAAGTTGATGTAGATGTCGGTATCAAGAGCCCTGGAGGGACCGCCTGATTTGTTCTGGCTGTGATTGTCAGAAAGGTCGTCCGTATCTTTTACCCACTCGATGAACTCCTGACTGGAGATGGCGTCAGGTGAGGAGGCGTTATACACAAAGACGGAGTTCTGCAGGGGGGTCACGTCGCAGTCGATGATCACGTCGTTATCCTGTCCGTGGATGGTGACATTTCCAGCGGCATAGACGGTACCGTAGAAGGTGTTGTCGCCAAACTCCTTGAAGTCGTAGGCCAGGAGCTTGTCCGTCTTGACACCAAGGTCGAAACTGAGATTCGTCAGGTGCTGGTGGTGGATGCCGCCAGAGAGGAAGGCCTGATTACCCTCACGGTCGTAGATGGGGATGCTGTTGAGGCGGATATCGTCAGGGATCATCACGACGGTGTCGCGCTTCAGCGTATAGGTGGTGTTCAGGGGAATAACGGTGGCCACACCATCGACGACGAGTTTACCAGTGAGGTTGATATTGTCGAGCGTGCCGGCGACACGGGCATCGCCCTCCGCATGACCTGTGACATCACTGAGGAAGCTCTGGGTGAAACTGTGCATGAAGTCGATATAGGTGTTGTCGGCATGGATTGCCAGGTCGATAGTGTTGTGGACGGGTGATACATAGCCGTCGATCAGGGTCTTGACATCCGGACCATCATTGGCGATGGCGTGGATGTCGATCTGTTCCTTTTCCTTGTTCCAACTGGCGTGGGCATCGAGCACACCCATACGACCGTCTTCAAACTTAAAGTCATCCACCCGCAGGTCGGCCTTGGCTGCGAAATCGTGGAAGAGCGACGATGCCTTGGCCTTTCCAGTGGCTTTTCCGCTGAACTCGACGGAATGGAAATCGACCAGGTCGAGGATATAATCCACTTCCACCTTGTTGAGATCGACGGTGAGGGTGTCAGAGGCATTGCGGGAGGCGATGCCGTCGATGATGATATGCTCCTGTCCACGATAGACGGCGAAGTGATCTACCAGCAGGTGACTGTCGTAATAGAAGATGTCAGAGGGCTCCACATTCCAGGTGCCGTTGTTCAGGACAACGTGCGAGGGTAGGAAACGTACGTGTGCCTCGGGCTTGTTATGCTGGTTTTCATACAACATCGCCACACTGTTCAACTGTCCTCCCATGTGTTGTTCCGTGCTGTGGTTGTCCCAGTTGAGCGACGACCTGATAATATTGTTGGCGGCGTTGGCCTGCATGCCGATGGTCATGTGCCTGCCGTCGTCCATGATCTTCTGAATGCCGATATCGCATTTCAGCGTGTCGGAGGGAGAGGTAACGCGTATGAAACCGTTGGAATACCATGACCCGTTATAGGCGAATGAGGGCAGGTCGCCGTCGATGCTGGTCTGAGAGGTGAAGTCGTTGATGGTGGCTGTCAGTGAGAGGGGGTGTCCCAGTGTCAGGTCGATGTCGAAGAACCGTTTCAGCCAGTCTGTCTTACTCATCAGGAGCCGGAAACTGAAGTTGTTTTCGTTGCGCTTGTCAATGGGAGGCAGACCTGGCAGGGTGGGGAGCTTGGAACCAATGAGGTTGACAAAACTCTGTGTCAGGGTGCCATAGTCGAAGTGTCCCTTCAGTTCTGCATCGGCAAAGTCACTCTTCAACGAGACGAAATGGATGCCCTCCTCATAGCCAGACGAGACGATGAGGTTGTCGAGCTGGTAGGGTTTGTCTTTTTCTGTGCCTGTGACGGTGAAGTTGCTGATGCGCAGACTGCCTTGTGCATCGTTCAGGTTGTGGGCTGTGAAGTCCGCGTCGATGTTGCCAGAGAACTCAGCGGTACCGAATTGTTCTGTGAGTTTGGCGGCTGCTGGTGCAAAACGGGTGACGGCACCTTCCAACTTGATCCGTTTGGCCTTTTGGGTGTTTGGGTCAAACACGTCTTCTGTCACTTCTCCCTCCAGTTGGGCCATCAGGTTCAGATCATTGATATGAACCATACCGGAGACGGCTTCCTGGGCATAGTTGCCACTGATTGTGATATTGCCGAAGGGATAGTCGTTATAGTCGAATCGTTCGATGGTTCCATCAACCTCCACTGTCGGCTTCTGATGCTGGGGCCACCGTCCTTGAAGAGCCAGATGGGTGGTCACTTGTCCCAATTGGTCATTGGCCAATATCTGCTTCAGGTTCAGGTCTTGGGTTCCAATGGTGCCGCTAAACTGTCTGGCTGCATCCATAGCCATCTCCACATCGATGTCGCCTGCCCCGGACTGGAGGAGGGCTTTCAGTGTGGTCTCTCCCTGACGGTCTCTGTCGAAAGTGCCATTCAACTGCAGGTAGCCAATACGTGTGATGTCAGAAGGAAGTTTGATGAGCTTGTTAAAGAAGTCGATACTGGCCTCTGAGAGTGCTATCTGATTCATTTGCAGGTGCCAGGCTGGTTGCTTGTTCCATTGTTCCAGCCAACCGTTTACCTGGATGTCGATATCTTTCTCAGGAGTGGAGACCTGCAACTCTGTGACTTGGATCTGCTGGTCTGTGCCACTGACCTGAGTCATCAGGGAAATTGGTCTTTGGAAATTCTTGAGCGACGATTCGAAACATCTTAGGTCAGAGGGCGTTATATTCGTATTGTCAATTCTTCCTGAGAAGGTGAGTGAGCCTGGCACAAGTCCTTTGTCATTAAACCGGTAGTTGGCTGTCAGCGTGTCAATCCGCAGGTTGGAACTCGGCATCTGCAGCAAAAAGTTCTCCAGCATGGCATTCTGTCTGCCAGCAGCCAAATGGAAAGCCAGACGACTGACCGTCAGTCCTGACTGCTCCTTGAATCCCAGACGCTTGATGTTGATGTTCAGGGAGTCGTCAGTGAGTGCCTTCAGGTTGATATGGCCGCTGATACCATTCAGTTTCAGATGGGCAGGGTTGAATCGTTCTTCAGACGTGGCGATGTCATGCTGGTCGTAACTGACACTGGAGTTTCGGATGATGAAGGTGTTGATGCGCAGGTCGAGCGGTGTCTGGTTGGTGGTGTCTTTCGAGGCTAAGGAGTCTATCACGAACTGGAAATTGGTAGCCGTCAGACTGTCCTTGCAATAGAGTTGGGCATGGGCACCAAACAACTGTGCCGACGAGATATGAATCTTGCCTTCAATCAAAGGCATATAGTCGATCTTGACAGACAGACGGGATACGCGGAGCATCTCCTTCTGTTGTTGGTCGTATATGAGTACATCGTCAATGATGATCCGGCTCAGTAGCCCGATGTCTATCTGTCCTACGGCGACCTTGGTGCCCAGTTGCTCTTCGAGCATGGCTGCAACCTTTTCTCCGACAAACTGCTGCACGCCTGGCAGACGGAGTATGCCTGCAGATAACAGATTGAGGGCTATCACAGTCCAGATGACAACGCTGATAATCCTTTTGAGTATCTTCACGAGCGCAAAAATACAACAATTTATCGGGATTTCGGCAATTTTTTTATATTTTTGTTCTTTGTCTGCCGTTTTTTTAGTAATTTTGCCCCGCTCTGTGCGACTATTCAATCAAACTTGATATAAATGGCAAATGTAATTAAGTTACGTAAAGGCTTGGACATTAACCTTCAGGGCAAGGCTGAGGAGAAGAAAATCCAGCTGAAATCTAACGGCCAGTATGCACTGGTGCCTGATGATTTCGAGGGAGTCACTCCAAAGGTCGTGGTCAAGGAAGGCGACAAGGTCAAGGCCGGGGATGCCTTGTTTGTCAACAAACAGTATCCCGAAGTGAAGTTTGCCTCGCCAGTCAGCGGTACGGTGAGTGCCGTGGTACGGGGTGAACGGAGAAAGGTGCTCTGCGTAAAGGTCGATGCTGATGCCCAGCAGGAGTTCAAGGACTTCGGCAAGAAGGATGTCAGCACGCTGTCAGGCGAGCAAGTCGTTAACGCCTTATTGGAAGCAGGAATCTTTGGTTACATCAACCAGTTGCCTTATGCTGTATCCACCAATCCGGGTGCCCAGCCTAAGGCGATTTTCGTTTCTGCCCTCAGGGACAAACCCTTGGCAGCCGACTTCGAGTACGAGGTGCAGGGTCAGGAGGCCGATTTCCAGACAGGTCTCTCAGCCCTCTCTAAGATTGCCAAGACCTACCTCGGTGTAGGTGTAGGCTCTAAGCTCGAAGGCATGAAGGATGCCGAGGTGACGGTCTTCGACGGTAAGTGTCCTGCAGGTAACGTGGGTGTTCAGGTGAACCACATCGACCCGGTGAACAAGGGTGAGGTGGTGTGGACCATCGGCGATCCTACGGTGGTGCTCTTCATCGGCCGTCTGTTCAACACAGGCAAGGTCGATCTGAAGCGTACCGTAGCCCTCTGCGGCAGTGAGATCACGAGTCCTGCCTATGTGGATATGCTGGTAGGCGAGGAACTCTCTACGCTGCTCTCCAACAGTTACGATGCCTCAAAGAGCGTCCGCATCATCAATGGTAACGTACTGACGGGCAAGCCCACCACGAAGGAAGGCTTCCTCGGTGCCCACACCTCTGAGATCACCGTGATCCCCGAGGGTAACGATGCCGACGAGATGCTGGGTTGGATCCTGCCTCGTTTCAAGCAGTTCTCCGTCAACCGCAGTTACTTCTCCTGGCTCTGTGGCAAGAAGCAGTATGCGCTCGATGCCCGTGTGAAGGGTGGTGAGCGTCACATGATCATGAGTGGTGAGTACGACAAAGTACTGCCGATGGATATCTATGGTGAATACCTCATCAAGGCCATCATCTCTGGCGATATCGATCGTCAGGAGGCCCTGGGTATCTACGAAGTTAGTCCTGAGGACTTTGCCCTCGCAGAGTTCGTCGATTCGTCGAAACTGGAATTGCAGCGCATCGTGCGTGAAGGACTGAACATTTTACGTAAAGAAAACGCATAAGGACTATGAGCGCATTAAGAAATTTTCTCAATAAGGTAAAGCCGAACTTCGAGGAGGGTGGCAAGTTGCATGCCTTCCGTTCGGTGTTCGACGGCTTTGAGACCTTCCTTTACGTGCCCAACGACACGGCAAAGGTTGGTGGCGTGAATATTCACGACGCCATCGACTCGAAGCGTATTATGAGTATGGTGGTCATCGCCCTGATGCCTGCCATGCTGTTTGGTATGTATAATATCGGCTATCAGAACTATGCCGCTGCCGGTACACTGGCAAGCGCAAGTTTCTGTGAAATCTTCTTCTATGGATTCCTGGCCGTACTTCCTAAGATCCTCGTCTCATATATCGTTGGTCTGGGCATCGAGTTTGCCTGGGCACAGTGGAAGGGTGAAGAGATCCAGGAAGGTTACCTCGTTTCGGGTATCATCATCCCGCTGATCATCCCTATCGGCTGTCCACTGTGGATGCTCGCCCTGGCATGTGCCTTCTCCGTGATCTTCTGTAAGGAGATCTTCGGTGGTACGGGTATGAACATCTTCAACCCCGCCATCGCAGCCCGTATGTTCCTGTTCTTCGCCTATCCCGCAAAGATGACGGGTGACACCGTTTGGGTGGCTCAGAATTCCATCTTCGGACTGGGTAACGACCTGCCCGACGGATTCACCGCAGCCACACCGCTTGGACAGGTGGCACAGGGCATCACCCCCGACACCTCCATCTGCGACATGATCTGCGGATTTATCCCAGGTTCTATCGGTGAGACCTCACTCTACGCCATTGCCATCGGTGCCATCATCCTGCTGTGGACGGGCATCGCTTCCTGGCGTACGATGCTCTCAGTCTTCGTGGGTGGTGCCTTGCTGGCTATCCTCTTCGAGCAGACTGGTCAGTCGATGGTCTGGTGGCATCACTTTGTGCTGGGTGGCTTCGCCTTCGGTGCTGTGTTCATGGCTACCGACCCTGTCACCTCTTGCCGTACCACCACGGGTCAGTTTATCTACGGTTTCCTCATCGGTGCGATGGCCATCATCATCCGTGTGATGAATGCCGGCTATCCCGAGGGTATGATGCTCGCCATCTTCTTTGGTAATATGTTTGCTCCCACGATCGACCACTTCGTGGTGGCCCGTAACATTTCGAAACGTGCAAAGAGAGGAGGTACCAAATGAAACTGAATACAAACAGCAATTCGTACATTATCATATATAGTGCGATACTCGTGGTCATCGTGGCCTTCCTGCTGGCCTTCGTCTATCAGGCGCTGAAGCCGATGCAGGATGCTAACGTGGCCCTCGATGTGAAGAAGCAGATCCTCTATTCGCTCAACATCCGCGACCTGGACGGCTCTGAGGCCGAGGCCAAGTACGCTGAGGTGGTGAAGCAGGAGGCTGAGAAAGATGGGCAGAAATACTATCTTTGTGAGATCAACGGTGAAGATATCCTGGTGGTATCCATGAAGGGTATGGGTCTATGGGGCGGTATTAGTGGTTTCGTCTCTATTCATGGTGATGATACACCTACCGTCTATGGTGCCTACTTCAACCATGAGAGTGAGACAGCCGGTCTGGGTGCAGAGATTAAGGACTCCCAGGCTTGGCAGGAGAAGTTCATCGGCAAGAAAGTGTTTGTTGGTGACTCTGATACCCATGAGGTGGCTCTCTCTGTTGTCAAGAAGGTGGATGATCCTACCACGCAGGTCGATTGTGTGACGGGCGCCACCCTGACCTCTAATGGTGTGAACGATATGATTAAGGCTGGACTGAAGGATGCAGGCAAGAATGCCGTCGAACTGTTCTCGGTGATGATGTGTACTCCCGAGCCTGCTGATTCTACAGCCGTTGAACCTAAAGCAGAGGAGGAATAGACTATGGCATTATTTAGTAAACAAAATAAAGAGGTCTTCACGAATCCGTTGAACCTCGACCACCCGATCCTCGGACAGGTATTGGGTATCTGCTCGGCCTTGGCCGTCACCTCGCAGCTGAAGCCTGCCATTGTGATGGGTCTCGCCGTAACGGTGATCACCGCCTTTGCGAATGTGATTATCTCCGTGATCCGCAACACCATCCCCAACCGCATCCGTATCGTGGTGCAGTTGGTCGTTGTGGCTGCTCTCGTAACGATCGTGTCTCAGATCCTGAAGGCTTTCGCCTACGACGTCAGCGTTCAGCTCTCTGTGTATGTCGGTCTGATCATCACCAACTGTATCCTGATGGGTCGTCTCGAGGCCTTCGCCATGCAGAACAAGCCCTGGCCCTCGTTCCTCGACGGTGTGGGCAACGGTCTTGGCTATGCCATGATCCTGGTCATCGTGGGTGCCGTCCGTGAACTGCTCGGACGTGGTTCGCTGCTGGGCTTCCAGATTATCCCTGACAGCGTCTATGACTTCGGCTACGTGAACAACGGTATGATGACGATGCCTGCCATGGCGCTGATTCTCGTGGGTTGTGTGATTTGGGTACATCGTGCATATTTTTATAAGGAGAAGTAAGTTATGGAACACGCAATATCATTATTATTCAGGTCCATCTTTGTGGACAATATGATTTTCGCCTTCTTCCTCGGCATGTGTTCCTACCTTGCTGTGTCGAAGACGGTGAAGACCTCTTTGGGTCTGGGTATGGCTGTGACCTTCGTGCTCACGGTGACCGTCCCCGTTAACTATCTGTTGCAGACCAAGGTGCTGGGTCCCGACTGCCTCGCTGAGGGTGTCGATCTCAGTTACCTGTCGTTTATCCTCTTTATCGCTGTCATCGCAGGTATGGTGCAGTTGGTGGAGATGACGGTCGAGAAATACTCGCCCTCGCTCTACGCAGCGCTTGGTATCTTCCTGCCGCTGATCGCTGTGAACTGCGCCATCATGGGTGCCTCACTGTTCATGCAGCAGCGCATCCTCATGGAGCCCACCAACTCACAGGCCATCACCTCGATCTGGGATGCCATGGTCTATGGCTTCGGCTCCGGTCTCGGTTGGACGCTGGCCATCGTGGCCATGGGTGCCATCCGCGAGAAGATGCAGTATTCGGATGTTCCCAAGCCCCTGCAGGGCCTTGGCATCGTGTTTATCACCGTCGGCCTCATGGCCATGGCGATGATGTGCTTCAGTGGTTTGAATATTTAATGTTTAATGTTAAATGTTTAATTTTGAAACATGGCACAGTTTATAGCATATAGTATAGGAGTATTCCTCCTGGTGATCATCTTGCTGGTGATTATCCTGCTCGTAGCGAAGAAGTATCTCTCGCCCTCGGGCAATGTGAATATCGAGATCAACGGCGACCGTACCATCTCCGTGGCCCAGGGTAACAACCTGATGGCCACACTCAACCAGAACGGCATCTTCTTGCCCTCTGCCTGTGGTGGTAAGGCCTCTTGCGGACAGTGTAAGGTACAGGTTCTTGAGGGTGGGGGCGAGATCCTCGACTCCGAGAAGCCCCATTTCACCCGTAAGCAGATCAAGGACCACTGGCGCCTCGGCTGTCAGTGCAAGGTGAAGGGCGACCTGAAGATCCATGTTGACGAGTCGATCCTCGGCGTCAAGGAGTATGAGTGTACCGTGATCTCCAACAAGAACGTGGCTACGTTCATCAAGGAGTTCAAGGTGCAGCTGCCCGCTGGCGAGCACATGGACTTCCTGCCTGGCTCTTACGCCCAGATTAAGATTCCTAAGTTCGATTGTATCGACTACGATAAGGACTTCGACAAGAGCCTCATTGGCGACGAGTATCTGCCTTCATGGGAAAAGTTCGGTCTGTTCCCGCTGAAGTGTAAGAACCCCGAGGACACCATCCGTGCCTACTCGATGGCCAACTATCCCGCTGAGGGCGATGTCTTCATGCTGACGGTACGTATCGCCACGCCGCCGTTCAAGCCCGATCGCTCTGGCTTCATGGATGTGAACCCGGGTATCGCCTCGTCGTACATCTTCTCGCTGAAACCTGGCGACAAGGTGATCATGAGCGGTCCGTTCGGCGACTTCCACCCGCACTTCGACTCGAAGAAGGAGATGATCTGGGTTGGTGGTGGTGCCGGTATGGCTCCGTTGCGCGCACAGATCATGCACATGACGAAGACGCTGCATACTACCGATCGCGAGATGCACTACTTCTACGGTGCCCGCGCCCTGAACGAGGTGTTCTATCTCGACGACTTCCTCGGTCTGGAGAAGGAGTTCAAGAACTTCCACTTCCACCTGGCCCTCGACCGTCCCGATCCCGCTGCCGATGCTGCAGGCGTGAAATATACTCCGGGCTTCGTCCATCAGGTGATGCTCAACACCTATCTGAAGGACCACGAGGCTCCCGAGGATGTGGAGTACTACATGTGCGGTCCTGGTCCGATGTCGGCAGCCGTTGTCTCGATGCTCGACTCACTCGGAGTTGATCCCGAGTCGATCATGTACGATAACTTCGGAGGCTAATCGGTGGATATCAAGGAACTTCTCAACAAGAGAGACCGCTTTGCGGCGAATGCCGGCTGTCAGATCACGGAAGTCGATGAGCACCATGCCGTCGCCATGATGACGGTCACGGAGGCTCATCTGAACGGAGGTGATGTGTGTCAGGGCGGTGCCCTGTTCACGCTGGCAGACCTGGCTATCGCAGCTTTGATGAACAGTGGTGGTCAACTGACCTTCGGCATCTCGAACAGCCTGATGTTCGTATCGAGTGCCCGACTGGGCGATACGCTCAGGGCCGAGGCCGTCCATGTGGCCAATCACCACAAGATACCAGCCGTAGAGGTGACGGTAACGAATCAGGAAGGCCGTGTCATCTGTCACATCACAGGCATGGGCTACCGCAAGGACGTCGCCATCTCTTGAATAGAAAAAATCCCCGCCAACTGACGGGGATTTTTCTTTTAATTCTTGTCTTTTCCGTGAATACTCTTTACCTTCATGCCCAACTTACCAGGCAGGATGGCATTCAGCGTGACACCCACGAGTGCCGATAGCGCCAGTCCGGAGAAGTGGATGGGGCCTACACTCACATTATCCTCAGCACCGTATTTCACACCGATGGCAATCACCAGGATCGACGCTGCCACAAACATATTCCGCGAGGAGTTGAAATCGACACTGTCCTCCACCAGGTTGCGCACACCGACGGCCGAGATCATACCGTAGAGAATGAGACTCACGCCACCGATAGTCGCTGTGGGGATCAGGCCGATCAGACAGGCGAACTTCGGACAGAATGACAGCAGGATGGCGAAGATGGCGGCCAGACGGATCACGGCAGGGTCGAACACCTTCGTGAGGTTCAGCACACCCGTATTCTCGCCGTAGGTCGTGTTGGCGGGGGCTCCGAAGAGCGATGCCAGTGCCGTGGCCAGTCCGTCGCCCATCAGCGTGCGGTGTAGTCCGGGTTCCTTCAGGAAGTCCTTGCCAACGGTCGATGAGATGGCACACATATCACCGATATGCTCCATGATGGTGGCAATGGCGATGGGCAGGATGGCGATGATGGTTGAGATGAGGAACGAAGAGTCCATGTCGTCGAATACCGCCAGCACGGTCTGCTCCCTGCTGAACGGCAGTCCGATCCAGGCTGCGTCGCTCAGTGCCGAGAAATCTACCTCGCCCATGGCGACAGCCGTCAGATAACTCACCAGCACACCCAGCAGGATGGGGATGATCCTGATGATGCCCTTGCCCCATACACTCGCACCGATTACCGTTGCTACGGCCACGATGGCCAATGTCCAGTTGGTGGTACAGTTCTGGATGGCACTGCCCGAGAGCACCAGTCCGATGGCGATAATCATCGGTCCTGTCACCAGCGGCGGGAAGAATCTCAGGATCTTCTCGATGCCGAACGACTTGATGAGTCCCGCCATCACGAAATAGCACATACCTGCGAAGAACACGCCCACACAGGCATAGTCCAAGGCCAGTGTCTCGCTCATGCCTTGCTCCACGCCCAGCGCCTTCACCGACATATAACCGCCGAGGAAGGCAAACGACGAGCCGAGGAAGGCAGGCACCTGCAACTTACTCACAAAGTGGAAGACCAATGTCCCGATACCTGCGAAGAGTAGGGTTGACGATACGGAGAGTCCTGTCAGAACGGGCACCAGGATGGTGGCGCCGAACATGGCAAACAAATGTTGGATACCCAAGATCACATACTTGGGCATACCCAATTCCCTGGCATCTCTGATGCCTTCTTTTTCAGTAATTTGGTTCATGTTTCTATGATTAAGTAGTAATTCTGCTGCAAAGATACGATGATGCGAGGAGAAAACCAAACAAATTTTATTTTTTTTCGATCTGGTGTCTGGCCTAT
This sequence comes from uncultured Prevotellaceae bacterium, assembly GCA_902784615.1. Lineage (GTDB taxonomy): Bacteria > Bacteroidota > Bacteroidia > Bacteroidales > Bacteroidaceae > Prevotella. The sequence goes on along the minus strand of CACZVN010000003.1, from coordinate 216,568 downwards.
ATTTCGATGTGGGAATGACGGAACATACCCTACATTATTCTTTTTTTATGGAAAAGTTTTGTTGTTTCCAAAACTTTTCGTAATTTTGTACCCATCCAGACGTATGTCACAAACATGAAACTGAGATTGGTCTGTATATTGCTACTAATGACCTTTGCCTCTTCGGGCAAAGCGGACAATCTCGGCTTTACGAATGAGCACCCCCTCGTGTTCGGCATGGATAAGGACTATGCACCGTTGGAGTATCTTGACGAGAAGCGTGATCCCAAGGGCCACGACGTGGAGTTTACCAAGATGCTGATGGCGCGGCTCAACATCCCCTTTACCTATGCTCCCAATAACTGGGAGAATATCGCCGACGATATCATGAGTGGCAGGGTGGACCTAGGTATGATGGTGTTCTCGCCATACCGACAGACCATTACCAACTACTCCCGTTCTGTCTTCAAACTCTATTATCAGATCGTGTATAGAAAGGAGAGCCCTCATGTGGGGCACCTCGGACTGCGGAGTGTGAAAGACAAGACCGTGGCTTTCATGGAGTCGCGTCCCATCCGTGACACGCTGACTGCCTTAGGGGCAAAGGTCTGCCTGATCAAAGACTTGAAGGAGGCGTTGAGGGATCTCTCGGCGGGCAAGTACGATGCCGTGATCTGTTTCCGCTATCAGGCGAGATACCTCATTAATGTGCTTGAACTCAACAACCTGAAGGCTGAGGACCTGACGCTGATGTCGAGGGAATACTGCTACGTGAGCAATAACAAACAGTTGATCGACGCCATCAACGTAGAACTCGACAAGATGGAGGAGGAAGGCCTGATCGACGAAGTGTATGCCTCGGTGAGGAGCCGCTTCGGTGGATTGCGTATTCCTACATGGGTGTGGTTCCTCGTGACCGGACTGATCATTGCCTCCCTGCTGATCTTCGGTATCATGCAGCGCCTTTCGAAGAAACGGCTGCAGAAGGAGATGGACCGGGCCAGAAAGAGTGAGGAACTGAAGGATATCTTCATGAACAACATGAGCCATGCCCTGCGTACGCCGCTGAATGCCATCATCGGTTTCTCGGAACTGATGATTTCCACGCCAGAGGGGACGATGCCCGACGAGGAGCGTGATCAGCTGCTGAGTCTGATCAACGGGAACGGGCTGCAGTTGTTGCATCTGATTAACGAACTTCTGTCACTCTCTGATATTGAGGGAAATACGGCGCTCTTCGACCGTCAGGTAACGGATGTGGATGCGGAGATGTCTGCCTATGCGTCTGAGATCCGTCGTCAGTTGTCGGAGGGCGTGAAACTGGAGGTGGTAGAGCCTGTCGGTGGCTTGCGCGCCCTCTTGGATGCCAAGTTGCTGAGGGTGGTGACCATGCACCTGTTGGAGAATGCCATGCAGCACACCCAGGAGGGCAGGATCACCCTGAACTACTATGTAAAGGAGGGTGGCTTCTATGTGGAGGTGAGGGATACTGGTACAGGACTGCCGGAAGAGTTGAAGGCGAACATCTTCGCCCTGTTGTCGGACAAGAATACTTATTTGCAGGATCAGACGCCAGGACTGGGTCTGAGCATCTGCAAGGCCATCATCGACCGCTCAGGCGGCAAGATCGGAGCCCAAGACAATGAGGAGGACGGTCATGGTACCATCTTCTGGTTCTGGACACCTGTGAAGATACTGAATTAATTGACTATGACACTGATTATCATTATATTGCTGTTGTTGGGCTACGTGGTGATCGCTACGGGGCATCTGACAGGTGTGAACAAAGCCGCCATTGCCATGTTTATCGGAACGGTGGGATGGGTGGTCTATATCTGTTATGGTACCGACTTCGTGATGGCGCACCATGCTGCCGAATACATGATGTGGTTGGCTGGACAGGAGCCGTCGAGTGATGCCGTGAAGTTTTTCATCTACGATGATATCTTCCTCTATTACGTGGGGCGTGCCGCCAGCATCGTGATGTTCCTGTTGGCTACGATGAGCATCATCGAGATCCTGAACAACAACGGCTGCTTCGACTTTATCACGAAGTGGATCCGTACGCGCAACTCCAAGCGCCTGTTATGGACCATCACGCTGGCCACCTTCATTGTCTCGGCCAACCTCGATAACCTGACAACGGCCACGATGATGCTGGTGATCATGCGTAATATCGTGCAGAGCCGCCGACAGCGGATGCTGGTAGGTTCGGCCATTGTGATTGCCGCCAACTGTGGCGGCTGTTTCACGGTGATCGGTGATCCCACAGGACTGTTGCTCTGGGGCGACGGAGCCGTCTCGGCTACCCATTTCTCGTCGTATATGGCCCTGCCCGCCATTCTGGCGTGGGTGATTCCGACGTTCCTTATCGGCCGTGCGCTTCCTGATCGTCTGGATACCCAGTGGTCACCGATGCCATATCGGGGTGACGATACGAACCTGAGTCCCTGGCAGCGTGTCTTGATGCTGTTTGTGGGTATCGGTGGCCTGTGGTTTATCCCCACCTTCCATAACATCACGAAACTGTCGCCCTTCCTCGGAGCCCTGTGTGTGCTCTCCGTGCTCTGGGTGGTCAATGAACTAATGAACCGTAAGCTGATGGATGCCGACCAGATGTCGTCGCGTCGCCTGATGCCCAGGGCCATCCAGTATGGTTCCCTGCAGCAGATTCTTTTCGTGATGGGTATCATGCTGGCCATGGGTGTGGTGGTCGAGACGGGCGTCTTCGCCGATGTGTCGGCCTGGCTCGACGAGAATATCCACAGCGTGTGGGTCGTTGGTCTGGTATCGGGCTTGTTCAGTGCGATGGTTGATACGTTCACCATCGCCGTCAGCGATATCTCGCTCTATCCCGTGTTGGATGCCTCGCATCTGGAACTGGTACCCGATGCCGAATATATGACTCAGTTCCTGAAGAACGGAGCCTATTGGAAGATCATCGCCTTCTCGACGGCGGCTGGTGGCTGTCTGTTGTCAGTGGGTACCGTCAGCGGTCTGGCCCTGATGAGGATGGAGCACATGCGACTGGGCTGGTATGTGAAGCACGTCACACTGAAGGTGCTGGCGGGCTGGGTCATCGGTCTGGCGGTGCTTTGGCTTGAGATAAACATGTATAACTAAAATATTGGTTTTATGGCAAAGGTTAAGACGATTGGTGTGCTCACCTCTGGTGGTGATGCTCCTGGAATGAATGCGGCCATCCGTGCCGTGACACGTGCTGGTATCTATAATGGTTTTAATATCAAGGGTATCTACCGTGGTTATGAAGGATTGATCCATGACGAGGTGAAGCCCTTTACAACGGAGAATGTGAGTGGTATCATCACCCGTGGCGGTACGATTCTGAAGACTGCCCGTTCAAAAGAATTTATGACGCCCGAGGGTATGCAGAAGGCCTACGAGACCTGTCAGAAGGAGGAGATCGACGCCCTGATCGTGATCGGCGGTAACGGTTCGCTGACAGGTGCCTGGAACTTCGGTGTGGAGTATGACTTCCCCTGTATCGGTCTGCCTGGCACCATAGACAACGACCTTTATGGTACTGATAATACCATCGGCTACGATACGACGATGAACACCATCATGGAGTGCGTGGATCGTATCCGTGATACGGCGAACTCCCATGAGCGCATCTTCTTCGTGGAGGTGATGGGGCGTGATGCTGGTTTCCTGGCACAGAACTGCGCCATCGCCTGTGGTGCCGAGGCCGCCATCGTACCTGAGGAGAGCACCGATGTCGATCAGTTGGCACAGTTCATGAGCCGTGGTATCCGTAAGTCGAAGAAGTCGTGTATTGTCATCGTGTCGGAGAGTCCGAAATGCGGTGCCCTCTACTATGCAGATCGTGTCAAGAAAGAGTTCCCGGAATTTGATGTGCGTGTGTCGATCCTCGGTCATCTGCAGCGTGGCGGTACCCCCTCAGCCCGTGACCGTATCCTGGCATCGATCACGGGCGTGGGTGCCATCGAGGCCATCAAACAGGGTCAACGCAACGTCATGGTGGGCGTACGTAACAATGAAGTGGTATATGTGCCCTTCAGTGAGTGTATCCGTACGGACAAGCGCTTCGACAAGCGACTGATCAAGGTGCTGGATGAGTTGAGCATATAATATGCCGGAGATTAAGAAGATCGTACTGACGGGTGGTCCGTGTGCCGGTAAGACAACAGCACTGGTGAAGATCGTGGAGTATTTCTCGGGGATGGGCTACAAGGTGTTTACCATCCCGGAAGTGCCCACGCTCTACAGTACGGGCGGGTGGAACTACCTGACGCCCAACCGTCAACTCTACTATCAGGGTGAGCGCGCTATCCTCGAGACGCAGTTAGGTCTCGAGGACCAGTTCACGCATCTGGCCGAGGTCTGCACCAAACCCGTGCTCATCGTCTGCGACAGGGGTGCCATGGATATCTCGGCCTATATCCAGCCCGGGGAGTGGGAGGAGATCACGCGGATGGCGGGTACTGATTCCGATGGTCTGCGTGGACGCTATGATGCGGTGCTCCATCTGGTGAGTGCTGCCGATGGTGCGGAACAATACTATACCACTGCCACGAATGCCACCCGTTACGAGAAGGCCGATGAGGAAGGACTGCGACTGGCCCGTGAACTCGACAAGAAGGTGATCAACGCGTGGTCGGGACATTCCCACTTGCGGGTGATCAACAACCACGATGATTTCAATGCCAAACTGAACCGTGTGATCAAAGAGATCAGTAACGTGCTTGGTCTGCCTCAACTCGTGGAACAGGAGCGGCTCTATAAGGTGGAGGTCATCGGGGAGATTCCCGGTGCCATCGAGAGTGAGATCACCCAGACCTATCTGGTGGCTGAGCCAGGCTGTGAGGTGCGCTTGCGCCGTAGGGAGTGGAGTAGGGGTAAGGTGGTCAATGTGCACCGATCGAAGAAACGTATCTCGGATACGGAGGTGATCGAGACGGAGCGCCAGATAGACAACAACCTCTACGAGCAGATGCTGCAGCAGGCCGATCCCTACCGTTCGACGATCAAGAAGCGTCGCCAGAGCTTTATCTGGAAGGGTCAGCACTTCGAGATCGACACCTTCCTGGAGCCTGTGAGCGACCTGATGATCCTCCAGTCGAAGGGTGTCGCCGAACAGGAGAGCGTGAAGTTCCCGCCGTTTATCAGGGTGCTCGAAGATGTCACAGGCAATAGCCAATATTACAACTATAATATCGCATTGCGGAAATAATAGGGGGGAAATTTGTATAATAAATCTAAAATTCTTTCCCCTTTCAAAAAAAATGACTATCTTTGCAATCGGCACTATCTAAAATAGTTGAACTAAAAACGAACAAATAACTTAAATATTTACAGCTTATGTCACAAATTACTGGACACATTTCCCAGATTATCGGCCCTGTGATCGACGTGTTGACCGTGGTGACGGGCGCGACCTGATTGTCGAGGTGCAGCAGCACATCGGCGAGGATACGGTGCGCTGTGTGGCTATGGACAATACCGACGGACTGCATCGTGGACTGGAGGCGATCCCGATGGGCTCACCGATCGTGATGCCTGCCGGTGATCAGATCAAAGGTCGAATGCTGAACGTGATCGGACAGCCTATCGACGGTATGAATCCCCTCGACATGGAGGGTGCCTATCCCATTCACCGTGGTGCCCCCACCTTCGAGGAACTCTCTACGAAGAAGGAAATCCTCGCTACGGGTATCAAGGTGATTGACCTGCTGGAGCCCTATATGAAGGGTGGTAAGATCGGACTCTTCGGAGGTGCTGGCGTAGGAAAGACCGTGCTCATCATGGAGTTGATCAACAACATTGCCAAGGGACACAACGGATTCTCCGTGTTCGCTGGTGTGGGTGAGCGTACCCGTGAGGGTAACGACCTCATCCGTGAGATGATCGAGTCGGGTGTTATCCGCTATGGTGAGAAGTTCCGCAAGGCCATGGACGAAGGTAAGTGGGATCTCTCACTCGTCGATCCAGAGGAGTTGAAGAAGAGTCAGGCCACCCTGGTGTATGGTCAGATGAACGAGCCTCCTGGTGCCCGTGCCTCTGTGGCCCTGTCAGGTCTGACGGTGGCTGAGGGCTTCCGCGATGGTGGGGGTAAGGACGGCGGTGCTGCCGATATCCTGTTCTTCATCGATAACATCTTCCGTTTCACCCAGGCTGGTTCTGAGGTATCCGCCCTGCTGGGACGTATGCCTTCGGCCGTGGGTTATCAGCCGACGCTGGCCTCTGAGATGGGTACGATGCAGGAGCGCATCACCTCTACGAAGAAGGGATCTATCACCTCTGTACAGGCTGTGTATGTACCTGCCGACGACCTGACCGACCCTGCTCCTGCTACGACGTTCACGCACCTCGACGCTACAACGGTGCTCGATCGTAAGATTGCTGAGTTGGGTATCTATCCGGCTGTGGATCCGTTAGGCTCTACCTCTCGTATCCTTGACCCGCTGATCGTGGGTAAGGCCCACTACGACTGTGCCCAGCGCGTGAAGGAGATCCTTCAGCGCTACAAGGAGTTGCAGGATATCATCGCCATCCTCGGTATGGACGAACTCTCGGATGAGGATAAGTTGACGGTGAACCGCGCTCGTCGCGTACAGCGATTCCTGAGTCAGCCGTTCTCAGTGGCTTCGCAGTTCACGGGTCTGCCTGGTGTGATGGTGCCCATCGAGGATACCATCAAGGGCTTCAACGCCATCCTCGACGGTGAGGTGGACGACCTGCCCGAGCAGGCCTTCCTCAACGTGGGTACGATCGATGATGCGAAGGAGAAGGCCAAGAAACTGCTCGAGGCTGCCAAGGGTTAAACATTAAACATTAAACATCAAACGTTTATGTTGCAGCTGAGAATAGTTTCGCCCGAGAAGGTTGAATACGATGGAGCGGTTGAGAGCGTCCTGGTACCTGGTACCGCAGGACAGTTCGAGATCCTCAACGACCACGCACCTATCATCTCTACGCTCCAGAAGGGAGTGGTGGAGTATGTGAGCCAGGAAGGGAAGGTGAGCCTGAACATCCTCGGCGGGTTCGTGGAAGTGCAGAAGAATGTGGTAAGTCTCTGTGTAGAAATCGACAAGTAAGCATCATGGACATCAATAAGTTGAGCGTCAGTTATCTCCGTCAGGAACTGTATCTGTCCGTTGGACTGTTCCTCATCGCCCTCCTGGTGATGCGGGTATGGTTTGTTGACGGTCTGCTCACGCCTACCATTATCGCTACGGTCTTCACGCTGGTCGTGAGTGCTGTCATCGGACTGGTATGGCGTCGCGTAGCCAAGCGCTCTCCTGAGAGTCTGCCAACGTTCTTTACGGCCGTATCCGGTTTCCGTATGTTGTTGGCACTGGCCGTGATGTTCGTCTATTATCTGGTCTTTGGCCGGAGTGCCATGCTGCTGTTCTTCGTGGTGTTCATGGTGTTCTACTTTGTATCGCTGGCTCACCACTCCATCTTCTTCGCCAGAGTGTCTAACCGTTCCTGACGAATAGAATTGCTTACACATATTTAATAATAATGAAACAACTAAAGTCGATAATCCTCCTGATGATGGTAGCACTGCTGCCGATGCCAGTCCTGGCGGAAGAGGGTGGTGAAGGCGAGAAGATCAACATCCCGGAGATCGTTCTCGAGCACCTGGCCGACTCGTATGAGTGGCACATCGCCTCCTACCAGGGCAAGCACCTGAGCATCCCGCTGCCTATCATCATCCGTAGCGGAAATACGGGAGAATGGCATGTCTGTACGGCTCACAGTCTGCCTGATGGCTTCTTCTTCAGCGAAGAGCACCATGGGAAGATCTATGAGAAGATGGCCGACGGCAGTGAGGAGCGTCCCCTCGACCTGAGCATCACGAAGAGTGTGCTGCAGATCTGGATCGTGGTGGCTGTGCTCATCATCGTCTTCCTCTCCTGTGCCCGCTGGTATAAGAAGCACGACGTGAAGGACGATGCCCCTGGTGGTTTCGTCGGAGCCATGGAGATGATTGTGATGATGATCCACGACGACCTCATCAAGTCGTCGATCGGAGAGAAGCATTACAAGCCGTATGCACCCTATCTGCTGACGGTGTTCTTCTTCATCCTGACGTGTAACCTCATCGGACTGATCCCAGTCTTCCCAGGTGGTGCCAACGTGACGGGTAACATCAACATCACCTTCTTCCTGGCCCTGTGTACGATGCTGGCCATCAACATCTTCGCCAACAAGGAGTACTGGAAGGAGATCTTCTGGCCTGAGGTGCCCCTCTTCCTGAAGGCTTATCCTGCGCCAGTGATGCCCCTCATCGAACTCTTCGGTGTCTTCACGAAGCCCTTCGCCCTGATGATCCGTCTCTTTGCCAACATGATGGCAGGCCACGCCGTGATGCTCAGTTTCACCTGCGTGATCTTCCTCGGTTGGTCGATGGGTGTCGGATTCGGTCTCGGCCTGAATGCCTTCAGTATCCTCATGCTGCTCTTCATGAATCTGCTCGAGTTGCTGGTGGCCTTCGTTCAGGCTTACGTCTTCACCATGCTGAGTGCCGTGTTCATCGGCCTTGTTCAGCTTTATTATTGGCCGCAGAAGGTCTGGCTCAGCTGGGCTGCGGTATCGGTGCAGGTATTGCAACAATTGGTGCAGGTTTGGGTATTGGTAAGATCGGTGGCAGCGCCATGGACGCTATCGCCCGTCAGCCCGAGGCTACAGGTAAGATCCAGACGAACATGATTCTGACCTCTGCATTCGTCGAGGGTTGTGCCCTCTTCGCTATCGCAGCTTGTGCATTCCTGATCTAAGAGACATTCCATCAAGTCAGTAACTAAAGAAAGTTTCGAATGGATTTCAGTAAACTGCCAGCAATCCTCACGCCCGATCTGGGACTTCTGTTCTGGATGCTCCTGGCGTTTGCGGTAGTGTTCTTCGTGCTCGCCAAGTACGGCTTCCCCGCCATCACCAATATGGTCGAGGAGCGTAAGAAGTACATCGACGAGAGCCTGAAGAAGGCACACGAGGCCTCCGAGCGCTTAGAGAACATCAAGCAGGAGGGTGAGGCTATTCTGCAAGAGGCCCGCGACCGTCAGGCACAGATCCTCAAGGAGGCTGCCGAGACGCGCGACGCCATTGTGGAACAGGCTCAGCAGAAAGCCCGTGAGGAAGGAGCCCGACTGCTTGGCGACGCCAAACTCGCCATCGAGCAGGAGAAGAGGGCTGCCATTGCCGACATCCGTCAGCAGGTCGCCACGCTCAGTGTGGAGATCGCCGAGAAGGTTCTCCGTCAGAACCTCAAGGACGACAAGTCGCAGATGGCATTGATCGAACGTATGCTGGATGAGGTTTCTACTGATCAATAAGGTATAGCGTATGGATATAGGAGTCATATCGGTAAGATACGCCCGTGCACTTCTCAAGAGTGCGACAGACGCGAAGATCGAGGATGCTGTCTATACGGAGATGCAACAGCTCGCTAAGAGCTACGTCGAAGTGCCGCAGCTGCGGTTCACGATTGACAATCCGATGCTCTCGAAGGACAAGAAGGAGGCTTTGCTGCTGACAGCCGTCGGCAAGAAACCCTCCGCACTGACCAAGGCCTTCATCCAGCTCGTGCTGAAGGAAGACCGCGAGGGTGTGATGCAGTTCATCGCCAATTCGTACGTCACGCTTTACCGCCAACAGAAGAATGTCATCCGAGGACGCCTCATCACCGCTGCCGCCGTCTCGCCTGCCACAGAGCAGAAGATGCGGGAGATGGTGGAGAGTAAGACTAATGGAACTGTGGAGTTCGAGACCGAGGTGAACCCCGATATCATCGGTGGCTTCATCCTTGAGTACGACAGCTATCGCATGGATGCGAGCGTGAAGTCTCAACTCAACTCAATTCTTAACACACTTAAAAAGTAAGGAAAAAATGTCAGATAAGATTAAACCAAGCGAAGTATCCCAGGTCCTGCTCGACCAACTCAAGGGTATCTCCAACGCAGAGAAGTTCGACGAGGTAGGCACCGTGCTCACCGTGAGCGATGGTGTGGCCCGTATCTACGGACTGCGCAATGCCGAGGCCAACGAGCTCTTGGAATTCGAAAACGGGACGATGGCCATCGTGATGAACCTTGAGGAAGACAACGTGGGTTGTGTGCTCCTCGGCGGTACGTCAGGCATCAAGGAGGGTATGGTCGTGAAGCGCACCAAGCGCATTGCCAGCATCCGTGTCAACGACAACATGCTGGGTCGCGTCATCAACCCGCTGGGACAGGCTATCGACGGTAAGGGAGACATCGATCTGAGCGACGCCTTCGAGATGCCGCTGGATCGTAAGGCCCCTGGTGTGATCTACCGTCAGCCCGTGAAGGAGCCGCTGCAGACAGGTCTGAAGGCCATCGACTCGATGATCCCCATTGGCCGTGGACAGCGTGAGCTCATCATCGGCGACCGTCAGACGGGTAAGACCGCCATTGCTGTGGATACCATCATCAACCAGAAGAGTTTCTATGAGGCAGGCAAGCCTGTCTATTGTATCTATGTGGCCATTGGTCAGAAGGCCAGTACCGTGGCAGCCCTCGTCTCGACGCTGCAGGAGCACGGAGCCATGCCTTACACCATCGTGGTGGCCGCTACCGCTGCCGATCCTGCCGCCATGCAGTATTACGCACCGTTCGCTGGTGCCGCCATCGGTGAGTACTTCCGCGATCGTGGTCTGCCCGCCCTCGTCGTCTATGACGACCTGTCGAAGCAGGCTGTGGCCTATCGTGAGGTGTCGCTGATCCTGCGCCGTCCCTCCGGACGTGAGGCTTATCCCGGTGATGTGTTCTATCTCCACAGCCGTCTCTTGGAGCGTGCTGCCAAGATGAACGAACAGCAGGAGGTGGCCGAGCAGATGAACGACCTGCCCGAGTGCATGAAGGGTCATGTGAAGGGTGGTGGCTCACTCACCGCTCTGCCCATCATCGAGACCCAGGCTGGTGACGTGTCGGCTTACATCCCCACGAACGTGATCTCCATCACCGACGGTCAGATATTCTTGGAGTCAGACCTCTTCAACCAGGGCTTCCGTCCTGCCATCAACGTCGGTATCTCTGTATCCCGTGTAGGTGGTTCGGCACAGATCAAGTCGATGAAGAAGGTGGCTGGTACGCTGAAGATCGACCAGGCACAGTATCGTGAACTCGAGGCCTTCTCGAAGTTCTCCAGTGATATGGATGCCGTGACGGCGATGACCCTCGACCGTGGTCGTAAGAACAACCAGCTGCTGATTCAGCCGCAGTATAGCCCGATGCCCGTGGGTGAGCAGATCGCTATCCTCTATTGTGGCGTGCACGGTCTGATGCGCGAGGTGCCCATCGACAAGGTTCGTGAGTGCCAGACACAGTTCCTCGACAAACTCCGTTCTGCCAACCCCGAAGTCATCGAGACGCTCGCCAGCGGCAGGATCGACGACGAGACCACTGGCAAGATCGAGGCAGTGATGGCCGATATCGCGGGAACCTATAAAGCCTGATAGCCTATGCCCAGCCTGAAAGAAATTAAAGGCCGCATAGCCTCAGTCAACTCCACGCGTAAGATCACGTCGGCTATGAAGATGGTGGCCTCCAGCAAACTCCATCACGCACAGGTGGCGATCCAGAACATGCTGCCTTACGAGACGATGCTGGAGCACATCCTCAAGTCGTTCCTCGCTGCCGAGGCTGATTCGCAGACCATCTACGACGTGGTGCGCCCCGTGAAGCGGGCCGCCCTCATCGTGTTCTCGTCGAACTCCTCGCTCTGCGGTGGTTTCAACGCCAACATCATCAAGATGATGACCGCTGCCGTTGATACCTATGCCAAGGAGATCGGGCGCGAGAACGTGGAGATCTATCCCATCGGCCGAAAGGTCTATGAGAAGGCTAAGAAGATGGGGCTGAACGTGCAGGGGGAATTCTCCTCCCTGGCCGATAAGCCCAACGTGCACCAGTGCATCGAGATCGCGATGGAGTTAGGAAAGAAGTTTGCCGACGGTGACATCGACAAGGTGGAACTGATCTACCACCACTTCAAGAGCGCAGGCTCGCAGGTGCTCACCCGCAAGACCTTCCTGCCCATCGACATCGAGTCGGAACTGCAGGCTGACCATGAGCGCGACCTGACGACCATCATCGCCACGAAGGAGTCTCAGGAGTATCTCAAGAAGCGTGGTGAAAGGCAGACGGAGCGTAAGGAAGAAGAGGTGAAGCCGCTCAACGATAACTTCATCGTGGAGCCCGACATGGACACCGTGCTCTCGCAGCTCATCCCGAAGCTTGCCCACCTGTCGCTCTATACGGCCCTGCTCGACAGCAATGCCTCAGAGCATGCCGCCCGTATGGTAGCCATGCAGACGGCCACGGACAATGCAGACGAACTGCTGCGGCAGTTGAACCTGCAGTACAACAAGAGCCGCCAGCAGGCGATCACCAACGAACTGCTCGATATCGTCGGCGGTTCCGTCAACAACTAAGAAAGAAGGCTTGCAGCGTTTGCAAGCCTTCTTTCATTATGATCCCTTTGCGTGTCAGAAATTCACGCCGATCGTCGCGAAGAACATCCCCGTGTGCGAGGTGTCGAAGTAGTCGCGGCTGATGTTTGCCAGACCGATGTCGTAGCCAAGTTCACCATAGAGATGATCGAACTGGAGGCCGCAGCCTAGGCGGAGACCAGCGTCAAACCGCTGGAAACCGTCATCATCGAAGGAACTGTAGGCCTTTCGGTTGTCAAAGTCCTTGATCTTTCCACCTACACCCACGGCCACGAATCCTCCGAAGAAGGGCTGCACGCTGAAGCCAGGGACTAAGCCAATGTCGTACTTCATCACCAGCGGGAATTCCAGATAGTCCAAGCCGTAGGTGAACTTCGAGCCGTTATGAGTGCCTTCGCCACCTTTTGCGGCATATAATATTCCCGTTTCCAGATATACAGGCGAATGGTAGCCCAGTTGGAAGCCCACGACGGCCCCGGCGTTCAGTCCAGGCTGTATCGAACCGCCGTCCAGACGATGGTCATCCGAATTGACCGTTGCCAGTCCCAGTCCAAGGCGCAGGCCAAAATACACATCCGTGTCACCGTAGGAAGGACGGGCAGCGCGTGGAGCATAGTGGGGTCTTGGCGGACTATAATGAGGGGGTCTGTGGACCTGTGCCACAGCAGGTGCAGCCAATACGAGGCTCATCACCGCAATCAATAATCTTTTCATACGCATCACAATTTTAATGTTTGACGCTGCAAAGGTAGTCGATAATCTGATGCATACAAAAAGGATTCCCCTACAAATAGTGAGGGAAATCCCTAAAGATGAGCGGAAGGTGAGGGATTCAAACCCCCGATACCCGAAAGGGGTATACCGGATTTCGAGTCCAGCGCGATCGATCACTCTGCCAACCTTCCTCTTTCTGTTTTGCGGGTGCAAAGGTATAACAATTATCTGAAACTACCAAACAAAAGGGATAATTTATTTGTATTTTATAGACGACAGGTGAGTCCTATCTTTGTTTCAAAGGTCTTGGCACGCACCGTACTGTTCTGATGCAGGATGTTATCCTTGTCATAGTAATAGTTGTAGTGCGTACGACGAACAAAGTAAGAACCTGAGACGTTGAGTGACCACTGACGGGCCAGATGTATCTCAAGGACGGGATTGACCACCAACAGAGCCGCATTACTATTGTCACCCTGCACGTTCAGGTAATGCAGGTCGGCAGTGCCATCGACGTATGGCTGCAGGTCCTTGTCCTCATAGCCCTTCCAGGTCCATAGTCGGAAGTACTTGGCATTGAGCACGAGGCGGCCGAACTTGCCGAAGTCGAGTTTCGTGTTTGTCTTGATGCTGAAACCGCTGCCCATGTTGTAGTCGCGCTCAATGACGTTGAAGTAGTCACTCTTGGTACCACCCAGCAGAATACCCGACACGAAGACACGCTGCTCCAACTTCGACAAGGCACCTGTCTGTGGCAGCGAGATGATGAAGCCAGGACCAAAACCGGCAGCCTCGCTGATGCGATAGGGTGTCAGTTCTGAGCCGTCCTCGATAGGCTTCGCATCGTAGTAGTTGAAGTGCTGGTAGATACCGAACTCACCCGCCATATCCTTCTTATCGAGTATAGGCGTACTCCACAGGCGTCCCACGATATTCAGCGTATTTATTGGGGGCTGTCCGCCACCGAAGGCAGCATTCATCTCAATGTCGAAGAAGTCATAGGGCGTCTTATGATGCTCACCATCTACCGGTGTACCATAGGTCAGCGTCATATTGACGTAAGGTGCATGGACACCACGGAACAGGGCACCGTCGTCGGCCAGATAGCGCCATCCGAAAGAGAACGACATATCGACGGGCAGTTTGTTGAAGTCATGATAGCGATAATTCCTGCTCTTTACATGCCAGGCATCACCGCTAAAGATACGGTGCAGACCCTGTATGGGGTTGATGATGGCGGCTGCCGCCTCACGCAGGAAACGATTGAAACCACGGTCGCGGTCGTCAAGGACGGTCAGACTCAGCCTGTGGGTCATCTCACCGATGGCCATACCGCCACAGGTGGTCGCAAAAATATCGTTGATGGCTGGCGGTTCCGTCTCACCCAGGAATTCCCACATCGCCGATCCCAGCAGCGAGTAGGGTGCCGACTCCCAGAAAGTCAGTCCATTAGTACGGGCCGCATTGAAATAGAGGTTGCCATGATAGGGATGCAGGAACAGATTGGTGATGAAGAAGTCGTTGTCCCACACCATACCGTCGGTAAAGTTACGCTTCAGCGAGTTCAGGGTGGTCTGGGCGAAGTCAGAGTTGAGCACCCAACGGTCGAACAGCTGCACACCGATGTTGATGGCCGTCACCTCAGCCACAGCCTGCCAGGGGCGTTTCTTGACGGGCAGTGCCATCGTGGAGTCGGCATATACCAGTTGCGAACGTTTCTCCTCCCATGCCCGCTTCCACGAGTCATGCTGGTTGCGTGGCTGACGGTAGGTCAGACCCAGTTCGATCAACGGCCGGTTGCGGTAGGTCTCGTTGTGGTCGTAGTAGCGCGTCAGTCCCCAACCCACGGAGGCAAAGGCTCCGAATTTCTTATCGAACTGGTAGTCGGCATTCAGTCGGGCCTGCAGCGAATACAGGCGCTCCGGCTTGTCGTTAGAGTTCTTCTCGAAAGTCTCCACATGGTAGAAGCCCACGTCACCGCTCAGACTCCATTTCGGAGACAACTGGAAGTATTGTCCCAAACGATAGAACAGTGCCCCCGAGAACTTGGAGTCGAGCCCCATGAAATGCGTACCCACACCGATGATGCTGTATGTGCTCTTGTTGCGGAAGCGCGCAGCCAGATTCGTCTTGGTCGAAGAGCCGCCATAGAGCATGATGTCGATATCGGTCATGGGGTTGACGTTCACCAAACCAATCTTATGGCCGATACTGTCGTACGACAGGTTGACGAGTCCCACCTGCCAGCCCTTTGGACGCTTGGGGGCAATGTTAAACACGCCTATCTGTGTACCATTGAGCGAGTCGGCATAGTTGACAGCACCCAACTGCCAGCCCTTCATCATGGCCGACGAGATGTTCAGGATACCCGACCACTGCAAACCGCGATCCATGCCAGTTGTGATATTGCTGACACCACTTAGTTGCAGACCGTTGAACGTGTGTGCCGATGTGCTAGAGATACCCGCCAACTGCACACCGTGCCCACCTTCAGTCGCTACCGACGAGATAACTCCAAACTGGAAGCTCTTCACCGTGTCCTGCGTGCTGACAATACCCACAGGAAAGTTCTGGGCAAAGATATGACTATTTGTGATGGCCATCAAGGCTACTGTGACTAGCACTCTGTGTATAGGTTTCATTTGAGATCGTTTTGTTATATGTTTGCAAGGATACGAAGAATTTCGCAAAAGACATCACAATCCATATAAAAATTATTGAGGACGCAATGAAGACACACGGGGACAGGCTCCATCTGTGCGTAGCTTGCGTAGCACAGTGGTGCCTGTCCCCTGCGTGTCCCCTATCCGCATGATGCGCACAGAGTATTAAATGGAGTACAATGAATGAAATAATATATCGACAGCTTTGTCATGTAGATTATTTTGTATAACTTTGCAGCATAATTCAAATTAAAGCAAAATGAAAAAGTATTTAATAAGGGTAGCAGCCGCCATCTTCCTTATCTGCGGCACAACGACGCTGACATCGTGCAGCAATGATGAGATAATAGTAGTTCCCGATCAGCCAGTGGTGCTGAACTGCGAGAAACCCGACTATCTGAAGGCAGGTGACAAGGTGGCTCTGATCTCTCCGTCTTACTACACACCGATGGAGAACGTGGAGAAGACCGCCGACGTGTTGCGTTCGTGGGGATTGGAGCCCGTGGTAGGCCCAAATGTGGGTAAGGTGGTTGACGGGAAGTATGCTGGCACTGTGGCCGAGCGCGTGAGCGATATCCGCTGGGCACTCAGCGACCCCAGCATCAAGGCGATCATCTGCAACCGAGGCGGTTACGGTACTATCCAACTCATTGACCAGTTGACGCAGGCCGAACTGAAAGCCTCGCCTAAATGGCTGGTGGGTTTCAGTGATATCTCCACCCTGCACGGTCTGTTGACGCGTGCTGGTGTGATGAGCATCCACGGTACGATGAGCTCGTTCCTGGCCAAGGGCGGCACCGACGCCACCAGCACACTGATGCGCGACCTGCTGTTGGGTAAGGTGCCCCGCTATGAAGTGCCTGCACATAAGCAGAACATCACAGGCCAGGCCACTGGTACCCTCGTAGGCGGTAATATCTGCACCTTCGCACCAAACCTCGGTACACGTGCCGATGCCACCAAGGGCAAAGACCTCATTCTCTTTGTAGAAGAAGTAGAGGAGTCGATGCACAATATTGATCGCCAGATGCGTATCCTCCAGATGAACGGCGTGCTCGACCGCTGCCGGGGCATCATCCTTGGAGAGTTCACCGACTGCGGCACCGAATTCACTTACGAGAGTGTCGAGGCGATGCTCCACGAGCTGCTGAAAGACTACAACATCCCCGTGCTCTGCGGTTTCCCCGGCGGTCATGGCGACGTGAACCTGCCGCTGGTGATGGGTGCCAACGTCACCATCGACGTGCGTACCGACGGAGCCACCCTGCAGTTCACCATCGACGGCGAGCAGCAGCAGGTGAACACGGCTGATATCATCGTCCCCGCAACGCCCGCCGCCACCCGTATGCAACTGGCTGGAAAGATTTTCTAATCCAACTACAACATCGCTTCCATTTCAGAGGATGCGGGCTTCAAGCACGTGCGCACCATGCAACGGAAATTGACGGATGCCCTTGGACTGACACCCGCCGAATACCGCACACTCTACAATCGCGATTTAGAGAGTTAGAACTTGTAGCGAATACCAGCCTGAATGAAGCCCTGGTCACCGAAACCAGCCTCAGCAAAGCCACGGAACTTGCTACCGAACTCTACACCGACAAATGAGAGTTGGAACATGAAGTAGCAACCGTTGTCGTCCTTCTTCACATTATTCCTAAAATCATCGTCTGTGCATTTCAGAAAACCAACACCAGCTGCAACCTTTGAATAAAGACCGAAACTGTTCTTGTTAATCCAGTAGCTCTTGAAAGAAGGCAGCACAGAGAAGAAGTTACGATTGCGCTCGCCGACCTGCGATTCGGTGTTTCTTACCATAATTTTGCTATCCCATTTAGAATAGGTGAACGAGGCACCGAGAGCCAGACGGGGATTGTTGAAGTGATAGAAGTACTCCAAGGTGATGGGACCCACGATAGAACCGTCATCATACTCTGTGTCAGTGAAGGCCAGGCCCAGTCCCTCGCCAATACCATCGCCAAGCTGGGCGATACTACCCAAACCATAAGACAAGCTCAGTTCGTGATGCAGATTCTCATTCTGAGCGTTCACATTCATGGCAGTCATCATGGCGACTGCAACCATTAAAATAATCTTCTTCATTGTTACTTATTCTAATTATAATGTCGTTTGACGGTGCAAAGGTACGGAAATTATCAGTATATCACAACTTTTTTGTTGTTTTTTGCTTCAAATGGATGTGGCAATGGCCTCGTTTTTGTGACAAATCAATAAAAAGCATGCCATAATTGTCGCATCATGGGGTGGTTTTGGGGGAATAATCGCCGAATTATTTGTTTTGTTTACGCAAATCATCGTTTACCGCATCGACGAAAAAGGCATTTACTCACCTGAGGACTTGGTGATGCTGCAGGGATTTACCAGCTACTATAATACGAAAAAAAGTGTAATACATATATCATGGTACAGGTGTTTACCACCGACGTGCCTATGTGACAAAGGATGGGCTGAAGCAGATAAAGAAAGACAACAAGATGAAGATGACCTACCAGAACATCCTTCAGTTCGAGCGCGCCCACAAGATTCCTGCTCTTTCACCTGAATTCCAGAAGCGCATCCAGGAAATCGTAAAATAACCCTATTAATAAATAGGAGCACCCCCAAAAGGATGCTCCATTCTTACATGTTCACGCAGCTCGATGCGCCAAGCGCGGTGAGTACTGTTGGGCACAGGATGGAGCCTGTCCCCGTGTGTCGCTATCTGCTCATGGCACTTTGCATGCCTTCGAGGAATTTCTGTTGTAACTGTTGGACGAGGGCATTGTCGGGATTGAGTTTCAGGGCCTTTTCGTAGTTCGTCATCACATCGATGTAATAACGCTGGCCGTTCTGAGCCGGGTCCTGTACGATGCGCACCATATAGAGGAAGCCGCGCAGGGTGCAGACGTCGGAGAGGTCGGCGCCTGCCATCTGCTCCATCTGGTCGATGGTCTGGGCGGCATCTGTCAGCAGGTTCTCCGTCTGTGGGGCCTGGGGATTCGTCACGGCGTAACTGAGGCTTTGCAGGGCCATGTGGTACTTGGGCTGGACGCTGTCGGGGAACATCGTCTCGATGCGCTTCAGTTCGGCGATGCAGTTGAGGATGGTCTCTGGCTTGTCCTGCTGGAGTTTGCTGAGTGACTGGCCGACGAGTGCCTGCATGGGCACATGCTGGGCGTTGATACTAACGGGGGCCATCAGGAAGAGTACGATGGCGAGCACACACGATTTAAAAATTTGAGATGTCATACGCTTTGTTATTTTTAAGTGAAACAAAAATGCCGATATAGAAGAAACGGTCGCGGCTCCCCGTGATGTTTGAGCCATCGGTCTTGTAGCCGAAGACGTTGGTACGACCGAAGATATTGTTGAGTGATGCATAGACGATCACCTTGGGGTGAGCCAGGTAGGTGATGTTGGCATCTATACTATTATAATAAGGTGTAGTGCCCTGAGGGTAGTGGCGACCGCTGGCATACGACTCTGCCAGACCGAAGATGACCTTGCCGATGGCGTATTTGGCCGTCAGACGGAGGTTGTGGTGCGAGGCGTAGTCAGGCGTGCGTGGACTGGTGTAGTCGAGGTAGAGGCGCTCGGAGTCGTTGAAGGAGTAGGAGAGGGTGGTCGTGAGGTTCCTGATGAGTGAGTGGTTCTCGAGGAACACGTCGATGCCCTGGCTGGTGCCATAGCCGTCGGCTGTGCAGATGCCGTCAGCCAGAAGGGGCAGATGGTGGTACTTCTTGTAATAGGGCTCGATGCGCAGCAGGGTCTTGCCGCTGGTGTATTGCAGACTGAGGATGGCGTGGTTGGCCGTGCTCTGAGAGAGGCGCTTGCCACTCCTGACGATATACTCGTCTTCTGCGGTCTGGCTGTATCGGCCCAGCATGGCTGAGAGTTGGAAGTGCTTGTTGGGCACGTAACTCAGTGTGGCACGGGGCATCAGCAGCAACTGGCCGTCGTAACTGGCATTTTCCAGACGGGCTGAGGTGTTGAGGAACAGATGGGGCAGGAGCCTGACTTGTGCGTCGAGATGGGCTGCCAGCAGATGGTAGTCGAGACGGTAATGGCTGTCCTCATAGGTCAGGGTGCTGTGACGGATGTAGTCCTCGGCTCCTGCCGACATCTTGACGACGGGCGAGAAGACCTTACGCACTTCTGCCTTCAGATGGACCTCGTTGCGGAAATTGTGATAATGGTCGCCTGGCACCTGGGCATCGTGGATATTCTCCACCACTGAGGAGTTGGCGATGCCCGTGAAGAGCGTGTAGCCGCGTCCGAGATTGGTCTTGAGCGTGGTGTTGGCGTAGATATTATGTTCTACGAGCGAGAGACTGAGGTTGTCGATCTGCTGGCCTACGGAGGTTAGGTCGTAGCCCACATAGGTCTTCAGGACACTGGCTGTGGAGAGGTCGGCCTTGTATTGTGCCTCACCAGAGAGTTTGCGATAGGGACGGGTCCAGTCGTAGCGGTCAGGGAAGAGCGCATTGAAGAGAGCCAGACTGGTGTAGTTGGCATTGAACGACAGACTGCTCCTGTCGTAGGCCTTCGTGCCGCCGATGTTCCAGTCGAGGAGTGAGGCACTGACACCCCACTTGTCGTCTGTGGCGACATCTGTGGTCTCCATGGGCAGCACCGAGGAGAGGGCCTGTCCGTATTCTCCGCCGTAGCCACCTAATGAGAAGTTGATGCCCTTGAAGAGGAAGGGTGAGAACCGTCCGCGAGAGGCGTTGTTGGCTGTGTTGGTGGTATAGGGGACGAGCACGTGCATGCCGTTGACAAATGTCTGGCACTCGTCGCTCTCACCGCCTCGGACATAGAGTTTGCCACTTTCGCCTACCATCTGTGTGCCAGGTAGTGTCTGTAGGGCGGCCACGATGTCGCCACACGAATTGCCGGCCATCACCACGTCGAGGGCATCCATCGTCTTGAAGTTGTCGCTCTTGCCGAAACTGTAGGTGCTGGCGGTGACCACCACCTCGTCGATGGCCGTCGCCTTCTCGCGCATCCGGATGGTGAGGTCGGAGGTCTGGGTGATGGACTGGGTGTAGTCATCGTAGCCGATGAATGTCGCCCGGAGCGTCAGTTCGTCCGTCTTCGTGGTCTGGAAAGAGAAGTGGCCTAATGAGTCCGTCAGACACCCGTCTATCGTACCTATTATATATACATTGGCACTCACGAGCGGTTCGCGTCCGTCAGTGACGATACCTGAAATGGTGGTCTGGCTGGTAGCGCCTATGGCTACGAGCAGCATCAGCATGATATGTGTCAGTCGTTGTTTCATGCTGCAAAGATAGACACAGAAATGATATCCTCCAAATTCCTGTGACAGACAACTAAAACGGCTGACAGAAGACTATGCCAGTGGACGAATGACTAAGAAAAAGGATGAGTGACTAAGCGATAAACGACTTGAGTTTCGGCACGTAGGTACGGGAAACGGGTACCATCGTCGTGCATTTTCCCAATTTCAACTGGTAGCCGTTGGAGTTGCCCTGGGCCGAGGTGATGTTGTTCAGGTTCACCACAAACGAGCGGTGGCACTGGAAGATGTTCTCAAATTCCTTCAGGTCGTCGAGCACAGCGCTGAGTGTCGTGTGGAGTTCCGTGGTGGCAATCTTGTCGTCCTTCACGTAACTCACGGCCACATTGTTCTTCTGGGCCTCGATATACAGCAGGTCGTTGATGGGCAGTTGCAGGTCGTTGCCCCTGACGTTGGTGTCGTGGATGGTGATGACGATGCCCGTCTGCTGCTCCGTGGTCTTGTTGAGCAGCGTCTCCAACTGGTTGCGCAGATGGCGGTAATAGTTCAGACTGATGGAGCATACCGTCACGATCATACCGATAATCAGCGTCCAGTAGAGGAACATCAGGAAGGAACTGAGTGTGATCGGAAAATCAAACACCACTGAGCACACCAGGAAGTTGCATATACCGACAAACAGGATCAACGCCAATATAGACAGTGCCTCGTGCCAGATGCGCCAAGGCGAGACACGCTGAATGAGGGGCCGCTCAACGAATCCATAGACCAGACAGCAACCGAAGGTGACAGCCCCGAACAGCAGGGCTAACAACAGTTTGTTGCCCTGATACATGCTGAACCCGAAGGGCTGCAGCAGGTAGAGAATCAGAAATACGATGGCGCAGTAGATGGCGCAGTCTCTCAGCCAGTGACTGCTCGGTGGGAACGGGTATTTTCTGTTGAGGAAAGACATATCTATTCGAAGGACAGTTTCGACAGTTTGTTTCTGAGGGCCTCGGCTTCTGACTGGCGGATGCTAAGCTTGATCTCACAGGTATTGTCATAGGATTGCGAGACGATACGCGGGTTCATCTCCTTGACGATGCGCATCACGTCGTTCATCATGGGGTAGGCGAAGGAGTAGGTGATGACCTCTTCGACCTGACGGGTCTCTATCGTGCAGTGTGCGATGGCATCGGCAGCGGCTTCGCGATAGGCGACGATCAGACCGCTGGTGCCCAGGTTCACACCCCCGTAGTAGCGTACCACGACGATGAGGATATCCGTGAGTTCCTGTGAGTTGATCTGTCCGAGGATGGGTTTGCCGGCTGTGGAGGAGGGCTCGCCATCGTCGTTGGCACGGAACTCCGTGCGCTCAGGACCGAGCATATAGGCGTAGCAGACATGGCGGGCGTCGTAGTATTTCTTGCGATAGCCAGAAAGGATCTCCTTGATCTCATCGACGCTCTCCACATGATGAGCGAAGGCGAGGAACTTGCTACGCTTGTCAGTGTAGTAGCCCTCGCCTCCGGTCTTGATCGTCTTATACTCGTCGTTAAGCATTATACTCCTGCCAGGACTTGATCTTCACATCGTCGAGACTCATGGCGGTGAAGGCCTCGATGAAGGCCTTGGCCAGACGGACATTGGTCATCAGAGGAATATTGTGATCAATGGCACCACGACGGATCTTGTAACCGTTGGTCAACTCACGGCTGGTGTGGTTTTTAGGCACGTTGATCACCAAGCCCACCTTATGCTGCGAGATGAGATCCATCACGTTGTTATCGCCATCCTCGTCGGGCCATGCGACAGCCACCGCCTTCACACCGTTGTCGTTGAAGAACTTAGCCGTACCACCAGTAGCGTAGATGGTGTAACCCTTCTTGGCGAGTTGCTGGGCGGGCTCCAGGAGAGACACCTTACCCTTGGCACCACCAGAGGAGATCAGCACGGCATCCTTAGGAATGGAGTAACCCGTTGCGATCAAACTGTTCAGCAGGGCCTCGTTCAGGTCGTCGCCCAAGCAGCCAACCTCACCCGTAGAGCTCATATCCACACCCAGCACAGGGTCGGCATTCTGCAGACGGGCGAAAGAGAACTGGCTGGCTTTCACACCGATACGGTCGATGTCGAACTCGCTCTTGTCAGGACGCTGATAGGGGGCGTCGAGCATGATCTTCGTAGCCGTCTCGATGAAGTTGCGCTTCAGGATCTTCGATACGAAGGGGAACGAACGAGAGGCGCGGAGGTTACACTCGATGACCTTCACCTCACGGTTCTTGGCCAGGAACTGGATATTGAACGGACCAGAGATGTTCAGTTCGGCAGCGATCTTACGCGCGATCTTCTTAATCTGACGGATCGTCGAGAAGTAGATGTTCTGGGCAGGGAATACCATCGTGGCGTCACCAGAGTGCACACCAGCATACTCCACATGCTCGGAGATGGCGTACTCGACCACCTCGCCCTTGTCGGCCACGGCGTCGAACTCAATCTCCTTGGTCTCGGTCATGAACTTAGACACCACCACGGGGAACTCCTTCGACACCTCGGTAGCCATGTTCAGGAAACGATGCAGCTCTTCTTCGTCGTAGCAGACGTTCATGGCAGCACCCGAGAGTACATACGACGGACGAACCAATACGGGATAGCCCACCTTGGCTACGAACTCCTTCACATCGTCGAACGAGGTGAGTGCCTGCCAGGCGGGCTGGTCGATGCCCAGTTTGTCGAGCATGGCCGAGAACTTATCGCGGTTCTCTGCACGGTCGATATCCACAGGTGACGTACCCAATACGGGCACACCCTGACGGTGGAGTTTCATGGCGAGGTTGTTGGGGATCTGACCACCTACGGAGACCACCACACCACGCGGCTGTTCGAGGTCGATGACATCGAGCACGCGCTCCATCGACAGTTCGTCGAAATAGAGGCGGTCGCACATGTCGTAGTCGGTAGAAACGGTCTCGGGGTTGTAGTTGATCATGATACTCTTATAACCCAGTTTGCGGGCCGTGTTGATGGCGTTCACAGAACACCAGTCGAACTCAACGGACGAACCAATGCGATAGGCACCAGAGCCCAATACCACAACAGACTTCTCGTGGTTGTAGTAGTTGATGTCGTGGGCTGCCACATATTTCTCACCTGTAGGATCACCAAAGGCGGGTGTGTGCGTGTAGGTGAAATAGAGGTAGTTGGTCAGTTCGGGATGCTCAGAGGCCACGGTGGGGATACGTTTCACGGAAGGTACGATGCCCTTCTGCTTACGGTACTTGCGCACCTCGAGGTTCTCCTTCTCCATATTGGTCTTCTGTGACTTCAGCACGAAACGGGCAATCTGGAAGTCGGAGAAACCACAGCGCTTCACCTCCAAGAGCAATTCATCGGGCAACTCCTCGAGTTTGTTGTATTTCATCAGCTCGTGCTTCAGATCCACGATATGCTTCAGACGCTCCAGGAACCAGACGTCGATCTTCGTGAGTTCCTCGATACGTTCGATGGTATAACCCTCTTCGAGTGCCTGGGCGATGGCGAAGATACGCAGGTCGGTAGGATTAGCCAGAGCATCGTCAAGGTCATCGAACTTCGTATGGTCGTTGCCTACGAAGCCGTGCATGCCCTGTCCGATCATACGCAGACCCTTCTGCATCATCTCCTCGAAACTGCGGCCGATACTCATGATCTCACCGACGGACTTCATCGAAGAACCAATCAGACGGCTCACACCAGCAAACTTCGTCAGGTCCCAACGGGGGATCTTACAGATCATATAGTCGAGGCTCGGAGCGACATAGGCTGATGAGGTCGTACCCATCTCACCGATCTGATCGAGCGTGTAGCCGAGGGCAATCTTGGCAGCGACGAAGGCGAGGGGATAACCCGTGGCCTTGGAAGCCAGAGCAGAAGAACGGCTCAGACGGGCGTTGATCTCGATGATACGGTAGTCGTTGGTGATGGCGTTGAAGGCGAACTGAATGTTGCACTCACCGACGATGTTCAGGTGCTTCACACACTTGATGGTGATCTCCTGCAGCATCTTCACCTGATCCTCCTTCAGTGAGCAGGTCGGGGCTACGACGATGGACTCACCCGTGTGGATACCGAGGGGATCGAAGTTCTCCATGGAAGCCACGGTGAAGCAACGGTCGTTGGCATCGCGGATGCACTCGAACTCGATCTCCTTCCAACCCTTCAGTGACTCCTCGACAAGGATCTGCGGGGCGAAGGTGAAGGCTGACTCAGCCAGTTCGATGAAGGTCTTCTCGTCAGGACAGATACCTGAGCCAAGACCACCGAGGGCGTAGGCAGAACGGATCATAATCGGGAAACCGATCTCGTGGGCGGCCTTCAGGGCATCTTCCATCGACTCCACGGCGTGAGACACGGGTACCTTCAGATCAACCTCACCCAACTTCTTCACGAAGAGGTCGCGGTCCTCTGTGTTCATGATGGCCTCCACGCTCGTACCTAATACCTCTACACCATATTCCTTCAGCGTACCGTTCAGGTAGAGTTCAGTACCACAGTTCAGGGCGGTCTGACCACCGAAGGCCAACAGGATACCGTCAGGACGCTCCTTCTTGATGATCTCCGTCACGAAGTGGGTGTTTACTGGCTGGAAATATACATTGTCGGCAATACCTTCCGAGGTCTGGATGGTTGCGATGTTGGGGTTGACGAGCACACTCTTGATGCCTTCCTCACGAAGTGCTTTCAGAGCCTGGGAGCCAGAGTAGTCGAACTCACCGGCTTGTCCGATTTTCAAGGCGCCCGAGCCAAGAACAAGCACCTTCTTCAGTTCTTTCTTCATACTAATATTGGTTGTTTTTATTTGTTTCTTAATGCGGCGATGGATTCTTTCAGTGAGGCGATCTTCTCCTCGGAGTCGCTCTGCTTCTTACGCTCCAGGGCTACGACCTGTTCAGGGGCGTTAGCCACGAAACGCTCGTTGGAGAGTTTCTTCTTCACACCAGCGAGGAATCCTTCAAGGTGCTGGAGCTGGGCTTCCATCTTCTGGATCTCAGCCTCCACGTCGATCATATTGCCAAGGGGAACGGCAAACTCGTCGGTTCCCACCATGAAGGCGGAGGCTGTCGGATCTTTCTCTACGACAATATTGATAGCGCTCAGATTGGCCATCTTGATGATGACGGGATAGAAGTCGGCGTAGTCGTTCTGACCTACCACCTGCAGTTCGAGTTGCTCCTTCGGAGCAATGTTCTTGGAGGAACGCACCATACGGACACCAGAGACGATCTGCTTCACGTTCTCGATCTGGGCTGCGAGTTGGTTGTCGGCCTCAGTAGGAGCGGGGAGTTCCAGTTTGTCGCGCATGATCGACTCTCCCTCCTGACGATCGTAGAGGTGCTGCCACAGTTCCTCGGTGATGAACGGCATGAACGGATGGAGCATCTTCAGCAGGATCTCGAAGAACTCGAGGGTCTTGTCGTAGGTCTGCTTGTCGAGGGGTTGTGCCTCACCATTGACGTAGGCGGGCTTCACCATCTCCAGATACCAACTGGAGAACTCGTCCCAGAAGAGCTTATAGACAGCCATCAGGGCCTCGGAGATACGGTATTTCTTGAAAAGGTCGTCAACTTCGGCATTGGTCTGGCGCAGTTTGGCCTCGAACCACGTGGTGGCTGTCTTGCCGGCCTCAGACTGTTCGATATCTGCCACCTTCCATCCTTTCACGAGACGGAAAGCGTTCCAGATCTTATTGTTGAAGTTACGTCCCTGTTCGCAGAGAGCCTCGTCGAAGAGTATATCGTTACCAGCAGGAGCAGAGAGCATCATACCCATGCGCACACCGTCGGCACCGAACTTCTCGATGAGTTCGATAGGATCGGGGCTGTTACCCAACGACTTCGACATCTTACGACCTAACTTGTCGCGGACGATACCTGTGAAATAGACGTTCTTGAAGGGGAAGGTACCCATGTACTCCTCACCAGCCATGATCATGCGGGCCACCCAGAAGAAAATGATATCGGGAGCCGTCACGAGGTCAGAGGTGGGGTAGTAGTACTTGATCTCCTCATTGCCAGGGTTGTTAATACCGTCGAACAGCGATACAGGCCACAGCCATGAAGAGAACCAGGTGTCGAGGGCATCCTCGTCCTGACGCAGGTCTGCATCCGTCACCTTCGGATACTTCTGCTGAGCCAGTTTGAGAGCCTCTTCACGCGTCTCGGCTACGACATAGTCGTCGTTCTCATTATAATAGTAGGCAGGAATACGGTGACCCCACCACAACTGGCGGGAGATACACCAGTCCTGTATATTCTCCAGCCAGTTTTTATAGGTGTTCTTATACTTCTCAGGATAGAACTTCATCTCACCAGTCATCACGGGTGGCAGTGCGATGTCAGCAAAGTGCTGCATCTTGAGGAACCACTGCAGTGAGAGACGTGGTTCAATAGGTGTGTCAGGGTTACGCTCAGAGTAGCCCACCTTATTAGTATAATCCTCAATCTTCTCCATCAGACCAGCCTCCTGCAGATCCTTCTGAATCTGCTTGCGGCAGTCCATACGATCCATACCGACATAGATGGGACTCTGCTCGCTGATGGTACCATCGGGATTGAAGATGTCGATGGTCTCGAGGTTATGGGTCTTACCCAACATATAGTCATTGGTATCGTGGGCAGGTGTCACCTTCAAGCAACCCGTACCAAACTCGATATCTACGTAACGGTCTTCGATGACAGGAATCACACGGTTCACCAGCGGTACGATGACCTTGCGACCTTTCAGCCACTGGTTCTTCGGATCCTTGGGGTTGATACACATGGCGGTATCACCCATGATGGTCTCAGGACGGGTGGTGGCTACGACAGCGTAGTAACCCTTGGCATCCTTGTGGATGATGTTACCATCGGCCTTCAGCGCCTCCTCGTTGTCGAGTTGAGTCAGACCATCTACATAATATTTCAGGTGGAACAGATGGCTCTGCTCCTCCTTATAGACCACCTCCTCGGTAGAGAGGGCCGTCAGGGCCTTGGGATCCCAGTTGACCATGCGCAGACCACGATAGATCAAGCCTTTGTTATAGAGGTTAACGAATACCTTGATGACGCTTTTACTGCGTGTCTCGTCCATGGTGAAGGCCGTACGGTCCCAGTCGCAGCTGGCACCCAGACGGCGCAACTGCTTCAGGATGATACCGCCGTGCTCGTGAGTCCAGTCCCAGGCATGCTCGAGGAACTGGTCACGGGTGAGGTCGTGCTTCTTGATACCCTGTTCGGCGAGTTTCTTCACCACCTTGGCCTCCGTAGCAATCGAGGCGTGGTCAGTGCCTGGTACCCAACAGGCGTTCTTGCCCTCCATACGGGCACGACGCACCAGAATGTCCTGAATCGTATTGTTGAGCATGTGTCCCATGTGGAGCACACCTGTTACATTGGGCGGTGGGATAACGATGGTGTAAGGTTCACGTCCGTCGGGTTTGCTGGCGAAAAGTTTGTGGTCTAGCCAGTACTGATACCATTTCGATTCGACCTCTTTTGGGTCATATTTACTTGCAAGTTCCATATTTTGTTTAATTATTTTCAAAAATCGCTGCAAAATTAGTAAAAATCCAGCGAAAAGTTGTATCTTTGCCACAATATTTAATAAAATATGCACACAAAAGAAGAAAAAATGCAGGCTTTCGGCCGCTTTCTCGACGTACTGGATGCGTTGAGGGCTAATTGTCCATGGGACAAGAAGCAGACGAACGAGAGTCTGAGACCCAATACCATTGAGGAGACCTACGAACTCTGCGATGCTCTCATCAAGAACGATATCCCCGATATCTGCAAGGAGTTGGGCGATGTTCTGCTGCATATCTGCTTCTATGCGAAGATCGCTGAGGAAAAGGAACAATTCGACATGGCCGATGTCTGTAATGCTCTGACAAGGAAGATGATTACCCGTCATCCGCATGTCTATCATCCCTCGCAGATAGACGCTGAGGATCCCAAGCCGCTGCCGTATGTGCCTGAGGATGAAGCACCGACAACTGGTAAGAAACCAACTACCGTCACGCAGGTGTTGGAAAACTGGGAGCAGATTAAACTGAAGGAGCAAGACGGTAATGAGCGTGTACTTTCTGGTGTGCCAGAGGCTCTGCCAAGTCTGATCAAGGCTTACCGTATTCAGGATAAGGCCCGGAATGTGGGCTTTGACTGGGAAGACCGTCAGGATGTGTGGAAAAAGGTTCGTGAAGAGCTGGATGAGTTGGAGGTTGAACTTTCCAAGGAAGATAAAGAGCACTCTACGGAGGAATTGGGAGATTTCCTGTTCTCCGTCATCAATGCAGCCAGACTCTATAAACTGAATCCGGATAATGCTTTAGAGAAGACAAACCGAAAGTTTATCGATCGTTTCAATTATATTGAGGATCATAGTATTAAGATCGGTAAACCTTTGAAAGATATGACGCTTCAGGAGATGGATGTTTTATGGAATGAGGCCAAAGAAAAATTGAAAAATAATCAATAATATAAAAATAGGTGTTATGAAGAAAGTGTCTTTTTTATTTGTTTTAATTGCCAGTTTATCTGTACTCGGCAGTTGTGGCGGTAGTGGAAAGCAGCAGGCTGCAGTAGAAAAAGATTCTGTATCCGTTGAGGACCTGATACCGCGTGACAAGACGATTTATGGTATTTGTACTGAAGGAACGGCCATGAATACGCTTGAGATGATTACGGATAGTGGTGATACACTTCGGCTGAATCTGGAAAAAGCATCGGAAAGTGGTAAGGTCTTCGGTGGTCTGCAGGTTGCGGACCGTATAGCTGTCGTTGTTGACAAGGATACTCAGGACGCACAGATTGTCATTAATCTGAATACGTTGTTGGGTGACTGGGTCATGCCGGATCCTTTGGATGGCAGTGATGAAATCGGTATCCGTATTAAGGAAGGTGGTGTGGCAGAGAGTATTGACCAAAGTACCATCATCTACCGTACTTGGAAAATTTTCAATGGTGATTTGGAAATCCTGCTGGTACGTGAAGGCGGCGGTGATGAGGAAGAAGAAAACCGTTATGAGATTCTGGCTCTTGGTCCCGATACCTTGGCATACCGTACTCTCAATAAACCCAAGGACGAGATAGAGACGTTTGAATATAATCGTTGGAAAGAAAAGCCCAAAGTGGATCTGCACGGACTGGAACTTGAAGATACCAACGACGAGTTCAACAAGATATAATAATAGGTGGAACCATTCAAGGTACATATCTTAGGGTGTGGAAGTGCGCTTCCCACCCTTCGTCATAACGCCTCGTCTCAGGTGGTGGAGGTGCGTGATAAGGTGTTGATGCTGGATTGTTCGGAAGGAACGCAGATGCAACTGCGTAAAAGCCGTGTCCGTTTTACGAAATTGAGTCATGTCTTTATCACTCACCTTCATGGAGACCACTGTTTCGGACTCATCGGCATGATTTCTACCTTTGGTCTATTGGGACGTACAGCCCGTCTGCACATTCATGGACCAAAGGCACTAGGTGAAGAATTGGATCGGCAGATCCAATTTTTTACCCATGATTTGGGATTTGAGGTTGTCTTCTATCCTGTTGAAACGACAATAAGACAGACGGTCTATGAAGACAGAAGCATCATGGTTGAGAGTATCCCATTGGAGCATCGCGTTCCCTGCTGTGGCTATCTGATAAAGGAAAAGTCCACCTTGCCACATATTCGCAGGGATATGATGGATTGTTATGGTATCCCTGCCAGTCAGGTGGGAAATATCAAGAATGGGGCAGACTGGACCACTGCAGATGGGGAGGTGATCCCTAATAGTCGTCTTGTCGTTCCTGCTGATAAACCGCGCAGTTATGCCTATATCAGTGATACCCGTTATATGTCCCATCTCCATGAGCAATTAATGGAGGTTGATACTTTGTACCATGAAAGCACATACGGTGACGATCATCTGCCACAATCTGAGAAGTATTATCATTCAACGGCCCGTCAGGCTGCAAAGGTCGCACTTGATGCCAAAGTCGGCAAATTGCTGATAGGTCATTACAGTTCCAGATATGAGGATGAACGAGTATTGTTGAACGAAGCAAAAGAAGTCTTTGAAAACACGTTTTTAACAAACGAAATGGATGTTTTTGATGTATAATGGTCAAAAATAGCAGTTTTTTTATTGAATTATTTGGTGGATTCAGTTATTTTTCATACTTTTGCATAGATTTTATGTGTATGAAGAGAATTGTATTCATATTATCAGCCGTTCTGGCTCTAGTTCTGTTCGTTCCTGTGACGGCCAGTTCCAGCGTATTGAAAGAATATGCTATTGGCATCATGGATTTTCAGGATTCAGAAGTGACGATATCTGTTTCGCAAGGATCAGTTTATGTATATGGAGGTGAAGGAATGACTATTGAGGTCGTTTCCCTCACAGGCAATAAGGTCTTTGAAGAGCAGATTGACAGTCCTGCACAGAAGTTTGAATTGAATATTCCTAAAGGTTGTTATATCGTCAAGGTGGGCAAGGTCGTCAGAAAGGTTTCCATTCGTTAGTTTTAATACTATTTGGTGCCAGTCTGCTCTTGGGTTCCTGTGTTAATGGAAACCGTGAGCCTTCTGAGGCTGATTTGTCTGCTTTCGGAATATACGTTAATTCTATCGACACGCTTCAGTTGGCGCATCATCTGGATAGCTTATTAAAATTGGATTCAGTATCTTGGGAAGGTGACAAGGTGCTTAAACAACGATATGCCGATACGAAGTCATTTGGTGAAAAGTCATTATGGTCTTCGAGGATGGGGGTGATGCCAGAGGCAGATTCTTTGTTGTCGTTCTTGCGTCGTGAAGTACCGCGACATGGTTTGGATTCGCTGGCTTTCTATATTCCCCAGATTGCTGAAGATCTTGGAATTGTCCACCATCTGTCCTTTGATTCCATAGGGGTAAGCATCAATGAGGTCCTGCCTCGTCTTGATTATTATCTTTCAAAAGCGTTTGTCCGCTATACGAGTGGACAACGATACGGTTTTGTACGACCAGACCAGTTACTGAACAAGATGGATTTCAAACGGACAGGTGGCTATGCCCGACTCTTGGATTATGAAGTGAAGGCACCTGACTATCAGGAATATCTTCAGGAATTGTCTTCGGAAGGGAGTAAGAGAATGGAATACCTTAAGTTGTCTCAGCCATCAGGACGGATATACAGGGTTCTTCAGGAACAGTTTGAAAAGGCTACAGATAAAGAGGCTCGCCATCGGTTGGCCATCAATATGGAACGGTGCCGATGGCAAATGAAACAGCCAGAAGAACGTGGTCGTATGGTGCTGGTCAATATTCCAGCCTTACAGTTGTGGGCTGTTGGTGGAGACACGGTCCTGAATATGCGTATCGTCTGTGGCGCCAAAGGGTCGAAAACCCCTTTGTTACATAGCGAGATCAAATATATGCAGGTTAATCCGGAATGGCTTATTCCAAAGAATATCATTGATACGGAAGTGGCCCATCACGGAGGCGATTCTGCTTATTTTGCCAAACGTCGCTATTATATCATTGACCGTAGTTCTGGTGATACCCTTCATCCTGCTACTGTCAAACCGGAACAACTGAAATCAGGCCGTCTGCGTGTTGGACAGAAAGGTGGAGTGGGGAATTCTCTGGGGCGTATTGTTTTCCGTTTCCCCAATGATTTCGATGTCTATCTGCATGACACCAGTAACAGAGGAGCCTTTAATAGTGATAATAGAACACTTTCACATGGCTGTGTGCGTGTGCAGAAGCCCTTTGATTTGGCGTGTTTCCTCTTGCCGGATGCTGATGATTGGCTGAAAGACCGCCTTCGTATCTCTATGGATATAAAACCCGAGACAGAACGAGGACGTAACTATATAGAGGAACATGAAGAGGACCCTCGTCCGTTCAAACTGCTGACTTACCAGCAGGTGACTCCACATGTGCCTGTTTACATTATCTATTATACCGCTTATCCTAATCCCAAGACTGGTATTGTGGAGACATGGCCAGACCTGTATGGATATGATAAAGCGATCAGTCAGGCTTGTAGCCCTTTCTTGTTTTAATGGTGTTAAATTCGATTGTTTGTTATGGGTGAATGCGATGAACAGCAAATCATGCGCTTGCTTTCCAAAGCAGAAACTCAGCGGAAAGGCTTTGAACTGTTGGTGCGCAGCTATTCCGAACAATTGTATTGGATGATTCGTCGTATCGTTCAGGTACATGACGATGCGAATGATGTGTTGCAGAACACCTTCTTGAAAGCATGGAACGGTCTCGATTCCTATCATGGTGATGCGAAGATTGGTACATGGCTATCTCGTATTGCTATTAATGAAAGTCTGGATTTTCTGCGTCGTCGTAAACAACAGATTGTCAGTATGGATGATGTTTCAATGAGTCCATTTATAGCGGATGAATACTTCGATGGTTCTGAAGCAGAAGCCATGTTGCAGGAAGCAATAGCCACTCTCCCTGATGTGCAGCGCACAGTTTTCCTGTTACGCTATTTCGAAGAAAAGAAATATAGTGAGATAAGTCAGTTACTCAACACGTCAGAAGGTGCCTTGAAGGCCTCCTATCATATAGCGGTGAAGAAAATCTCTGAATATTTTAAGTCACGTGATTAAACCTTTTGTATATTGATACGTCATATATGCGATGAATGAAGAGAAGTACATAGAAGAACGAGTTGGGAAGCGGAACCCATTTAGGGTACCGGATGGTTATTTTGACCAATTCCCTGAGCAGTTGATGAATTCATTGCCTAAGCGTCAGCCTAAGGCAAAGCTCATTTGGTTACGTCCGATATTCTATGCTGCTGCCAGTATCTGTGCGCTCATGATTTGTACAGGTGTCTATTTTGCATTGTCGGAGGAGCCTAAACATGAAGCTACTCTTGTTACGACACCCCAGCAGGAAGTGTATGATGAGTTTGACGAGGCAGCAGATTATATGATGCTCGACAACCACGATATCTACGCGCTTCTCTCAGAAAACTAAAAAAGTCCAACCGTTATGAAGAAACTGTTATGCTTAACTTTTTGCCTGCTTTCCTTTACCGCAGTGAAGGCAGATGAACCACAGAAGTTCTCACCAGAGAAGTTTCTGGCCGATATGGAGCAGTTTATTACGCAGGAAGCAAAGCTTACCAGCGACGAGGCTTCGAAATTCTTCCCCTTGCTGCGTGAAATGCATGCGAAGCAACGTGTGGTTTATGAGAAGATAAAAAAGGAGTGCAGCCAACGTCCTTCAAACGAAGATGAGATCAAGAAAGTTGTGCAGAAGCGCGATAGTTACGAACTGGAGTTAAAAGTCATCCAGCAGACCTATCACAACAAGTTCTTCAAAGTGCTTCAGCCCTCAAAGGTTTTTGATGCAATCATTGCTGAAGACCGTTTCCATCGTCGTGCTTTCCGTAATTGGGGACATCAGCGCCAAGGCCGCCCAACTTCACGTAAATAGTTTTTTAAATAGATTTGAGACAGAATGGGGCTATATCGCACTTGTCGCAATGAGGTTTGCGGGAGGTACAGACATAGCGCCCATGAAGCAATAGCCAATGATGTGCCCGAGGGATATCTTCCTCGGGTATATGTTTGATGAGAGCTTGCTCAACTTTATAGGGGGTGTTGTCGCTTTTCGACACCAAACCTATGCGATGGGCCACGCGAAAAACATGTGTATCGACGGCCATCGTGGCTTTGCCGAAAGCAACACTCTGTACGACATTCGCTGTCTTGCGGCCTACGCCAGGAAGGTCCAATAGGGCATTCATATCTGAAGGCACTTCGCCATGATGGTGCTCTACGAGGGCACGAGCCATGGCTACGAGGTGGTCAGCTTTGCTATTAGGATACGATACACTGCTGATATATTTCAAGATGTCGTCAGCTTCAGCCTTTGCCATTGTCTTTGCATCAGGATAATGTCGGAACAACTCAGGTGTCACCTGATTAATGCGCTTGTCAGTACATTGCGCACTCAGGATGACGGCCACCAGCAACTGGAAAACACTGCCGAACTCCAGTTCGGTATTCACATTTGGCATCAGCTCACGGAAGTGGGCTAGAACCCTTTCATATCGTTCTTTTTTATTCATTTGCTGCAAATATATAGTTTTTTTCTTAATTATAATGACTTTTATGTTATATTTCTTCTCCTTTTCAGATAATTTTGCTAAATTTGTGGCATCATTGTAAATAGTTAGAATTATGAAGAAACAACTACTTTTATTGTCCGTTCTGTCGGTGAGCATGCTCACAGCGGAGGCTGGACAGGTGAATGAACAGCAGGCTCGCCAGAAGGCAGCGTCTTTCTTTGCGAAAAACTCAAAGGCCAGAGGTGTACAGACTGGTATGAGCCGCGCTCCTTTGAGTCTGAATATTGCCAGTGCTGTGGAGTCGGTGAATGATGCACCACTGTATGCCTTCAACCTTGACGGAGGGGGCTTTGTGATTGTGTCTGGTGATGACCGAACGGCAGAGATCCTGGGCTTCAGTGAGAAGGGCCGTCTGGATATGAACACCATGCCTTCGAACATGAAGAGATGGCTGGAGGGCTACGTGAAGAAAATCCAGGCTATTCCCGTTAATGCAGTGCCGCGTCAGCAGCAGACCACCAGGGCTGCGTCAACTAAAGAAGAGATTCTTCCCAAGTTGAAAACAGCATGGGGGCAATACTATCCTTATAATCTGCATGCCCCAGAGTTGCATGTTGTCTGGGGAGATGTAGACAAGACTTCCAATGCCGTTACGGGTTGTGTTGCAACAGCTATGGCTCAAGTGTTGAATTACTATCGCTATCCAGAGATGACCCTCCAGGACATTGACGGCTATAAGGGTACCGCAGAGGTACCTGAGGAGTTTTTTGAGGAAGAGGGTGCTAAAAATGTAACGGTCAAATGGAAGACGGAAGCCATCCCGGCAGGTACTAAGATAGACTGGGATCATATCACTGACACCTACGATGATAACAGTACGAAAGAGGAAAAAGAGGCTGTATCGCGCCTCATGCAGTATTGTGGTGTTGCTGCCAATATGCAATATGGCTTCGAGTCGGCAGCAGGTACTGATCAGATGGTTTATGCCCTCTATGATGTGTTTGGCTATCAGGATGCGTATCTGATTCATCAGATGGATTATAATGCACAAGGATGGGTGGATGCTTTGTATGATGTCATCTCAAAAGAAGGACCATTGTTGTTTGGCGCCGACTGCCCGGACGATCAGGGAGGTCATCAGTTTATCCTGGATGGCTACAAGAAGGTGGATGGCAAGGATTATTTCTATACCAACTGGGGATGGAACGGTGAAGATGACGGCTATATGCTGCTTGACGTGATGTCGCCTGGGTGGATCTTTGATGATAATGGTCAGGAAATCGGTTTTACCGAGATGCAGATGGCTACACCAGGATTAGGCCCCAATGGTAAGGGCGTTACCTCAATAGAGAAGAATCTGTATTGTGACGAATTCCAACTTGGCGAAGAGGGAATGGTTTATGAACGTTTTAGCAAATCAGAGGGCTTTGATGTAGAGTATGTATTCTATTATTCAAATTATAATTATCCCTATACCATTTATCAGGTGGGAATAGGTTACTTCCAGAATGATGAGTTTGTGACGGGCTTCTGGTTTTCTGATAGAAAAGGAGCATTACAGATAGATCTTCCTTTATATTATTATTGGGGTGGTAAAAGTGATAACAAAGGTGACGTGATAACGGTTGGTGAAGGCTTACCCGATGGCACTTACCAAGTAAAACTGATATGCTCTGATGATGGGGGAAAAACCAATAAGGTATGCAAAGACGGTGATGCCGTGAATCTGGTGACGATGAAGATTAAAGACAACAAGGCCACCTTTGGTAGTGGATCAACGGCCATCACATCCGTAGTGAAAGACCTCCAGAAACATGTTTCTGACACAGGCTGGCATACGTTGTCAGGTGTTCGTCTGAACGATGCTCCGTCAGCGAAGGGCGTGTATATCCAGAATGGTCGTAAGGTGGTGATCAAGTAACTGTCAACGGCGCTTGAATTCCAGCGTCTTCGGCAGTTTCTGCCATTTTCCGTTCTTCGGAACTTTCAATGTGCTTCCCTCTACTTGTCTTAACTCGTAGAGGGAATCATTTTTCGCTGTCAGAATGGCTGTGAGATCCTCACTGCCATAATCATTGATCATGGCGAGATGGGCGGTACGATCTTGAATCTTTGCAGAGGTGATGACCCAGCAAAAGGAGTTGTTCTTTTTCCCCAGATAGCCAGGCAACTGTCCGTAGAGTTCCTGTCCTGGTATGGTGATGGTTTCGTCATAGAAGTCAATCCGAAGATAGACCTCATACTCATTATTAGATAGGTACGCGCGAAATGGCTCGACAGTATTCTGAGCCCTGAGGGTCAGGTAAGGGAGGAAGATCAGGAATAAAGCTATTAACTTCTTCATATTCACACTTTTTCTTTTTTGCTGACAAAGATACTAATCTATATCATTATTTGCGAGAATTAACTAAAAAAATGCGGGAAATGGTTGCAGATTTTAGAAATTTTTAAGTAACTTTGCAGCCAATTATAGTTAAAATATGGCAAAAAAGCAGTTAGTGCCAAAGTAGGGGGAATCTATACAGTCCTTTCGACACGTGCCAAGACCCTACAAGAGGCACTTCAGGATAAGATTGTTTTCATCGGTCCTGATTTTTGGAAAGAACAAGAGAGTCCTTATTTCAAGGAGGATAAGAATCTCTTTGCCGATTGGCAAAGTGCAGCTTATGAGCAGGAACTTAAGGTTCGGGTGGGCCGTTGGACGGTCCCAGGAGAACCCCTCGCTATTCTCGTGGATTTTAATCCATTCTTTGAGAAGAAGAATAAGATATACGGTTGGCTGTGGGAGAACTACGGTGTTGACTCCCTGCATGCCTATGGTGATTATGATGAGGCCTCGATGTTCTCATATGCTGCTGCTCTGGTGGTGGAGAGTTTCTATAATTTCTATCTGGATGAAAAGCAGAAAGTAATCTACCATGCCAATGAATGGATGTGCGGTCTGGGTGCCCTGTATATTAATAACAAACTGCCACAGATCGGTACTATTTTCACCACCCATGCCACGAGCATCGGACGTTCGATCGCTGGTAATATGAAACCGCTCTATGACTATCTGTTCGCATACAACGGTGATCAGATGGCTGGTGAGCTGAATATGCAGTCGAAACACTCCATCGAGAAGCAGACGGCTCACTATGTCGATTGTTTTACGACGGTGAGCGATATCACGGCCAAGGAGTGTGTAGAACTGCTGGATAAACCTGTCGATGTGGTACTGCCCAATGGTTTCGATGATAGTTTTGTGCCCAGTGCGCAGAAGTTCAACCGTAAGCGCAATGCCGCTCGTCGCAAGATGTTGGAGATTGCCAACGCCCTGCTGGGAGAAGAACTTGACGACGATACGTTACTCATCTCCACCTCTGGACGCTATGAGTTCCGAAACAAAGGTATTGATGTGTTTGTGGAGGCCATGAACCGCTTGCTGAGGGATCGCGACCTGAAAAAAAAGGTGGTGGCCTTTATCGAAGTGCCTGGATGGGTGGGAGAGCCCCGCAAGGATCTCCAGGAGCGTTTGAAGAGTGGCAAGAAATACGACACACCGCTCGATGTTCCTCAGGTAACGCACTGGCTTCACAACATGAGCCATGACAATGTGCTTGGCATGATGAAGTACTACGACATGCACAACCGTAAGGAA
The DNA here is from genome assembly GCA_902784615.1 of uncultured Prevotellaceae bacterium. Classification (GTDB taxonomy): domain Bacteria; phylum Bacteroidota; class Bacteroidia; order Bacteroidales; family Bacteroidaceae; genus Prevotella. The sequence goes on along the minus strand of CACZVN010000003.1, from coordinate 177,787 downwards.
GACAAAGTGAAGGTGATTTTCCTACCCTGTTATCTCGATGGTAACGACGGTATCGTGAATATGACTTATTACGACGTGGTGCTGGGTAACGATCTCTGTATCTATCCCTCGTATTATGAGCCTTGGGGCTATACCCCGTTGGAGGCTGTGGCTTTCAAGGTTCCCTGTATCACCACGGATTTGGCAGGTTTTGGCTTGTGGGCCAATAGTGTCTTTGGTCATGAGGGACAGATTGAGGATGGTGTGAAGGTGATCCATCGTACGGATTACAACTATTCTGAGGTGGCTGATAATATCAAGGACACCGTGGCTGATTACTCGAATATGACGAAGAAGCAGGTGGATACTTGTCGTAAGAACGCGGGCAATCTGTCGAAGAAAGCTCTCTGGAGTGAGTTTATCAAATACTATTATGAGGCCTACGACATTGCCCTCAGTAAGGCTGAGGCCAGAAAGAATTGAGAAGCGAAGAGTGATAGTAAACAATATAAGAATTCAAATACAAAATTTGAGAAATCATGAAAATTAAAGCAGATTATGCAAATGCTCCTCAGTGGAAGGATCTGATTGTTAAATCAAGTCTTCCCGAGGAACTGAAGTGCTTGGACGAGATTGCCCACAACATGTGGTGGGTATGGAATTTCGAGGCACGTGACTTGTTCCGCGACCTTGACCCTGAGCTTTACCATGATGTGAAGCACAATCCTGTGATGCTCTTGGAGCGACTGAGTTTTGAACGTAAGGAAGAGATTGTCAAGGATAAGGCGATGATGAAGCGTGTCAAGAATGTCTATGACTTGTTCCGCAAGTACATGGACGTGAAGCCCGATGCCAAGCGCCCGTCTGTGGCCTACTTCTGTATGGAGTATGGTATCCACTCTGCCCTGAAGATTTATTCTGGTGGTCTGGGTATGCTGGCAGGTGACTATGTGAAGGAGGCTTCCGACTCTAACGTCGATATGTGTGCCGTTGGTTTCCTCTATCGTTTTGGCTATTTCACACAGAGCCTGTCGATGGACGGACAGCAGATTGCCAACTACGAGAGTCAGAACTTCGGTTCACTGCCTATTGAGCGTCAGCTCGACAAGGACGGCAACCCGCTGGTGGTTGACGTGCCTTACACCAATTATATGGTTCATGCATACGTATGGCGTGTGAATGTGGGTCGTGTGAAGCTCTATCTGTTGGATACAGATAACGAGATGAACTCTGACTTCGACAAACCCATCACCCATGCCCTCTATGGCGGCGATTGGGAGAACCGTCTGAAGCAGGAGATTCTGCTGGGTATCGGTGGTATGCTGTTGCTGAAGAAACTTGGCATCAAGAAGGATATCTACCATTGCAACGAGGGACATGCTGCCCTGTGTAACCTGCAGCGTTTGTGCGATTATATCGATGAGGGTCTGACTTTCAACCAGGCTTTGGAACTGGTCCGTGCTTCTGGTCTCTATACTGTTCATACGCCGGTACCAGCAGGCCACGACTATTTTGAGGAGGGTCTCTTCGGCAAGTATATGGGCAGTTATCCCCAGAAACTCGGTATTACTTGGGATGAGTTTATCGGTATGGGCCGTACGAACCCCGATGATCACGGTGAGAAGTTCTGTATGTCCACCTTCGCCTGCAACACCTGTCAGGAGGTCAATGGTGTGTCGATGCTTCATGGATGGGTGTCTCAGAAGATGTTTGCTCCCATCTGGAACGGCTACTTCCCTGAAGAAAACCATGTGGGCTATGTGACCAACGGTGTGCACTTCCCCACTTGGTGTGCTGCCGAATGGCGCAGTCTCTATGCCAAGTATTTCGACGAGAAACACATGAGCGATCAGTCTAACGAGGAGATTTGGCATGCTATCTATAACTGTCCAGATGAGGAAATCTGGGCTACCCGTAAGGCTCTGAAGAACAAACTCTTCGAGTATATTAAGGAGCAATTCCGTGAGACATGGCTGAAGAACCAAGGCGATCCTTCACGTGTGGTTAACTTGCTTGGAAAGTTCAATTCTGATGCATTGGTGATTGGATTCTGCCGTCGTTTTGCTACCTATAAGCGAGCTCACCTGCTGTTTACCGATCTTGATCGTCTCAGCAAGATTGTGAACAATCCAGAGCATCCTGTTGTGTTCCTCTTTGCTGGTAAGGCTCACCCCGCCGATGGTGCAGGACAGGGGCTGATTAAGAAGATCTTCGAGATCTCTCAGCGTCCTGAGTTTATGGGTAAGGTTATCTTCTTGGAGGACTACGACTTCCTGCTGGCTCGTCGTCTGGTATCAGGTGTGGATATCTGGATGAACACGCCGACGCGTCCTCTGGAGGCTTCTGGTACCTCTGGTGAAAAGGCTGAGATGAACGGTGTTGTGAACCTCTCCGTAAAAGACGGCTGGTGGTTGGAGGGTTATCGCGAGGGTGCCGGATGGGCACTTACTGAGAAACGTACCTACCAGAATCAAGGCTATCAGGATCAACTTGACGCTGCTACCATCTATAACCTGCTGGAGAACGAGATTGTTCCTCTCTATTATGACAAAGATAAGAAAGGTATCTCTAAGGGTTGGATTAAGGTCATCAAGAATTCTATTGCCCAGATTGCTCCTCACTATACGATGAAGCGTCAGCTTGATGACTACTATGAGAAGTTCTACAATAAGGAGGCCAAGCGCTTCAAGGAGATCTCCAAGGACGGCTACCGTCTGGCCAAGGAGATTGCACAGTGGAAGGAAGCTGTGGTTGAGCGTTGGGATGCCATCAATGTCGTTTCCGCAGAATGGGACTTCCCCGCTGCTGGTGCTGAGGCTGGTCAGGTGTATAAGTTGAAAGTAGTGATCAATGAGCAGGGTCTCGACGATGCCATTGGTCTTGAAAAGGTCAATGTGATGCTCAACAAGGACGGCGAAGAGAAAGTGTTCAGTGTTGAGCCGTTGAAGGTGACTAGTCACGAGGGCAACAACTATACCTTCGAGGCTGACCTGAAACCGAAGCAGTTCGGACAGTACAAGAGCGCTCTGCGTATGTACCCGAAGAACAAGAACCTGCCTCACCGTCAGGACTTCTGCTACATCAAATGGTTGGAACTGCCTGCCATGAACTAATGACAGTCATTTACAAATAAAAAAAAGCCCGGGTTCATTTGAACTCGGGCTTTTTGTAGTTTTCTTCGATATAGCGTCCTAAGGGATTGTCGCTGTTTCGCAGTGCCGTATGGAGAATGCAGTCCGACATACGGCGGTGCAGACTGTCGATGGTATGTGCATTCCGCTGCTGTGCCAGGGTGTCTGTGGCTGGGTGGCGTAGGATATAGGCAATATCCTTGGCTAGTAGTTGGATGGAGTCGGAGAGGTGCTGCCACTCGTTGTTACATTTGGTGCCAGAGACCCTGGAAATGGCGGGACGGGGGGAGAGTTCTATCGTGATATGTCCAGGCTCTGAGAAGAATGTCGCACTGCAGTCAGGATGCTGCTTGACATAGGCTCGACATAGCCTGAAGGCATCCGTTTCTCCTGTAAACTGGAATTTCCCGTCTATGACGGTGGTTTGAGCAAAGGCGCTTTCTGCCTCTTCATCGTAGGCTAGACAGATGGTATCACCCTCCTGAAAAGCCCTTGCGATACCGTTGATCTGAAAAGAATTAGACTGGCACGCAGCTATAAGACTTACTGCGGCCAGTCCGTATAGTAGTTTGAGTTTCATTGACTTATATGATATACAGATCGCTTATGCTCTTGTTGTCGATAACGCGACGGATGGCCTCTGCGAACATATCGGCCACTGACAACTGTTTCACCTTGGCGCAGCGCTGGGTGTAGGGGATAGAGTCGGTGAAGACGATCTCCTCCAAAGCCGATTCCTGTACGCGATCACTTGCAGGACCGCTCATCACACAGTGGCTGGCACAGGCACGTACTGTTGTAGCTCCATGCTCCTTCATCAGGTCGGCGGCTTTGGTAATGGTACCTGCCGTATCTACCATATCATCGACGATCACGACATTCTTGCCTTCCACCTCACCGATGATCTGCATCGTGGCCACCACATTGGCGCGGGCACGGGTCTTGTTGCACAACACGAGCGGACAGCCGAAATACTTGGCATAGGTGTTGGCTCGCTTCGAACCGCCCACATCAGGCGAGGCGATCACCAGATCGTCCAGTTTCAGCGACTCCAGATAGGGGATGATCACATTCGAGGCATACAGATGATCGACAGGTACATCGAAGAAGCCCTGAATCTGGTCGGCGTGCAGGTCCATTGTAATGACACGGTTCACACCAGCCGCACTCAACAGGTCGGCCACCAACTTGGCACCAATACTGACACGGGGTTTGTCCTTACGGTCCTGACGGGCCCATCCGAAATAGGGGATGACGGCATTGATGGTACGCGCTGAGGCACGCTTGGCGGCATCAATCATCAGTAGCAGTTCCATCAGGTTGTCCGAGTTTGGAAAGGTACTCTGTACGAGGAATACATCGCGCCCACGGATACTCTCCTCGTAAGAAACGGCAAACTCACCATCAGAAAATTTGGTGATTTGTAACTGTCCTAACGGGCAGCCTAGACTTTGACAGATTCTTTCTGCCAGGTATTTCGTGGCTGTTCCCGAAAATACCATGTAGGAGTTTTTCTCACTCATGTTTATATGTATTACTATATGTTTTACTCTATTGTTTTACGCAATTTCTCAAAATGGTTGAGCAAGGCTTTGTAGTCGATCTCGTTGTGAATGTTGAAACGGTTCCACAGGTCGCCACAAATCACTACACCGCCGAAGCCAAGATCCTTGGCATACTTGATATTGTCGATGTTCATGCCGCCCAGGGCATATACTTTCTTGTCGATGAGTCCCTGACGGGAAGCCTCTTTCAGTTCCTCTTCAGTGAATGACTGCTTCTCGCTGGCCACCGTCTGACTGTCGAAGATCGACTGTAGGAATACGTAGTTAGATTGTTTCTTAGCCTCCTTGAGTTCGTTCACGGCATGGCATGTACGGGTGATGTTGCCCTTATAGCCTGTAGGAGGCTCCGTATAGGCGTCGTCGATATGGATGCCACGAAGGTGGTATTCCTCTTTTAGATAAAAATGTCCGTGTACCGTGATCTTATTGGCCAGACTGTCACCCAACAGGGTTAGCAAACGCTCAGAGTACAGGGGCGACGAACCCGGCTTGCACAGGTGGAGATTCTCAAGACCCTCTTCGAAAAGATCGACAAGAATCTTGTCTTCCTCAACGAAAAATGTAGGTCTGGTAATGACAATTAACTTCATTTCCTTATCTCTTTTCTCTTTCTAAAGTGCAAACTTACACAAAAATTTCGATATTAACATGACTTTAGGTAAAAAAATGGTGACTGAGGTGATTTTTTAAGAAAAATGTCGTAATTTTGCACCCCGAAAGGGAGGAAAATGGGTTTGAGTTTTAGTTTATAGTTTAAAGTTTATAGTTTACAGAAATGAAAGCATTTGTTTTTCCCGGACAGGGAGCACAGTTTGTAGGAATGGGTAAGGATCTCTATGAGAATAACCCGCTTGCAAAGGAACTTTTCGAGAAGGCTAACGACATTCTCGGCTATCGCATTACAGATATTATGTTTGAGGGTACCGACGAGGAACTGAAGCAGACGAAAGTCACTCAGCCTGCCGTTTTCCTCCACAGTGTGATCTCTGCCCTCTGCATGGGTGAGGCCTTTGATCCCAAGATGACCGCTGGTCATTCCCTGGGTGAGTTTTCTGCTCTGACGGCTGCTGGTGCCCTGAGCTTTGAGGATGGTCTGAAACTGGTCTATGCCCGTGCAATGGCCATGCAGAAGGCCTGTGAGGCCCAGCCCTCCACGATGGCTGCCATTATCGCACTGCCCGACGAGAAGGTCGAGGAGGTTTGCGCCGAGGTGAGCAAGATGGGTAAGGGCGTTGTCGTTCCTGCCAACTATAACTGCCCGGGGCAGCTGGTAATCTCTGGTAACGTGGAGGCCATCGACGAGGCATGCGAGCAGTTGAAGGCCGCTGGTGCCAAGCGCGCCCTGGTGCTGAAGGTGGGTGGTGCTTTCCATTCTCCGCTGATGCAGCCAGCCAAGGACGAACTCCAGGCTGCCATCGAGCAGACGGAGATCAAGACTCCGAAGTGTCCTGTCTATCAGAATGTAGATGCCAAGCCCCATACCGATCCTGCCGAGATCAAGGCAAACCTCATTGCCCAACTGACGAGTTCCGTGCGTTGGACGCAGAGCGTACAGAATATGATTGCCGACGGTGCTGATGACTTCACTGAGTGCGGACCTGGTAAGGCTCTTCAAGGTATGATTGTAAAGATCAACAAGGAAGTTTCCGCCCATGGCATCGAGTAAGACCATTATCTATCAGGTTTTCACCCGTCTCTACGGCAACCGCAATACTACCCGCAAGGAGAGTGGTACGATCGAAGAGAACGGTTGTGGAAAGATGAATGACTTCACGCCCAGCGCCCTGAAACGCATCAGGGAGATGGGCGTGAGCCATATCTGGTACACTGGCATCATCCGTCATGCCACGCAGACCGACTATTCTGCCTATGGCATTCCCAAGAACCATCCTGCCATCGTAAAGGGTAAGGCTGGTTCGCCCTATGCCATCACCGATTATTACGACGTGGATCCCGATCTCGCTGTTGATGTCAACAAGCGTATGCAGGAGTTCGAGGCGCTCATCGAGCGCACTCACAAGGCTGGCATGAAAGTGATTATCGACTTCGTGCCCAACCATGTGGCGCGCCAGTATCACTCTATCTGTAAGCCCGAGGGCGTGAAGGATCTCGGTGAGGATGATAACCCGCAGAATGGCTTCGATCCCCAGAATAACTTTTACTATTGTCCTGGCCAGCGCTTTACGCCTTATTTCGACCTCTATCATGGTGAGACTGAGCCCTATAACGAGGAACCTGCCAAGGCTACGGGCAACGACTGTTTCCACAATGCGCCAGGCATGAACGACTGGTATGAAACGGTGAAACTGAACTATGGCCTCGACTATTATGGTGGTCGGGTAGGTCACTTCAATCCCATCCCAGACACCTGGGGTAAGATGACCGATATTCTGCTTTTCTGGGCGCGTAAGGGTGTTGATGGCTTCCGTTGTGATATGGCCGAAATGGTGCCCGCTGCCTTCTGGTATTGGGCGACCGACAAACTGAAATATGCTTATCCGGACCTTATCTTCATCGGCGAGGTCTATAACCCCGCTGAGTACCGTAACTATTTGGGTGCCGGCTTCGACTATCTCTACGACAAGGTGGGCATGTACGATACGTTGCGCGAGGTGATGTGTGGTAGCCAATCCACCCACGCCATCACTGCAGCTTGGCAGCAGACCGACGATATCCGTGACCACATGCTTTATTTCCTCGAGAACCACGACGAGCAGCGTGTTGCCAGCAGCTTCTTCGCTGGTGACGCCCGACGAGGCATCCCCGCACTGGTGGTCTCGGCCTTGCTCCAGCAGAATCCGCTGATGATCTATTTCGGCCAAGAATACGGTGAACGTGGCATGGATAAGGAGGGCTTCAGCGGCAACGACGGCCGTACGACGATTTTCGACTACTGGAGTGTTGATACGATGGTACGCCTCCATGGTCGCAATCTTACGAAAGATCAGAAGACTCTCGCCTTTATATATAATAAGGTGATGGATATCGCCCGTACGGAGAAGGCTGTCATTGAGGGCATTTCTTTCGACCTCATGTATGTCAATGGTGACTATCACCGTCAGTACGCTTTTCTGCGCAAGGCAGGCTCAGAGGTACTGCTTGTGGTGGCCAACTTCGATGATCTGCCTGCTACGATGGATGTCACGATTCCCGCTCATGCCTTCGACTACCTGAAACTCAAGGAGCGCAAGAGTGTCACGGCTGTCGATTTGTTTAGCGGTAAAGAGATTAAGCGTACATTGACGCGCGACTGTTATGTCTCCGTTGATCTTGAGCCATTGGGCGCCGTCATCCTCAAATTTAAAGCCTGATAGATGATGACAGAAGATTTTATCCTGAACGATCACAACAAAGAGGAGTTTCCGCCTGCGCATACGGCGGAGCACCTCTTGAATCAGACGATGATCCGTCTGTTTGGCTGCTCGCGCTCCTATAATGCGCACATCGAGCGGAAGAAGAGTAAGATGAGTTTCTTGCTCGACCATAAGCCGAGCCGTCTGGAAGAGAAGGAGATAGAACGTAGGATGAACGAGTTGATCGAGGAAGATCTGCCTGTGACATTTGAGTTTGTGAACATTGACGATCTGCCCGAGGAGGTGGATGCTGACCGTCTGCCTAAGGATGTATCGGACACCATCCGACTGGTACGTATTGGCGATTACGACGTCTGTCCATGTATAGGTAAACACGTGAGAAGCACCTCGCAGATAGGACGCTTCGAGATGCTCGGCACCAATTGGGACGAGCACGAGCATTCGTTCAGAGTGAGGTTCAAGATTATTGCTTGATGCCTACCCGCATGAAAATGGGATAGTGGTCGGAATAGCTGAGCTCTTTCTTGTAGTATGAGAAACCTTCCATCTCCTTGGAGTGGAATATATAATCGATGCGCACTTTCTTCTTTCCTCCACGGAAGGTGTTCATATAGCCGCTGCCGCATTCCTTGAAGCCGTCGATCATGTCGCCCAGTATCGTGTTATAGACATAGGAGTAGGGGACATCGTTGAAGTCGCCGCACACGATGATGGGCACTTCTGACTCCTTCATGTCCATCGCCACCTGATTAGCCTGCCCGGAGCGCGTGATCATACCGACGGTGTAATTGCCATAAAGGTAGTTCATCAGGGCGTTGTTCTGTACATCGATTCCCTTGCTTTCCTGTTTGGCGGCGCGGTGGAGGGCTCCGTTGATACCCGTGGTCTGCAGGTGGGCATTATAGACGCGATAGACATTATCGTTGACCTTGATCTCTGCCCACATGGCACTGTTGTTGGTCCTCTCGAAGGGAATGTTCTTGGAGTTGACGATGGGGTAGCGGCTATAGATCACCATGTCGCTTTTGCCGACGGCACTGTAGGGGAAGTACTCCTTGTAGGAGTCAGAATTGCGCTTGTCGCCAGCATGGTCGTTGTACTCCTGGAAGCAGGCAATATCCACCTTCTGTTTCTTCATTTCAGACAGAATGTCCTGTGCCATGAAGCCGGATGTCTCACGACCGAACATGGCCACGTTGTAGGTGGCGATTTTCAACCCTGGCTTTGCATCGGCTTTTTCGTCCAAAGAACCAAACTGATAGAGTGTACCGATGTATGGGATGCAGCACAGAATGGTGATCAGCGGTATGCATGCCCAGTGGAAGCGGCGCAGTGCCAACCAGTAGATCAGGAAGACTACATTGCCAATAATGAGCAACGGTAATGCATAGACGAGCATCGCTCTAGCCGTATTGCCTGCAGGCGGCACATCACCTCCGAATAGACCAGTAAATGTGAAGATCATCAGCAGGAATGTGATGATCAGCATCATGAAAGAGAAATATTTCTGTACTGCTAATTTTCCCATACGGTAATAATGGTATTATGAATCAAGGTACTTCCTGACAACCTCAATGAGGTTCTCGACCTTGAAGGGCTTGGCCATGAATTCGTCGCAGCCAGCGTCTCTGGCTTCACGGATGTTCTCTTCAAAAGCGTATGCACTCAGGGCAATGACAGGGGTAGAGGTGGAGACTTCCTTGATGATGCGTGTGGCGTCCAGACCATTCATCTCAGGCATGCGGATATCCATCAGGATCAGGTCGGGTTTCTCGTCCTCGTTAATGGTTACTGCTTCAATGCCATTGTGGGCGCGCAGTAACTTGTAGCGCTTCTGGAGCACGATCTTCACAAGCTCGTAGTTACTGTCTTCATCCTCGGCCACCAGAATCTTCTTCATATTGAGGTCATCGGGACGTCCGCTAATGCGGATGGTACGTACATTCGTCGTCGTTGTGGTTTTGGCCTGGTTGACACCGCCGATGGTGCCTTCAAACGGCATGACAAACGTGAATGTAGAGCCTTGACCAACCTCGGACTCTACGGAGATGGTTCCACCTAACTTCTCTATGATGATCTTACAGAGTGGCAGTCCAAGACCGTAGCCGTTCTTGCTGGTCTCTGCATCACGTGAGACGTAGGTCTCAAAGATATGGGCTATGTCTTCTTTGGCGATGCCAGAACCCGTGTCCTTCACGAAGAACTGGATATTCTGGCCGTCGTCCAGAACCTTATAGCCATAGCTAATGGTGCCTGATGAGGTATGCTTCAGGGAGTTGCTGATCAGGTTTGAGAATACCTGTGTCAGACGATTGGCATCCGTATTAAAGGTGACGGGCATCAACGGTTTATGCCATTCCAGTTTCACAGTGTCTGGACAGCGGAACTTAAACAGGTTCTTGATGCTTGAACATAGTTCATTCAGATCGGTTTCGGCTTTCTTCATGACGATCTCGCCAGATTCTACCCTTGACAGATCCAATATTTCATTAACCAGACTCTGAAGACGGTTGTTATTGCTCTCAATGATCTCGAAGAACTTCATGCGGTCTTCAGGGGAGTCGGTCTCAACGATGACTCTTGAGAATCCTTCGATGGCATTCAGCGGAGTGCGTATCTCATGGCTCATGTTGGCGAGGAAAAGGGACTTCATCTTACTGGCATTCTCTGCCTTTTGAGCCTTTTCTTCGTATTCCTTCAGTTTCTTATTGGCAATCGCTAACTGCTCATTGACAAGTAACAGCTTTCGATTAGCATCAGCAAACTTCTGTAATAGTATCTCTTTCTCGTCCTTCTCCATTTGACTTTACAAGCACTATATCGCTGCAAAGTTAATGAATATTTTTGAATAAAAAGAAAAAAACAAGAAAAAATTCAACTTCTTTTCGCTTTTTCCCATGCACCACTCTTTGCGTGACTCTTCAGATAAGCCATTCCACGGAAAACGTTCAGGTTCATGAATACGAAATAATAGGCCGCATAAAGCAGTTTGTTCTGCTGTCCGTAATGGTTCTGTAGCCATCCGGCAAAGGCCATCAGGTAGAACAGCAGTTGCAAAATCAGCATGATGGTATAGAATGGATGACTACCTAAGGCCACCAGTACGATGTTGCTGAGGAGCAGCAGTACCATGGTTATGGGGGTCAGACTCCAGCGGAGCACGCGGTGACTGACATACTGGAAGGTCACCAGAGGCTGCTTGAAGGGGTTGAGCATGCCTCTGAGCCACCAGATGCTCTGCAGGCCACCAGCCGCGATACGCCGTTTACGTTTCGACTCCTCATGGATATTGGCAGAGCCATATTCCTGAGCGTAGGCATCGGGCGTGTAGGCGATGCGCTTGCCATCCTTAACCACGTACATCGACATCATGAAGTCGTCGAGCAGGGCTTCGTCGGGCACCTCCCTGACGAGGGTGGGGTCGATGGCGTAGAGTTCTCCGGCTGCTCCCATCGTGGAGTAGAGTTCGCTGTCCCATTTTTTGAGGGTGCTCTCATAACGCCAGTACAGTCCTTCACCTTCGGCGGCCATCTCACCATCCTGCTTGGCGGCGACACGCTTCTCGCCAGACACACAGCCTACCGTCGGGTCCATGAACAGACGGGCAATCTCACGCAGGGCACCGGCATTGAGCATGGTATTGGCATCGGTAAAGGTAACGTAGCGTGTCTGGAGCTCGTGCAGACCGTGTTTCAGGGCGGCGGACTTGCCTCTACGCTCTGGGGTGAACACGATATCCACCTCAGGATAGGCTTTCAGCAACTCGTTAGTGCGGTCGTTGCTGCCGTCGGTGACCCACATGATGCGGAACTTGTCCTTGGGATAATCTATGGCCAGTGTGTTCGCCATCTTCTCTGCCACCACCTCCTCCTCGTTGTAGGCGCAGATCAGCAGTGTCATTGTGGGCAGTTCGTCGTCACCCGGTATGGCGGTCTTCAGGGGTTTCCCCTTGAAGAGCCGCTTAAACCGTACGATGATGTATAAAAGTATTCCATATCCGATATATGTATAGAATACGATGAGTAAACACACCCAGAACAGGATCTTCAGTGTTAACATAAATGGTACTTTTGAGGGGTTACTTCGTTTCTATTTCCTCCTTCATGTCGATGAATTGACGATCTTCGTCGTAAAACTCGTATTGAAGGAAGGCTAGTTTCTGAGAGGGGATCACACGGACACCGAGTCCGTATTTCATTTGCCATTGTCGCTTCAGGCTGAATATGCCCTTGGTGATGTAGGCTGCCACGTAGGGGTGTACGTGGAGGTAGAACTTGCGGATTCCAATCTTATTGACAAGGGTATCAATCTTGCTCTCCAGAGTATCCGTGAACAGGATACTCGACTTGATGGTTCCTTTTCCAAAACAGGTGGGACAGGTCTCTTCCACATTGACACTCATGGCTGGACGCACACGTTGACGGGTGATCTGCATCAGTCCGAATTTCGAGAGCGGCAGGATATTGTGCTTGGCACGGTCCTTTTGCATGTTCTTGCACATCCGCTCATAGAGCATCTGACGGTCTTCAGGCAGTTTCATGTCAATGAAATCCACGATAATGATACCGCCCATGTCCCGCAGTCGCAACTGACGTGCCAACTCGTCGGCAGCGCCGAGGTTCGTTTCCAGGGCGTTGGCTTCCTGGTCGTTCTCCTTCTTGATGCGCGTGCCGCTGTTCACGTCCACCACGTGCATGGCCTCCGTATGCTCAATGATCAGATAAGCACCGTGCTTGTAGTTGACGGTCTTGCCGAAGCCTGATTTCAGCTGTTTGGTAACGCCGAAGTTGTCGAAGATAGGCACTGTGCCCGTATAGAGCTTTACAATGTCTTTCTTCTCTGGAGCGATGAGCCCCAGGTAGTTCTTGATTTCCTCAAAGATGCCGCTGTCATTGACGTGAATGCCGTCGTAAGTGGGATTAAATAAGTCACGAAGGAGTGCCACCGATCTGCTTTCCTCCTCATAGCATAACTGTGGACGTTCCGTTGTCTTCTGTACCTTTGTGATTGTTTCTTCCCAGCGTTTCAGCAGAATCTTTAATTCGGCGTCTAGTTCGGCGGCACGCTTGCCTTCTGCAACCGTTCGCACAATGACACCGAAGTTTTTCGGCTTGATACTTTGAATCAACTGTTTCAGACGACTACGTTCTTCACCGCGCTTGATCTTCGTTGAGACGGAGATGGTGTCGTCGAATGGCATGAGAACCAGATAACGGCCTGCAAAACTGAGCTCGCATGTCAGACGCGGTCCCTTGGTGTTAATGGGCTCCTTGACGATCTGTACGAGCAGTTCTTGTCCCACCTTCAGCGTGTTGGCAATACTGCCATCCTTTTTGAGGTCTGGCTGGATATTGGCTTTCTGGATAGGATAGAGTTTCTTGCGGTCGCTGGCTACCTGTTTCAGGTATTTCTCGTAAGAGTAGAATTGAGTCCCCAGGTCAAGATAATGCAGGAAGGCCACACGCTCTGCGCCGACATCGACGAAGCAGGCGTTGAGTCCGGGCATCAGTTTCTTTACTTTTGCCACGTAGATGTTACCCACCGAGAAAGATACCGTGCGCTGCTCCTGCTGGTACTCTACCAGCTGTTTGTCTTCGAGTAGGGCAATGGAGATGTCTTTCGGCTGAACATCAATGATTACTTCACTTGTCATTATTAATTTGGGGGATTGTCGTTAAAACCCGAAAGGGTGTGCCACTATTCTCTTTGAATAGTCTGGCACACTCCTTTCATTTCTCTTGTCTGTCACGGCAAGTGTTTACTTGCTCTTATGACGATTCTTGCGCAGTCTCTTCTTACGCTTGTGAGTTGCCATCTTGTGGCCCTTCTTTTTCTTTCCGTTTGGCATAATATTACTATGTTAATTGTTAATTACTTCATTTTCTCAATGAAACTCTTCGAAGGCTTGAAAGCCGGGAAGTCGTGGGCGTCAATAATGATCGTCGTGTTCTTGGAGATGTTGCGGGCGGTCTTCTGTGCGCGGCGCTTTACAATAAACGTACCAAATCCTCTCAGATAGACATTTTCCTTGTTCTCTGCAAGGCTCTGGCGGATCTCTTCCATGAAGGCTTCCACTGTCGTGGCTACATCCTTTTTAGCAACACCTGTCTCGTCAGCAATTTTGTTGATGATTTCTGCCTTTGTCATTTCTTATTTCTTTATTATTTCTATATATTAATAATGTGTAAAACCGAAAATCCTCGATTTCGGACTGCAAAGTTACTGTTTTTCAGTGAGATACCGAAATATTTTCGCACTTTTTTTCAAAAAAAGGCTTTTTTTGCTAAATACTGATGCCGAAGTCCTGTTTTATCTCACTCATCACGAAGGTACTTTCCAAGGAAGCCAGACTGTCGATCTCACCCAGTTTGTTGAGTACGAACTCCTGATATTGTTTCATATTTGCAGCCCGTACTTTTAATAGGTAATCATAGTTTCCTGAGGTGTTGTAGCATTCTGTCACTTCAGGGATTCGCATAATCCGACGGGTAAAACTGTCGGCAATCTCATGGTTGATCTGCTTCAGTTTCACCTTACAGAATACGAGCAGACTCTGATTGAGCTTCTCCGGATCCAGTACGGCGACATATTTGCGGATATAACCCATGCGTTCGAGACGCTTCTGGCGCTCAAAGACGGGTGTAGGGGTCAGGTGAACGGCTTCTGCCAGCTCTTTAGTGGTCAGTTTCGCGTTTCTTTGCAGTGTTCTGAGTATCTGCAAGTCGGTTTCGTCAAGTGTTTCTGCCATGTTCTTGGAAATTTATTCTGTGAATGGGTATTTGAAATGCCTGTTTTGGAAAGATGTTTTGTTAAACGGTGCAAAATTAGTTATATTTTTCGAATTGTGCAAGAAATTTGGTGGATATTTCTAAAATTCTTACCTTTGCACCCAGAAAGAAATAACATTAAAGATTAAACATTAAATAAAAGAAAGGACAAGATTATGAGTAAGAAAGATTATCGTTTTGAGACACTGCAACTGCATGTAGGCCAGGAACAGGCTGACCCCGCTACCGACGCGCGCGCCGTTCCCATCTACCAGACCACATCGTATGTGTTCCGTAATTCCCAGCATGCTGCCGATCGTTTCGGTCTCCGTGATGCAGGTAATATCTATGGTCGTCTGACCAACTCTACGCAGGGAGTGTTCGAAGACCGCGTCGCTGCCCTCGAGGGTGGTGTGGCTGGTCTGGCTGTGGCCTCTGGTGCTGCTGCCATCACCTACGCCCTACAGAACATCGCTCAGGCTGGCGACCATATCGTTGCCGCTGATAACCTCTACGGTGGTTCCTATAACCTGATCACCCACACGTTGGCTACGCAGGGTATTACCAATACCATTCTTAATGTGAACGACTTGGAGGCCCTTGATGCTGCCATCCAACCCAATACGAAGGTGGTGTATGCCGAGACCTTCGGCAATCCTAATTCCGATGTGCTCGACCTCGAAGGCGTGGCCGCTGTGGCTCATAAGCATGGTATTCCTTTCATCGTGGATAATACGTTTGGTACACCGTATCTCATCCGTCCGCTGGAGCATGGCGCAGATATCGTGGTTCACTCCGCCACGAAGTTCCTTGGCGGACATGGAACTTCTCTCGGTGGTGTTATCGTCGATGGTGGCAAGTTCGACTGGAAGGCCAACCCCGATAAATTCCCCACACTGGCCAAGCCCGATCCTTCCTATCATGGTATCGTATTTGCCGACGCTGTAGGTGCAGCCGCTTACGTCACCCGCATCCGTGCCGTCATCCTGCGTGATACTGGTGCCGCCATCTCTCCGTTCAACGCCTTCATCCTGTTGCAGGGTGTAGAGACACTGAGCTTGCGCGTGGAGCGTCATGTGGAGAACACCCTGAAGGTGGTGGACTTCCTCAGTAAACATCCGAAGGTGGCAGCTGTGCATCATCCTGCACTGGAGAGTCATCACGACCACAAACTCTATCAGAAGTACTATCCCAATGGTGGTGCCAGCATCTTTACCTTCGAAGTGAAGGGCGGACAGGAAGAGGCCTGGAAGTTCATTGATGCCCTGCAGATTTTCTCACTCCTGGCTAATGTGGCTGATGTAAAGAGTCTGGTGATCCATCCTTACACCACCACGCACTCACAGCTCTCACCAGAGGAACTGGCTGAACAGCATATCACACCAGCCACCATCCGTCTGAGTATTGGTACGGAGCATATCGACGATATCATCGACGATCTGTCACAGGCCTTGGATAAAGTATAAGGCTTACTCCCTTTCTTCCGTAGCCTCGGCGTTATGCTGTGGCAGGGGCTCCTCTTTGAGCTCATCAGGTGATGGGGTCTTCCCGGGACGAGGTAGTGGATTGCCGAAATCATCGTAGAAGATCGCATCACCTTGTTCTATATCCATAGCCAACGAATCCACACCGATGGAGTCGGAGTCGGCAGGGGCCTGGAAGTAGCCGCCGCAGTCGTACATCGCACTCTGCAGGTCGAGATCGCGGGGAGCACTGAACTTACAACGGTATTGCTTGAAGGCTGGGTCGTTCAGGACAGATCCCAGGAAGTAGCCGCAGATGGGCAGAGCCGTACGGTTTCCCTGTCCGAGCATACCAGTGCGGAAGTGGATGCTGCGGTATTCGCCGCCTACCCATGCACCAACCACCAGCTTTGGTGTGGTACCGATGAACCAGGCATCGGAATGGTTGTTGGAGGTTCCTGTCTTACCACCGAAGTCGGTATCTGCTGCCTTGTCGTAACCCACGAATCCCATCAGACGGGAACTGGTGCCGCTCATGCCGCCCTTTAACAACTGTTGTACGAGGAAGGCTGAGCGATAGGGAATCACCTGTTTAGCTTCTGTCGGTGCCTCATAGATGACGTTACCGTCGCGGTCTTCAATCTTTGCCACCAGTACGGGGTCGATATGCTTACCGTCGTTTACAGGGGTACAGTAGGCATTGACCATCTCTAACAGGTTGACGTCGCTGGCACCCAGTGTCAGTGAGGGCGTGGGGTCGAGTTTCGACTTAATACCCATGTCGTGGGCGGTCTTGACGATATTGTCGATGCCGCACTCCTGTCCGAGACGAACGGCCACGGAGTTGACACTCATGGCGAAGGCCTGCTTCAGGGTGATGTCAACACCTGAGAAGCGGCCGTCGGCATTAGTGGGTGCCCATGTCACCTCCTTGCCGTGGTCCATCACCTTCATGGAGAAATACTCATCCTTACGGGTGTCGCAGGGTGTGGTGCCCTGGTTCATGGCCTCTGTATAGACAAAGAGCTTGAAGGTGGAGCCGGGCTGACGCATAGCCGTCACCTTGTCATATTTCCAGGAGTGGAAATCGATATCGCCCACCCAGGCTTTCACATGTCCTGTCTGTGGCTCCATGGCTACAAAACCGCAGTGCATGAAACGTACCATGTAACGGATGGAGTCCATCGTGGAGAGTTCCTTTACCACCTGTCCTTTCTCGTAGTCGAATACCTTCACGGGGTGGGGTAGGTTCAGGTAGTAGTAGATGGAATCCTCATTGCCGTTGTATTTCTTCGTCAGGTACTTATAGACGGGTTGGCGTTTGGCAATATCCTCAATGAAGTTTTTGATCTCGACATGTCGCTCGTCCTGCCAAGGGTTGATGTTTCCCCAGTGGCTGTTGAAGGTCTGCTGTACCTGCTTCATCTGTTTGACGGCAGCCTCCTCGGCATATTTCTGCATACGACTGTCGATGGTGGTGTAGATCTTCAGTCCCTCAGTATAGAGGGCGTTGCGGTTGTCGAAATATTCCTCGCACCAGTCTTTCAGATAGTCGGCCACCGCCTCACGGAAATAGTTGGCATCACCGTCGTAGGCACTCTCCACACTGTAGTCGAGTTTGATGCTAAGCGCTTTCAGGGAGTCGCACTCCGCTTGGGTGAGGTCTCCATGTTGGCACATGAGGTCGAGCACGATGTTACGTCTCTTGAGCGAATTATCCGGGTTGATAAGGGGATTATAATAGGTGGTGGCCTTGAGCATGCCCACGAGGATAGCGGCATTCTCAGGGGTCAGATCCTGTGGTTTGCAGTTGAAGTAGGTCTTGCACGCCGTTTTGATGCCGAAGGCGTTGGAACCGAAATCCACGGTGTTGGCATACTGCGTCAGGATCTCGTTCTTGGTAAAGAAGAACTCGAGTTTGTAGGCCGTGATCCACTCCTTGCTCTTCATGATGAGCATCTTCAGACCAGGGATGCTACCCAACAGCCCCGTGGAGTACTCACTTCGTGTGCGGAAAAGGTTCTTCGCCAACTGTTGTGTGATGGTGGATGCCCCTCGGGCGTCGCGGTGGAGAATGTATTCCTTCAGCACAGCGGCAAAAGCCGTATAGTCGATGCCGTTATGCGAGTAGAAACGTTCGTCTTCGGTATCTATCAGGGCTTTCCAGAACACGGGGTTCACCTCTTCGTAGGTCACGGGTGTACGGTTCTCGCTGAAGAACTTACCAATCATCTTACCATCAGCACTGTAGATCTGCGAGGCGGCAGCAGGACGCTTGTTCTTGATGGTGGACATCGATGGCGACTTACCGAAGAGCCATAGGAAGTTGATATCCACGGCTCCCAGATACAGGAAGAATGCCACGATGAGCGAAGCAATGATCGTGATTGTCTTGATATACCATGGACGTCCTTTATACAGGCTCTTATACCATGACCATGCCTGTTTGATCCACTGCCAGATACGACTGGTTATTTCGGAAATCTTCTGCTTCATTTTTGTGATATGTAGTTAATAATCGTTTCTTTATCGTCAGGGTGAAACCACCTGATCTGTTCATCCTTTTTATACCATGTCAGTTGTTTGCGGGCATAGCGGCGGGTATTTCCCTTGATGCGTTCTATGGCTTCTTCCAATGGCCAGCGACCGTCTATATAGTCAAACAACTCCTTATATCCTACCGTGTTCAGGGCGTTTAGGCTTCGTCGCGGATAAAGGCTTTGCACCTCATCCAGAAGTCCTTCGGCCATCATCTGATCCACCCTTCGGTTGATACGCTCATACAACTCCTCACGAGGACGGTTCAAGCCTATCTTGATGATGCGGAATGGACGCTCCCGTTTCTCCCGTTTACGGAACGAGGTGTAGGGTTTGCCTGTCATAGTGCAGATCTCAAGGGCATGTACCACACGACGGGGATTCTGACGATCGACAATGTCGTAATAGTCTGGGTCTAGGATTTTCAATTCCTCACATAGTTTTTCCAGTCCTTCTTCTGCCAACCGTTTCTTCATCAAGTCTCGCGTTGCGTCGTCGATGGTGGGAATGTCGTCGATCCCGTCGCATACAGCGTCGATATACATCATACTGCCGCCAGCCATCAGGGCATAGTCATGCGTTTGGAACTGTTGGTCTAACAACTCGAGTACCTGCTGTTCAAAGAGCGATGCGCTGTAGTAGTCTTCCAACCCCAAAATGCCCACGAAGTAATGCTTGACTTCCTGCATCTGTTCTTCTGTGGGTCGGGCGGTACCGATCTTCAATTCCCGGAAGATCTGTCTGGAGTCGGCATTGATGATGGGAATGTCAAAGTGCTTGGCGATATCCAGACAGAGTGCCGTTTTTCCGACGGCAGTAGGTCCGGTGATGACTATCAGCGTTTTTTCCAATAACCAGTTTTATCTGATAACGCCGCGCTTGGAGTTCTCGATGAAGGAGCAGATATATTCTACCTCCTTGGAATCGGGGAACTGTTCGCGAGCCATGGCTACGCCATCTTTCAGCACACCTTGGGAATAGATAATGCGATAGGCCTCGTGGATGGCATCGATGGTCTCACGGGGGAATCCCCTGCGGCGCAGGCCAACGAGGTTGACACCAGCGTAGCGGATGGGTTCCTTGCCTGCAATGACATAGGGAGGAATGTCCATACTGGTGCGTGAGCCGCCCTGGAACATCACATAACTGCCTACACGGATAAACTGATGGAACAGACAGGTGGCAGAGATGATGGCAAAGTCATCAACCACTACCTCACCGGCAAACTTCGTGGAGTTGCCGATGATACATCCATTGCCGATGACGCAGTCGTGAGCCACATGCATATTCTCCATCAACAGATTTCCGTTGCCTACGACGGTCTTGCCCTTGGAGGCAGTACCACGCGAGATAGTCACGTTCTCACGGATGGAGTTGTTGTCACCGATCTCACAGGTCGTCTCCTCGCCCTGGAACTTCAGGTCCTGAGGCTTTGTGGAGATGCTGGCACCAGGGAAGAACTCATTGCCGTTGCCGATGCGGGCACCGAAATGAACGGTCACATTATTGAGAAACTTATTGTTATCGCCTATCACGACGTTCTTGTCGATGACGCAGAACGGACCGATGATGTTGCCGTCACCGAGTTTCGCCTCGGGATCAACAACTGCCATGGGATGTATCTGATTTGCCATATCTTATTTGTTCTTAACGATTTGGGCTGTGAATGTTGCTTCGGCTACCACCTGGTCGCCTACGAAAATATAACCTTTCATGGAGGAGATACCGTGGCGGACGGGCGCCAGCAGTTCCACCTTGAAGATCAACGTGTCGCCAGGAACCACCTTCTTACGGAACTTGACGTCATCAATCTTCATGAAATAGGTGCTCCAGCGCTCAGGCTCTTCAAGGGTGTTGAGTACTAAAAGACCACCGCACTGTGCCATCGCCTCAATCTGGAGTACGCCTGGCATGACGGGTTCCTGTGGGAAGTGGCCTTGGAAGAAAGGCTCGTTAGCCGTGATGTTCTTGATACCGACAATGGTCGTTGCACCCAGTTCTACTACCTTATCTACCAACTGCATGGGATAGCGGTGGGGCAGCAGTTCGCGGATGCGGTTCACGTCCATCACCGGCTCCTCGTTGGGATCGTAGATAGGGGCCTGGATCTCATGCTTACGGATCTCCTTGCGCATCAGACGGGCAAACTTGTTGTTGATGGTATGACCAGGACGGGTGGCAATGATCCTTCCCTTGATGGGTTTGCCTATGAGGGCCATATCGCCAATCACATCCAGTAGTTTATGACGTGTGCATTCGTTCTCCCACTGCAGGGGCTTGTGCTGGATATAGCCTAAGTCGGTAGCATCCCTGTGCTCTACGTGCAGCATATCTGCCAGCATGTCAAGGCGTTCCTGAGTGGTCTGACGCTCATAGATCACAATGGCATTGTCGAGGTCACCGCCCTTGATGAGGTTGGCCTGTAGTAGCGGCTCGATATCACGCACAAAGACGAACGTACGGGCACTGGCAATCTCTTCCTGATATTTCTTCGGATCATCGAGGGTAGCAAACTGGCTGTTGATGAACTTCGACTCGAAGGAACACATGGCCGTGATGGAGAAATCCTCGTCGGGAAGGATGGTGATACATGAACCACTCTGCTCGTCCTTCACCTCAATTTTCTTACGGATCACGTAATAGTCCTTGGGGGCATTCTGCTCTTCGATACCCACCTCGTTGATCTTCTCAACGTATTGGATGGCAGAACCGTCGAGGATGGGGAACTCCGGTCCGTTGACTTGTATGATACAGTTATCGATACCCAGGGCGTAGAGGGCCGACAGACCGTGTTCCACGGTTGAGACTCTGGCCTCTCCTTTGCCAAGTACGGTACCTCGCTGGGTGTCAATCACGTTTTCTGCCACTGCGTCGATCACAGGCTCACCTTCCAGGTCTATGCGCTGGATCTTATAGCCTGTATTCTCGGGAGCAGGATTGAAAGTTACCGTGAGGTTCAGTCCTGTATGCAGTCCTTTTCCGAACAGGGAGAAACTGCCTTTTAGTGTCTTTTGTTTCATATTTTGCTTATTTCTTTTTCAGTTCATCAATTTCTTTTTGCAGGGCGGCAATCTGGCGGTACATCTCCGGCAATTTCGGATATACGGCCTTGGCCTTGAAGAACATCTTGGGATCCATGGCTGGAGAGCCGATCAACGTCTCGCCGTTACCTTTCGTATTCTTGATGACACCGCACTGGGCACCGACAAACGTCTTGTCGGCAACCTGGATATGACCAGCGAAGCCTGCCTGACCTCCCACCATGCACCAGGCACCGATCTTCGTCGATCCTGCCATGCCGGCCTGGGCTGACATCACGCTGTTCTCTCCGATCTCACAGTTATGGGCCACCTGAATCAGGTTGTCCAGTTTCACACCCTTATGGATGACGGTCTGTCCCATTGTCGAACGGTCAATACAGGTATTGGCGCCGATTTCCACGTTATCTTCAATGATGACGATGCCGATCTGCGGTATTTTGTCATATCCATCCGTGTTTGGAGCGAATCCGAAACCGTCGGCTCCGATGACGCTTCCGGCATGGATGGTCACGTTATTTCCCAGTTTACAACCTTGATAGATGGTTACGTTCGGATAGAGCAGACATTTCTCACCAACAGTCACACCGTCCCCGATAACCGTATGGGGGTAAACCTGCGTACCGTCGCCAATCACGGCTCCGTCTCCAATTACGGCGAAGGGACCAATATAGACATCTTGGCCTATCGTGGCCTTGGGCGAGATGGAGGCCTTCTCATCGATACCTGTTTTTTTAGGCTTCATCGACTCGTAAAGCTGAAGCAGTTTGGCCACGCACTCATAGGCGTTCTTCACGCGGATCAGTGTGGCACTGACGGGCTTGTCCAATACGACATCCTCGTTGATGAGCACAACACTGGATTTCGTCTCGTAGATATAGTGCGTATATTTGGGATTCGACAGAAAAGAGATGGCACCTGCCACTCCCTCTTCAATTTTGGCAAAAGTATTGACAGTGGCATTCTCGTCACCCTCAACCCGGCCTTGTATGAACTCTGCGATTTGTTTTGCTGTAAACTCCATAAAAAATTGGGTGTTTATTTAAATATTGTGCAAAGATAACAATAATTATTCAAAACGTTGATAACAAAGGTAATATTTTCTTATTTTTTTAGAAAGTAATTGAACATTTAGCAATTCGGAAGCTTCGGAAATATCCCTGATTTCTCCGTTTTTGTAAAGTATTGCGATACTGTCATCATCTACATTATACATGTCTTTCTGGATCTCATTGATGCTCATCATATAGTGCTTCGCCTCATCGGTCGTGATGTTCATCTTGGCTGCAATACCACTGGAAAGTGCCTCGATTTTGCTCTCTTCTATAGGTTCCTCAGAGACTTCCACTTTGAAGATATGACGATCAAGCATATCTGTAGCCAATGTGGATAAGATCTTGTCTTCGTGATGTTTCCATGCTTTCATGGCACTCCAGATGTCAGAGTCGTCAAGCTCCTCATAATTGGCTAATGCTTCTGGGTGAGAATCAAACCACGTTTTATCGACATCATGACTGAGAAAATAGTGCAGGGCGGGGGGGGCAAAGACCTCCTGTCCCGACCTGATCAGGTCCTTGGCTCGTGTCAACAAATTGACAAGAACTTTCTCATAAGCGACACAAGTTCGGTGCAGATAGACCTGCCAGTACATCAGACGACGGGTGGTCAGGTAATTCTCCAACGAGTAGATGCCCTTATGATCTACAACCAGCGTGTCATCTACCACGTTGAGCATCTTAATGATTCTGGCAGAGCCGATATTCCCTTCTGTCACCCCCGTATAGAAAGAGTCACGTCGCAGATAGTCAAGACGGTCCATATCGAGTTGACTGGAAATCAGCTGGTGCAGGAAGTTCTTTGGATATTCTCCTTTGAAGATGGAGATGGCCAGGTTCAGTTGTCCGTTGAAGTGCTGATTGATCTCCTCCATCATCAGCAAGGAGATATCTTCGTGTGAGATACCGTGAATGAGGGTGTTCTCCAGCACGTGGGAGAAAGGACCGTGACCGATGTCATGCATCAGAATCGCAGCCTGAACGGCCTCAGCCTCCGTGTCGAAGATGAAGATGCCTTTCTGTTGGAGTGAGAGCACAGCCTCTGTCATCAGGTGAAAAGCACCGAGGGAATGCTGGAAACGGGTATGTCGGGCACCGGGATAGACCACAGAAGCCAGTCCCAACTGGTTGATGCGGTTCAAACGCTGAAACAAAGGATGTTCCACGATGCCATATAGCAAACCGCGTGGTATCTTGATAAACCCAAAGACTGGGTCGTTGATAATCTTTGCTTCTTTCATCCGACAAAGAAGGCGGGACTTATAATCCCACCTTTTTTAATTCTATAGCCATCTCCTGCTGGAGTTCCTTTGCTTTCTGGGCGGCCACTTCTGCGAAGTCCTCGCCGTTGGAGGCGTAGATAATCCCACGGGAGGAGTTCACAAGCAGACCACAGTCCTTGGTCATGCCGTATTTGCAGACCTCCTGCAGGCTTCCACCTTGAGCACCAACACCAGGCACCAGCAAGAAGTGGTTAGGCGAAACCCTACGGATGTCCTCAAACATCTGTCCTTGTGTGGCACCTACTACGTACATCATATTCTCATCGTTTCCCCACTGTTGTGAGGTTTTCAGTACCTTTTCAAAGAGGCGCTCGCCGTTGGCGTCTTCCGTCAACTGGAAGTCGTGTGAACCCTTATTCGAAGTCAATGCCAGCAGGATCACCCATTTGCCGTCGTAGCCAAGGAAGGGCGTTACAGAGTCTTCACCCATATAGGGAGCCACGGTCAGGGCATCGACATCATATTCCTCGAAGAAGGTCTTGGCATACATCTTCGAGGTGTTGCCGATATCCCCGCGCTTGGCATCGGCGATGATGAAGTGGTTGGGGTATTCCTCTTTCAGATAGTCGATGGTAGCTTCGAAGGCCAGGATACCATCCACACCGTAGGCCTCGTAGAAAGCCAGATTCGGCTTATAGGCAACGCAGTAGGGGGCAGTGGCGTCAATGATGAGGGCATTGAACTCACAGAGTGCCCTGAAGATATAGTCTTCACCATCCTTGGACTTGGCTTCGTCGATAATACACTGTGGAATCTTGTTGAGATCCGTATCAAGTCCTACACAGAGAAAACTCTGCTTCTCACGTATCTGTTGGATTAATTCTTCTCTGGTCATAATTCTGTTTCTTTCATTCGTTCTGCATTTTCTGCCACGGTCAGGGCATCGATCATGGCTTGGATATCACCGCCAAGGAAACCCTGCAGGTCGTGGGTGGTGTAGCCGATACGGTGATCCGTCACGCGACCCTGCGGGAAATTGTAAGTACGGATCTTAGCACTACGGTCACCCGTCGAGACAAGACTCTTTCGACGGCTGGCAATATCGTCCATATACTTCTGATGTTCCTTATCATAGATAAAGGTATAGAGGCGAGAGAGCGCGCGCTCTTTGTTCTTCGGCTGGTCGCGCGTCTCCGTACACTCGATGAGGATCTCCTCCGTCTCTCCTGTATTGGGGTTCTTCCACATATAGCGCAGACGGACACCAGATTCCACCTTGTTCACGTTCTGACCACCGGCACCTGAACTTCGGAAGGTATCCCATTTGATCTCGCCTTCGTTCACATGTACCTCGAACTTATCAGCCTCGGGCAGAACGGCCACCGTGGCTGCCGAGGTGTGCATACGTCCTTGCGTCTCTGTAGCAGGCACGCGCTGCACACGGTGCACGCCCGATTCGTATTTCAGGGTACCATAGACATCGGCCCCACTAACGGCGAAGTCGATCTCCTTGAAACCGCCGACGGCACCTTCGGAGACACTGGTGATCGAGAGTTGCCAGCCCTTCGACTCGCAATAACTCTTATACATCTTAAACAGGTCCCCGGCAAACAGGCAGGCCTCGTCGCCGCCTGTTCCTGCACGGATCTCCATCTGTACGTTCTTCGCATCCTCTGGATCCTTGGGAATCAGGGCAATCTTGATCTCTTCCTCGAGTTTGGGTTGAAGTTCTTCGTTGGCAGCCAGTTCCTCACGGGCCATCTCCTTCATCTCGGGATCGGTCTCGTTGGCGAGGATATCCTTGGCCTCCTTGATGCCGTTCAGACAGGCGATATACCGTTTGCGGGCATCCATGATGTCACCCAAATCCTTGTATTCCTTTGTCAGCTTCACAAAACGGTTCTGGTCGGCTATCACGTCGGGGTCGGTGATCAGCGTCGATACCTCCTCGAAACGGGCCTCCAGTCCGTCCAATTTCTGTAATATACTGTTATTGTCCATATTAATATTCAAATGTGCCGAATTCAGACTGGATGGTCAGGCTCTTCTTACCTTCCTCAATGTGGCCGACGATCTGGGCGTCGATGTTGAAGTTCTTGCTGATAGCGATGACTTGTTCTGCGACCTCAGGACGCACGTAGATCTCCATGCGGTGACCCATGTTAAATACCTGGTACATCTCCTTCCAGTCAGTGCCGGAGCACTCGTGGATAGCACGGAAGAGTGGGGGCACGGGGAACATGTTGTCCTTGATGACCTTGCAGTTGTCACTCACGAAGTGCAGCACCTTTGTCTGGGCACCACCCGTGCAGTGTACCATACCGTGAATCTCCGGACGCAGTTCATCAAGCAGTTTCTTGATGATAGGTGCATACGTTCTTGTTGGCGACAGTACTAACTGTCCTGCATCCACGGGCGAGCCCTCAACGGCATCCGTCAGTTTGTACTTACCGCTATACACCAGTTCGTCGGGTACGGCGTGGTCGTAGCTCTCAGGATAGTTCTCTGCCAGATACTTGGCGAACACGTCATGACGGGCAGAGGTCAGACCGTTGCTGCCCATACCGCCATTATAACGCTTCTCGTAGGTGGCTTGACCTGTGGAGGAAAGTCCCACGATGACGTCGCCCGGACGGATATTGGCATTGTCGATGACATCGCTGCGCTTCATGCGACAAGTAACGGTTGAATCTACGATGATGGTACGAACTAAGTCGCCTACATCAGCCGTCTCACCGCCAGTAGGATAGATACCGATACCCATCTCACGCAGTTCGGCGAGCAGTTCGTCTGTACCGTTGATGATGGCCGAAATCACCTCACCAGGGATCAGCATCTTGTTGCGACCGATGGTCGAACTGACGAGGATGTTATCCACAGCACCCACACAGAGCAGGTCGTCAGTGTTCATCACGATGGCATCCTGTGCGATACCTTTCCAGACGGAGAGGTCGCCCGTCTCCTTCCAGTACATATAGGCCAGTGCCGACTTCGTACCGGCACCGTCGGCATGCATGATGTTACAATACTCGGAATCCCCTCCCAGAATGTCTGGGATGATCTTACAGAAAGCCTGCGGGAAGATTCCCTTGTCAATGTTCTTAATAGCGGCGTGTACGTCCTCCTTGGCGGCACTCACGCCCCTCATCATATATCGGTTATCCATATTTATCATTTATCATTTAGTTTATGCGCCTCATTTTTCCTTCCCGTTCCAGAACTCCCATGAGGCAAAGGCCTGCAGGAGCAGCATTTCCAGTCCGTTCTTGACATCAGCCCCCCGTTCGGCCCCCTTGCGCATGAAGAGGGTTTGATCCGGATTGTAGATCAGGTCATAGAGGATGGTATGGTTGTCCATGGCCTCGTAGGGCAGGTCTGGACATTCCTCCGTATGAGGGTACATGCCCAACGGAGTGCAGTTCACGATGACATTATACTCCTTGATGATATCAGGTGTGATGTCTTTATACTGAATGGTGTCCTGACGTTCGTAGCGGCTTACCAAGACTGGCTCCAGTCCTAATGACTTCAACCCGTAGCTGATGGCCTTCGACGCACCGCCAGTACCGAGAACCAAGGCTTTCTTATGCCATTTCTTGTCGAGCATCGGCTCAATACTCTGGGTAAAGCCGATGACATCGCTATTATAGCCCTTGAGAATGATATTGTTCTTCTCATGGGTGATACGGATCACGTTGACGGCCCCGATAGCCCGTGCCTCAGGAGAGAGCGAGTCCAAAAAAGGAATGACCTTCTCCTTATAGGGGATGGTCACGTTCAGTCCCTTGAGTTCGGGATTTTTGTCGAGTATTTCCGGCAGGATGTCAATACTGGGAATTTCATAATTCTCATACTTGGCATTGATTCCCTCGTCAGCAAACCTCTGGTTGAAGTAACTGATGGAGAACGAATGTCCCAGTGGGTAGCCTATTAATCCGTACTTGTCCATATATGTCTCGTGTATTATTTGGTTGCAAAATACATCGTGCAGATGCCGGAAGTCAGTCGTCTAAACGACGCATCCCTGAAACCGGCCTTCTTGAGAATCTCCACCATCCGCTCTCCCTGTGGAAAGGCCTCGATGGTCTTCGTCAGATAAGCGTAGGCACTGGTGTCCTTCGAGATCAGGCGTCCGTAGAGCGGCAGTACCGTGTGGGAATAGACGTGGAAGAGCTGTTTCATCGGACAGCTGACGGGTGTC
Source organism: uncultured Prevotellaceae bacterium (assembly GCA_902784615.1). GTDB lineage: Bacteria > Bacteroidota > Bacteroidia > Bacteroidales > Bacteroidaceae > Prevotella. Next base: position 149,513 of record CACZVN010000003.1, on the reverse strand, counting down.
GTCAGTTCCACAATGCTCAGGTGCCCTCCCTCTTTCAGTACACGGCACATCTCCCTCAGTCCCTTGTCCAGATCGGCAAAGTTGCGAATGCCGAAAGCCGCTGTCACCGCGTCGAAGGTGCCGTCGGGGTAGGAGAGAGCCAGACAGTCCTCTTTTTCAAAGGAGATGATGTCCTGCAATCCCTTGTCCTTGACCTTCTGGCGTCCGATCTCCATCATCCCCTCGCTGATGTCGGCTCCGACGAGCCTATCGGGTTGCAGCATCTCTGCCGCGAGGATGGCGAAGTCACCGGTGCCGGTGGCGATATCCAGCAGGGTCTTTGGCTTATAGGGCTCCAGTTGTCGGATGGCCTTCCGTCGCCACCCCTTGTCAATGTCCCACGAGAGACGATGGTTCAGTTTGTCATAGGTCGGTGCGATGTTGTCGAACATCTTTTCCACCTGTGCAGCCTTCCCGGCTTCAGCCTCGTATGGCTTGATCGTCTCTTGGCGGTACATTTTATCTTCTTATTTTTTACCTTTTCTCAAAGGCTTTCAGCCAACTGCTGACGTTCTTCTCGATTCTCGTGGCGATATCCTCGTCGCTCTGCTCGCGCTCAAACTTCTCGCCGACGATGTGCTCATACAGTTCAATGTAACGCTCCGATACGCTCTCGGCATATTCGTCGGTGATCTCGGGCATCACCTGTCCGGGCTCGTTCATGAAGTTGTGCTCGATGAGCCACTGACGTACGAACTCCTTCGACAGCTGACGCTGGGGCTCTCCCTTGGCCAGTTTCTCCTCATAGCCCTCGGCATAGAAATAACGACTGGAGTCAGGAGTGTGGATCTCGTCGATGAGATACACCTTACCGTCGCGCTTGCCGAACTCATATTTCGTATCCACGAGGATCAGTCCACGCTTGGCGGCGATCTCCTGACCACGGGCGAAGATCTTACGGGTGTAGTCTTCCATCACGGCATAGTCCTCTGCCGACACGATACCCTGGGCGATGATCTCCTCCTTGGAGATGTTCATGTCATGTCCCTCGTCGGCCTTGGTCGTCGGGGTGATGATGGGCTCGGGGAAACGCTCGTTCTCCTTCATGCCGTCGGGCAGTTTCACACCACAGAGTTCACGGCAGCCGTTCTTATATTCGCGCCAGGCCGAACCGGTCAGGATGCTACGGATGATCATCTCCACACGGAAACCTTCGCACTTCAGACCGACGGTCACCATCGGATCCGGTGTGGCGAGTTTCCAGTTCGGACAGATGTCGGTGGTGGCATCGAGGAACTTGGCGGCAATCTGGTTGAGCACCTGTCCCTTGAAGGGAATACCCTTCGGCAGCACTACGTCGAAGGCCGAAATACGGTCCGTAGCCACCATGACCATCAGGTCATCCTTAATGTTATACACATCACGTACCTTACCGTGATAGACACTCTTCTGTCCTTCAAAATTGAAATCAGTTCTTGTTAATGCTTTCATTGCTGTATTATTACCTTTTTACTTTTTTACCCTTTTACTTCTTTGTCGTATGCCTCGTATGCATTGACAATCTTCGTCACCAGTTTGTGACGTACGATGTCACGGCTGTCCAGGTTCACCACCCCGATGCCTTCCACATTATTTAATATATGCAGGGCTTCGATCAGTCCGCTCTTCTGCGAGTGGGGCAGGTCGATCTGCGTCATGTCACCCGTGATGATCATCTTCGTGTTCCAGCCCATACGGGTGAGGAACATCCGGATCTGGGCCGGTGTCGTGTTCTGGGCCTCGTCGAGGATCACGACGGCATCGTTCAGCGTACGACCACGCATGAAGGCCAGCGGCGCGATCTGGATGACGTGCTTCTCCATCATGTCCTGCAACTTCACCTGTGGTATCATATCCTCTAAGGCATCATAGAGCGGCTGCAGGTAGGGGTCGATCTTGTCCTTCATGTCACCGGGCAGGAATCCTAACTTCTCTCCGGCCTCCACGGCGGGACGACTCAGGATGATCTTCTTGGCCGTCTTCTCCTTCAGGGCCTTCACGGCCAGGGCAATGCTCAGGTAGGTCTTTCCTGTACCAGCAGGACCCACGGCAAACACCATGTCGTTGTCGTTGTAGGCTTCCACCAACCGCTGCTGGTTCTCCGAACGGGGTTTGATGGGACGCCCCGACATCGAGAAGACAATCACGCCCTCGGGAATATCGTCCTTCGTGCGCTTTCCCTTGATGATATCGAGGATATCCTCTTCTTTCAGCGAGTTGAAGCGGAGCACGTGCTGCCGCATCTTCTCTACGTTTTCCTCGAAAGAAACCATCTGTTCCTCATCACCCAGCACACGGATGACATTGTCGCGGGCAACGATGCGCAGTTTGGGATACAGCGAACGGATCATCTGCAGGTGTCCGTTGCCGACACCGTAGAAAATGACGGGGTCAATATCCTCCAGCACAAGATGTTTCTCTATCAATTGAATATAATTTATTAATTTGCGTGCAAAATTACAAAATAAATTTGTAACTTTGTGCCCGAATAGGAAATTTCTTCATGAAACTGACAAAAAAAAGATATTTGCAGGGTTTTGCTGTCGTCGTGATTCTGCTGGCGATTGTCAGGTGGGTATTCCCCGGGGTGGCTGCTCCTCTAACTCATACTGACCCTGGTACTCTTAGTGCTCCTAAGATATCCGGCACGCCTGTCACCCCTGTCACTCCTGTTACTTCCGGCCATAAGCATCGCATCTTCTCTGTGGCGAGTTATAGCGAGGCCTTCCCTGATACCAATGCCGTCCAGTTGGTGGCTGCCCAGAAATGGGGTGTCACCCCGGTGAAGAACCGCGAAGACGCTGAGTCGCGTAAGCGTGAACTGGTCTATATCGGTGCCAGTCCCTATTACCATGTCGATCCGCTGTATTCCAGCATCCCGTACCTCGTACCCCGTGCTGCCGTGTTGCTGCAGGATATCGGCAGGGCTTTCTTCGACAGCCTTTATGTGAAAGGTGTACCCCTGCATCAGATGATTGTTACCAGTGTGCTCCGTTCGCAGGACGATGTGGTGAAACTGCGCCGTCGTAACGGCAATGCGACGGAAAACTCGTGCCACCTCTACGGCACCACCTTCGATATCTGCTATAACCGCTATAAGACGGTGGAGAACCCGAATGGCCCTCGTCGTCGTCAGGTGCAGAGCGATACACTGAAGTGGATACTCAGTGAGGTACTGCGCGACATGCGCCAGCAACAGCGTTGCTATATCAAATACGAGGTGAAGCAAGGCTGTTTTCACATGACGGTGAGATGATGGGACATTGAACATTGAAGATTAAACATTAAACATTAAATATTAACTTAAAACCTTGAAATTATGAGATTAGACGGAAGAAGAGAAAGTTCCAACGTGGAAGACCGCCGCGGAATGAGTGGAAAAGCAGTCGCCGGTGTCGGTGGTATCGGTGCAGTGATCATTGCAGCCCTGTTCGCATGGATGAGCGGTGGTGATCCGTTGTCAGCAGGTATCCAGGCTGCCCAGGAACAGATGTCGGCTCCTACGGAGACCGTCGGTGAAGAGAACTTCACCGAGGAGGAACAGGCGCTGGCCAGCGATTGTAAGAAGATCCTCGCCTCGACGGAGGATGTCTGGGGCAAGGTGTTCCAGGAGATGGGTGGTACCTACACACCGCCGACACTTGTGCTGTTCTCTAACCAGGTACAGTCTGCCTGTGGTAATGCCACGGCTGCCGTAGGTCCGTTCTACTGCTCCGGAGACCAGAAACTTTATATCGACCTGTCGTTCTTTACGCAGATGAAGCGTCAGCTTGGCGTCGAGGGTAACACCTTCGCCTACGCCTATGTGATCGCCCATGAGATCGGCCACCATGTGGAGAACCTGACGGGTTCGCTTGGCAAGGCCCATTCAGCCATGAACCAGACGGATAAGGTGGGTGCCAATCAGATCAGTGTCCGTCTGGAACTTCTCGCCGACTACTATGCCGGTGTCTGGGCTCACTATGAGGATGCCATGAACCACTCGATGGAGTACGGTGATCTGGAGAAAGGTCTTGAACTGGCCAAGGCTATCGGCGACGACTGGCTGCAGAAGAAAGCCCAGGGTAGGGCCACGCCCGAGTCGTTCACCCACGGCACCAGTGATCAACGTAAACGTTGGCTGAAGCGCGGCTTCGATACAGGCGACATGCGCACCTCGACCTTCAGCGTCCAGAATTACAACGACCTGTAAAAATAGAGCATCCCAGCCAAACGGTTGGGATGCTTTATTTATTCATGATGGTAGGGCTCGCCCTTGATGATGGTGCAGGCACGATAGACCTGTTCCGTGAAGACCAGCCGGATCATCTGATGCGAGAAGGTCATCTTCGAGAGCGACAGTTGTTCGTTGGCCCGCGCATAGACAGCCTGTGAGAAACCATACGGTCCGCCGATGACGAAGACCAGTCGGCGGGCCGTATTTCTTTTTTGCTCCAACCATCTGGAAAATTCGATACTGCGGAATTCACGGCCGTGTTCGTCTAACAGCACCACCGTGTCAGACGGTTGTATCTGTTTGAGAATCAGTTCTCCTTCCGCTGTTTTCAGCTGTTCTTCTGTAAGGCTCTTGGTGCTCTTGAGTTCAGGGATGGTGACGAGTTCGAAAGGCATATAGTGACCAATGCGCTCCACATAGTCGCTGATGCCTGCCTGAAAATGTTTGTCGGTGGTCTTACCCACGAGGATCAGTATCGTTTTCATCTTTCTCCAACAGATTTTCCGGCGGCAAAGATACGAATAAATGAGGATAAAGCAAAATTTATTTAAGTGAAATGGCTTCTTTTTCTCAGAAATATTCGTATCTTTGCAGCCGGAAGAATAAAAGAAAATGGATAAAGTAGGAATATACGAGTTTATGGCGGAGCCGTTCCACTGCGATTTCTCACAGCGGCTCTTTATGGGACATCTTGGTAACCACATGCTGAATGCGGCCGACTTCCACTCGACGGATCGCGGTTTTGGCATGAGGTATCTGATGACGATCAACCGTTCGTGGGTGCTCTCGCGTCTGGCCATAGAGATGGAGGAGATGCCAAAGATGTACACGAAGTTCTCCGTGGAGACCTGGGTGGAGTCGGCCATGCGCTACTTCACGAGCCGTAACTTCCGTGTTGTCGGCCAGGACTCAAAGGTCTATGGCTACGGACGGAGCATCTGGGCGATGATCGACACGGAGAGCCGCCAGCCGACGGATATCTTCTCGATAGACAACGGCGCCATCAACAACTGGATCGTGAAGGACAAGGATTGTCCCATCGACAAGGGCGGTCGTGTGAAGATGGACGACAGTGCCGAATTTGTGCGCACCATCGATACCTATTATAATGACGTGGATATCAACGGTCACATCAATTCCGTGAAGTATATCGAACATGTGCTCGATCTCTGGGATCAGCAGTGGTATAGCGCCCATCAGATCAAGCGTTTTGAGATTGCCTATGTGGCAGAAGCCCATGCAGGTGACAAACTCAGTTTCTACCGTTGTCTGACGGGTGATCACGAGTATCATGTCCGTATCGTCAAGCACGACACGGCTACGGGAGAGGAGATCGAAGCCTGTAGGAGCAGAGTTGTATTTAGCGTATGAAGATAAAAGCTATACTGACCGCCTGTCTGATGGTTGTGTCGCTGGGCAGCAGCGCACAGGTCCATCTGCCGGATTCTCTGTTGTCCGTCAATAAGGCATATACCTATTTCTTTACCAGTCCAGATACCGCCCAGGCCATCCTCCAGACCGTCCGTGAAAGGAAACTGGAGGCCGAGAGCCTCATCGACTATGCCGAGGGTGACCTGAACTTCAATATGCGTCAGTGTCTGAAGGCATTGCCCTATTTTGAGAAGGTGAAGAACAATCCTGCCGTTCGCGACAGCAATTTCGTGCAGATGCTCGTTCTCAAGCGGATGATGGAGTGCTATGATGCCATCTACGATGAGGACAATATGATTGAGACCACCCTCCAGTTGAGGAAGAAAGCCCATGCTATTGGCAATAAGGCGTTTGAAGCGATGACCTATTTCATGAGCGGCAAGTGGCACCACCGCAACGGTCAGAAAGAGATCGGCTACAGTTCCTGTCTGGAGGCTGTGGAGGAGATGAAGGAGTCGGATTATCCATTTAAGCATGTCGAACTGCGCGTGTTCTATCTTGAATTGTTAAGGATGTACACCCGTGATGGACGTTTCGACGATGCCCTGCGCATGTCGCAGTTACAAGAGACTGAAGCCCTCCAGCCGTCGCCCGCCTTGATCAGGAATGCCCGCGACAGGGGACTCCGCGAGGTCTATGCCCTCCGGGCCAGTGTGCTCGCCAGGGCCGGACGGATGGCCGAGGCCGATAAAGCCTACGCCGCCTGGCAGAAGACCGTGACAGCCAATGTGATCGATGATATGAACATCTTCGATTACCTGCAGCTCAGCCATCATTACGATGATGCCCTCGGCGTGATCACCAACTATCACGACTTCCTGCAGATCCATGGTGATACCGTCTCTTTCCGTATGCTCTCTGTGCTCAACAAGGAGGCGCTGCTCCTGATGGAGATGGGTGATCCAGAACAGGCAGCCAACAGGGGCCGTCTGGTGGGAGATATTGCCCAGAAACTCTATAAGCGCACCTCGGGCATACAGATGCAGACCTCCTACGAACTGTTCCAGGAACAGGCCGCCTTGGAGCGTAAAACATTGTGGCTCAGTCTGCTCGGCACCTGTGTTGTAGTTGTGATTGCACTCGTACTGGTCATCCTCTATTACGTCCGGTATATCCGTCGTCGTAATATCGAGATGCACCATGTGCTCAATAGTCTCGACGCCTACCGTCGGGCCGTGATGAAAGGGGCATCACCCACGTCACCAGAGGTGGTGGCCGCCATCGAGGAACTGCGTTCAGCCAAGCTGCCGGAGGATATGGAGCAGCGAGGTGGGGAAGAGCCCGACGATGAGGACCGTCGTCTCTTCGTGGAGATGGACACGCAGGTCACCCGCGATCGTCTCTTCCTGAAGCCCGGACTGGGCCGCGAGGATCTGATGCGCCTCATCGGTGTCGATAAGAACCGTTTCGGTAAGATGATGGGTAAATACTCCGATGCCTCCAACACCTCCGTCTATATCAACTCCAAGCGTGTGGAATATGCTGCCCAACTGTTGTTGGATCATCCCGAATATACCATTGCCACCGTAGCCTCGGAGTGTGGCATGAGTAATACTGTGACCTTCAACCGCATCTTTAAGGATACCTATAACATGACACCGTCGGAGTATCGTGAGAAGATGAACGGTATATTGCCAACAAGTGTTCAGTAACGGCCTGTTTTAGCTCAAATTTTAGGGGTGGGTAAATATATTTCGCCAATATTGTAGTTTCTTGAGTTTTGGACAGGATGTTTTTGGTCTGTCTTTGTAACTCGTTGGTTATAAGTTGATCTGACGGATTGTTGTATCTTATTATGGACGTATTGTTATTTTGTTAACCATGACTATTTTGTCCGTTTTGTCAAGTATTTATGCTTAAATTAAGCATTTTTCACGATTGACATAGGTCAAGGATGGACAAATTGTACTAAGAAAAAGACTGATTGTAATAAAAAAGTTCGTTACGCGCGCATATATAAATAGGAAAATACGTTATCTTTGCATTAAAAATTGTTTAAATGGTGAAACTTGTCAGGAAAATAACCTTTTGCATCGTCACACTGCTGGTGTGTATGAATGGTGGAAAAGTGGGGGCCCAGACCCTCGCCCTGCGTAACAATCTGCTCTATGACGCTACGCTCACGCCCAACCTCGGTGTCGATCTGAAGATTGACTCCCTATGGACTGTTGGTGCCGTTGTTGGTGTCAACGCCTGGGATTACGACAAGCAGAAGAACGAGAAGTGGCGCCATTTGCTGATAGCCTCTAATATCCGTCGCTGGTTGGATGAAGAACCCTTCCATAAGAACTATATTGAGGGTGACTTGATCTATAGTCACTTTAACGTAGGCAATACCACGATGCCCTTCTCACTTTATGACGCCGTGAAGGAGCGTCGCTTGCAGGGCGACCTTATCGCCCTTGGTGGCAAATACGGCTATTCGTGGATCCTCGCCCGTCACTGGCGTGTCGAGGCCGAGGCTGGCATCGCTGTCGGCTACGCTTGGTTCAAGGAGTATGAATGTCCCACCTGTGGCCAGCAACTCGGCAATGGCGACCGTATCTTCCTCCTCCCACAGTTGGGCATCAATGTCGTGTATATCATCAACTGAAATATAAACAAGTAAAAACTAAAAATATCAAAAGTATGAAGAAAAATTCAATCTATGCCTTGATGAGTGCAATAGCACTGACAGGCGCCGTGGGTTTCTCCAGTTGCTCGTCCACTGAGGACGGAGTAGCCGAAGTGAACCCCGGTTACAATTCATCAACAGGCGAGGTGCCTGTGGAGTTTATCTTCAATGTGGCCTCGGGTAGTAATCATTCATCCACTCGCCAGTCTGCCGATGCTACTCAGGCTTATGCTCTCACAGACATGACTTCAGCCCGATTCCGAGGGATTGAAGATGCGCATGTGATGTGTTTTAAGCAGCAAACTAATGGTAAGCATATCATTACAGCTACTACAGCAGATAAGGACTATGATATGGCCCGTGTCGCCGCTGCGGGCACTTTGGCTAAGGACAACTCCACTCGTGTGCTGGAGATGTCCCTGCCCATTAAGACCAATTCCATGGTTTTCTATGGTAGGGCGATTACAAATAAATCGGAAACGGATTATAAGGATGTGTATGGTCATCTGGACGATACTGATGGCTATACGGTAGCATCAAATCTGTCAAATGTCAGTTTCCATCTCTGCAAACGTTTGTCCGATACGGATAAGAGGAAATTCGAACAGATACAATTACTGCTTGCCAGTGCTTTGACATGTATTATGGAAACGAATCGAGGTACAGCTGAAGTGCCAGCTAATGAAACTCCTGCAGGAGGAGCAAATGCTTATGGTTTTGCCATTGCAACAGATCTTAATTCTGGTATGAAATGGTCGGCATATGCCTCCGCTGAAAATAATGGCAAAAGCCCCATAACTGGTTATACAGATAAAGAACAATGGCCATTGGAGGAAAAGTTGGCAAAAGTCTATAAGGAGATGACCACCATTCGTACGGCGGAATTGCGTAATGCGTCTGGTCCTGCACTGATAGCAACCATTACGGATCTATGGACTATCATTAATAGCGTCCGTTGTGCCAACCCTACATCATTGCCTGAAGCCGTTGCCAAATACATGGCTCAGCTTATACATGTTGAACTGAGTAAGTACTTTTTACCAACGAGTGTTCCCGCAAATGGTGGGCCAGTAACAGGGGTGTCCATTCGAGATGTTAATACTCTTGTTACAGCATTGGTGAGCGATTCATATTGGCCTTCTTCACCAGCGGTAAAACCAGATGAAGATGACTTTAACTTGATATATGCCTCAAATACAACGCTGTTTAATACTGACGATTTGCAAGTTTTCCCTGAGACGTTTGATCTGCCTCAAGGAGCTACGCATATATTGTTTGATACCTCTACAAAACAATTCTCTTACGCAGTCGATTACAACTCAAGTGCTGCAGGTGGCGCTACATTCACAGTGGATGATTATTACTTCCCGCCCGAGCTCTTGTATTTTGGCAATAGTCCTATCAAGGTTTCCGATGCTACTTATGAAGCAAAAGACTATCCCAAGACTACTGCTAATTGGGATAATGCAAATGATGAATTTTGGACGACAGCAAAAGATGGTCATTCTTGGGTTAGTGGCAGCGAGGTAAAAACATCGACCCGCAGTGTGGCGATGACCAACGACATTAACTATGGTACGGCCTTATTACAGACCACAGTGCAATACGGCGCTACTTCTTTGGAGGATAACAATCATGTTATCCAACTCAGAGATTATAACGTGAATGAAGCAAACAATACCATAACGCCATCAGGGACTTCCTTCATTTTAAAAGGTATATTGGTCGGTGGTCAGTATCCACGTGTGGGATGGAACTTCCTACCAGCCCTGAAACAAGGGGAACGCCAAGGTTATGTTTTTGATAAGATGATCACGAATAACGGCGTTATCCCCGCCTCTGATAAATCAGAACCAAACTATACACTCGTCTTTGATAATTACAACTCCTCTGGTCAAGATAAAGTCTATGTTGCACTGGAATTACAGAACAACACTGGTCAGGGCTTCTTTGGAAAAGATAACCTGATACCTCATGGTAGTAATTTCTATCTTATTGGAGAACTGGATCCTGCTAAAGATGGTTTGACTGCGCCTACATGGTCTTCATATCATCCTCTGCCACCGTATAATGAGGATGGAACATCCAACAGAATAGCTCGTGTCTTTATGCAGGATCATAAGACCATTGTTAATTTCAAGATTGGCCAATACTCTCTTCAGTATGCCTATCTCAATATTCCTGATCTGCGCTCCAGTTCTGTGACATTGGGCCTTTCTGTGGATATGGAATGGTCTGCAGGTCTCGATTTCAGAGATGTGATTATTGGAGGAAATACTCAAACACCTGATCCTGCGAATCCATAATAATTGGTTTTTATGAAGCAGTCGTTGAATCATCTCATGTCTATGCTGTGCTGCCTGCTGATGCCGGTGGCACTGGCATCATGTTCGGTGATTGACGAGGATAGGAGTGACTGTCAGCCTGAAGCCACACTGAACTACGACCTGCAGTTGGTGACAAACTTATCGACTGAACTGAAGACGGAGTTGACGACGCAGACGGACATTGAGTTGGCAGGTGAGATCCGTGAGTATCTCAGTGATATCTTTTCAGACTTCGCCCATGATGTTGACCTCTCTTTCTATGACACAGAGGATGATTCCGTACTGCTACAGAAGGATCAACATATCATGGATGCTAATCAGGCGAGTTATGCCCTGAACCTGCCGATGCGTGAGTATATGCATCTGGCAGCGGCCAACGTGGTGGACAACAACTTAGTATCGCTGGAAAACAATAATCTCTGTCACAGGGCAATGCTATCGCAGGTGATCCGCGACACCATCGACTCCCACACCACAGGTATCTTTACGGCCCGTCAGCCGATGGAGGTGCTGGGTGACGTGAGTCAGACCTTCGATGTCCACTTGTATATGGCCAACTGTGCGGCAGCTTTGGTGATCGACCCCAGAGACCGTGGTACGCTCGATCATGTCCGTGTCTTCAGCACAGGCTTTGCTACTGGCTTTAACATCTGTGACAGTATCTACCGGTATGACGGATATCCGCCAATCGTCAGGACGACGCCTGTCATGTTGAAGAACAAGACTGAGAGTGCTTTCTGTTCTGTGACCTTCCCATCACCGGAGCCGTCGAGGGCTGATACGCGAAACATCATCGAGACCCTGGAGCCGTTTATCGCCCAGCCGGGAGAGAAGGCACTTTGGGAGTTCCGTGTCTATGTGCCGCAACCCGACGGCAGTGTGACAGAGACCATCCTCCGCATAAAAGTGCCCCTGCGTGCCGGGCAGTTTAAGATTATCAAGTGCTGGATAGCGGAGAATGGTGGTGTTATTTCCAAGAGTTCTGAGGTGAGTACCTCGGTGACGTTCGACTGGAAACCAGGACTGGTGATAGAGAATTGAAAATTGAATATCGAAGTGAAGAGCGAATACGGACATAGAATACTGTTGGTCGGGATGAGCCTGATGGGGCTGGTCCTGTTAACGGCCTGCACCCATCAAGATGATGACGGCGACAAGTCTATAGAACTGGTGAAGACACAGTTCAACTTCTCGTTGCCCCTGAAGCATGCGAAGTTGATGGGCCGTACCCGTATGGAAGGCGATGTGGTGCAGAAAGACGGCACTCAGGAGGAGTTCCGTGAGATGACGGATGTCCGTCTGCTGTGCTTCAATACCAGTTCGGTACCCTCACAGTCAGCCAGTAAGATTGGCAATATCATAGAAATCAAGACAGATGGTAGCGATGTCAATGACGATGTTACAGAGGAAGACTACTCTCTCTGTCAGGAGATTACCATCCCTGTCACAACCTCTTATTTCGGTTTCTATGCCCGGGCGAAGGATGCTCCAGTGACCCATGAGGACAAGATGAAATATGGCGTGATCGAGACGGTGGGATTAGGCAAGACCTCTTATCAGGACAATAGTTCTGTACGTTTTAGACCAGTACCTATCTGTACCTCGGAGAATTCGTTTGGCGGCAGCGCCATTGGTCCACGCCTGCTCGACCTGCTCAACGACCTGATGAGTACCTCGGTTGCCGGGGATGCTCCCAACGACAAATGGGCCACCACGGAGAATCTCTATCTGAATGAGGCATACCAGCGGATGACGGAGCTGAAGGCCCTCTCGTCGGAGCATGTGCAGATCATGTTGGCAGCAATCAATCGCATGGTGAACTATCAGCCACCGTATCCGTATGATAATCCTGCCACAGAACTGGCTACCGCCATCTCGGCGAAGATTGCCAGTTATTGTACAGAGGCTCCTGCTGCCGATGCCGAGATCATCGAATTGAAAGAAGAGTATCTTGGATTCCCCGACGATCTCCACCTGCCTGCGGGTTCTGCTCGTGTGGAGTGGGATGCTGACCAGGGACAGTTCGTGGTTCCCGATGCCCATTCCTACGGGACAACCATCCATGTCGCCTCCCTCAACCACTATGTCTATCCGATGAACCTGCAATACCAGATTTTTTCCGATATCCTGGCTTCTGACAACCTTGTCATCCGGTCGGAAGAGAATCCCGGCACCGTGGCTAACCAGTATGACGACTGGGATGACCTGATTAACAATGGTTATACCGGTGCTGTCAAATCAGTGCAGCAGACGACACAGTCGGTCGCCATGGTGAAGCAAGTGGAATATGCCGTGGGGCGCATGTCACTCAAGACAAGGCTTGCCACGTCGGACAATATCCATGATGCTAAGAATCAGGTGGTGGACGTGACTAATGGGTTTACGCTGAAAGGCTATGTCATCGGTGGCCAGCGTGAGGTGGATTATAATTTCCAGCCAGTAGCCGACAGCAAGACATACGCCATCTACGACTCCTACCTGAATGGTGGTACACAGTCGGTGAAGCGTCACGTCTGGACCGAGCCCGACTATATTTTAGGTTTGGGAACAGCCAGTAATCAGAAGATCAACTTGGCACTGGAACTGGTGAACGACGGTGATGATTTTCAGGGAGCCGATGGTGTGATAGCCCATGGAGCCACCTTCTACCTTGTGGCGGAACTGGATCCCACTCAGGACATGACAACAGAATTGAATAAGATATTCGACCGTGACTATGCCACCCAGGTTAACCTCACGATCAAGAGTCTGGCCAATGCCACATACGGCCTGCCCGATCTCGATATTCCTCACCCGACGGTGGGTGTGAGTGTGAATCTTGCTTGGGAAGAAGGTCTTTGGTATGATGATATAGAGTTATGATGAAAATGTATAAATAAAATATGTGATTATGAAAAAGAGTCATTCTATCGCCTTGATGGCGGCCGGTGTTCTGATGAGCATGACAGGGCTGTCGGCCTGTTCCTCTTCCAGCGACGTGGAAGAGATCAACCCCAATATGGAGTATGATGCTCAGGGAAATGCTGGCGTCAGGCCCGAGTTCGTTATTTCCTTCCCTCGTTCGGTGGTGAACAGCAAGACCCGTATGGGTAGTGATGAGACACAGAGCACGGGTACGGTGGCACAATTCCGGGGAATGGACAATATCCGTCTGATTCCCTTTGATGTGGAGCCCAAGGGAACCACTCCGAAGTTTGCGAGTATCATGAGCCTGACTAGCATTAAAGCCCTGAAAAAAGAAGGAACCTTGAACTACAAGGTCTATGCCGACCAGTTCGTGCCCGTCGATACCAAGTATTTCCTGTTCTATGGTAAGGCTATCGATAATACGGCAGAGGCTGAAATCACGGAGATGGATGATAAGTTCAAGTATGGTAAGATTAACGCCAAGGGACTGTCGGATGAGGAGTTTTCGACTCCCAACGGCATCAGTTTCCATCTGGAGCAGATCACTACCAGCGAGGCCCAGCAGGCTGGCAACTCAGTAGGCCGCAGCGTCGTACAGTTGATGACGAATCTGGCCAACACGACGGTAACAGGAGCGACTGACCCTCATACAGCATGGAGCACCTCGACGAACCTGACACTTTCGAGACTTTATAAGAATTATGTCGGCACGACGATATCGTCATCGAATGGCCTGTCAGCCATTTTGGGTATGATCTACGAAGGTTTGGAACGTATTGCACCTACCGACCCCGCCCGTCCTCTGGCTGATGAGATTAAGAAACGGATTGAGTCAGCCTGTTCAAGTACGCCTGTAAAAGATTCGCCTGTATCACTGAAGAGCGACTACAGCGGCTATCCCGGCAATATCGGTCTGCCAGATGGTGCTGCACGTGTTCGATGGAATGGTACAGAGTTCGTGGATATGTCGGCCAACTATGGTGGTGGACTGAAAAATACGAAACTGACCGATTACGTCTATCCCGCCGCTCTCTGGTATTATATCAGTACGCCGCTGAAGGCCTCAAGTGCCCTTGAGTCGGTTAATTATGATGCCCAAGACAATTGGACGAAGGTGATCAACACGGTCTATAAGGATGCGGAGTCAGAGGTCGGGGGTACCACCCAGTCTGTCGTCCTTGTCAATCCTGTGGAATATGCCGTGGGACGTATTGAGACCCAGGTTAAGATGGATGACGGTAAGTTCTACGACGGCAGCGGCAATGAAGTAGAGGTCGGCGCTGGCTATACGCTGAAAGGTCTGCTTATCGGTGGACAGAACAGTGTGGGCTACGACTTTACCACCAAGGGTAGTGAGAGCATGACCATCTATGACCGGAAGATGGCTGGTAATATTGTCGCGAAGAAGAACAGCACCAGTGCCGTGAACCACACGCTGGCTCTGGAAACCAAGAAAGACAAAGTGGTGTATGCAGCCCTGGAGTTGGTGAATGGCGGTGATGCCTTCCAGGGTGCTGACGGTATCATCCCTGCTGGCGGCACGTTCTACCTGACGGTGGCCTTGGATCCCAAGGCGGCAACGACTTCGGGCTATAGTGAGACCGTCAATAAGATTGTGATGAAGGACTACGTGACGAAGGTGATTGTGAAGATTAATAATGGTAATACAGTTGCAGATCGGAACGGCGACGGCATTCCTGATAAGTTTGTCATCGATCCGGAAACCAAACTGCCTATCGGTGTGGATGTTGACGGTGACGGTGATGTGGATCCTTATGATATCGACGGTGACGGTAAGCCTGACGACTTCGTTACAGATCCTGCCAATGGTGGTCCTGGCTGGGATACCGATGGCGACGGTGTCGTGGATATTCCCGTGCTACCTAATCCCACGACAGGCAAATATCCTGAAAATCCGAATGTGCCCGAGGGACTTGGAAACGCTACGAATGGTATTCCCGACCTTTCTAGTCCTGGTGTGGAACTTGGCACTTCCGTCAACCTGGAATGGAAACCTGGTTTGACCTTGTACCCTGAAATTTAAATACAGTTGATATAAAAATAGTAATAGAGAACAGTGAAGCGGATGCTCATCATAGGACTGACCACGATGATCTTGACCAGCTGTCAGAAGCAGGATGAGGTGATGGAGACATCTGTTGTGTCTCCAGAGCCCGAGAAGAACTATGTCCTCGCTGACCTGGCCCTGTCGCTGCCATCATCTTCTGCTGGTACCAGACAGTCGGAAGACGTGGTGCAGACGAATGGCAAAGACTTCAGAGGCATCAGCAAACTGAGTATTATTCCATTTGATAAGCGTGGTATCATAGGACTGTATGATAAACCGGCCTATTATGAGAACAGTAACAGTTATGAGGATTTGATGGCTAATACTCCCACTGCTACTGAACATTGGTTATATTACGAAAAACTCTACCTGATGCGAGGTGTGGCCTCGTTCTTGACTTATGGTCAAGCCTCTCATGTTCCTTCACTGCCATCTCCGTTACCTGCTGCATTGCCATCCTTCCTGCCATCCGAAATCCGCTCTAAAGCATTCTATGGCTCCATGATGACCAATATTGAAGGAGAAAAGACTGTCGGTATCCCTGACAGAGTGGTGGATTCCCCCGTGAGTCTCAACTTTGAATTGGAACCAATCTTCGATGTAACGACAGTTCCTTCAGAAGCTCAGTTAATAGCCAACTACCTGACGTGGGTAGCAAATGCGAAATTTGGAGAAAACACTTGGCGAAACACTGATGATCCCTGGCTGAGCAATTTCTATAAGAGTTTTGTGAATAGGAATCTGAGTGTTACGGACAGTGAAGAATACGATGTCATTGCAGGCTCTGCAGATAATGTGAAAGCCTTCATTAAAGTCATCATTGCCAAACTGGGTGAGCATCTGAACAATTACGAAAGCGGAACCATACCATATAATATTGCTAAGGATATTCAATATAGGTTGACGAGTTTCACTGGGGAATTAGGTGGAAAAAGATTGGCAGTGCTTTCTGATGGCAATGGTGGTATTGCCTTGGACGGATGTGCTACTTACCCTAGGAATTTGGGATTACCCGATGGGGCAGCCGTGTTGTTGTGGAGTAAGAAGGAAAACTCCAATGAGTACGCTTTTATACCACAGATGGAAACTTCTCCGTTTGCTAATATCTGTAGCGTCAGTCGTTATGTTTATCCCGCAGAACTTTATTATCGCGGCAATAGTACTATAGTGACGTCTAATGAGGAGGTGAGCAAGACGGTTTATACAGGAACATGGGATCAGGTACTGGCCCATAATTATACTTCTGGGAATGTTGTCACATCAAGCACGAAGGCAGTGGCCATGGAGAAGACAATGCAGTATGCAGTGGCTCATCTTGCTGCTAAGGTGAAAGCATTGGCAACCTTGAAAGATAGAACCGGGAGTGAAGTTATATTCAATGATAATTCTTTCCCGATAACCGGGATTATTATCAGTGGTCAGAATCCTGTTGGTTTTGACTTTGTACCCGAAACTGCCGATAAAGGTGAAGATCGTGAGTGTTTCATCTATGACCGTTATCTCAATGATGGACAGTCCCTGTATCTCACAACTTCAGAACCGGCAAAGTATCCTATTAATACCCTGCTGTTACAGACCAAGGAGAGTGAGGATATTACGGTAATTCTTGAATTGAGGAATGACGGAGACCAATTTGAAGGAGAATCAGGCACCGTATATCCTGGTACGCAGTTCTATCTGGTGGGAAAAATCAGACTATCAGGGAAGGATACCTCAAATGTTAATCCCGCAGAGGTGGCTGATGTGAAGAAGCGGGTTTTTACTCAGGATCATACGACGACACTCAACATGAAGGTGGAAACCTTGGCTCATGCTTTCAATGTGATGCCTAATGTGCAGTCTGACCGATTACAGGTCAGTGTGGAGATTTCATTGGACTGGATACAGGCAGAACCTACTAATATTAATTTTGAAGAGGATGATCAGTAAGATGAAGAAGACATATCGACATATCGGCTATTGGTTGTGCAGCATCCTGATGCTGCTGCTCTGTCAGGCTTGTGGCAGCAGTGAGCAGGAAGTTGTTCCTGGTCCTGGACCCGACAATCCCAATGTTCCGGAGCCCTCATCACTCGAAATATACGTTTATACCCCCGAACATCCTGTGGTGTCCCGTGGTGATACGGGTTTTGCAGAACCGGAAGAGCAGGAGCGGGTCGTGCATAGTCTGGATATCTGGGTGTTCGAACATGCCACAGGTGATTATGTGGGACATCTGTCACCCAATGTCTCATCATCGTTTGAGGGAGGAACCTATCAGTTGTCTGTAACTGATGATTTTGCGAAGAACCCGCCTAATGTCGATGTCTTTGTTATGGTGAACGTGTCCGTTGGCAATACAGGACTCAATCTGGGAGCGCCCTCGCGGAATGACCTGCTAGGAGCGAAAATCCTGCATAACGGTACCCAAGACTTCTTCGGTGTAACAACGCTGACAACGGAACCGTCGGAGGCATTAGGTCTGCCAATGTCGGGCGTTCTTATCGATCAGCCTGTCGTTGGTAACCAGCCACTGCTAAAGGTAGAAGACAAGGTTAAGGTGCAGCGGATTGTGTCGAAAGTGCGTTTTGTGTTCAGTCGTACGGATACCGGTGAAGATGAGGTCTTTAAGATCACAGGTATCAAACTCGACAACGGGAAGGTTCCCAAGGCAGAGTACCTCTTCCTGAATCCTCCTGCTGGACATACGAAGCATCATGTTGATGCTGGTGCCGGTTATGAATCCGGGACTGATGAGACTGGCATCCCCCTCGTTACTGCAGAAATAGATGTGCCTGTGAGTACCTATCCTGCCAAGTATGCCTATAATCCCGACGACGCAGGACAACTCAAGGGACAGGATTATGAGGAACTCATCGATAGGGGAATCTCAGGTACTGATAACAATGGTGTGCCGGAATTGGTTCAGGTAGGAAGGTATTACCTTCGGGAGAGCGACCAACAGATGACCGGTACAATCTCATATAAGGTTGGCACCCGGACGGGAAGTGCATCGTTCAGTATGTCTGCTGCCGGTGACTTCTCGCGTAACCACACGTGGATTGTCTATGGTTATTACGCAGGCAAAGAGACGCTCAAAGTAGTAAGTGTTGAAACCAAGAACTGGATAACACTGGCTGATGACCAAGTTGAATATCCGATACCAAACTGGTAAATTAGATAGAAGAAATGAAAGTATATAGATACACACAAAAAGGTTTGCTGACAGCACTGCTCTTCGGGGGGAGTTGTCTGCTGATGAATTGTACAGACCATACCGACACCGAATGGCCTCGTCATGACGATGAGGGAGGGGAGCCCTTGCATGTATCTGCTATGACCCGTGGTGAGGGTGATACTGCCGATGATCCCTTGACCAATATTCCCATCCAACTATTCCTGCTTCCACAGGATGGTACAAGCCGGACTGGTGTTGTTAAGAAGAACGATAGTGGCGACATTGTCTGGAGTGGTGATCCCTTGTTGGTGAAACCTGGGGCCGACTATCATATCTTTGGCTTTTTACCGGCAGCGCTACCCACAAATTCTAGTGTCTCTGTTGCTGGGAACACAGCAACGATGACCCTCAACGGCTTACCGACAGTGACAGATCAGGACTTCCAGATTGTCATCGGCGTGAAGAGTGGCCAGTTGGCATCAGGCCAGTCGGTTACACAAGGTGCCTTTGCCTATCATGCACCGGAGGATACAGAGGAGGATTATCAGGTATCGCTCCTGGCCGACCATCTCTATGCGGCCGTAGAATTCAGAATCCATATTGATGCAGAATATAATAAGTTGCGTACCATCAAGTTGAAGCAGCTAATCCTGAAGTGTAAGGATAAGTCAAAGGCGTCTGTGAATGCGGTGGTAACCTTGACGATGAACGATGCTGGGACTCACCCGATTGCGACGAATCCCGTATATTCCTCAGTCAGTGCAGACGCGGAGCGAACGGTGACGTTCTATGAAAAAAACCGCGATAATGCCGTGCCATTACCAGTGAGAGTGGAAGACGCTATACGTGCCACAGGCTATTTCGCAGAAGGCTATACGTCCGACCTTTCCATCGTGAGTGTTTATGATGTCTATGATAAGGTGAACAATCAAAACGAACTGATTGGAGAACGTTCGGCCGAGAACAATCTGTCTGCCCTGCTGGCAGGCTTTCCACGAGGCCGTAAGAAAATTGTGACAATGACGGTGGATCCCACCTATTTATATATATTGTCGGATAATGACCTGAACAACCCGACGGTCAAGATTCAATAAATGAGGAAGATGATGAAGAGAATATATGATATGGTATGTACGTGCAAAGGGAGTAGCCTTCAGATGCAGCTTCTCCTCCTGCTGATGCTGTTTACCGGAATGTCAGCCAGCGCCCAGCATATCTCTATCCAGGGTAATGTCTATGGAGGAGGTAATGCCGGTAATACTGGTGGTAATACCAGTGTTACCGTGCGTGGCGGTGATATTGACGGAAATGTCTTCGGTGGTGCCCGTCAGGCTGATGTCGGTGGTTCTGCTTTCGTGAACATCGACGGCGCACATGCTACATCTTATATTCTTATCAATCAGGTCTATGGTGGTAATGATATCTCTGGTACCATTGGAACGGCTTCGGAAGTCCCTGATGCTCTGACACTTAAAGGAGAGAATAACATCACTAATGAGTGGAATGCGTTTGTCCGTGTTAGTTCCAAAGAGCACGTCACAACCACTGGTACGGAAGGCAACGAAACAACCACTGCTGCCGTGTATATTGGTGAACTCTTCGGCGGTGGTAATGGTGACTATGAATATATTCCCGAGGAAAATGGGGAACACCATATCAAGGATAAAGAGGGGAACATTATTGCTAGTGCCCCAGTCTCCGAGAGCGATTTCACTCCGCCAGTATTGGATAGGACTTATCTAGAGATTGTCGGCGGTTCGATTATCTGGGCTTTTGGTGGTGGCAACAAGGTCACGGTGAATGAGCAGGCTGTCATCTGTGTTGATAACCCAAGCGATGTGGTATTTAGTATCAAGAATAAGGGCGTTGATTTGTTGCTGGATAATGCACGTGTCGAACGTATGGGCGTGAACCCCGGCTATTCGAATGCTACGAGTGATGCCTTCCAGATTGGTAGTTTCTTTGGTGGTAACAACTTGGCTGCTATGGCCATCCGTCCGGTGTGGAATCTGAAGAATGGTAAGATCAGAAATCTCTATTCTGGTGGTAACCGTGGAGCGATGACCAGTCCTATCGGTTTGCTGATGGAGATACCTGCCACCTCGAAAATTAAGGTTGATAATCTCTATGGTGGCTGTCGTATGGCTGATGTCCATCCGATGAATGGTAATGAAGACGTCGATTGGTCTATGATCCAACTGCCTTCTACCTCCCAATGGCATTTCCCTGCTGGCTTCTCGGCACGTGTGGTGGTACTTGGCGGAGATATCAACAATATTTATGGGGGTAATGATATCTCAGGCCGAACCTATGGTGGTAATGCCATCGGTATTTATACCAGTATCCGAGGAAGTGTCTATGGAGGAGGTAATGGCTCGTATCCTTATACCGACAATGTTAATCTTGCCAACCATAAGACCTATGGTGACTTATATTACGTTCCGGGTTCTTCGTCTGTCGATGCCTTAAATGACTTCCGCCCCAATGCCGAACAGGTGTCTATTCGTGTGAGAGGTAAAGATGCTGCTCATCCAGTCGTTATTGGTGGTGCCCTTTATGTAGGTGGTAACAGCGCAACGCTGAAGGCCAGACCTGGAAAGAATCCGAAAGTCGAACTGAAAATCGGTTCTCATGTCTATGCCGACAGTGTGTTCCTCGGTAACAACGGTGCTAACATGGTGGCAAATATTGCGTCTGGCGATGTGCTCCAGCTCATGAATAACACCACGTTATCTGGTGACGGAACAAAGTTTAATAGCATTGAGTTGGAAAACGATAACGTGTTCGCTAAGTACATGGAGGGTTGTGCAATGACCATTCCACCTACTGTGAAGTTCGACGGTGATGATGATGTTGACGAAACCAGTTATGAAGACTATACAACCTATTTCGGCTCTTTCTTCTGTGGCGGAAACGTGGGTAGTTTCATTAATCCCGGCAAGATTACTATTCCCTTCACCCGTAACGTAATCATCTATGATAAGCTGGTGGGCGGCTGTAATAATGCTTATGTGGCAGCGAAGACGGGTGTCAATGCTGCCTATCTCGGTGGTGTCCTTGGCGATCCTGACGATGACGGTAACAAGCTGGAATTCAATCTCTCGGGTCTAAAGATCCAACCCATGCGATGGGCCGTAAAGAGAGATAATGATTATAATAAGGTCCTCGATGAAGACGATAACGTGCAATTCCTCCTGAAGGATGCAAATGCCGATGAGGGTTACATAGGTCATCGCTATCTGGAGTGGAATACCGTTGACAGTCGTGATTACAATTCTGTTACCAAGACCTATAAGGAAGTCGCTCCTATCACGGAAGGAGGAAATGTTGACGCTGGTGAAGATGATGAGTATCGCCGTTTCGTTGGTGGTAACATCTACGGTGGCTGCTGTACCAGTGGGGTTGTAAACGGCAATGTTATTGTCAATATTAATTCTACCATTGTTGACCGTTCTGTCGTCTTTGACATTGTGGAAAAGGATGATGAGACGGGCGAGAACATGCTATACGGTAACGATACCTATCACATCACCGCCGATGGCCGGCGTACAGGTGTGATCCTCGACTATCAGGGTATGGACGTGCTCGGTGCTGCACTTAATGTGTTTGGTGGCGGTAAAGGTCAGGACACGGAAATATGGGGCAGTACCACTGTGAACCTGAATAGTGGTTATGTGTTCCAGATTTTCGGCGGTAGCGAGGAAGGTGCCATCGGAAAACGGCAGAATAACACAAAAGATGCATACGGCAGATACACCTACACATACGATACAAAATACAGTACGTATGTCAATCTCTCCGGTAGCATTGCTGGCCAGTCCATTGCAGCCTATCCGGGAGATGATATGGCACAGGCCGAGTTCTTATACGGTGGTGGTTTCGAGGGCGCGATAGCTGGAAATACCCATATCAATCTTGGCAACGGACGTATATTCAACTCTTTTGCAGGCTCTTGTAATGCTGATATCCTGGGGCATACGGAAACCGTCATTGGTGCTAACGGTGGCTTCCCGTATGTGCGTGACCATCTTTATGGTGGTAATGATCTTGGTGGTCGAATATTGGGTAATGGTGGAGAAGAAATAAACTTCAGCGGTCGTGTTCGTAGCGATGCAGTCCGCAGTAAGGTATATAACCAGTATATGCTTAAAGCATCATCCTACATGGAGTATTTGCAGGGTCATGTGAAGAAGATCTTTGGTGGCTGTTACGGTGTCTATGATTATACTGATCCACTTTATGGTAATTATTTCTATGCGACTGGTGCCACCGATAAGCCTGAAGGCAAACAGACTGGTCAGGCTCGTCCCGGCAACTCTAAGCCTTTTCTGGGTAATGCTTTCGTAAACTTCCGGCCATCGGTCAATCCGTCAAACAGCGTCGATCAGATATACGGAGCAGGTCAGGGCTATTTTGGCGAGAAAGAAGAGAACCTGATGCAGGAGAGCAGTTATATTCTGATTGATGTACCCCAGAGTATGCAGAACTTCCAGAATACCGTGGTCTTCGGTGCAGGAGAGTGTGGCGGTGTCGGTATGGGCGTATCTAAGGATATTGCAGCTGCAGCAGAAACCGCATACAAGGCCTCGGCTGTTATTGACCTTGTTAGCGGACACTTGAACGCTGTCTATGGCGGCAGTTATCAGGAGGGTATTACCCGCCGCACGGTAGTGAATGTACCTGCGGGTTCAACGTTCCATGGCAATAAACTCTTTGGTGGAGCATACGGCCGCATCGACGTTACCACGACAAAAGATGATCAGAACAACGATGTGACAGTTGAGACACCTCGTATCGACGTGGCCTGCGATGTGTATGAAGCCATCGTCAACTATAACAGTGCGGATGCGACGATCGACGGTGCCATCTATGGTGGTAACAATGCTTGTCGCCGAACACTTTATGGGAAGATTAACATCAATGTGCCTGTTAAAGGCGGCACACACTGGACCGGACTGGCCAATGTCTATGGTGCCGGTTATGGTGTGAATACTTGGTCACAATATACTGAAGTGAATCTGAACAGTGGTGCTCAGGTACAGGAAGTCTATGGCGGTGGTGAGAACGGTCAGGTGATCAACAAGGAATCCGTGGCAAAGTGGAAGGTAGCTAATACGGCCTTGTTTACGGATTTGGAAGATTATACTGATCCGGGGCTTGCTGACGGCACACCGGCCTCAAGTAACCGGTTATATACGGTGGACAATCAGCGGCCGAAATATTACAATACCAATGTTCATATCAATCAGGGAGCTACTGTGGCGCGCTATTGCTATGGTGGCGGCTTGGGCCATAGAAACATCAGTTATAGTGGTAATGTATTGGGTACCACATATATCGACCTATTGGGCGGTACGGTCAAATTTGATCTCTATGCTGCTGGAACATCGGGTTCCGTGAAGGATAGTTTGGGCGTGAAAAACGGTTTTATCGCCAGTTCTACAGCTTATATCGAGGGTGGTACGGCACGTAATGTCTATGGTGGTGGCTGGGAAGGCAGTGTGGGCCAGCATGATGGTGACATTACCACTTCTTTTGCCAACGATATCGATGGAGAGACGCATGTTGTCATCGGCAAACTGAATGGCACCAGCTTTACCGATGGTATTCCGGCTATTGAACGTAATGCCTATGGTGGCGGTGAGGGTGGTGCAGTCTTTGGTACTGCCAATATCACGCTTAACAAGGGTTATATCGGTTACCGATATTTCTCAACAGCTCCCGATGATGTAGAAACTTACCCAGTCATTGCCGATGGTGGGGGTTATTTCCAGGAGAAGATAGACGATGATACTAATGCGAACGAGCGTAACACCTTGTATAGAAGCGGTAGCATCTACGGTGGAGGCTATATCGACAACAGTAGTGTAGATGTGTCCAACGTGAAGATGTACGGCGGTCATGTGCGTAACTCGCTCTTTGGCGGAGGTGAGATTGCGGCTATTGGCCGTGGTGTCATTCATGCCTCTGGTGAAGATAACTCTGTCCGTCAGCTGCAAGGCATCTATCGGGCTGGTAAGACCCACGTGACCTTATATGGCGGCCATGTACACCGCAACGTGTTTGGCGGTGGCCGAGGTTATGATTATAAAGATAATTTTGGCAATCTATACTCCGAGGGTTACGTGTTTGGTCAGACCGAGGTGAATATCTTCGGTGGCGAGGTGGGAACGACTAAGGAGGTAGCCTTAGGCAACGGCAACGTCTTCGGTGGTGGTGATATCGGTTATGTCTATAGTGCTTATGAAAAAAATGGCGGTGTATGTGCGGGTTTGAAGGATGGAGTGCGCTATGATGACCAGTGGGAAGGCTTTTATTATATGAAGGAGGGCGGCTCCTTTGTTAATGGAGTATATACTGGCGGAAACTGGGTTATGGATGGAGAAGAGTACGTGCTTACTGAGGACTGCAAGGTGCTTGTCGAGCCCCATTGCCTGGTGACGGCTGACGGTGGTGTGGATATAGATACACCTAATGCAAACGGAGTCCTCCAAAGCGTTCACTATTCAAAAGGCGACTATGTGCCCACAACGGCCCTTAATACCTTGGGTTATAAGAAGGATGATACAAAGTGGACTAGTCTGGACCCGACGGGCATTATCATTCACAATGCCGTGTTTGCCGGTGGTAACACATCGTCAGGATCCTCTAGAGCCTACGCCAATGCCACGTCTGTGTTTGGTAATGTGACGGCCTCTATCCATGATGTCTATCATCGTGACCTGATTACTCTCGGTTCTGAACATACGGGTGGTCTTTACGGTGATGGTAACCTGACCTTCGTTGATGGCTATCGAGGTCTGAACATCACGAATTACGGTACCGACTATTATTCTTTCCCTGATAATGAGAAGGAAATTACCCTCGATAAGTATTATGATTTGGAACAGCGCGAACGCGATTATTACGAGTTGCGCTATATCTGTATAAAGCAGTGTACCGACAAAGACGGCACCACCTATCATCCTGCATCCAATAATTCAAAGGCTTCAACCTTGAACAGTGATGACTTGTTGACATTGTTTGTAACATACGACGACAATAATCATCCTGTGTCTATCAAAGATGGCGATACGGATATTATCCTTATTAATCCTACGACTTATGAGAGAACTATCAATCCTGCTTACTGGGAACTGAATGGCGTATGTACCATCTATGCCGGTCGTATCATGAATACCATCCAGCGTGCTGACTTCTGTGGCGTGTTCGGTAGTCGTATGGTGATGCAAGGTGCTCCGGACCGTGTGCCGGAGGTTGTTGATTACACTAACTATACCATCAACCGTGTGCGTGAGGTATCGCTCAACCAGCAGCATTCTGTCATCCCCGGTGATTTGACAAAGAACGGATCAGACGAATATGATTTCACGGATTTGAAGAAGGCTGTACATGGTAACTACTTCGGTATCTATAATATCGTGAACTTCCTTGGTGCCCTGACCAGTGATGTCCATTTCAGAGAAAACGAGGACAAGCGCAGGACAGACAATGTCTCGAATGACATCTATTCGACAGAGGGTGGTGAGTCCTATTATGAATGGAAGGCGACCCATGTCAAAGACCGTACGCGTAACAATGGTAGCAGTTTCAACAAGGTGGCCTTGGCATCTGGTGTCTATCTGGAGCTGACGACTGAGAAGAGCAGGGGTAGCGAGATCGATGAGAAAGACTGGGGCTATGTCACAGGTGTCATCGAGCTCGACCTCATCAATGTGCAGACGGGTATCGGTGGTGGTTTCGTCTATGCCAAGAATCAGCATGGTAAGCAAACTTATTCCCCCAAAAAACATGCTACGTTGACAGCTCTTAATGCGGATGCTATTACCCAGAAAGACTACACATATTCAACAACAGACCTAAAAGAGTGGGAGACATCGGGTAACTTCGTACATAGTACGCAGACCATCATTGATGACTGTTATAATGTCAGTGGAAAATATCAGGGTGATGATGCCGTTCCGGCTCACTATTGGTATGTTCAGGGACAGGTGTATGTCTATGACCAGTATATTTCAGCCTATACCGGTGCGCCCAACGCTTACAGTGAGACCGTCGATATCCCGCTGACCATCACAGCTGCCTCACACGGCACGATGAAGTTGATCAATGTCAAGCCCAATAAATATGCTTATTGGAAATCAACTGGTGTGAAACTCGAACAAGGTCAGAAGATGGTTATCAATGACGTGACTTACGAGCCGAATACACCTATCAGCTATTGGGACTGGTATCTGCTGAGTAAGTCGGAGCAGAACCTGTTTGAGGATGAGACGTATGTCAGCATTGCTGAGTGCAGGATTGGAGAAACGACCTATCCTGCCGGTACTGTATTGTTGCCTGGTGACTATACGAGTTGGAAGTCTTCTCATCCTCAGGTGCTCCATGTGGAGAAGAACCAGAATGTTGCTTTCGAGGAAGTCTTCCGTCCGTCGAACAACCTCGGTCACGACACCGGTTATATCCTGACCTATAAGGTAAATAACCCCACAGAGTGGAACACCTGGTATACCTCTGCAACAGCACAGGAG
Organism: uncultured Prevotellaceae bacterium; assembly: GCA_902784615.1. Lineage (GTDB taxonomy): Bacteria > Bacteroidota > Bacteroidia > Bacteroidales > Bacteroidaceae > Prevotella. The sequence continues at coordinate 122,244 of CACZVN010000003.1, read as the reverse complement.
AAGAACCAGACGGGTGGTGACGGATATGAAAATGGACCTACTTATCGTCTGACAAGCGGAACTTCTCAAGTACTCGGACAACGTGAATACGAGGAGGGCAACCTGATTTCGGCGGATGTGTATAATACCTATCAGGATATCGATAATAATTATCACTTTGCTATTCCTACAGGCCAGGCTACGTTTGAGCGTGCATGGCTGGTGACCAAGCAAATCGATATTACATCTGGTGGTGTTACGACGCATCTCAATCCTGGTACTGCCGTGTCGAAAACCAAAGCTGCAACGTTAGATCAGAACAGTGTGGCTGAGGCCTTTATCTGCACCAGTACCATCCAACTGAGTCAGACGGATTTCATATATCTCAACAGCAGGATGACCGCAGCCGAAAAGAATACCTACATGACACAATATCCGACATTAGCATCCATCATTGATGAGTGTGTGGTGCCTGCCTACTATTGTCTCTCTGATGGCTTGTATGGTGGAGACTATTATGAGAGTGGTAAGAACTACCGTGGTCTGACGGCTTGGTGCTCCATGTCACCGACCGATCGTGAGAAATTCACTTTCAACTACGATGCCCTTGACCTGCTTATCGATAAGAATTATGGTGGTACTGAAGGAGAGAAATATCAGTATGATGGTCCCACAGCAGAAGCGGCTGCCGCCAATGCTGCCGGATATTCACAGACGCAGGCACTGGATTATTCTGCTACCTATTATGGCAATGGAATGGCGTTGCCCAACAACGCTACCGTTACCGTCACACGATATGATGCTGAGCAAGGTAAAAATATAACGACCTCTACCAATCAGATCCAGACAAATGATGATCTCAGTCGTGCGGCTTTTGAGACAATCCCCAACGAACAACGTTATTTTGCACCAATCACGGTTTCATCTCCAGGAACCTATTACGTGGTTAATACACCACTCTTAGTCGGTAATTCGCCTTATGCGGTGGGTAAGACCATTCCGAAAGAAGTATATGACGACTTGGATACTTCTGATAAGAATAATGTCACCACACTTACCTTCGCTTCTACTGGTACCTATTATTACTGCCGCGAAAGCTATACTAAGGGAGTGGCTGTGACAGCGGCTGCAGGTGTAACAGGCAGTGCACCCACTCCAAGCGGTACAGATGTGCCTGTTGGGCTTGTTATTACTTCGGATAACTATGGATCGCTTCCGAACTTACAAAAAGAATTCACCATCCACGGCATTGCCCCGACAGAGACCAGTACTCTTTTCGTAAGCCGTAACTCCGATATCTTCGACCTCTCGACGGAGAAGATTATCACAGTCATCTACGAGTATGACTATGAGGAGAGCGACGGTTCCAATAACGTGACACCAGTCAGTGAGCGTCATGTGGTGAATATCCATGTGCAGTTCAAGAGTGGTATCCCAACGGTGGAAGATATACGTTCTCCTCAGATTGTGATACCTGGTGACTTTATTGGTCTGCGAGATCCTAACGTGACACCGGGTGCCTATGAGGTGACGGGCGGCGGATGGGAGTTGTTCGAAACGGAAGAAGATGCAGAGAGTCATATCAACGGTATCGAATACACACCGCGTAGTGATGCACTCTATTGGTATCAGAACGGCTATTATCTGGCCTACTATGCTAAGACCTTCCTTGGCAAGACCTACTCGAACCATGTGCCGGTGACGGTTGCCAACTACCATGATCTGAAGAAGGTGATGGACGATCAGGAACACCACTACTTCATAGATAATCCCGGTGTGAAGCGTGCTCCGAAGATCTATATCAACGACTATACCAGTAGTTCGCAGAATGGTCTCGACCTGCTGAAGGGACTGATAGATCTGAGTTACAACAAGGCTGCTGCTAATACTGCTTATGGTGCACTGGATACACCTAACAGTATTATTGGCGGTAATAATTTGGATATTATCCTGCGCACGAACATCAGTCATACTGATGCATGGACACCGATAGCCTATGAGGAAGGGGAGTGCTTCAGTGGCAGACTGCATGGTGACGGTTATTATGTTGAAGGCATTAATAATTCGCTATTCAACCATCTCTGTGGCAGTGTCTATAACCTCGGTGTCAAAGGATCGTTCACAGGTGCCGGTATAGCAGAGCAAGGTGATGGTTATGTGGAGAACTGTTGGGTGAGCACATCCAGTACGGCTGTCAAGACCGCAAAACCTGTTCTGGGTACACCTGACATGACGAACGATACCCGTCCATATCGTATTGTCAACTGCTACTATGAGGAGAACGAGGATGCTACGAATAAGTACACCAATCACAGTAGTACCTATGGCATCCCGACACGCATGGATCATCATGACTTCCATGATGGTAAAGTAGCCTACAACTTGAACGGCTTCTACCTCTATAAACGTTACTGTGACCATGAGGTGACGACAGGTGAAATCACTTATCCATATTACACCATCAACAAGACAGACAATACGTTGGTACTTCAAGATGGTAATAATGGCACAAAACTCGGGCACTATGCCAATAACCCAGGCATTTGTTCGACTGGTCATACGCTTGCATACAATACTGTTGGTTATGTGGAGGACCGCTTTGCTGATGGAGACTTTATCTATGCCAATGGTTCGGTTCCTGAGAACACTGAAGAGCGTGCTTACACCAACCCGTCAACCAAGGTGACCAGCTATTATCCGATCTGGCCTGACGACTATATCTACTTCGGACAGATGCTGACTTACGGTTGGTATCCACAGAGACCGCACGAGGAGGTGCCATCGCGTATCTATAAGAGTTATGACCGTCTGGTTCTGTCCGATATGAGTAACCGCGTCTATCGCGCTCCGGCTTATTTCGGCTCAAAGACGATGGATGTGGCGCACTTTAATCCTAATGTGAATCTGGTGGCCTATTCTAAAGCGAAGGATGCGAATGATACGAATCTTCATCCTGCTTATCCCGGTATGACGGCCATCGACTTTGCTGGACATCAGGATATGGCATACGACAGGGGAAAAAGCGGAAACTACTTCTATCCGCCATTGCTCGACGATGCTGGCATTGTGAGCATCGTCAATCGTGACGAGTCGAAGAACCTGCTCATCTATGCACCTTCGGCTGAGGCTAATGCAACGACAAATGCGGTGTTGACAAATCTGGACGTATTCCCAGAACCGGCATATAGCGAATACTATAGCAATGACAAGTATCGTCGAGTGGCCGCAGCTCCCACCTCGTCAGTCACAGGTCATCTGGTGCTGAGCACACTGCGTTCTGCCAGTGACCATCTGCTCGTAGATGAGAACGACTTTAACTGTCCGATTCAATATACCATGGGTGATGGTTATCGGATGTGGCATCAGCGTTCGCCACTCCCGAATCAGTATGTTACTCAGGAGTCGGGTAAGACCAAAGGATGGGAGGATATCTGTCTGCCATTCACAGCGGAACTCGTCACGACACCGGTAAAGGGTGAGATTACGCACTTCTATCAGGGGTATAATGCCGATGGAAGCAGTAATACGTTCGGTCATGAATACTGGCTGCGTGAGTATAATGGTATTGATAACTCTGCAAGTAATGGTGATGAGTTGGCAGCCAAATTTAACTCGCCTGATGCGGCAGGTGATGATAAGGTCTATTATAATACCTATCTGTGGGATAATTACTATTCCAAGAATAATTACGACGATAGGAACAGTGATGATTTCCAGAAGACCTATTATCAGCCTGGTGGTAACGGAATTGTCCATACCTATACGAGATATCCGTTGTTCCAGGCAGGTACACCTTATCTGATCGGTTTCCCAGGCAAGACTTATTATGAGTTTGACCTGAGTGGCTATTTCGGTAAATACGAGGAAATGAATACGATCAATGATGCTTCAATTACCAAGCCGGATGCACAGTTCATCAGCTTCGTTTCCGATGCAGGTGTCACCATTAAGGTTAGTGACGATGAACTGGATACGGGTGTGGAACACAACAATTATGTATATTATGGTACGTATACCAGTAAGCCTTTGGCAGAAGGTGACTTCCAACTTAACGGTGATGGAGACAAATATGTGAAACAGGCAGCAGGCTCAAAGACGAAGCCATTCCATCCTTACTTTGTGAAGAAGCCTGGTAGTGGAACCCGTACTATGGTTGACCAGACCAACAGCATCATCATTATGGAGGATTCTGCCAAACTGAAGGGTACCACTGGTATCACGAATCTCTATGAGGACGACCTCCTCCTGGTGAAAGGTGGAAAGAAGAAGATTATGGTAGAGTCGCAGCTGCACTATACGTCGGATGTGCGCATCGTTACTCCGGCAGGTGTCACGCTGACTTCTTATAGCATCCAGCCGAGTGAGTATGTCGAAACGCGTGTGGAGACAGGCGGCGTATATATCGTCTATGCCGACAATGGCAAGTATGTGAAGAAAGTAATTGTAAGATAAAGAAAAAATATTAAATATAAAGCATTATGAAAAAGTTAATGAAAAAAGTATGGCTGCTTGTTCTGCTGACAATGATCAGCACTGTAGCATCAGCGGAAGTCGTAATTGACGTCAATGAATCCTATCTTGGTGGAACTTTATCAACCACCCAAGGTGATCCTGCTGAAGATGGTAGCGTGGTAGTCACCCTTACAGTGAAACCAGATGACGGGTATCAAATCGCTAAGAGCGATATCGTGGTTGTACCAACCATCCCAGCTCAAACGCGTGAAGGTAACCCGGATATTGCTGCCCCCTATGAGCTTGTAGGTGAAGATCCTACAGATCTGACAGAAGAGCGTCAATATACCTTTACGGTAAAATCAGGTTTTGGTGCCTGGGTAAAGGAAGCCACCTTCCACGAGGTTACTGTTATTGACAATAACATCGGTAAGGAAGATGACAGCAAGGGTGTAAACGATGATGTGACATGGGTGTTTGACGAGGAAAATAGTTCATTGCTCATCAATGGCACAGGCAGAACCCGTGACTTTACTGCTGATGATCTCCCCTGGGCATCTGACTTGGATAACATCACCAGTGTTGTCATTGACAAGGGCGTGACAAGCCTGGGTGAAAATATCTTTGCCGGATGTAAGAACCTGACCGTTATCACCATAGCGAATACCAATCAGGTACTGGTATTGGGCAAGGATGCTATTCCTGCCAATGAAGGGCTGACAATCGATGTGCCAGGCAACCTCTATAATGAGTATCTGACCACCGAAGGTTGGGACAAACTTTCCATCGTCAGTACCACTGGTGTAGAAATGACAGGCGTCACGTTTGGCGATAATAATTACTACGATACGTTTGTATCTGACAAAGATATGATGATTCCCTCCGTGCTTTATGCCTATGTCATTAGCAGTATCTCAGAGAAAGGTCTCGAACTTACGGAAGTGAAGGGCGCTATTCCTGCTAATACGCCCGTGCTGTTATTCAGCGAGAAACTGAAGGGCGATCATTTTATGACTGCTGGCACTGACGATCAGGTTACGGTGGGAACGAACCTGCTGAATGTGGTGACTAACGACGATGGTTTGAAGGTAAAGGTTGGTGAGGTATGGATGCTTTATAACGACGTGTTCTACTATACTCAGGCAGGTACAATTCCCAAAGGGGGAATTTATCTTGCCGATTCTTCTAAGTCAGGAACACGTTCGAGTTATCCTTTAGGATCTCGTGGTGATACCACCGGCATCGTCAGCCTACATACCGACGGAACCTTAGGTATTGGTGGACAGTCAGGATGGTATAGCCTCGATGGTCGCAAATATACCACTATGCCCTCCCAGAAGGGCATCTATATCAAGGATGGAATCAAGGTTGTGATTAAGTGAGCATCAAGCAGAACTTGAAATAAAGATATGAAGAAGACACTAAGGATATTCGCCGTGGCCCTGCTGACAATGGTCAGCATGGGGGCATGGGCTAAGATTGATGTACAAATTAAGAACGATGGTAAGTTTGATGGTGGAACCATTGAAGTGACAGGTCAGAAAGATCTGGACGACGGCGTGGAAGTAACTATTACCGTTGCCCCCAATGATGGCTATACCATCACGAAAGGTGATATCTCTGTCTTCTCAACAATATCTGCTTCAGGTTCTCGTGTCTATACCCGTGCTCCAGAGATTGCTGAAACACTCACGCTATACTATAATGGTTCAGAAAAGGATGATGTAAAGGACCCTTCTGCCAAGCGCGACTACACTTTCATAGTCCCCAAAGGCTTCGGCGCCTGGGTTAAAGAGGCGAAATTTACGAATGATGGATCCAAAGGCCCTAATAGAAACACCCCCGAAGAGATATCTGATGTCAATGGCCTCAAAAGCATGACTACTTCAGGCAATTATATCATTAAAGCTGATATTAATGCCTCTGATTTTACCAGTATAGCCTCTTTTAGTGGTACGCTTGAGGCTGACATAAATCCAGAAACCAAGATGCCCTATCGCATCACTGGTCTCAGTGCTCCTCTGTTCACAACACTTACTGGTACGGTGAAGAATCTGGTGCTGGAAAGTGTGAATATCAGCACCAATGGAAAAGTGGGCGCCGTTGCCTGTACTGCTAATAGTTCGGCTCGCATCTACAACGTGGGTGTGTTAAGTGGCTCAGTGGGAAGTACAGGAACGTCAAGCGGTAAAAATAGTACCGATTGTTGTGGTGGACTGGTGGGAGAACTCGATGGTACAGCCCGTGTCATCAACTGCTATAGTTATGCGACGATTACCGGCGGTAACCGTGTGGGCGGCATCGTGGGGTACAACAATGCCACTACCAACGCGGGAAGCATCAAAACGATGATCATGAATTGCATGTTCTATGGTGATATTACGGGTGGAAACATGTTGTCTCCTATCTATGGCGGAAATAATATCACCAACGTGAGACATGATTCTGACGATAATCAAGACGGCCTGAATACCTTCAACTACTACGCTTACGACAAAGCTACTACTTTTAAGAGATATCCTGACGCCCAAAAACTATATAATTGTGCATTAGCTGTTGAAGAGAAATACTTGAATCGTTTTGAGTTCTATCGACTGCTTTTGAACAGCAACAAGAAACTGGCTGCGATATACGCTACTGGCAGTGCCAACGATGCTAACCTAATGCTCAAATGGGTGCTTGAAACTGCCGACAGGCAAAATACAAGCCCCAAACCCTATCCGATTCTAAAAGCTCAAGGTAAGTATCCTTCTATCATCAATCCGGATTTCGAAAATGCACCTTATTATACTACTGTTGGGCGCAATAAAGGTGGCAAATTGGGAACAACACTTTCGGTGACGATCAGTACCAATAAAAGCGATGGCGGACAGGATTGGCCAGAGGGCGCGAACATTACGACCACCTCTTTGACACTCCAACGTACTGACAAAGATTTTGACCGTTTTAACTTTAACTACGATAAGGTTCAGTTGCCATACTACAATGATGTGGGAACTGGTAACTATACAGGAAACCGTGTGGTAACAGGCTGGAAGATCACTGCCATCACGGCTATAGATGGCGACCCATATACTGCTTCTGACTATCCAACTACTGGAATTACAGATTTTCCCAAACACAACTATGCCGACCGCAAAAGTTCCAACAAAGACCTCTATACTGTCAGCCAGCGAGTATTCTCTCAGGGAGCCTACTTCGATGTGCCTTACGGTGTGACCTCTATTACCATAGAACCCTATTGGGGAGTGGCGGCATACATAGCCGATGAAAAATATGATGTGGTCTATAAAAAAGATTATTCGGGCAAACGGAATGTAAGACAGACAGGTACACAGGTGGGTAACGGTGCAAAGTTTAATTCCCAAACTATATATAAGAGCATCAGCACAGATCTTCTTAATACGCTTACGGGATTTACGGTATATGACAATGCCGTGGTTCTTGTTGGCAATCTGCACCTTGACGGTGTACCGTCAGGAGGTGATAAACCCTTTACCATGATGTCGGTGGACGAAGATAACGACCATGAGCCGGACTATAGTTTGATATATCACCATAAAAGCCGTACCAATATTTCACCTATCCGTTTTGACTTTCTAGCGATTCCTGGTACTGCTCAAGCACAGAAGCCAAACGGGGCAAGCCTTATCTGCAATTTCACAATCTTTAGGACCAGAGGGTGGTTTGAGGTCACCAATACAGCCTTTTTCTATTCTTCGCAATTAGAATATGAAAATGGGGCATTGGGCAATGACAATTCAGGCCAAGCCATAACAAAGATAGATGCCCCGCTTATTCTGCATGGTGGAGTCATCGACCAGTTTGTATCGACACAATCATCCTCTGTTAATGGCAAAACTATCTATATACATGTGGGTAGCAATGTATGGATGCATGAATTCAGCATGGGTACCCACAGTGATGGTTCCCAATCCACTCCCCACGTGCCAGTATCGGTAACGGGCGGTGACTACGAAAGTTTTTATCTCACAGGTACTTACAACTCGAATGCTAAGATAACGGATGACAATGCGGAGTGTTACATCAGTGGTGGCCGTTTTGGTGAGATGGCTGGTGCAGGACAGGAGCAAATAGGTACTACTACTACTACTACAAAAGGAAATGTGCACTGGCAAATATACAATGCCGATATCACGAATTTCTTTGGTGGCGGTATCAACGATGCCAAATCTGTGAAAGGAAACATTACCACAGACATCTTCAATAGTTATGTGGATCTGTTCTGTGGCGGTCCGAAATTCGGCAATATGGCATCTGGAAAAACCGTTACTACAAATGCTGATGGATGTACCTTCGGAAAGTATTTCGGTGCCGGTTATGGTGGCAATTCCTACAGTAGAAAGAAATACTATGATGACTCCTCATATAACTGGAGTACACTTCAGGGATATTATACTAGCGATAAGGGTAAGTATTACAATGGTTCAACTACGAAGTCCTCACAGAATGATAAAAAAGATTATGGTTACAAAGGTCCAGGCGTAGCTACTGACTTTGACTATGAGTTTTTCGTATGGAGTACTGGAACGACTGGTGCCCGCCTGTTTGTGCATTTCGTCTCGTTCTCATTGGCACAATGCAATGATGTTAATTCTTCGTTGAAGAACTGTACCATCACAGAAGATTTCTTTGGTGGTGGTAATCTCGGAAAGGTGACAGGCAAAGCTACCTCTATATTGGAAGACTGTACTGTAACAGGCAGTGTGTATGGAGGTGGTTATTCCGCCACCTTGCCCACCATCCCCGTCAGGAATGCTGGCTTTACGACTGATCCTAAGTTCAATAGCTCTTCAGGTATGTTCGAGTCTGGAGTCTATTCAGGAACGACGGAATACACATGGAAACAAGTGGAAAGTTTTCCAGCGGAAGGCGGTGCAGGGTTTGATGGTACTCATGTTATAACTACACAGAACCTTGACTATTCAAACCTAGGCTCAGTTCGCACCTCTTCGCTTACCATCAAAGGTTCTACCACTGTCGAGGGGAGCGTTTATGGCGGTGGCGCTTTGGCCAGCATGGACGCGAATGGTAAGACAGAGGTTAACCTGCTTGGCGGCACCATCAATGGCGATGTCTATGGTGGCGGTCAAGGTCGTCTGGCAGGAAACACGCTGACTGAGGTAAAAGCTATGGTGGGCAGTACGCATGTGAACCTGAATGGTTTAGAGAAGGATGCTTACGTGGCTGCTACTCATAGTGCCCTGGTTGATCCTGTAAAAACTGATGGTACAAATATTGACTACTATTCTTTAAAACAGGCCATAACAGGCTGTGTCGTCAAGGGTAGCATCTTTGGTTGCAACAACCTGAATGGCTCACCGAAGGGTAGTGTGACAGTGAATATTTATAAAACGGTAGGCTATGAAGGTCATGTAAGAACAGGAGCCAATGCCGAAAACAATGCGGCAAGAGAGGTTGCGTTGAATGATCCTGACGATAGCCATCACTCCTACGAAGTGAAGGCTGTATATGGTGGTGGAAACCTTGCTGCATACGAACCTAATGATGCCAACACCAAACATACACAGGTGAACATCTACGGTTGTGGCGATACCAGTATTCGTCAGGTCTATGGCGGAGGCAATGCCGCTTCGACTCCTGCCACGCAGGTAGATGTCTATGGTACATACGAAATAGAAGAGGTATTTGGCGGTGGTAACGGTAAGGATGAAATCTCGCATGATGGTGGTGTGCACATGATCAAGAATCCAGGTGCCAACGTTGGTTTCAAAGACTATTGGGACTATGAGAACGGAAAAGACTTGGAGGCCTATGATACGAAAGAAAAGCGAAAAGCTCAAGCGTTTATCGACGGCTATGTCTATGGCAGTGGAAATGCGAATGTGAATATCCATGGTGGAAGGACCCACCGCGTCTTTGGTGGATCAAACACGAGAGGTAATGTGCGCCAGACGTCTGTGACCATGCTGGAGGATGCCGGAGGCTGTGACTTCTGTGTCGATGAGGCATACGGTGGTGGTAAAAGTGCTCCGATGGATGCCGAGGCGAAGCTCCTCATGGCTTGTATTCCTGGTCTGAGTGCTGCTTATGGTGGGGCTGAGGCTGCCGATATCCAGGGTGACGTGACATTGAATATCACTAATGGTACGTTCGACCGTGTGTTTGGTGGTAATAACAAGAGTGGTACCATCAATGGTTCCATCACTGTGAACATCGAAGAAACGGGCTGTAAGCCTATCATCATCGGAGAACTCTATGGTGGTGGTAACCTGGCTGGCTATTCTGTCTATGGCTATGATAGTCATGATAATCCGATAGAATCAGGTGAGACGCCATTATTTAATCATCCACAGGTGAACGTCAAGTCGTTTACCAGTATCGGTGAAGTTTATGGCGGTGGTTATGGTTCCACTGCAGTGATGGTGGGTAATCCTGAGGTGAATATTAATGTGGCTCTGGGTAATTGGGCTGATAATGATCGATCGGTGGTAGCTGATAATGCAACAACGACCGGTGGGTATCCCATCCCACCTCATGCTAAGACCCAAATCGGTACTATCAACAACGTCTATGGCGGCGGAAACGCTGCGAAGGTCATTGGCAATACCACTGTTAACATCGGTACTCTTCAGGAGGTGGAACTTGTTACGCTGGATAAGGTTGAGGGTAACTATCAGAAGAAAACGGTGGTTGGTGCCGATATCCGTGGCAACGTCTATGGCGGTGGTAACGAAGCCATCGTCACGGGCAACACGAACGTCAACATCGGTAAAGAAGGTATTGCCACACCATAAGACATCATGTGATATAGATTAAAAAGAAAAGGCAAAAAAACCAAAGAAAATCATCATTTCTTTGGTTTTTTGCTTGATAATTATTAATTTTGCAACCGATTTCAAAAGTTAACCCCTCGTCGTATCCTCGGGTAGGGTGTGAGTAGATTAGTAAGACGACGGTTCTCGGGTAGGGCTGGCATGATCTGCAGGGAGAATATTAACATTTAAAACAAAAGCTATTATGGCAGAAATGAATTTTGGTGGCGTGATGGAAACTGTTGTCACCAGCAAGGAGTTCTCCTTGGAGAAAGCACGTGAAGTATTGAAGAATGAGACCATCGCCGTGATCGGTTATGGTGTCCAGGGTCCTGGACAGGCTTGCAACCTGCGCGACAACGGTTTCAACGTAATCGTTGGTCAGCGTCAGGGTAAGACCTACGACAAGGCTGTGGCCGACGGTTGGGTTCCCGGTGAGACGCTGTTCTCTATCGAGGAGGCCGCCGAGAAGGGTACCATCCTCTGCATGCTTCTGAGTGATGCTGGTCAGATTCAGCAGTGGCCCACCATCAAGAAATATCTGAAGCCGGGTAAGACCCTGTATTACTCTCATGGCTTCGCTATCAACTGGAGCGACCGTACGGGTGTCATCCCCCCGAAGGATGTCGATGTGATCATGGTGGCTCCGAAGGGTTCTGGTACCAGCCTCCGCACGATGTTCTGCGAGGGCCGTGGCCTGAACTGCTCATACGCCGTCTATCAGGATGCTACGGGCAAGGCCAAGGAGAAGACACTCGCCTTCGGTATCGGTATCGGTGCCGGTTATATGTTCGAGACCACCTTCCAGCGTGAGGCTACTTCTGACCTGACTGGTGAGCGCGGCTCTCTGATGGGTGCCATCCAGGGACTGCTGCTGGCACAGTATGAGGTGCTCCGTGAGCATGGACACTCTCCCTCGGAGGCCTTCAACGAGACTGTTGAGGAACTGACCCAGAGCCTTGGCCCGTTGTTCGGTGCAAAGGGTATGGACTGGATGTATGCCAACTGTTCGACCACCGCTCAGCGTGGTGCCCTCGACTGGGCTCCCCGTTTCCACGACGCTATCAAGCCTGTGATGGAGTGGCTGTACTACTCTGTTCAGACAGGTAACGAGGCTCAGATCACCATCGATGCCAACTCGAAGCCCGACTACCGTGCTGGTTTGGAGAAGGAACTGGAGGCCATGCGCAATCAGGAGATGTGGCGCGCTGGTGAGACTGTACGCAAACTGCGTCCAGAGAATCAGGATGTATAATATTAAGGTACGGGGGTGTGCATGTGCGCACCCCCGTACTTATTTAATTAATATATGGGAAAATTAGTTATTAATTCGTATGATGAATTCGCAGCCCATCTGGGACAGGAATTAGGTGTCTCCGACTGGCTGCAGATCGACCAGGACCGTATCAACCTGTTTGCTGATGCTACGCTCGACCACCAGTGGATCCACGTGGATGTGGAGCGGGCCAAGCAGGAAAGCCAGTACCACAGCACCATTGCCCATGGCTATCTGACACTCTCCATCCTGCCTTATCTGTGGGAGCAGATCATCGAGGTGAATAACATCAAGATGCTCGTGAACTACGGCATGGACAAGATGCGCTTCGGACAGCCGGTAGTGACGGGTTCCCGTGTCAGGATGACGACGAAACTGCACAATATCCAGAACCTGCGTGGTATCTGTAAGGTGGAGATTGATTTCAAGATTGAGATTGAGGGACAGCGCAAGCCTGCATTGGAGGGCATCGCTTCGTTCCTGTATTATTTTATTTAAGTATGGGAGGATTCTTTGGAACCATCAGCACGAAGAGTTGCGTCAATGATCTGTTCTACGGTACGGACTATAACTCGCATCTGGGTACGAAGCGTGCGGGTCTGGTGATGTTCGACAAGGAGAAGGGCTTCAGCCGTAAGATCCACAATCTGGAGCGCGACTATTTCCGTTCGAAGTTTGAGGATGAGTTGGACTCGTTCTCCGGCAACCAGGGTGTCGGCGTGATCAGTGATACAGACCCACAGCCGATCATCGTGAACTCACATCTGGGGCGCTATGCCGTGGTCACCGTGGCAAAGATCAACAACCTGCGTGAGATCGCCGATGAACTGCTGGCACGACGGATGCATTTCAGTGAGTTGTCTGCCAACAACATCAACCAGACAGAACTCGTGGCCCTGCTCATCAACATGGGGCGCACGTTCGTGGAAGGTATCAACCTGGTGTATCGGAAGATTGAAGGCTCGTGCTCGATGCTGATCCTGACGGAGAAAGGTATCATCGCTGCCCGTGACTTCCTGGGACGTACGCCGATCGTGATCGGACAGAAAGAGGGAGCATTTGCCGTGTCGAGTGAGACGACGAGTTTCCCGAACCTCGACTTCCACCGTGTGAGAGACTTGGGACCGGGTGAGATCGTCTTTATGACGGCCGACACCATGGAGGTGTTGCAGGAACCCTTCCAGCGCGAGCAGATCTGTTCGTTCCTCTGGGTGTATTATGGATTCCCTGCTTCAGACTATAACGGTATCAACGTGGAGGCCGTGCGCGAGTTGAACGGCAAGAAGATGGGTGAATCGGATGATACGGAGGTGGATAGCGTCTGTGGTGTGCCTGACTCAGGTGTCGGCATGGCTCTGGGCTATGCCGAAGGTAAGGGTGTGCCCTATAAGCGTGCCGTCCTGAAATATACGCCGACCTGGCCACGCTCCTTCACACCTGGTAATCAGGAGCGTCGTGCACTGGTGGCGAAGATGAAACTGATTCCCAATCCTTCGTTGTTGAAGGATCAGCGTGTGGTTTTCTGCGACGACTCCATCGTACGCGGCACGCAACTGAAAGACAATGTGAGGACGTTCTTTGAGTATGGTGCCAAGGAGGTACACTGCCGCATCTCGTGTCCGCCGCTGGTCTATGGCTGTCCGTTCATCGGCTTCACCTCGTCGAAGAGTGATATGGAACTGATCACGCGTCGTATCATCAAGGACTTCGAGGGTGATGACAAGCGGAATCTGGAGAAGTACGCCACGACGGACTCTCCGGAATATAAGCGGATGGTGGATGAGATTGCCAAGCGTTTAGGTCTTACTTCGTTGAAGTTTGCAAAACTCGAGACACTGGTAGAAGCCATTGGCATGCCGAAGTGCAAACTATGTACGCACTGCTTCGATGGCAGCAGTTACTGTCATGAGCATGATGATGAGAATAATCGTCAGTTGAAGTTTGACTTTTAACATCTGGTGAGGAGACCGTCGGTCTGACGGATGTATTCCTCCTTCAGAAGATATTCGAGCGCGGCATCCAGTTCGTCGGTAGGCAACTGGATGTCGCGTAAGTCTGTTATGGGGTGGGGTTTACCGTCGCTCAGTAAGGCCATAACCCGTTCTGTGGCAGAGGTGAAACGTGGTTCTGATACCATGCCTTCAGAACGGTGACTCAGACAGACATCGCACTGATGGCAGTCGCGGCTTTTCTCTTCGCCAAAATAGCGGAGCAACTGACGGCTACGGCATACCTGGTCATTGGTGGCATAGGCGATCATGGCCTGGATGCGCTGCTGGAACTGGTCCTTCCGCTCTTCATAGATGGCAGGCCGCAGTTGGATATGCTCCATATCCTCGCGTCGCTGGGTATAGCGGATATAAGGTGTCTTCTTCTGGGGAATGAAGTGCAGGATATGCCGTTCGCTCAGGCTCTTCAGTGTCATATAGACCTGATGGGGCTGCAGGGCTGTCTGTGAAGCAATGAAACTCTCGTCGATATAGTTGTAGTCAGTGAACAGTCCACCGTAGTTACGCAACAGGCTTGTGATGATCTTCTCTTCGTTGGGGGAGGTGTTCTCCAGACGGTAGAGGTCGTTGCGGCTGAGGGTGAACATCACCCTGGCCTGATTCTCCTGTTCTTCGGTATATTCGATATAGCCTGCACGGTTCAGGATCTTCAGGGCCGAATCCACCTGTATGGGGAAGTGATGGAATGCGTGGCAGAACTTGTCGATGTTAAACTCAAAGGTATGGTTATAGCCTGAGCCAACACCGATCTGATAGAAATAGGCGAGGTGTTCGTAAATCTGTCGGATAAAGTCTTTCTCGGGGAAGGTATCGGCAATGCGCTTCTCCAGTTTCCGTTGGTCGGCATTGTTGTAGAGCAGCACGGCGTATGCCTTCCGTCCGTCACGCCCGGCACGGCCCGCCTCCTGAAAGTAGGCCTCGATGCTGTCGGGACAGTCGATGTGGATGACGAGGCGTACGTCGGGTTTGTCGATACCCATGCCGAAGGCGTTGGTGGCTACCATCACTCGGACCTCATCACGTTGCCACGCCTGTTGGCGCTCATCCTTGACGGCGGCATCCAGACCTGCATGGTAGAAGGTGGCGGGGATGCCTGCCTCATTGAGCAGGTCAGCAAACTCCTTGGTGCGTTTCCTGCTACGGGCATAGACGATGGCGGAGCCTTTCAGACTGTTGAGGATATGGATGAGTTGCTCCCGTTTGTCTGCGGCCTGGCGCACGACGTATGCAAGGTTCTTCCGCTCGAAGGACATGCGGAACACATGGGCTTCCAATGAAAACCCCAGTTTCTGCTGAATGTCATCAACGACTTGCGGGGTAGCGGTGGCGGTGAGGGCCAGCACAGGAACGCCTGGCAGTAACTTGCGGATCTTAGCGATCTCCAGATAGGAGGGGCGGAAGTCATAGCCCCATTGGGAAATGCAGTGGGCTTCGTCAACGGTGATAAAACTCACGCGCATGTGACGGAGTTTCGTCTGGAACAGTTCTGAGGACAGTCGCTCGGGAGAGACATAGAGAATCCTGATGTCTCCGAAAATACAGTTCTCAAGGGTGATAATGATCTCCTCACGAGCCAGTCCGGAATAGATGGCTGCTGCACGTATGCCAAGGCGACGGAGGTGATCAACCTGGTCTTTCATCAAGGCAATCAATGGCGTGATGACGATACAGGTGCCTTCTTGGGCCAGTGCGGGCACTTGGAAGGTGATGGACTTTCCTCCGCCTGTCGGCATCAGACCAAGCGTGTCATGCCCGCTGCCTATCGACTCGATAATCTCCCGCTGAATCCCGCGGAAGTCATCGTAGCCCCAGTACTGGCGAAGAATCGTTTGATAGTTCACTCCTCTGACGGCTTGATGTCTTCTATCTGAAGTTGTACCTCGCTGCGCTTATAGATATTGTCTTCAATAGTATAGACGATATCAAACGAACGCTTTGACTTGATATATCGGGCTGACTCGCTCTGGCCAAAGGCGATGCCATTGAGGACGTTGCTCGATTTGGAATCCACAAGTTCCAGTTTGATGTGCTCCTGCTGACGACCCACCACCTTCGAGGTACCGTAGTCATAGACGTTACGAGTACAGAACAGAGGCTTGGGGTTATCAGGACCATAAGGCGCAAATTTCTTCAGGTCGTTATGGAGTTTCTTGGTCACATCCTTGAAGTCGATGACGGCATTGATGTCGAGCGTGGCCTCAGTCTGTTCGGGCTGGATATGCTCCATGACGTATTTCTGGAACCGGCGGCGGAACTCAGGGATATTCTCGATCTTCAGGGAGAGACCGACGGCGTAGGTGTGTCCACCGAAATTCTCCAACAGGTCGCGACAACTCTTGATGGCATCATAGACGTCATAGCCTGCCACACTACGGGCGGAACCGGTGGCAATGCCGTTGAACTTGGTGAGTACTACCGTCGGACGGTAGTAGAGTTCCGTCAGACGGGAGGCGACGATACCGATCACACCCTTCTTCCAGTTCTCGTCATAAAGTACGATACTGGCGTGATGCTTCTGACTCTCCAGCTTCTCCACGATCTGGTTGGCCTCCTCGGTCATCTGTTTATCGACGTCCTTGCGCTGCTCGTTGTACTCATTGATATGGTTGGCCTCGGCGAGTGCCTTGTCGAAGTCACGCTCCACGAGCAGATCGACGGCTTCCGTACCGTTCTGCATACGTCCGGAAGCATTGATACGCGGGCCGATCTTGAACACGATGTCGCTCATGGTGATCTCACGCCCCGTCAGTCCGCAGATCTCAATGATCGACTTCAGACCTACCGACGGACTCTGGTTCAACTGCTTCAGACCGTGGAAGGCCAGGATGCGGTTCTCGCCCATGATGGGTACGATGTCGGCGGCAATGCTCACCGCACAGAAGTCGAGTAGGGGGATGAGCCGTGAGAAGGGAATGCCGTTGTTCTTGGCAAAGGCCTGCATGAACTTAAAGCCCACACCACAGCCACAGAGATGCTTGAAGGGATAAGTAGAGTCTTCACGTTTGGGATTAAGGACTGCCACGGCTGGGGGCAGGTCGTCATCCGGTACGTGATGGTCACACACAATAAAATCTATGCCCAAAGTATTGGCGTATGTGATCTCCTTGATCGCCTTCACGCCACAATCGAGCACGATAATCAGTTTAATACCTTTTTCTGCTGCGTAGTCCAATGCCTTGATACTGATACCATAACCTTCCTCATAGCGGTCGGGAATATAGTATTCAATATTGGAATAGAACTGCTGCAGAAACTTATACACCAAAGCTACCGCCGTACATCCATCAACATCGTAGTCGCCATAGACCATGATACGCTCTTTACGTCCCATAGCGTCATTCAGCCTATCGACAGCCACGTCCATGTCGTTCATCAGGAACGGGTCTATCAGTTCGTTTAGCATCGGACGGAAGAATCGCTTGGCTGCGCTCTGAGGATCGGACTCATGCCGATCTTCTCTCCCAGCTCCTTAGCCGCCGTCTGTTGTTCTGATGTAGGTGGTTCGTAATTCCATTTGAAATGCATTAATATTTATATTTTTTATTCTTTGTCGCTTAGGTGGCTCCATCGCCTATTATGGCAATATAGCGCCCAAAGGTAATAATAAAAAATGAATTAAGGGCATAATCTGTCGAAAATTTAACAGATTATGCCCTTTTTTATTTAATTTATGATTTCTCTCGTCAGATTCCGAGCTTCTTACGGATCTCGGCGGGGATGGCATTCTTGTTGATCAGGAAGTCCATCGTGTTGGCAGCGATAAAGGCCTTGGTCATGTACCAGATGCCCTTGTATTCACCAGTCTTACCCCATGAGTTCTGAACCATATAGTACTCCTTGCCGTTCTGATCCTTGGCCACACCGAAGATGTGCATACCGTGGTCGTCGGTCAGTTCCCAGTTGTCGAAGCGCTCCTGGCGCATCTCCTGTGTGGGAACGATCTCAGGTACGGTAACACCTAATGAGTCGATGATATCACGCTTCTTGGCAGCAGTCATCTTCAGCCACTTGGCCATATCACTGCCCTGCAGACTCTGTGCCTTCTTGTTGTCAACGGCATAGGCCAGACCATTACGGGTGAATCCGTCCTCCGACACGTCACCGCCCCAGGCTACTGTATAGCCGTTGTCGATGGCATTGTCGATAATCTGCATCATCTCGTCCATCGGCACGTTATAAGAGAGTGGGAAGCGCCAGTTATCCTGCACCTCTACGGCAAAGGCTGTGTAGAAGGGATGGTGGGTATAACTGGTGATGCTCACATAGTCGTCGAGGTTGATGCCCAGAGAAGCCATAAAACTCTTCGGTGTATATTCCTTGCCCTCATAGGTGAACTTTTCAGGACACTTGCCCAGATAGGCGTCGAGGATACCCTGCATACCTGTCTTCCAGGCGTTACTGAGCTTCTTGGAATCGCTCTTGGCGATGGCTGCCACGTATGGCTCCAGCACACCGAAGAACTCGTTGAAGTTGTTCAGGGAGTCACCATAGAGGGAGCCGGGGAAAGGCATCGCGTCGATAGGGCAGATACCGTGATTCTTCAGTGTTGAGAGCACATCCTCTGCACTTCCGCCCTGAGCAAACTGACAGTCGCCGTGATAGCGAACCACCTGGATGGCGCGCTCCATATAGGTCTTGTTGGCTACGAAAGCCTCACAGAGGGTGTACTTCTTGCCAGTAGCCTTCAGGATCTCGGCCTCGAAGAAAGAGAGGGTAGAGTAGTCCCAGCAGGTACCTGAACGGTTCTGATCCTTAATGGTAGTGATAGGATTCTCCTTGATGATGGTAAAGACGGGCTTGTTAGCGTCTTTGGCGGCATCCTTCTTCTTGGCTGCCGATGCACTGAGGGCGATCATCGCCATGAGTGCGATAGTAAAAATCTTCTTCATAATTATGTATAATGTTTAATCTTTAATGTTTGATGTTTAATCTTTAATCTTCATTCTCTGCCATGAATTCCTCCAGTTCCTTGGGATGGTACGGGATGCGCTGCTTACCCATGAAACGGCAACCGTCGCTGGTGATCAGCAGGTCGTCCTCGATACGGATACCGCCAAAGTCCTTATAGGTCTCAAGCAGGTCGAAGTTCAGGAAATCCTTGCAATGACCGCTGGCCTTCCAGTCGTCGATAAGGGCAGGGATGAAATAGATACCTGGTTCGTCAGTAACGACGAAACCTTCTTCGAGCTTGCGGCCCATGCGCAGGCAGTTGGTACCAAACTGTTCGAGGTTCGGACGCGTCTCCTCATCGAAGCCGACGTAGATCTGTCCGAGTCCTTCCATATCATGTACGTCCATGCCCATCATGTGTCCCAGTCCGTGAGGCAGGAACATAGCATGGGCACCGGCAGCGACGGCCTCGTCGGTATCACCCTTCATCAGACCGAGTTCCTTCAGACGTTCCGTCATCAGACGACAGACGGCGAAATGTACGTCGGCATACTTCACACCGGGCTTCGCCACCTCTAATACGTAGTCGTGACAGGCCTCGACGATCGAGTAGATCTCCAACTGGCGCTGGGTGAACTTACCACTCACGGGCATCGTACGGGTATTGTCGGAACAGTAGTCGTCGAGTTCACAGCCTGCATCACAGAGAGCCAGACGGCCTGCCTCTAACTTCGCGTCAGAGGGGTTACCGTGCATGATCTCACCATGCTGCGAGAAGATGGTGGCAAAACTCACGCCCTGTGCCAGACTGCGGGCCACACCATCGACCTGTCCGCCGATGAAGCGTTCCGTCACACCCGGACGTATCAGCAACTGGGCTGTGGTATGCATGGCATAGCCCACATCACAGGCCCGTTCGATGGCGACAATCTCCTGCGGCTCCTTTGTAGAACGCATCTTCACCACGGCCTTGATGAGTGGCAGTGAGGCGGCCTCCTTCTGCTTCGAAGGATGGATGCCCAACAGATCCATGATCTGGATCTTCGTATCGTGACGATAGGGCGGCAGGAAATGGATGTTTCCCCCCTTCACCATCTTGGCAAGGTCCTTCATCGGAGCCGTCTTGGTGACACCCACCTCAGCGGCGAGATCTGCCACACTGGGCGTATAGCCCATCCACACGATATCTTCCACGTCGATGTCGTCACCGAAGAGCCATTCCTCATCCTTGTCGATATCGATCACACCCACCAATCCGTCGCGGTGCTGGCCGAAGTAATACAGGAACGAAGAGTCCTGGCGCATGGGGGCATAACTATTGGCCGGATAGTTGGCGGGAGACTCGTTGTTACCAAAGAGAACAACCACTCCATTTCCCACGAGTTTTTTCAACTCTGCACGACGTCTGATATAAGTTTCCTTGTTAAACATCTGTCAAGTTTTCGTTATTATTAGTCGAATTGTCTGCAAAGATACGGATTATTTGTGAAACAGCATTATCTTTGCGGAAAATTTTTGCAATATTTATGCAGATTCGGAAAAACTCTCATAATATTTGGTTTTTCGCTCGATTTGCAGTAACCTTGTAAGAATTTGCAGGATTTCTATAAATAAAGGCAGTCTGGGGAATTGAGGAATAATGAGGTTCTTGCTTAGGGGGCACACCTTATGAGAATCATATTATTATTCTATTTTTATCTGTTTCTCTTATTCTTTATGAAGATAATGATGGGGCGTGGAAAAGTTGATTAGTTCTTCTGGTTAATCAAATTAACCACAACTTTTACCATCACGTCCTTTTCTTCTGTCTTGCTTTCTGCAATCATCAGGGTAAGCGCTACAAGTGTGTTATCAGCCAGACGTTTTGAACCGTCTTTTCGATAGAGAATACCATTGTTGTTCAGGAACCACAAGAACAGTGTAGCAGCAATACGCTTGTTGCCGTCACTGAAGGAATGGTTCTTCGTAACCAGATACAACAGCATGGCAGCTTTCTCCTCTACACTGGGATAAAGCTCCTCGCCTCCAAAAGTCTGATAGATCTGTCCAATACTGCTCTTGAAGGAGTCATCCTTCTCATTGCCAAAAAGTGTTGAACCACCAAATTTTTCACGCAAACCATTAATAGCCTCCATGGCGTTCTCATAAGTAGCATGGAAAGGCTCTTCCTTAGTGGTCTTGTCGATGGAAAGTCGCTCGTAATCGTAGTTGTCGAGTGTGTCAAGGGCGTAGGTGTAATCAACAACAACATTCAGCAAGTCCTGGCTCTCTGTGGTATTGGGCAACTCCTGATTCTGTATTGTGCGACCCACCACTTGCACCAATTGGCGCAGTTCGCCAATTTGGTCCTTGCGAATACGCTCGTTGATGGCATAGCCTTTCGCAAGGTATTGCTTCAAAACCTTTCGCGCCCAAATACGGAAATCTGTACCACGCTTACTCTTTACACGATAACCTACGGATATGATAACATCAAGACTATAAAATGGTACAGGCTTCTTCACATCATTAACGTGTAAAAAATGCACGTTATTCTCGTTTCTTTCAAGCTCACCCTCCTTAAATGCATTCAGTACATGCCTACGTACATTGGATTCTTCCCTACTAAAAAGGGCTGACATCTGTGAGACATTCAGCCACACATTCTCATTCTCCAGACGGACATCAATCTGAGTTTGGCCATCCTTGGTCTGATAGATTACAATCTGATTCTGTTCCATACATTTCTAATTCTTTGCAAATTTACTACTTTTTCATTAATGTAGTATGCAAAAAAACGAAAATGTTACATGTTCGAAGGAAGTTTTTTATAAAATTTCTCTGGCGATCCAGGCGCAGGCCTCTGCATCAGCGAGGGCATGATGATGATTGGCGAGGTGATAACCACAATATTCTGATACTGTATGCAACTGATGGTTGGGCAGTTGTGGGAAAGCCCTGCGAGAAGCCATACATGTGCAGTAAAATGGATAATCAGGATAATCCATCTGATAACAACGGAACACAGCCTTCAGGCAACTCTCATCGAAAGCCTTGTTATGGGCCACAAGGGGAAGACCTTCTATCAATGGCTCTATCTGTTTCCACACCTTGGGGAAAACTGGCGCCTCTTCTGTATCCTGGCGAGTGAGGCCATGCACCTGCGTACACCAATAGTTATAATAATTTGGCTCTGGCTGGATCAGGGAATAGAACGTATCAACAATCTCGCCATTACGCACAATCACCACACCCACAGAGCAAACACTTGTCCGCTCGTTGTTGGCCGTCTCAAAGTCTATTGCTGCAAAATCTCTCATTTGTCATCCTTATATTTATACCACATGTGTTTTGAAATCTCAGCCACCTCGTCGCGAAACCATTTGGGCTCTAACACCTCAATATCGCTGCCCTGCGAAAGGATCTCCTGACGAAAATCGAAGGTGGGGCGCAAGCGGACAGTAAAGATGCTATATTCATCAGTCCGCTCAATCTCCTTTTGAGTCTGATGGAGCGTCAGACTACGGAGATAATTGGCCTGGCCTGCTGAAACCTTGATCTTAATAGTCTCAACATCGACTTTCTGATCAGAAATGATGCCAAAACAATCTTCGAAGAATTCCTCTGGAATGAAGTCTTTGGGGTATTTGAAACTCTTGTCTTTTTCCTCCAGCCAATGAACTCGATCGAGCGCATATATCATGATCTTATCATAATAAGGACTGCGAGCAACAAGGTACCAACGCTGTTTGAAGGCTTTCAGGCAAAGGGGCTCCACCTCGAAGGTATTCTCCTCGTCTCGCGAGTAACTTTGATAGGTCATACCAAGCACCTGATTCTTTTTCAAAGCCTCAAGAATAGTGGGAAGAAACTGTTCACCATCAGGAATCTCTTCGAATAGGACTTTATCCTTGATACTGACGTTCTCCATCATAAGATTGCTCACTGTCAGCGTATTAAACAGCCAGCTACGCATTGAACCACTCCTTAGTTCGTCTGCGTTTTGGATATAATAACGATAACGGCCGCCTTGCTCGTTTTCGATAATGAGGCCAAACATCTCTTCGATAGCAATACGCCATTTGTGGAATGTTCTCAGAGGGAGAGGCTTCCCTTCGCTCATGTCATTGTCAAGCCAGCGTTGACAGATCTCCTCATACGTTATCCGCTTGGCTTTATAGATGGTATCCACCAACCATACATACTTGTTTAAAAGGTTCTTTGCCATACATTATTATCGTTTGATGGTGCAAAGATACAAAAAAGGTGTGAATTATTGAGGCATAGGTTTGAAAAAAACAATTTACGAAAGCCTCGCGATCTTGCTGTGTTCTGCCCCGATTTGCCTTTATTATAGGCCGAATTGCGTTAATTCTCCCAAATCCGTTGTTCTTTACAAGCTTTTTTAGTATCTTTGCAGCCAAATTTGAAATCAAAGACTAAAAAGATACAATGGGAAAAGTAATCTTGACGGGTGACCGTCCAACAGGAAAACTTCATCTGGGCCACTATGTAGGCTCGCTTCGTCGTCGTGTCCAGTTGCAGAATGCTGGCGACTACGACCGTATGTTCGTGTTCATGGCCGACGTACAGGCCCTCACTGATAATGCCGATAATCCGGAGAAGATCCGCCAGAATATCATAGAGGTGGCGCTCGACTACCTCGCAGCAGGTCTCGATCCCGAGAAGTGCACCATCTTTATCCAGAGCCAGATTACCGAACTCGCTGAACTCACTACCTATCTGATGAATCTCATCACGGTGAGCCGTGTGCAGCGTAATCCGACGGTGAAGACGGAGATCAAGATGCGTAACTTCGAGGCTAATATCCCCCTTGGCTTCTTCTGTTACCCCGTTTCTCAGGCCGCTGATATCACACTGTTCAAATCGACGACCGTGCCCGCTGGTGAGGATCAGGAGCCGATGCTCGAGGTGACCCGTGAGTTGGTGCGCCGTTTTAATCAGATCTATGCCCCCGTGCTGGTGGAGCCTGATATCCTGTTGCCCGAGAACCTCACGGCCCGTCGCCTGCCTGGTACAGATGGTAAGGAGAAGATGTCGAAGTCGCTCGGTAACTGCATATACCTCTCAGACTCTGCTGACGAGGTTTGGCAGAAGGTACGCTCGATGTACACCGATCCAGAGCATGTCAACCTCAACGACCCTGGTCATGTGGAGGGTAATGCCGTGTTCACCTATCTTGATGCCTTCTCCTGCGATCAGGACTTCGCCGACTTCTGGCCTGAGTACCAGAACCTCGACGAACTGAAGGATCACTACCGTCGTGGTGGTCTGGGCGACATGAAGTGCAAGAAGTTCCTGAACCAGGTGCTCAACAAGTTCCTCGAGCCCATGCGCCAGCGTCGTCATGAGTTTGAGCAGGATATCCCCGAGATCTACAACATCTTAAAGAAAGGTACGGAACAGGCGCGCGAGGTCGGTGCCCAGACGATGGACGAGGTGCGCAAGGCCATGCAGATCGACTACTTCAACGATACCGAACTCATCCGCCAGCAGGCCGAACGCTTCGCCAGCAAATAAACTGAAGCAAGATATTTAAACAAAGTGCGCAGGGAAACACCTTGCGCACTTAATTATTGGCTGAAATACTTACATTAGAAACCAAACAAATCATCTAGAATGTTACCTAATCCATCTTCCTGCTCTTCCTTGCTCTTCTTGTCATTCTTGTTGTTATTGTCACCATTTTTGAGTTTGTCGTAATCCTCACTGATGGATTTGTTAAGTCTTTCCTCGCCATAGTCCCAGAAATCCTTTTCCACATAGCCTTTACCATTACAGTATTCACATTTAAATGAAGTTCCACGTTCGTAACCTTTTCCCTCACACGCTTCACATTTCTTATAGCCATCAGGAATATCCTTATCGCTCCCACTACTTAGCAACGCTCCAAAGAGACCACCAGCAATTTCTGCAGCTTTTCCAATCATTTGTGCTCTGGTTTCTTGTGTGTCAGGAGAGAACCTGATCATTTCGCCTTGTGCGATAATGGCCTTCTTATTAAAATCTACGATGAAGGTCTTCATATAGAGGACGGTGTCATTTCCCGTCATACGGTTCCGCTCTAGCATGATATCAATAGGAACATCAATTATCTTGCTTGTTGCTACAGGCTCCAGTTCCGCATCACCGACACACAAGGCATCACACAACTTCGACAGTTTATTGATTGTCATGTTTTCTCCATCCCAGCGTTCATTCTTCAATAACACAAAGCATCCGCATTCTCCCTCAGCGACATTGCTTGCCTGCAACTTTACATTTACAGTCACATAAGCGCCACTGAAATCAAAATCGGCACCAGTATATTCAGTTTTAACCACTTTCACATTACCTGCCCAACTCAAACCTGACATGAGCAAGGCTGTCATTGTTATAATCTGCTTTTTCATCTTAGTATTGTTTTATAGTCGTTTTTTTGTAATCTTAATGAATTCTGAATCTCAACCCATTGTCTTCTGCATATTGGTACCCCCCATAGAAAATGGTTGTCCTGCATTCTATGGTGTGGTATCCAGAGGAAAGGTGCAGTTCAGAATAGGGGATGAATACGCTCAAATCTGAATAAGTAGAGGCATCATAGGATGGTCTGAAGGAGGTGACAGCACATACTTGACCATCTCCAGAATAGAAATTCTTATTGAAATCCCTCAATGGTCGCCCACTGCTGTCAAAAAAGTAACATTCCATCCTCAGTTCCTTTCCTTTTGCATTCCACACGTCAAGATTTGCATGCACCCGCAACCCCTTCACATGATTCTGATATACATCCAGTTCTAACCATGTGTGTTTGAATTTGGCAGACACGTCTGTTTGAGTCGTTGAGTTTTTCCTATTCGACCCATTAGTAAATGACCTCCCTATCTTCTGGCCTAGTGTTGTAAACATACTATCAAATGTTGGTGCAGTACGAATCTTCGTAATCGGAAAGCGCTGGCCCAACAAACTGATACAAGTTATGTCATAGGTACTAAGCAGCCTTGTCATATAATCCTCTAATTGTGGGTCAGTTAAGTTGTCAAAATCAGTTTTATTACTTAATCCTGTCATCGAAAAGAGTTCAACATCAAACGAAAAGATACCTTTATCACGATTTTCACTATTGGCTAAATAGTCTTCTACTCTTTCTTTTTCAAATGTCAGCCTTTCACCATTACTCAAATCTAAAGAAACAGTTACACCATCAGCATAATTATAGCTATCACTTTCCTTTTTTGTCAGTCGCCTACACACCTCTTTCACTCCTTGTTGACCAAAGAATTGGAAGTCGATACTATAGTTTTTGATTTCTATGTCATATATAATGCCGAAACTCAAGAATACACTTCCTGTACCAATCTGTTGAATATCCTTCGTTTTACATGTCCATTCTTTTTTATCATTCTCCGTTGTAAAGTCGAATTGAGCTTGAGCCAACAGCCCAAAGCACATCAGGAAAGGTAATAACACAAATCTTTTTGTCATAAGCAGAGTTAAAGATAAGAAGTCCTCACTTTCAATTGCCAACCTTGTTCCATTCCGTGTTCTCACTTAATTCATCGGTGTCCATAAAAATATGCACATCGGAACTGGCCCAATCGGCTACAAATATAAGTATTTTATTTGAAACTTCCAAGAAAAAATCCGAAAACTTTCTCAATAGTTTTCGGACAATATCAGTGTTAAGGACCTGCCAATGTAATAGTACAAACCTATACTTACCATACGTAGTCTTCTGTGTAGCCGTCGAAGTGTGGCTCCTGGGTGATGCCGTGGGCCTTCAGGAGTCGGCGGATGTACGCTTCGACATCGGGGGTGACAGGACGGGAGCCGTTGCGGTAGCGGTAATAGCCCGTGCGGGTAAGATGACGGATGAGGTTGGCCTTGATGACACGCTCCTGTCTGCCTGGCATGTCGTGGTAGAGCCACGTGAGACCGACGGGCATCCGGCGGGGCTGGTCATTGCGGTAGGAGGGACACTGCTCCGTCTGCATCAGCGGATTGTTGAGGTTGATGCTGTTTGTGGCGAAACGGTTCTCTGGCACGTAATGGCTGAGGGGCGTACGCACCTGCAACTCACCCGTCTGGCGGCCTATTGCTGTGAGGCTGGTCTCGAGATGGCCGTCGCCCAGCGGCAGGTGCTCTTCAGTCTGACGCTTGGCAAGGATGCCGAACTGGTGCGGAAGGTGTTTGAGAATGCCTATCGTGAGGTCAACGACGAGAAGTACCGTATGCGCCGAAATATCGTCAAACCGCTGAAGAACATCCCACCAGAGACATTGTTGACGATGAAGATCGACGTGTTCCTCAACGAGAACTACGAACTGAGGAAGAACGTGATGCGGGGTGTGGCAGAATATCGTCAGCGCACGGGTCACGGCTTCGACTTCCAGGACCTGACGGAGGAGGCGCGCAACTCGATCACGATGAGGGCGCTCTCGCAGGGCATCAAGTGCTGGGACAAGGATATCCGCCGTTATGTGAACTCCAACGACATCACGCCCTATGACCCCATGAACGACTTCCTCGACCATCTGCCCAAGTGGGATGGCAAGGATAGGGTAGAGCCCTTGGCTCGTCGCATCCAGTGCGACTATCCGGAGTGGCCCCACCTCTTCCATATCTGGATGCGTTCGATGGTGGCCATGTGGCGAGGCAAGGGACAGTTGACGGGCAACGCGCTCGTACCTCTTCTAATAGGTAGGCAGGGCTGTGGCAAGACCAGTTTCTGTCGCATCCTCCTGCCTCGCGAACAGCGCGACTACTATAACGACCGTATCAACTTCAAGAACGAAAGTGACCTGAACCTTGGTCTGACCTCGTTTGCGCTCATCAACCTCGATGAGTTCGACAAGATCACCCAGCGTCAGCAGATCGTGCTGAAGTACCTCGTCTCGACCTCCGACCTGAAATACCGTCCGCCATACGGCAAGGCCTATTCCTCTCATCGCCGCTATGCCTCATTTATTGGCACGACCAACGAGATGATGCCGCTGACGGATCCCAGTGGCAGTCGAAGGTTCATCTGCGTGACGGTGGAGGGCGACGTCGATTTCACCACGCCCGTCGATTATCCCCAACTCTACGCGCAGTTGGAACATGAGGTGAGCACGCTGGGACTGCGCTACTGTCTGACGAAGGACGAGGAGCATGCGCTGATGCGTCATAACCTGCAGTACCAGAAACTCAGCGGACTGGGCGAGATGCTGATGTCGCTCTTCCAGAAACCAGAAGCCACCTCAGAGACGGATCCCCAAGGTGGCGTATGGCTGTCGCTGAAGGACATCTCTGCCCGTCTGAAGAAGACCTTCAAGGGCGGCTATAAGGAGGATGAGGGGTCCTTCATCAAGATCGGCAATTACCTGAGCCGGCCTGAGTACAAGTTCGAGAGCCGTCGTATGAACTACGGCGTGGAATACTGGGTGAAGGAAAGGGAATAATGCTGCCTTCCTATTCCTCTTTCAGGAGGTCGGGGCGCAGGCGGCGGGTGCGTTCCATGGCCTGTTCCAGTTCCCAGTTGCGGATCTTGGCCTCGTTGCCGCTGAGCAGAATCTCTGGCACCTTCCAGCCTTTATAGTCAGCGGGACGGGTGTAGATGGGGGCTGCAAGGAGATCGTCCTGGAAACAGTCGGAGAGGGCAGATTGCTCGTCGCCAATCACACCAGGCACCACACGCACCACAGCATCGGCAATCATGGCTGCCACGAGTTCGCCACCTGTCAGTACGAAATCACCGATGGAGATCTCGCGGGTGATGAGATGGTCGCGGATGCGCTGGTCGATACCCTTATAGTGGCCTGCGAGGATAATCAGATTTCCCTTCAGCGATAGTTCGTTGGCGATATGCTGGTCGAAGCGTTCGCCATCGGGTGAGGTGAAGATCACCTCGTCGTAGCCGCGCTCGGCCTTCAGGGCAGAGATACAGCGGTCGATAGGTTCGCACTGCATCACCATACCAGCACTGCCGCCGTATGGGTAATCATCCACACGGCGCCATTTATCAAGGGTGTAATCTCGTAAATTATGGAGGCAGATCTCCGCCAGTCCTTTCTTCTCTGCCCGTGCCAGGATACTCTCGTGGACGAAGCCCTCAAGCATCTCAGGCAATACGGTGATAATATCTATTCGCATGTACCTTGTCTATTTAAGGATAATCTTCTTTTCTTCTTTCTTGGGCGCAGGTTTCGGTTTGTTCTGCTTGACGCTCTTATGCTTGACAGAAGCCTTCGACTGCACCACCTCTTGTTTCTGTTCTGTGGCATCAGTGCCTTTGTCTTTCCCCTTGCCCTTCGCGGATGAAGCAGCATTGCCCTTCACGTTGATACTAAAGGGATAGGTGATCGTGGGACAGCCGTCTTCCGTGATATCGACACTGAAATTGACGGTGCTCTCCTGGAATCCGGAGAGGCGTGCAGAGTACATCTCCTCAGTCACCTTGGTGAATTCGCAGTTGGTAGAGTCGTCAGTTTCGATGCTCACGTCACGGAAGTAGTTGATGCCGTCGTGCTGCCCTGTGTTCTTGACGAGGAATTCTGCCGTCAGTACCGATCCGTTCTGCTGGTGGGAGAGCAATTCGACGGTATAGTTGTTGATATACCACGCGGTGAAGGGGATCGTGGCTGGGGTGAACTTCAGACCATCGTAGTTGATGGCAAACTTCACGGCGGATCTTGTCTGCTCCAAACCGACTTCCTCAGGCATCTCCAGCGTACAGTTGTAACTGAGTACGGCCGTCTCAATGTTCGTGTTCTCCTTCCTGGTGTCAATATTGATCGTGCAGTTCTTATCGAGACTTGAAAGGGTCATCAGCGGCAGTTTCATGTATGGCGGACAAGTCACCTTGATGTTGGTGACGACGCTCTTGTGCTCAAAGCCGATATTCATTTTCTCGTTCAGGACGAATTGACAGGTATATTTGGGGTCGAATGTGATCACACCATATTTTCCGTTCTGCTTAACCAGTACATAGTCGTTCCAACGGCGAACCACCTCGTCAAACTGGGCAGACAACACCTCCTTGCCGAGATAATTCAGTCCGAGCAGTTTCGTGTCATTGTAGGCAACAGGGGCGATAGGACTCTCCATGGTCACCACGGGTGGCTGTGGTACCTCAAAATACTGTGTGGGCTGACCTGTATAAGTAATACCAGTGAGACGCATCATGGGGTCGAAGGTAAAATAACCTTGTTTGGCCTGAATGCTGAAACGGTCACCCTCCACATTGACTTTCACAGGTCGCTCATTGGCGGTCACACGGGTCTTCTTGTTGCTCGGGTTGTTGTCGGTCGTTAAGGGTGTCAGGGTTTCTGTCCTGTAGTCGTACTCAAAGAATTGTTTCTTCAGTACGATGATACACTTACCATTGCTGGAGGTGGAAATGAAGTCAATATCACTCTTGTCGTATTCACCGAGTGCCAGATAGACTGGCTGACCAGTCTCTGCTGAAAGTACATCGAAAGTATAACCACCGTCCGTGACATGCTTGGCTGACTTGGGAACCTTTACCCAAGCATAGCCTTCGCTGAAGGGATAGACAAAAGTGTATGGGCCCAATGGCGTATCACCGTTGTCTTTGAGGAAATAGTAGCCGGATTGGTTGGAGACAGCCAGATAACCATCGGAGAACCTGTCGAGGCAAACGGTCTTGTAGTCCATGTTTGACACATCTTTCATTTCACCGTTGTCGTTCGTATAGGCAATCAACTTGTTGTCATTGTATATCAAGCCCATATTGCCGATGAAGAAGTCGATCTTGTCGTATTTGATGGGTACGATCTGTGATTCCTGAGCATCGAGAATGCCTTGCTTGCCGTTCTTCATCACGACGAAGTTCCCGTTGTTGAGGGGCTTGATCATGTCATACGTAGGATGCAAGGCCCACATAGGTATCTGTGCCTGAAGGTTGGTCGCTGTAATCAGTAATAGACCTAGAATGATCTTCTTCATTGTATCTGTCTTAATTGAGTGATGATGTCGTCGATTTTCTGTTTGAAGGTTTGATCTTGTTGACGGCTTGCCTCCTCACTGGCCTTTCCGAGCAATTGCATGGCTTTACTGAAATCGGCTTTCACGATAGTGCCGTTAATATAATAATAGGTGAGCCAGTAGAGAGCCTTATAATCGGTGGAGTCAGATACGCCGATCGCTTTCTCCAGCCAGTTGATGGCCTGCTGGTTGATTTCAGGAGAGGTAGGTATGCCATCGGCATCAATGCTCCAGCCCAGGAGTCGCTTACGACGATCAGATTCCTGGTCATTGGGGATGGGGGCATAGGTATAGGCCACCTCATGGATGGCATCACGGTTCCCCTTGTCTGCCAAAGCCGTCATACGGACGATGGCACTCTGTATGCTGTCTGCCTGATCGCTCTGCAAAAGAGCCAGACAGGTTTCATACTCGTTCTGCTCTGCTTCCTTCATCAAGGTCTCTGTATCAACGACAGTGTTCTGAGCCTGTTCATCGTCCTTACCACCGAACAGGAAGAAGAGGGCGATGAGAACAACGATGATGACGCCGGCAATGGCGGCATAGCGTGGTGCTTTCGACTTCTTCGGTGTGCTGTCAGCCGTCTCTGCTAGACCCTCGCTGACAGGCCGCTCGTCTGTGGTTGGTCCTTGTCCAGACTCGTTGATGACAGTGGTTCTGATCTCCGGTTCTCGCAAGGCCTGATTGGCAATCTCTTCCAATTTCTCCGCCGTGGGGCGTTGCCACGGTTCCTCCTGAAGACAGTCCTCGAGGGTCTTCTTCAACAGCGGAGAAAAGTCGCCTGGCACTTCCGGGACGTCTGCCCCCTTTTTCTGTAGCAGTCCTCCGTCATTGCCGAAAGGAAGATAGCCAGACAGCATCTCATAGACGGTGGATCCCAGAGAGTAGATGTCATTGGCCATGATAGGCAGGTTGTTGCGTGAGAACCGTTCCGGAGCCATGTAGGAGATTGTTCCAGCAGAGTACAGCGCCATGTCCTGATTGGAAACCCTGCTCAAAGTAGCTTTCACCTGTGTACTGACTCCAAAGTCTGTCAGCATGTATTCTCCGTTCTCACCATAGAGAATATTGGCTGGTTTGATATCCTGATGGAGGATGGGCGGGTTCATGCTGTGAAGGTAGGCGAGGGCACTCGCACAGTCCCTGATGAGTTTCCATGCTTCGTCTTCAGACATCTTGCCGATCATCTTGCCGATATTACCCTTTTCGCAGAATGGCAAGATGAGATAGGGACGATTGTCACATGTATCAAAGAACAGTGGACGAAGCAGGTTCTTGTGGCTGGCATTGACCATCAAGGCAAACTCACGGGTCAACATCTCACTACCATCTGCATCTACGCCGGTGGTCGGGTTGTATATTTTCAGGGCCAAGGTCACACCCGTCTGTGTATCTCTTACTTTCCATACCTCAGAGAATGCACCCTGACCTAATAGTATTTCTTTTTCGTATCTTCCGTCAAAAATATCCATAATTAACTAATTATAATCAGAAGCAGTAGGCGAGAGAAAAGGTAAAGCCCTGGAATTTCTCTTTTTCCTCTTTTCTGGTGTAATCGTCATAGTACGTACAGAACGAGGAGAGATCTTGTTTCCATGCTGCTCCAATGGAGATACAGCCGCCGATAATCAGTCTCAGACCAGCCTGATAGCCAAACTGGAAACGGTTGTAGTCATCATCGTTTGTATATTCACTGTTGAAGAGTTCCCAGGTTTGGGTATTACCATAACTGTCTTTTTCGCGCTCTTCGCCATAGATGTTATAACGTAAATACATACCGGCATAGGGAGCAATGGCAAAATTCTCAGAGAAATTCCAACGGAACACCACATCAACAGGAATCTTGGAGTGATAGACATCCATACTGTACTTCGTACCATCATTATACCTCTTGGAGAACCAAGAACCGCTTGTCTCTAAACCGGCGTCTAAATAGACAGGACTATCCCCCAGTTGGAAAACATAGGAGTAACCAATGGTGGCGGTGTGGAATAACTTGTTATCTACACCTCTTGCGGTTGATACCAATTGCAGCGGTGAGTACTCTAAATAGAAGATACCCCAGTCCTCTGTGTAATCTTCATAATAGGTCTGATGATAGTCTGTGTATCTTGCCTGACTTTGTGGCTCGTATTCAGGATGATAATAACCTTCGTTATCGTACTGGGCGAATGCTGAATTGCAAACAGGTAGCAATGCTACTAACAGGAAATACTTAAATGTCTTCATTGTTATAGTGAATTAGTTAGAATGTCTGTGAGATGAGCCACTACTGCGACTACCGCCACTACTATGGCCACCGCTACTGCGAGGGCCACCGCTACTGCGAGGGCCACCGCCTCCTCTGTTGCTATATGAACTGGTGCTACGCCTTGGCTCACTGTATGTACGGCGTGGCGGGGGAGGAGGATCAGCCTCAATACGTCGGGTGGGTGGAGGACTGACGGGCTCTACGTCGTTGGCTGTATTGTCATTCCTGCCCAAGAGACTGTTGATATTATTCTGAGCGGCAGAACGGTGCCGTCCTCGTGGAAATGAGTTCAGATACGTTTCATAGTCGTTGACCGATACGCAATTATAAAACATCGCATCGTCGTCAGCAGAATTGTATGTTGAACTAACAGGAGTGGTCGTATTCTTGGATGTTTGGAATTCTATGCGATCATCATTTTTAGGCTGTTGGGGGGTGGATGGCCTGTCGATGACGCGTATTTCCTCCTTAGATGTTTTTGAAGTATTTGGCGTATTTGTGGTATTTGATGTGTTTTGTTTCACATCAGTTGTGGGCTGGGTATCTGCTGAAGTATTTGTTGAAGCATTTGATGAAGCATTCTTCTGCTTGAGGGCTTCAATGCGTCTAAGGGTCTCGGAATTCAGATCATCGTATTGTTTGTTGAAATACATGATGACACCTGAGAGGATGGCAATGACGACACATGCCACCGCCGCAATGATGAGACCATTCCTCAGATTATTATTCTGACCCTTGGCTGGAGTGGGAGAGGGCTTAGGCTTGGATACCGGACTGACGGGTCGTACGACTGGCGCCGGCGCCGGATTTACTACAGGTGTCGGCTCTACGACAGGGGCAGGCTTGACGACAGGTTCCGTTGGGTGGTTATTCTGTAATGGTAGTGGTGGTATGGTTCTTTTCTGAAAATAAGCAGAAGCATATTCATGGATCTGCACAGCCGTCGGACGATTCCATGTCTCGGCAGCGAGACATGACGTGACGAGATTTGACAATTCCGACGAACATCCGCTGATGGTTGTAGGAATGCGGGCGCCGCTGAGCTGAACACAGCCACCCATGCCTTCCCAAAGCACATCGCCCGTGATCAGTTCGTAGAGTGTCATGCCGAAGGCCCAGATGTCACTGGCCAAGACGACCAAGGGTTTCTCAGAGAAACGTTCTGGTCCCATATAGGCAATGGTGCCCGAAGTACTGACATTGTTGTTCGTGCGACTCATCTTCGTGCGGAAACTCCGGCTGATGCCAAAGTCGGAGATGACATATCTGCCATCACTGGTGATAAGAATATTATCGGGCTTGATATCCTGATGGACGATAGGTGGTTCCTGACTATGCAGGAAGGCCAGGCCACCAGACACATCGAGGACGAACTTCCACACTTCTGATTCCGGCATCTTGCCAATATGCTGGGTGACAGACCCGTTGGCACAATAGGGCATCACCAGATACGGATAGTTCTCAAAGACATCGAAATGGTTGATATTCAAAAGGTTGGGGTGGCGTAGTTTGTAGGCCACCTTAAACTCATTACGGAAATCATCCAAGCCTTTGGCATCCAATGTCCCGTAGAATTTGATGGCCACATCAATGTCTGCCAGCATATTATGCGCCAGCCACACATCTCCAAAACTACCCTGACCAAGGTGTTGTTTCAATTCATAATGCTCAGCAACAATACTACCTTCCTTGAATTCTACCATTTTTTACGTGATCATTTAAAATAACTGATGAGTTGTGTCCAGTAAGGCATTATGGTTTCTACGATTTTCTGTTTGAGGGGCTCACAGTCTTTTGACAGCCAGATATATGCGCCAGCCCCAATCAGGAGAATGAGCAAAACGATCAGACTGTTCCTGAACTTGTGAGAACGTCTGATCGGTTTTGTGCGTACGGTAGCGGAGAGATCCTCTTCGGTCTCTTCCTCTGCCTTTTCTTCTTCTGCTGCGGATGGTTCAGTTGTAGTTTCTTCTTCCTCTTCTTCGTCTGTTTGGATATTGGCTATGGCTACGGTTACATTATCATATCCTCCCGCTGCAAGAGCATCTGCGATCAGTTCATTCTTACATTCAATAGGATCTTCATGAAAGTTGATCAGGGTGTCCAGGATCTGGTCATCATGACAGAGACCACAGAGTCCGTCACTGCAGAGCATGATGGCATCTCCATTATGAATCTGGTAGATTCGGGTCTCCGGATTAGCACGGTTGTCAACATCTCCCAGACAACGTGTGATGACATTCGAAAGCGGATGATCGTGCATCAGTTCTGGAGCCAATTCTCCCTTGTCAACAAGTTCCTGAACGTAGGAGTGATCCTTCGACAGTTGGATGAGTCCATGCTTCTTGTTGAGCACATAACAGCGGCTGTCTCCACACCAGCAGACATAGGCCTTGTCACCAAGCACCCATGCCATCACAATGGTGGTACCCATTCCCTTGGTGCTCTGTTCTTCTTTGCTGTGGTTCAGGATATTGAGATCCGCCTGTTTTACCACATCTTTCATGAACTCCTGCACGGACTTGTCATCCTGGATGACCTCCTTGAGAGCGTCTGGATTGAATTTTTCCTGAACGGTTTCTACGGCGATGGCCGAAGCCACCTCACCGGCGTTTGCACCGCCCATGCCGTCGGCAACGACGAGCAAGGCTCCAAACTCCCCCAGGTCGGCATAAGGGCCGGCCTGGGGAATGAGCCATTCTGATTTGCTGAGATCACTGGATACAATGAAGTTGTCCTCATTGTTCTGTCGGATCAATCCGACATTCGTGCCTGCAGCAAGTTTGATCTTAATTTCTGACATATTACTATTTAGAGTCTTATCTTACTCTATGGATAGGTACTACGCGTACCTCACCACCGAAGTTTCCTACGTTGACACCTACAACGCGGTAGCTGCCGTTGCTCTCCTTGAAGAAGGCTGGTGAACCAGTGAAGCCCCAGTTGGTGGAAGCATCCTGCAGGGTGATGAAGCGTGCAGCCAAACGAGAGGTGCGGCTTGTGAAGTACTTGATATAATTAGACAGCACCTGGATGTCTGTTCTTCCAGAGAATCCTGCGATCACCACTTCCTCGCTTCCCTTCAGGCTCTGGGCTGTCGGAATGTCAACAGGCAGACCGCCAGGAGCTCCTAATGCCAGAGAGGCTGCATTGTGAGAATTGTCAGTGTAGTAGGTCACAACGAACTGCTGGTAGGTACTCTTCTTGTACTCAATGTCAACGCCCCACTGTCTGGCTTTCTTGATGACATCCTTACGGATCCTTACGACATCCTTACCGTCGTATGCCTCCAACGAAGCAAGGTCGAACTGGGTATTGCTGAAGCGCAGCGGGTGACCGGAACCGCGGGTAGAGTAGGCCTCGAAGTCCAGAATCACATGGAAGCCGGCAGCCACATATTCGGCGAGCAACTGACGCCAGTCGTCATTACGATAGACATTACGATATACCCAAGGCTGGAGGTTAGAACGGGCAGTAATGAACTTACCACCAATCACGAAACCAGTACCTACCACCAGTTGGCTGGTTGCAATACCCGGATCATACGAATTGCCGTCGCGCTCCAGCGTGATGCGCTTCACCTTCAGGGTATAAATGTCATTATAATAATTAACAATGTTATCGGATGCGCCAGCGGAATTCTGAGCAGACTCCTGGATCGTCGGATTTGACTTATCAACAAAGTCATTCTTGTTGCCGGGA
This sequence comes from uncultured Prevotellaceae bacterium, assembly GCA_902784615.1. Classification (GTDB taxonomy): domain Bacteria; phylum Bacteroidota; class Bacteroidia; order Bacteroidales; family Bacteroidaceae; genus Prevotella. The sequence continues at coordinate 84,924 of CACZVN010000003.1, read as the reverse complement.
TTGACAGCAACACCTTCTGCTGCTACGACGGCCTGCTCCGAGTTGTCCCAACGTTCCTCACCATCAGTGATAGGTCCGGTGGTACCTAAGCCCGCCTGTCCACCTGTGGCGGCAGCAACAGCCGCCGTCGGATCGGATCCTCTTGCTCCTGGAGCGATATCGTCGTCATCATCGTCAAAGCCGTAATCAGCCAACTTGGCCTTCGTGGAAGCCAGTCTCTGAGAAGCATTATTGTAAGCATAGACCACACGTACACGTTCCTTCTGTACTTGTCCAAGTTGCTGCTGGATCTCCTGGTTGTTGGGATCTTCCTTCAACTGGGCAGTCAACTGCTGTTCCATATTGTCTAGTTTTATCTTCTCAAGACCAAGAGAGTCCACCTGAGCCTGATACAGGGCCATCTCCTGACGTAATGCCTTGTTATCGAGTGTCAGTTTGTAGTTCCATGCACCGAAACCGAGAATGACCAGAATCAGAAGAGCGGTCAATGCCCAGATAGCACGACGATAAGGACGCAATGCCTGCTGACGGAACAGGTTCATACGCTCTGTCAACTTGATGCTGGATGTCAAGCCCTGTTTGCCTTGTGGCTGGATGAAGCCCAAACGCGGACCATTGACTGACAACTGGATCTCATCACCAGACTGGAGATAATAGCTGCCCTGAATAGGACGACCGTTCACCAATGTCGGGTTAGAGGTAGAGAGATGAATTAACTGCCAGTTATTACCATCACGGATGATGGCGGCGTGTTTACGACTGACAGTGTCAAAAGATTCATCATAGCGGACCTGACAGGAAGCATCACGACCGATCTCGATCTGGTCGATAATGATTTTCTGAGACTCACCAGCACTGTGATACTTAGAACTGGTCTTGTGCTCCAGGATGTAATAAGTACGTCCTGATCCGTTGAAAATGGCACCCATTCCAGCTCCCACTGAGCCGGCAACTGTGCGTTTGTAATTGTTTTGAGTTTCCATAAAATTTATAATTAAAGGGTTAGTTAAAAATTTTCAAATCTCATCGTGACATCGCCCATGGCAATAATGTCACCAGTGCTTAGATAGAAACCGTTTTGAGGAACGGGCCTGGAGTTGACGTATGTGCCATTGCTGGAGTTGACCCATCTGCGTGCCTCTCTCTGCCATTGTCCGTCGCGGATGACCCATTGTCTGGAACTGGTGTCCAGTTCCATCGTACAGTGGAAACGCGATATGAAGTCGCTGAAGTCGGACTTGATCTTGATGGTATTTCCTAGTTGACGTCCGACCGTCAGAATCCGCTGTCCGGTACTGGCCATCTGCGACAGATTGTATGTCCTACCAAATTCCTCTCCCTGGAGTATCCGCAACTGGAACCCTCTGGTCACCTGCTGGGGGACATAGGACTGTACCATTCTGACAGGCTCCCTTTGATAACCTCCCGCTTGCTGGGGCAGTAGTCTGAGAACTTCTTCCACGGTCTGAAGCCGTTCTTTAAAGTCTGGTTTCAGACAACCGTCAATCAAGCGACTCCATTGTTGACCATTAGGAACGTTATTCAGCAACCCCCGGTTCCAGATACCGTCTTTTCCACGTTTCTGGTATTCTGCCAGTTCGTTATGCGACTCCAAGGAACCGAAAGGCAGTTGGCCTGTCAGCAGTTGAAATAAAAGCACACCGAATGAGAAAATATCCGTCGTGGGCAGTACGGTAGCGCCACCTCTTGCTCTCGTTGCCTGCTCGGGAGGCATATAGGCATAAGTGCCGAATACCTGATTGGGCTTTCCGAAGATATTGCGTTGGGTCATCCTGTGCGTGCGGTCACCGGAGATGCCGAAGTCCGTGAGGGCAGCCTTGCCATTCTGCTTGAACAAGACGTTCTCGGGCTTTAAGTCACGATGTACCTTGCCTCTGGCATGAAGGGCATTCAAGCCAATCAGGATATCCTGACAGATCTGGGGCGTTCTTGAATCCGGTCTTCCAAGATAAGGCTCCAAGTCTCCTCCAGGACAATACTCCATCACGATATAGGGATTTCCTCCAACGATACCATTGGCAATTGAGCGCACCAGGTTGTCGCAGTCGATCTGACCTGTCTTGAACTCCATATCGAATCGGTCCATGAGAGGTTGACGGATCTCTGCCGGCACCTCCCATAGTCTCATCAGTTTCAAGGCATATTTGTTGCCGCGACCGTCTTCCACCAGATAGACCACACCGAAAGAACCCTCACCAAGGGTCTTCCTGACGCTGTATCTGTTGTCTATGACATCGCCGGGCTTAAAGTCACATCTGTCAACAACCTGATAGGTCACAGTCTTCCAATTATATCTATTCTGTTTCGAATCTGAACCTTCTGTCTCCCAATACGATCACATCACCTGGTTCAAGTGACAGTTTACGATTGGCCTCCAGATAGGTAGAACCTAATTCACTGTGATTCAACAGGTACCACTGACCATTCTCGCAGATCAACTCAGCCTGTTCTTTAGAGGTGATGGTCCGATTGTCTTGTTCCGTATTCTCTCTGTTCAGGATAATGGAGTCACCCTCATAGTCATTCTTGAAGGGTTCGGTAATTTCACCTTCTTCCGGAATGATGGTCAGATGGCATTGGGGCTTTGGAGGCTCAGGAGCCGGCGCTGGCTTGTGTCTGATAGCACGTACGGTCGGCAAATGGATTCGCTCACCACACTTCGGACAGAAACTGAAGTCTGTTGAGACCGTGGCACCGCATTTGTCACATTTCACCTCGCCAATTTCCAGATCAAATGACTCAACTTTCTTCTCTGGAGTATTTTGAATGGTCGTTGGGGCAGAACCAAAACTGGCACCACAGTTAGGACAGCTGGCGAAATTACCTACAACGGGATAACCACAGTGAGGACAATTCTTAGGAGCCTGTGCAACTGTTGCCTTTAATGACGCTTGATTCTGTAAGTCAGAACTGTTTACGATTCTTGTGGGTCTTGGTGCAGGTTCGGCCTGTTGGGAATTAAGAACAGTAGGCCGTGGCGCCGGGGTGGGTTCTTGGTACTGAACGTCTCCAGCCTGCAACGTATGACCACACTTTACGCATACACTACTACCGGGACCATTGTCCCAGCCACAATTGTTACATCTCATACTTTTAACTTTTTAGTTATGGTAATATCAATACTATTTTTGTTCGACTCTGATGATGAACTCTTCGCTTTGGCTGCGGATAACAACATATCCATTCCGTCCATTCTTGAAGTCGGGATCTGTCTTTGTCAAAGGGCCTGCTTTGATGGACAACTCATTGCCACTGGTTACAGTAACCTCACACCAATCAGGATACTTGATAAGGGTCCAGTTCTTGTTGTCTGCATATAAGGTGTCGCTATTGCAGCTGATGCCCACTTTCTGGGTGCCACCTTTTTTCTTGTTGATTTTTACATCTTGTTTTGTTACATCAATCTTGGGCTTGTTACCTTTCTGTACGAGTTTAATGAACCGTGTGGTCTGGTCGTAGATCACGGTGATACCCGTCATACGACTCAGGGTACTACTGGTAGCCAGACAGGTCACCTGCAAATCCTTTCCGTCCATTGATTTCATTAGTTTACACCAACTCTCGTGCTCTGATGCTACGTTAGCAGTCCAGTCACTACTTTCCGGAACTGTCTGAACACCGACGATTTTCGTATTGGATTCTGCATCAAAGACAAGATTGTAGGTTGTCAGTGTCAACGATTTTGAAGATGAGACCTTCTGGGGTGCGTCATCACCTTTGCTTTTTTTATTCTTAGCAAGGCGGTTGCATTTTTTAATCTGGGCTTTACATTTGTTGACATTGGCAGCGCTTTTGTTGATGGCCATCGATGCCTTAAAACTGGCAATGGCTCCCTGATAATCTCCTTTATTCATCAGGGCGATACCCTTGTTATAAGAATCGCTAGCACTTTGGGCAAAACTGGAGCCTGGAAAGAAGCCCAGCAGTCCGATAATCATCAATAGTTTAAAGATTGTTCTCATCATTCTAATTAGTTTCGTTGTCAGTATTCTCGTTATTGGGGGTAGTCAACAGATCGCCAATCAGTGGTTTGATGGCGTCGGCTCTTGTTCTGAATTCCTCCACATATTCTGCACCGGCATCCAGATTCTTATAGATAGCCAGAAGGGCATTCTTGATCAGCGTTTTCTGCTGAAGGGCTGAATTGGCAATCTCCACATTCAGGGAATCCTTATCCTTCATGGCATCATCGAGTTTCGTGAGTGCCTGAGCATAAATGTCCTCCACCTTATTATATAAGGAGGCATCGGTATATTCGTCAGGATGGTTCTGGATGATGGTGTCGGCATTTTCCTTGATGGACATCGCCTCTAGAATTCTGACTTGGGCAATAGAGTCATAGTTCACACGCGGTACTTCCACCACCACGGGTACATCTTCCTCTTTTTCACCACCAGAGAAGACCGCTATCAGGATTCCAATCAGTACCACGGCAGCAGCGATGCCTGCGTAAATCATTGTCTTTCCAGAACCGCTCTGGATGGGTTTACTTTTCTTAATGGTTGGCTCCGGAGCCTTCTTCTCTTTTTGGGGCTGGGGTTTCACAGGCTTGGGTTGCTGAACGGCGGCGGGAGATGGCTCATCTGGTTTGACGGTCGTTTCCACAGAGGAAACGATGCCGTGCATCTTGTTGTAGGTCATCTCCTCAATCTTACTGGCCGACGGACGATCCCATGTCTCTTTTGCCAGACAACTACTGATGATGTCCTTCAGTTCCTGCGAATAGTCGCCCTCAATAATGGGAATCTCGGCACCGTTTTTCTGGAGCAGACCACCATGGTTTCCAAATGGTGGCATGCCTGTCATCAGTTCATACATCATGGCACCAAGCGACCATATATCGCTGGCCATAATCGGCTTAGGATTGCTGCTAAAGCGCTCTGGTCCCATATAGGCCAGTGTGCCACCGCTCTGTTCCTGGGATTGGGCCCCACGAATGGTGCTGCGCACACGTGCACTGATACCGAAGTCGGTAATCAGATAACGGCCTTCGTCATCGATGAGGATATTATCGGGTTTGATATCCTGATGAATCAGGGGAGGTGTTTTCTCATGAAGATAGGCCAATCCTGCTGCCACATCATGAAGCATCTTCCAACATTCCTCTTCCGGCATGTTCTGACCTTCGGTGATGTATTTAAATGCAGAGCCGTTTTTTATGAGGGGCATGATCAGATAAGGCATGCGATCCCAACAGTCAAAGTGGGTGGGGCGTAGCAGGTTGGTGTGATTCATGTCGAACACCATGGAAAACTCCTGTGTGAAAATCTTGATGCCATTATCATCCAGACCTGTTCCTGGTGCATACACTTTTACGGCTACCTGTACGTTTGTCAAGTTGTCTTCTGCAAGCCAGACTTCTGCAAATCCACCTCTGCCTAATTGTCTGATCAGTTTATATCTGTCTGCAAATAGCAGACCTTCTGTTAGTGCCATTTCGATTGTTTTTGTTATTTAGAGTTCAAATTTACTAATATTTTTTACAAGATGTTTAAAATGCAGTCATGAATTAATATTTTTTAAGGTTTGTTTTTGTATTTTGGCAACAATTAAGGTGAACACAAAAATTGTCTGATGTCTGCAAGATATTTTTTCCCTGTTTCCACACCAATATTATACACCCGTTGCATTTCCTCCGGGTTGTGCGAAATGTGGCCGATAGGTATGCGGTCATTTGGTCTGATCACGAGACATCGTCCCTCGCGCTCAGCCTGTCTCACATATTCTAACTGGCGATTATACATAAGGTGCCGTTTGTCCAGGGCTTCAATCAACAGAGGATATTGATGAAGGGCGATGCGCATCAGGGGCATCAGACGGTTATGTTCTTTGACAAATCCTTCTGGTTGGGTGAGGATCACCACATTACGCTCATAGCCAATATGTTCAAAAAATTCAAGGGGAATAGAGTCGGAAATACCCCCATCCAGAACCTTATACTCTTCAAGTTCAACCACCTTTGAGGCTAGGGGCATAGAGGCCGAGGCACGAATCCAGTCGTAAGTAAGCGAAGTGCTCTTCTCCAACTTCTTATAGACGGCTTCACCAGTCTCCACGTTGGTACACACCACGTAGAATTCCATCGGATTCGCTTCGAAGGCTTTGTCATCAAAAATATCATATTGTTTGGGGATGATATGATAGCCGAATTCGGCATTATAAAGGTCACCCGTCCTTAGCCATGACCACCAGCTGCAATAGCGCTTGTCGCGGGCAAACCTTTTATTATATCTGATGGCTCTGCCGGGCTGTCTTGACTTGTAGTTACATCCAAAAGCAGCACCAGCAGATACGCCAATCAAACCATCCGGTTCGATACCGTCCTGCATCATCACGTCAATGATACCACTCGTAAACAGGCCACGCATGGCACCACCTTCCAATACCAGTCCCCTTTTCATTTTAATGTTATTCACTCTGTTTTGTGGAGGCAAAGATACACATTTTCTCATATTTCTCAAACATCATGCACAATAAAAGTGCTAAAAATTTGGATTTATCAGAAAAACTCATTAATTTTGCCTCCGAAACAATTCATGTATAATTAAAATGTAGTATATGAAGAAGGTTATTTTTGCATTATTCGGAGTCGCCATGCTTACGCTGACAGCTTGTCAGCCTAAGAAGGCAGCAGTTGATCACACCCCGTATCGTACGATCGTAACTTATGACATCACCTTCGATGTCAACAAGGCCGACATTAAGGATGAGTCTATGGTGGAGATTAACCGCATCAAGAAACTGATGGACGAGAATCCGGAACTGAAGTATGAGGTTCAGGGTCACACGGATTCCACTGGTACTCCTGAGTCTAACCAGAAACTCAGTGAGAAGCGTGCCAAGGCTATTGTCGATAAGCTTGTTGAGATGGGTATCGACGAGAGCCGTCTGACAGCTGTCGGTAAGGGCGAATATGCTCCCATTGCTGACAATGCCACAGAAGAAGGTCGTGCCAAAAACCGTCGCGTGGTGTTTGTCGCGAAGTAATGTGAGGATGAGGTTCCTGATAACATTTTGTGCTATTTGTATGTCGGCTGGAGTCTATGCACAGACTCTGGCCGATGTTAAATGTATATCGGTGATGGGCGTGCCGTTAGAGGGTCCCGATACCGTATTTATCCCTGCTCTGAAGGAGGTCGGACTGGTACAGACACATCCTGAAGATGCAGAGCCTGACACCTACTACTTTACAGGTGATTTCTACGGCATCAAGTCCAACCTGATGGTGAATGTCGATGAGAAGACGAAACTCTTGTCGTCGGCATTATTCACCTGTGGTCCTTATCGTACACGAGAACTCTATGAACGCAACCAGAAATACCTGTTGGGCAAACTTCAGCGGGAGTGGGGTAACTTCAAGGCCAAAGGTGATGGCTCTGGAGCACTCTATCTCTTGAATGATTATGGCTATATCCAACAAACGACTCCCTTACATGACGATGGTTCGCACTCCATCCGCTATTTCTACCTGAACTCCACACCGTATTATAAAGATGCGGCGAATATGGGCCTAAAGGGTCAGGTGCAGGAGGTCATCACCGAGAATCCTGTGGCAGAGAATGACATCCTTCACTTTGACGAGACTGGTAAACTATTTTCTGATGAACTGGTGGATAGGGAATACAACAAGGCGGGCTATCTGGTTCGTGCCTCGATGCTGGAGAAAGATGGTGGTAAAAGTCTGTTGACATACGAATATGACTCAGACAACTGCCTGTCAAAACGGACGCTGTTTAATTCCACGACGGGGATTCGCTCCGTGAATGAATACCGTTACAATACCAGTTTCGAAATTACTCAACAGAGCCAAAAGGTGTTTGACAGTCACAATGAGTGTATCTTGTCTATCACCATGAAAAACGACCTTTCCGGACGTGATGACAATGACAACTGGACGGAGAACACGATGCAGCTTACCTATTGGGAGAAAGGTCAGCGTACACAGGTCATTCAGGTGAAACAGACGCGTATCATCAGCTACTGGGACGAATAACACTTGTTATTCTCCAATGAGTTCCAAGAACTCATCCTCACTCATGATCTTAATACCAAGTTTTTCTGCTTTTTGAAGTTTCGAGGGACCCATGTTCTCGCCGGCCAGAATGAAGGACGTCTTGTTGCTGATACTTCCCACATTCTTACCGCCATTTTGTTCAATAATGGCTTTGTACTCATCGCGGCTGTGGTGGGCGAACACACCACTGATCACGATACTCTGTCCCTCTAGCTTAGTGGTTAGGGGTGAGAGGTTAGAGGTTAGTTCCATTTGGAGGCCATAGTCGCGCAGACGTTGGATGATCTTCTGGTTTTTCTCGTCGTGGAAGTAGGTGATGATGCTCTTGGCCATCACCTCTCCGATACCCTCTATCTCTTGTAATTCCTCCAGCCCTGCATTCATCAGGGCGTCGATATTCTTGAAATGACGTGCCAACAGTTTGGCGGATGTCTCTCCCACAAAACGGATGCCGAGGGCAAAGACGACGCGCTCGAAAGGAACCTCTTTTGAGGCGGCGATGCCATTGACAATCCTCTGGGCTGACTTTGTGCGACTGCCGTCACCATTGATCTGCTGGACGTCGATCTCATAGAGGTCGGCCACATTATGGATCAGTCCCTGACGGTAGTAGTCATCGATGGTCTCTGGTCCCAGTGAGTCGATGTTCATGGCCTTACGGGCGATGAAATGCTCAATACGTCCTTTGATCTGAGGCGGACAGCCCGTATCGTTGGGACAATACCAGGCCGCCTCGCCCTCATAACGGACGAGTGGGGTACCGCACTCCGGACAACGCTTGATAAACTCTACAGGCTGTGCAATGATGGGGCGCTGGTCGATATCTACGCCAACGATTTTTGGAATAATCTCACCGCCTTTTTCCACATAGACATAATCGCCGATATGAAGGTCGAACGAGCGGATGAAGTCTTCATTGTTCAGGGTGGCGCGCTTCACGGTGGTACCGGCCAGTTGAACGGGTTCCATGTTGGCAACAGGCGTAATGGCACCTGTACGCCCCACCTGATAGGTGACCTCGTTCAGTCGCGTACAGACGCGTTCAGCCTTGAACTTATAGGCGATGGCCCAACGGGGGCTCTTCGCCGTAAAACCAAGTGAACGTTGCTGTCGTAAGGAGTTTACTTTCAAAACGATACCGTCTGTTGCTACAGGAAGACTCTTGCGTGCCTTGTCCCAATAGTTGATATAGTCGTAGATCTCCTGAAGCGTCTTCACCTTCTTCATGCCTTCAGAGATCTTAAAGCCCCACTGACGGGCCACTTCCAGATTCTCATAGTGTCCTTCGGCTGGCAGTTCCTCGCCTAATAAATAATAAAGGTACGCGTCGAGTTGTCTGGATGCCACAAGACTCGATTTCTGACTTTTCAAGGTACCACTGGCGGCATTACGGGGATTGGCAAAGAGGGGCTCCTCGGCCTCCTCGCGTTCTTTATTCAGCCGTTCGAACACGGCCCACGGCATGAGGATCTCACCTCGGATCTCAAATTCGCGAGGATAGGAGGGAGTAGCAAAGAGATCATTGGCTGATGAAGGTGGAGCCAGCACCAGAGGTATTGATCGGATAGTCTTGACGTTAGTCGTAACATCATCGCCCTGTACACCGTCGCCACGGGTAACGGCCTGTGTCAGACGACCATCAACGTATGTCAGTGAGATGGAAAGACCGTCGTACTTCATTTCGCAGCACACCTCGAAGTCCTCGCCGGCCAACCCCTTTTTCACGCTTTCGTACCAGTCGGCCACATCCTGCTCGTTGTAAGTATTGGCCAATGAAAGCATGGGATACTTATGGACTACCTGATGAAATTCGGCATTCAGGTCGCTGCCCACGCGCTGGGAGGGGGAATTGGGGTCGGCCATCTCTGGGTGTTTGGCCTCCAGATCCTGCAACTCGTGCATGAGGAAGTCAAACTCCTGATCACCGATAGTCGGCTGGTTCAGTACGTAGTATTTATAGTTGTGCTCGTGGAGTTCACGGCGCAGCTGCTCAATGCGTTCTCTCTCGTCCATCGTTCGTTTTTATTTTGATGGCAAAGGTACAATAAAAAGTTGAAAACCCTTCTGCTTTTCACATCTTTTTTGTACCTTTGTGCCCGAAATATGAATGATATGAACAAGAAACTGCAGGCGCATAGCGCCATCTTCTTTGCCAATACGATTTTCGGACTTGGCGTCCCCGTTACCAAACTCCTCCTTGACGAGTGGGTCACACCAATGGGTTATATGGCCTCGCGTTCGTTAGGTGCCTGTATCCTGTTCTGGATCATTGCAGCCTTCATGCCTAAGGAGCATGTGGAGCGCAAAGATCTCATCACCATCCTTTTCGGTGGATTGTTGGGCTTCGTTATCTCCCAATCGCTCACGGCCTGGGCCCTTGACTATACCAGTCCTGTGTATTTCTCACTCATCGCTACATTGACACCTGTAGCCGTGATGCTCTGTGCCGCCCTAACCATTGGTGAGAAGATCACACCGATGAAATCATTGGGTGTACTCCTGGGTATCGCCGGAGCAGTGCTCATGGTACTGATGAGTCAGTCGCTCGGTTCTGGTAAGAATGACCTGATAGGCATCTCACTGGCTATCCTCAGTGTACTGACATGGGCAATTTACCTGATTATTACGCGTAATGTGGCATCGAAATATTCACCCGTCACTCAGATGAAATATGTGTTTCTCATCTCGGCCATCGTGACGGTACCTATCGCCATACCAGAGTTGCCTGTCAATGCACTCTATACGGCGGCCTGGGGTTGGGATGGTTTACTGGAGATGGCTTTCATCGTCATCTGTGCGACGGCCCTCGGATTTTTCCTGATACCCTTCGCCATGAAATACCTGCAGGCTACAACGGTCTCTATCTACACCAATCTCCAGCCAGTCATAGCCTCGTTTGTCGCTATTCTACTGGGACAGGACATTCTCACGTGGGACAAACCCGTGGCAGGTGTCCTCGTTCTTCTCAGTGCCTACATCGTTACTGTTGTCACTGCAAAGGAAAAATAAGGATTATCTGATGGTCTCTTCGCTCAGGTACTCTTCAAACTGACTTTTGTAGCCGTTGAAGACATTGATATCCACGTCACCCTGAATACCGGCCACCCGTCCGTCCGGACAGAGTTGCCAGTAGGTAAGGCGGAGGTCTGGCTTATATTCGCTATAGCGGGCTATCCAAATACGATAGTCGCGTTTCAGATCCGTCTCTTTCACGAGGTAATTATTGACAAACATCTGATTGACATAGAGGATGGGCTTGACGCCGATGCGCCTCTCTACCATCCTTAGCCATGTACGGATATGGCGGAACATGTTTTCTGCACCGCCCATCTGTTCAATCTGTGACTTGCTGGGCTCGATGTCAAGTACCGGTGGAAGATCACCATGGTTGAAACGGGTATGCTTGAGGAAGAACTCGGCCTGAGAGGCACCACTGGTGCGAACTGACCAGAAGTGATAGGCACCCGTGCGAATGCCATGTTTACGGGCTTGGACATAATCGCCGGCATAGTATTTGTTACGCACGGAAATCCCCTCGGTACTCTTGATATAGACAAATGACACCGGATAATCCGCCGTTCCTTTCACATTGTGGCTGCCACGTTTGCCGACATGGGTGATACGTAGTTTGTTCCACTGGATGGGTAAGGGTCTGCGGCCTTTGCCATGTTGATAGCGTGCAATATCAATACCGTAGATGCGTTCAGTGGTATAGTGCATCCGTTCGCCCTGGTATTTGTTTTTGTTCCATTCGCCGACTCTCAGACGGGGATCCTGATTTGCTGGGGTCAGCAATTCGAGTCCGAAACCATGGCGACGGTCGTTGTCCCAGTGTCCTTCGAAATAACTACCGTCAGGGGTGATGTAGGCACCATGTCCATGGGCCTTGTCGAGTAGGAAATCTCCCTTATACGTACCGATGGAATCCAGACGGATGCCTTTTATCAGGGAATCATTGAGGCAAGTGGCGATAATCGTACGTCCCAAGGAGTCAAGTTCGATGATTGTATCCTCGTGGCGGTTGCCTTTCCATGTTCCGATGTTCCTCACGGGGATGTAATCATCGGGATTTATCCGAAGGCGTTCACCATTGGCAAAGGCTACGACCATCTCATAGCCTTCATCCTCCACATTGTGACGGTCCAGATAATAGTCGAGTTCTTCTTGTATGAGTGGGTTGGCAACAACAGTATCCTCTTCGGCAACAGGTGCTGTCAGATATGCTGGCGAGAGTATCATTCCCACATGTTGGGGTGGGGGAAGAATATAACTGATGATCGCCAGTACCAACATGGGTACTGTTATTATAAATAGTGTATTCTTCATGATTCTGTTTTGTGATCTGGTTGGGACTCGAACCCAAGACCTACTGCTTAGAAGGCAGTTGCTCTATCCAGCTGAGCTACCAGACCGACCTTGATTGATTTTTTCAAATCGGCTGCAAAGGTAGGCAATTTTTCGGAAACAGCCAAATTTTCATCGGAAAATATAAAGTCATTTTTTCCGACGATATAGTTTGTCGATCAAGTCCGGTCGTCCGATGCGACGAAGACTCTGTTCGATGTGACGGCGCTCTTCTGGCTTATACCAGAAGAAATACTGTCGCTGGGCCAGTTTATCTCGTTGGCTTTTGGCAGAAAAAACCTCTTCTAATGTATAGGGATCATAACCAGAGTACCATGTCTCTGTGGCGTTGGTCATCGGCGTAGGAGTAAAGTCCTGCACCTGTTCAAGATGAAAGTCCAGATTCTTCGTAATGACAGCCAACTCGGCCATGTCTTCTTCCCGACAGCCAGGATGAGAACTGATGAAGTATGGAATGATCTGCTGATGGAGGTTCTCCTCACGGTTAATACGGTCGAAGATGCGCTTGAACTCGTAGAACTGCTGGAAGGAGGGCTTGCGCATGAGGCGTAGTACACGGTCACTGGTATGCTCTGGTGCCACTTTCAGACGACCAGAGACATGACGGCTGATGAGTTCACGCGTATATTGCATGGCCACACGGTTGGCTTCTTCGTCCTTGCTTTTATATAGTAAGAGATCATAGCGTACACCACTGCCGATGAAACTGCGCTTGATGCCCGGGAGCGCATCGACGGCATGATAGATGTCAAGCAGACGCTGGTGGTTCGTGTCGAGGTTTGGACATATCTGCGGATGGATGCAACTGGGACGACGGCATTTCTCACAGGCATTAAGGTTACGTCCGTGCATGCCGTACATATTGGCAGAAGGTCCTCCAAGATCACTGAGATAACCCTTGAAGTCAGGCATCTGTATGACCTGCTTTACCTCTTTTAAGATGCTCTCCTTCGAACGGCAGGAGATAAACTTACCCTGATGGGCTGAGATGGTACAGAAAGCACAGCCTCCGAAGCATCCGCGATGGATATTCACACTGTGCTTGATCATGTCGTAGGCAGGAATACGCTTACCTTTGTATTTCGGATGGGGTTGACGGGTATAAGGCAGGTCGAAGGAGGCGTCTAACTCTGCTGTGGTCATGGGTGGGTAAGGGGGATTCACCACGACAAAGCGCCCATCCACACCCTGCAGTAGCCGTTGGGCATGCATCATATTCGACTGTTCCTCGATATGACGGAAGTTCTCGGCCTGTGCCCGTTTGTTACGCAGACATTCCTCATGGCTGTGGAGTACAATATCATCTTGGCGGATGCCTCCTGGGATATCTTCCTTTCTGGAAAGAAAGACGGTCTGGGGAATGTCGCGTATCTCACGGACAGGTCTGCCTTCAGCCATCTGATTGGCCAGTTCGGTCATGGGCTTTTCCCCCATGCCATAGATTAATATATCTGCGCCAGCATCACAGAGGATGCATCTCTGAAGTTTATCCTGCCAGTAGTCATAATGGGTAAGGCGACGTAGAGAGGCCTCAATACCTCCCAGTACGACGGGTACATCGGGGAACAGTTGTTTGAGGATTTTCGAATAGACAATGGTGGGGTATTCAGGACGCATGTCATGACGACCGTCAGGACTATAGGCATCTTCAGAACGCAGACGACGGTTGGCGGTGTATTTGTTCACCATGGAGTCCATACATCCAGGAGCGATGCCGAAGAACAGACGGGGACGACCGAGTTTCTTGAAGTCGCGATAGTCACCGTGCCAGTCAGGCTGCGGAACAATAGCCACCCGATAGCCTGCCGCCTCGAGCGTACGCCCGATGACAGCCGCTCCAAACGAAGGATGATCCACGTAGGCATCCCCAGAGAAGAGGATGACATCGACCTCCGTCCATCCACGGAGATCAAGTTCCTTCTTTGTCGTCGGGAGAAAATCCGTCAGCCTATACTCCATATTAATTAAACGGTGTGCCTTGTATGGCACGTGTCGTGGAGCCAAGGTTCTCGTTGCCCTGGTTCTTCCAGTTGATGTAAAGCAGCACAAGCTGTTGCAGTCCGAAGGCCTTCATGTTAGGGTGATAAATCACATCCAGACAAAGGTCTAACAGCGTTTTGTCCTTACCTGAATCACCCTCCAGCAGTCCGCGGATGTTCAACTTCAATTTGTCAAGTACCTGCTCATCCACATAGCCATTGGAATCAATGAGATCACGGAAGAGTTGGTACTTCTCGATGGTTAACAGATGATCGTCGGAGACATCAATGCTCCGCGTTCCTGATGAATTGGTCTGAATCTTCATAATGGTTGTTTTTTGATTGTTTTATAATGATTGTAATAGGAAATTCAAAATACCTCTCATAAGGGTCTGCCGTTTCTGTTCTGACTTGATGCACTCGAAGGGGAACCCGAGTGTCATGGCCTTGTAGTCCTTACCGTCATAGGCCACACAGGCACTGTAGTCGTCGGCATAGATCATGGCCGAGAAGGCTGGTGACACAGGCTGTAGGATATCTGGATGTGTAGCAGCGTAATGCTGCTCATTGAGATGACGATGGAACTCAAAAGTCGTACCGAGTCCAGAGATGGTGTCACGATCCAGACTATCCCGATCTACTCCCTCATAGGTACATTTCAGCACCTGTTCCAAGAACATGCGCTCTGACAACATCGTCATGTCGGCTCCCACGTAGGAACCACTGACGAGCAGAGCACCACCTCTGGAGGTGAAGAGTTGGAGGTGCTGGCGTAACATAGGCGAGATGGCCTGATACCTGCGCAATGACCAGCCGTCATTTTTTTCCAGTCCGAGGATCAGATCCATCATGTTATATTGGGTAGGACGTATCTCGTTGCTCTCCAATGCTTCGGAAGAACAACTGACGATGCTGTAGCGCTGTGACGAGGCGATGGCCTCAGCATGTGTGCGGATATAGTTGAAGTCATTGCCTGCTATGAACTGCCCGGCCAACGAATCATTGGTATAGCCCAGACCGTCGGCTGTGGTCCTGCCCATGGTGGCCTTGTTGAAACAGGTCTGATAGCCCGTCCATCCCGCTGTTCTGCCGTATGACACACCAGCATCGTACTTCAGGTCGAAGCCCTGTTCTGCCGCATTGTCGCGAACGGCAGGGGAAGACAGACGATGGAAGCCGTTGACGATGAGCACAGTCTTCTGTGCTTCTGGAACATAGTATGTGGAGACCACCTCACTGGGGAAACTTTCTCCACCACTGTTGACGGCTACCACACGGAAACTATATAGTTGTTCAGGCTCAATATCCATCGTCAGATTAGTCATGCCGTCCTTGACATACTGTCCGTTGTCAAAGCCTCCCTTTCCAACGGCCGTATAGACCACATAGCCCGTAGGTTCTGCCGTTGGCTCATCAGGATCTTTGACAGGGTTCCAATTGATTCTGGCTTTTCCTTCAGGTGTCAGTTCCACCCTCAGATGATTAGGCGTGAGCGGACTTACGATATAGGGCGTATGGTGCATCCGGCAGATATAGCGGAGCAGGGCCTTGTAGATGCTACGTGCCAAGTCGAAGCGGAAGTTCGGATCCTGTCCGTAGCGCATATCGGCGAAATTCTGGTGCGACATGGTCTCCAGGATGGCACTCGGCACTTCTGGCACACGACTTTCGGAATAGTTTCTGTCCCATAGTTCGCGCATCTGCCAACTGCCGTATTTCCGCTGTATCTCCTTGGGAACAGTAGAGAGTAATTCGTCAGCCAGATCACGCGAAGCAAGTCTTGAACGTCCAGTACTTAAAATGCTGTCATTCAAATAGGTAGTACATACGGCTAACGTTCCAGTGTGAGACTTTCCGTCATGTGTGTATCCAGCGTCGCTATGAATAGCCAACGACAGTTCTATGGGCACTTGACAGCCGATGGTATCAGGCATATAACAAGAGCCTCCTGCCAGATGGTTCATCATCAGTGAACGGACATTGATGTCATCACCATAATCATCCTCTCCGTTCTTTGCTGAATAGACATGATAGGGCATGCCGGCCCACTGTGCGTAATAGCGTGCCCCTTCCAGACAGCGTGGCAGTCCACTGGTGGTGTAGCCGCGACGGATATTACCCATCCCACCGCCGAAACGGACGGCATCGGCTGTGACGACACCCTCGTGCTCACTCTGGTTGGTGAGTACCACGCGATTGTCTGCACTGCTGCCCTTGTCGAAGTCGAAGGTGCCGAGATAGACCCAGGTGGATCCTCCCATCTGCTGGTTCACGCGGTACTCTGTTGGAACACCTTGGTGCCAGACGGTATAGTGGGCATCGTCAATGCTGCCTTCCACCGTCTGATAACTCACATAGACGGCATATCTGCCAGCCTCCGGGATAGTCGGCAGATAGGATATCTCGCTGGTATAGCGGCTATGTTCCACCGTCTCTACCTGTCGGGCCGAACCAGCCCTGAAGGGATTGTCATTGTCCATATAGACACCGTCATGGATGGCGAAGCCCATGGAGTCTGTTTGCTGCCAATGATGTGCCCCCTGCGTTTCAACGTAAATGCCCCCTTTGCGTGGTGTATCGTTATCAATGATGATCTCATGTTTCTGCCAGTCTCGTTCACGAGGTGTGAAGACCACGGCTCCAGCCTTTTCGAGCATAGGAATCAGATAGGGTACAACGATGGTCTGCGTAAAAAGGTCTTCGCGTGTGCCAAAGAGGGGTGGGCGCTGCCATTTCCATACACTATCTTTTATATGGAAATAGCGTCCATGACTGGCCCAGATACATAGATGACGGTTCTGTAGTCCCTTGGTGATCTGGTATGGCAGGGATGCATTGCTCACCCATGGTTTCCCTTGGTAGTCGATGTCTCCCCATACACGACTAGGATCATCTTCGCTGAGCAGTCTGTTGGGTATCAGTTGTCTCAGGTCCCGGCCTCCACTCTTGATGGTCAGTTGGTAGGCTTGGCAGGAATCTGGTAGCAATGCTTTGATATCACCATATATGTTATCCACCGAATTGGGTGTGAAAGTCTGTTCTCCAAAATGATTGTCGGCAGTCACTACAATAGTGTGCAGGGAGTCATTCTGCTCAAGACTCTTCAGATGAGCATTGGAACGGATCCGCTGTCCAACGGGACGATAGTTCTTGAAATAGTTTTCTAAGTTGTCTTTCAGGTCTTTCTGTGCACTTGCGGGCATCAGAAGTAATGCAGTTAGTATGAATATGGTGATTCTTTTCATGGTATGTCTTAGATGGCAAAATTTTCAGGGAACTTCCCTTTGAAGCCCTTAAAATAATGTTTGATTTCCTGCATATCCGCTTCCAGATCCCCTGTAGGGATGATCGTCTTCGTACATTGGATATGCTTTTTTTCGTAATCTACGCCATAAAGCAGAATGGGGATGCCGGCCTTGAGGGCAATGAAATAGAAGCCCTTTTTCCAATCTGGGTTGGGCGAACGTGTTCCTTCCGGCGTGATGCACAGATGGAAGGTCTTTGCCGCCTTGGCTGCTTCTGCCATACTGTCTGTCATACTGGTATGCTTCTGTCTGACGACAGGTATTCCACCAAGTCGCTTGAACAAGATTCCGAGGGGGAAAAAGAACCATTCCTTCTTCATCAGGAAATTGATCTTCATCCCCAGGGCACCACTATACAACTGTCCTAATATAAAGTCCCAGTTGCTCGTGTGGGGAGCCAGACAGATAATAAATTTCTCGGGGTGGGCCTCTGTCACCTCAGCCGTCCACCCCCATCGCTTATATAAAAGCCAGTTACAGAATTTCTTCCACATAGGTCGTCAAGCATTTATCTGATCAAGTATCTCGTTGACCTGTGCAGAGAATTGGTCACGCAGATTCTGGTAGTAGGTTTTTGCGCTGATGCCCGGCTCAGGGTGGGAGATGCGATTGATATAGTCATCCTGCATCTTCACAATGACAGGGAGCAGGGCCTCAGCATTATCCTTATTTGCCTCAGGACCATACAGTGAGACGGCTACACATTCTGCGAACAGATCTTCACAGATCAGTTGGATACCTTTCTTGAGTGTTCTTTTGTTTGCCATAAAAATCCTCCTTTTAGTTTCATTTTGATATATTCAGTAAGCAAAGATAAGCAAAATTCCTGAGATAACAAGTCTTTCGTCCCCAAAAAATATTAAAATGCACAAAATACCCTGATTTCTTTCGCATTTCTAACAAAAATAAACTAATTTTGCACGTCGAAAACAAATAATTCATTCTAAAACCCAAATAATAACATTATGGAAAAAAGTGCATTGCAGAAGGCAAGAGCCGCTTATCAGCCGAAGTTGCCGAAGGCTCTTCAGGGTGCTGTAAAAGTGAAGGAAGGTAAGCCTACCCAGAGCGTAGGTGATCAGGAGGAGATCAAGAAGTTGTTCCCCAACACCTATGGTATGCCCATCGTGGAGTTCGAGCCCGCTACTGAGGCTAACAACACAAAAATGAACGTTGGTATCATCCTCTCTGGTGGTCAGGCTCCTGGCGGTCACAATGTGATCACAGGTCTTTTCGACCAGATCAAGAAACTGAACCCTGAGAACCGTCTCTTCGGTTTCATCCTCGGTCCTGGTGGTCTGGTAGATCACAACTACATGGAACTGACGAAGGATATCATTGATGAATACCGTAATACTGGTGGTTTCGACATGATTGGTTCTGGCCGTACGAAGCTGGAAAAGATCGATCAGTTTGAGAAGGGTCTTGAGATCATCCGCGAACTCGATATCAAGGCCATCGTGATCATCGGTGGTGACGACTCCAACACCAACGCCTGTGTGCTGGCTGAGTACTATGCTGCCAAGAAATATGGCGTCCAGGTAATCGGCTGTCCGAAGACCATCGACGGTGACCTGAAGAACGATCAGATTGAGACCTCTTTTGGTTTCGATACCGCTTGTAAGACCTACTCAGAGTTGATTGGTAACATCGAGCGCGACTGTAACTCAGCCCGCAAGTACTGGCATTTCATCAAGGTGATGGGCCGTTCAGCTTCTCATATCGCCTTGGAGTGCGCCCTGCAGACCCAGCCGAATATCTGCCTCGTCAGTGAGGAGATTGAGGCTAAGGCCATGAGCCTCGACGATATCGTGGAGTATATCGCCAATGCCGTGGCTGCCCGCGCTGCCGATGGTAACAACTTCGGTACCGTGATCATCCCTGAGGGTGTTATCGAGTTCATCCCCGCTATCAAGAAGTTGATTGCCCAACTCAACGATGTTCTCGCTTTGCCTGAGGCTAAGGAGATTAGCCGTGATGAGCAGGTTGACTTTGCCAAGAGCCACCTCACAGAGGAGAATCTGGCTGTATTCAATAGTCTGCCTGTAGGCGTAGCCCGTCAGCTCGCCCTCGACCGCGATCCTCATGGCAACGTGCAGGTGTCACTCATCGAGACCGAGAAACTGCTCTCAACGATGGTTGCCCAGAAACTCGAGAAGATGAAGAAGGAAGGCAAGTATGTTGGCAAGTTCGGTACTCAGCACCACTTCTTCGGTTATGAGGGCCGCTGTGCTGCTCCTTCTAACTTCGATGCCGACTACTGCTACGCTCTTGGTACCTCAGCTGCCCAGCTGATTGCCAACGGAAAGACCGGCTATATGGCTATCGTGAAGAATACGACCGCTCCTGCCGACCAGTGGATCGCAGGTGGTGTGCCCATCACGATGATGATGAACATGGAGAAGCGCGCTGGTGAGATGAAGCCCGTGATCCGTAAGGCCCTCGTTGAACTCGATGGTGCTCCCTTCAAGGAGTTCGCTGCTCATCGTGACGAGTGGGCTCGCAAGACGGCTTACGTCTATCCTGGTCCTATCCAGTACTGGGGACCCACGGAGGTCTGTGACCAGCCCACACGTACGCTGGCTCTTGAGCAGGCAAAGTAATGAATGGCTAAGAAACGCATAGTCAGGAGAAAGGGCGTTGGTACCTCTCGGACTTATCACGGTCCGAGGGGTCGCCGACGCCCTAATCTTTTGATACGTTTCTTGCAGAAAGTCCCTAATTGGGGCTGGTGGATCGGTGGTGCTGCCGTCGTGGCAGGCTATATTTGGTTCTTCTACTATTTCTTTGTCAGTCCCTTCGGTTTCCGTTGGCGTGCGCTCTATGGTGATGTGTCCTACCCGGAGGGTTATGAGATCCATGGCATTGATATCTCCCATCATCAGGGACGTATTGACTGGGGTGAACTGAAAGATAATGGTAGCATCAACAAGTGCCCCATCCGTTTTGTGATGATCAAGGCCACCGAGGGTGCCACACAGACGGATGAGAATTTCCGTGACAATTTCTATCAGGCCCGTGAGAACGGTTTCACGCGTGGTGCCTATCATTTCTATAGTGTCCATACGCCAGCCGAGCAACAGGCCTACCATTTTATCAGCACCGTCAAGTTAGAGAACGGTGACCTGCCCCCAGTGCTTGATGTGGAGCACAAACCCAAGGAACAGACTGATGACGAATTCAAAAGTTCTGTGCTTCAGTGGCTTAACCTTGTCGAGAAACACTATCAGGTGAAGCCCATTATCTACACCTATTTTAAATTTAAAACGCGTTACCTCAACGATTCCATCTTCGACCAGTATCCTTATTGGATTGCCCACTATTATGTGGATACTCTCGAGTACAAAGGACCGTGGAAGTTCTGGCAGCATACGGATGTAGGCCGTCTGCCAGGCATCAAGGGTAACGTCGATTTCAATATCTACAACGGCTCATACTACGACCTTCGTCAGATGACCATTGGCTCCCAGGAGTCCATCGGCGAAAAGGCCTATAGTGAGTAGTTAGATGATGTCGCTATGCAGATAGTTCCACATGCTGTGGCGGAGGTTCAGCATGTAGCGCAGGTCATAGAAATTGTCGATGACCCAACGTCCGTCTTCATATACCAGATCAACACGGGCAGGAACGTAGGCAGTAGGCTCATAGACGGTGAATGATACAGATGCAGACTTCTTATTCTCATCTATTACCAAGTTTGTCACCTCGAACTCTTCAAACGTCACCATTTGTGGGTCGCGCGTCATCGTCCAGTAATCCACTTCATAGAACAGGGTGTTGGTCTGATATTCCTTGTTTTTTACAGCCATCATCAGTTTGTTCCATGACTTAGAGCAAAAGGCCTTGTCACATAGTCCGCTCATCACAAAGCCGCTCATTGTCCTCTGGTCGTCGGAAACCACCCTGAATATGTTTTTCACACAATCCAGTACGATACCACGTTCCAGTGCCATCTGTACCTCAGGGTCAACCTTCACGACCGTCTTCGTCGTGTCAGTCATAACAACGTCGTTTGCGTTTTCCGTGTCCCCATTATTAGTATGACAACCTGTCATGAAGAGGGGGAGGGCGAGTAGCCCAATTGTTATATGATGACGTCTAGTAATTCTCATTTTTCAATGGTTATGGTTGAAATTCCGCTGCAAAGGTACTAAAAAAACACAAAACCAAAGACTAAAAGCATAATTATTTGAGAAAATTAGCCTCTGCGACGGAATTCGGAGCAGGTGATGGCTGTGGCGATGGCGACATTCAGGCTTTCGGCTGTATCACCCTGACGGAAGGAAGGGATGAGCAGTCGGTTGGTGATGCGAGAACGGACGGTTTCAGAGATTCCATTGCCCTCGTTGCCCATGATGATCAAGCCATTCTTTGATAATGACTGTTGATAAATGTCGTCACCATCAAGGAGGGTTCCATAGACAGGAAAGTCAGAGGGTAGGGCGTTGAGCATCTCTGGGAGATCTAAATATATAATGTTCACGCGAGCAATACTGCCCATCGTGGCCTGAATGACCTTCGGATTCCAGGCATCGACAGTGTCCTCACTGCAATAGATGGTCTCAATGCCAAACCAGTCGGCTATGCGGATGATGGTGCCGAGGTTGCCCGGATCTTGTACGCCGTCGAGTGCTAGTGATAACACGCCCTGATCAATGTCGGATAATGGCCCTTCTGGGATAGGGAAGAGGGCGAGCACCTGTTGGGGATGCTGTTGGAAACTGAGACGCTGGAGTTCATCAGGAGTAACCTCAACCACCTCTAACCCCTCTTTCGAGAGGAGAGGAAATGCTCGGAGGTATTCATGAGTAGCATAAATGGCCTTTGGCTGATAGCGTTGCATGAGGTCGCCTACCACTTTCGTACCTTCGGCCACGAAGAGTCCTTCGCGACGACGGTATTTCTTCTGCTCCAACTGGCGGATGTATTTGAACTGGTTTTTGCTGATCATTTTCCAAAAAGTCGTTAATTCCGCTACAAAGATACAAAGAAATCAAGAATAAAGAATGAAGAATTAAGAAATCTTTGTATTTTTGCAGATTGAAACTGAGAAGGCAATGAATTCCCGATATAGAAACCCTTTAATTCTACTGGTAGGTGTATGGTTGTTATGCGCCTGCTCAGCGACACGTGATCTGCCGGATGACACGTATATGCTGAGTAAAGTGAAAGTGGTGACAGACGGGAAGTATAAGGACATCAACCCCACCCAGATGAAGACCTACGTGCGCCAGAAGACGAACTCCCGCTGGCTTTCCACGATGAAGGTACCCCTGGGCATCTACGCACTGGCTGGTAAGGACAGTTCATGGGTAAACCGTACGTTGCGGCAGTTAGGCGAGGCCCCTGTGACATACGATACACTGATGGCCCAGCAAACCTGTAAAGACTTACAGTTGGCCTTGCAGAACAAGGACTACCTGGATGCAGAGGTGGAACTGTATGTTGACATCAAAAAACGCAAGTTGGATGCCATATATGTGCTGCATCCCGGAACAGCCTATCACGTCCATGGACTGGATATAGACATTCGCGACTCCGTCATTGCAAACCTGCTGAAAGACTATAAGAACGTGCTTCACGACGGTATGCAGTTTAATACGGATGCCCTGAACGAGGAGCGTTCGCAGATTACCCAGTTCCTGCAGAACCAAGGTTATTTCCGTTTCCATAAAGAGTTCATCAACTATCGGGCCAAGAAGGACGAAGCGTCGCATCAAGTGAAACTTGCGATGATCCTGCATCCCTATCGGAACAATGAAGAGGCTAACGACACGTTGCATAGCCGTTATTGGATCCGCAACATCCTGTATGAAAGTGGTTCTCCGACAGACTCGGTAATCCATCTTCGTGAGAAGGTGCTGAAGGAGAATACCTTCATCAAAGAAGGAGAACCCTATTCTGTGAGTGATCTGCAGAATACCTATAATCATTTCGGCAGGCTGGGTGCCGTGAAATACACGAATATCAGTTTCGAGCCTGTGGCTGATACGACACTTCTGGACACCAGAATCATGATCCAGACGAACAAGCCTTCGACCATCAGTTTCCAGCCCGAGGGGACGAATACAGCAGGCGACTTTGGTGCCGCTGCATCGCTGACTTATCAGAACCGCAACCTGTTCAAAGGGTCAGAGACCTTCAGCATGAAACTGCGTGGTGCCTACGAGGCCATACGAGGACTCGAAGGGTATAAGAACAATGACTTCATCGAATACAGCATCGAGACCAGTCTGCTGTTCCCTCGCTTTATCGCACCATTCCTTAGTTCGGAAGTCAGGCGACGCAGCAATGCAACCAGTGAATTGTCGCTCCTGTTTGACTCACAGACCCGTCCGGAATTCATCAGAAGGGTACTCTCAGCCAGTTGGCATTACATATGGAAACCTCAAAATCACCATGACAGCTATCGTCTTGATCTGATAGACCTCAACTATGTCTTCATGCCTTGGATTAGCGAGACGTTCCGGAAGGAGTATCTGGAAAATACATCGAATTCCAACGTTATCCTGCGCTACAACTACGAGGATCTGTTTATTATGAAGACGGGAATTGGCTATACCTATAATAATGGACGGATGGCTGTCAAGACCAATCTGGAAACCTCCGGCAATCTGTTGAACCTTTGCTCTAATATTTTTGGAGGTTCACAGAATGATATGGGGCAATATAAGATTCTCGGCATTGCCTATGCGCAGTATGTGAAGGCAGACTTCGACTTCACTCGTAACCTGCTGAGCAATGGCATGCGCGACCAGTTGGTCTTCCATTTTGGTTTGGGTATCGCCTATCCATACGGTAATAGTAAGGTTTTGCCTTTTGAAAAGCGATATTTCTCTGGCGGTGCCAACAGCGTGAGAGGATGGAGCGTAAGAAGTCTGGGACCAGGAAGATACAAGGACAAAGACGGCAGGATCAACTTCATCACCCAGACGGGTGACTTGAAGTTGGATATCAATCTGGAGTATCGTACACACCTGTTCTGGAAATTCGACGGTGCCCTGTTTGCCGATGCCGGCAATATCTGGACGCTCCGTAATTATGAGGCACAGCCAGGTGGGCAGTTCACACTGGCAGGTATTGTCAAGGACCTGGCCTGCAGTTATGGATTAGGACTTCGTCTGAATTTCGACTATTTCATCCTGCGCTTCGACTTGGGTATGAAAGCCATAAACCCAGCCTATCTGACGGAAGAAGAGGCTCACTATCCGCTGATTCATCCTGACCTGAGCAGGGATCTGGCCTTCCACTTCGCTGTGGGTATGCCATTCTAAAAGGGTTAAAATTAGCAGAAAAGACTGACTTTTTTACTTTTTTACTTTTTTACCTTTAAATTATTTCGTACCTTTGCACGAAAATTGAAAAGGTCATGTTGAAGTTTATATCGTTCGGAAGTGGTAGCAGCGGTAATTGTTACTATCTCGGTACTGCCACGGACGGACTCATGATAGATATTGGTGTAGGAATACGTGCACTCAAGAAACACTGCAGAGACTACGGCATTCAGTTGAGTTCCGTGCGTCGTCTGTTGATTACGCACGACCATGCCGACCACATCAAATCGGTAGGTTCCTTCAGTTATGAGTATAAGGTTCCCGTCTATGCGACACCGTTGGTGCATCAGGGCATCGACCATAACTATTGCATCCAGCGGAAGGTGGCCGACGAGATGAAGATGATGCTGGAAGTGAACAAGCCCATCACGTTAGGAGATTTCACTGTCGTGGCCTTTCCCGTTCCTCATGATGCCAGTGAGAACGTAGGCTTTGAGATACAGGCAGAGGGCATCACCTTTGTGATCATCACGGATGTAGGAGCAATCACGGACGATATCAAAGAGCGGATCGGACGTGCCAACTATCTGGTGATCGAGGCCAATCATGACGTGGAGATGCTCAAGAGCGGTCCATATCCTGAATATCTGAAAAAAAGGATTCTTAGTGGAAGCGGACATCTGTCGAATGGAGAATGCGGGAAGGCCTTGGCTGAGAATATGACGGAGGGGCTCCGTCATGTATGGCTCTGTCATCTCAGTGAGGAGAATAACCACCCCGAGTTGGCCAGGAAGACGGTTGAGACCATCCTCAGAAGTTACGGCATTATTCCTGGTAAGGATATGAAACTGGAGGTGCTGCGCCGTCAGATGCCGTCGGAGGTGTATGAACTGACATAATGTAGAAAAGAGATATGAAAGAAGTCATCGTCAAAGATGCGGATCTGCAAAAGGCTGCGATGGAAGGTATGGATGCCTTCCTTCAGGTGTTTGTCAAAGGCATGTATGATGCCATTGGTGGTGAACTGACGACAGAGACCATGGCTGAGTTGAATGCAGACCAGTTGACACTGTTGGCTTGGGATACCCTGCATCAGGAAGTGATGGATGGCGGCTTCGTACAACTGATCCATAACGGCTACGGTCCTTTTATTTTCAAGAATCCTGTGGCGAAGGTGCTCCGACTCTGGGAGATGCGGGAACTCTCGAAACTGATCTATGAGGCCCATACGCTATGGCTTAAGCACAGGGAGAAGATCGAAAAGGACTGTACCGACGAAGAGTTCATGGCACTGTTTGAACAATTCCCAGACTTCGACGATCTGGATGATCAGTTTGTGGAGTACGAGGAGGAATGGACAGAAGATATAGCGCACTATGTCGATGATCATCTGGAACGTTTTGCGACGATTGAAGAGTAAAGATGAACAAGGAACAAGAACAACTCAGGAAGAAAAGTCCTATACAGATCAAAAACAAGAAGGCCTCGTTTGAGTACTTCTTCATAGAGACCTACACGGCGGGTATCGTCCTGACGGGTACGGAGATCAAGAGCATCCGTCTGGGTAAGGCCAGTCTGGTGGATACTTATTGCACCATCATCAACGGTGAACTGTGGGTGAAGGGCATGAGTGTCAGTCCGTATTTCTATGGCTCTTATAATAACCATGAGATGAAACGTGACAGGAAACTCCTGCTGACCAAGAAGGAGATCCGCAGTCTGGCCAGTGCCACGAAACAGACGGGTTATACCATCGTGCCGTTGCTGGTCTTCATCGACGACAAGGGACGGGCCAAGATGGACATTGCCCTCTGTAAAGGTAAGAAGGAGTTTGACAAGCGTCAGACGCTGAAAGAAAAAGAAGACAGACGTGAGATGGATAGGGTGATGAAGCACTATTGAACATTGAAGATTGAACATTGAAAAGACTTAACGATATCATCAGGGAAAGGATTCTCATTCTCGACGGAGCGATGGGAACAAAGATCCAGACATACGGTCTTTCTGAAGAAGACTTCAGGGGAGACCGTTTCCTGGATATTCCCGGGCAACTGAAAGGCAATAACGACCTGCTTTCCATCACTCGTCCAGACGTCATTGCCGATATCCATCGGAAATACTTGGAAGCAGGTGCCGATATGATCGCTACCAATACGTTCAGTAGCCAACGTATCTCACAGGCCGACTATCATCTGGAAAATGCGGCTGGAGAGATCGGACTTGCAGGAGCCCGTATTGCCAGAAAGGTGGCCGACGAGTTCTCCACCCCTGAGAAACCGCGATTTGTCGCAGGTAGTATCGGACCGACGAATAAGACCTGTTCGATGTCACCCGATGTCAGCAATCCTGCTGCACGGGAACTGACATACGACGAACTGTTTGGTGCCTATAAGGAACAGATAGAGGCTCTGATAGAGGGTGGGGTAGATACCTTGTTGATAGAGACGATCTTCGATACCCTGAATGCCAAGGTGGCCATCGATGCCGCCATGCAGGTCATGGAGGAGCAAGGAAAAGAACTGCCTATCATGCTGTCCGTGACGGTGAGTGACCTGGCTGGACGTACCCTGAGCGGACAGACGCTCGAGGCCTTTCTCGCCAGTGTCCAGTCATATCCCATTTTCTCCGTCGGTCTGAACTGCTCGTTTGGTGCTACGCAGATGAAACCCTTCCTTCGTGAACTGGCCCAGCATGCACCTTATTATATTAGTGCCTATCCCAATGCAGGCTTACCCAACTCAATGGGACTCTATGACGAGACGGCAGAGACGATGGCCCCCAAGGTGGGTGAACTGGTTGATGAAGGACTCGTGAACATCATCGGTGGTTGCTGTGGTACGGATGAGACGTTTATTGCCAAATATGTACCATTGGTAGAGGGCAAAGCACCTCATATTCCTGTAGAGAAACCGAAGGATATGTGGCTCTCTGGATTGGAACTGTTGGCAGTGACACCAGAAGTAAGGTTTGTGAATGTCGGTGAACGTTGTAATGTGGCCGGTTCACGGAAGTTCCTGCGTCTGATCAAGGAAAAGAACTATGAGGAGGCCATTGGTATCGCCAGAAAACAAGTGACCGACGGTGCCCTTGTCATCGATATCAATATGGATGACGGTCTGCTCGACGCCAAGGCGGAAATGGTGAACTTCCTCAACATGATAGCCGCAGAACCGGATATCGCCCGAGTGCCTGTGATGATCGACTCTTCGGACTGGGAAGTGATCAAGGCTGGCCTGAAATGCGTACAGGGCAAGAGCATTGTCAATTCTATCTCATTAAAGGAAGGAGAAGAGAAGTTCCTGGAACATGCCCGTGATGTTAAGCGCTATGGTGCTGCCGTCGTGGTGATGTGCTTCGATGAACAGGGACAGGCTACCAGTTACGAACGACGTATCGAGATTGCAGAAAGGGCCTACCGTCTGCTGACGGAACAAGTGGGCATGAATCCGTTGGATATCATCTTCGACCCTAACGTGTTGGCTGTGGCCACTGGTATGGAGGAGCACGACAGTTATGCTGCAGACTTCATCAAAGCCACAGGATGGATTCATGAGCATCTTCCTGGCGCACATGTCAGTGGTGGTGTGAGTAACTTGAGTTTCTCGTTCCGCGGCAATAACTATATCCGTGAGGCGATGCATGCCGTCTTCCTTTACCATGCGATTCAAAAGGGGATGGATTTCGGTATTGTAAATCCCTCGACGAAAGTTACTTATGCAGATATCCCTCAAGATCAACTCGACATTATTGAGGATGTTATCCTGAATCGCAAGAAGGGCGCAGCAGACCGCCTGACAGAACTTGCCAATGCGCTGTTAGAACAGGCCGATGCTGATCAGGCAGGTGGTGCGAACCATACTCATGTAAAAGATACTGGTCAGGCGAGGATCTCAGTCCCTGTCGAGGAGCGTCTTTCAATGGCACTTGTCAAAGGTATTGGAGATTATCTGGAGGAAGACTTAAAAGAAGCTCTTCAGGCATATCCTCATGCCGTGAATATCATCGAAGGACCTCTGATGGCTGGTATGAATAAGGTGGGGCAGTTGTTCGGTGAAGGAAAGATGTTCCTGCCACAAGTGGTTAAGACGGCGCGCACCATGAAACAGGCCGTCAATATCCTCCAGCCTTATATCGAAGCAGAGCGGGAAGAAGGCAGCAGTAGTGCGGGCAAGGTTCTATTAGCCACGGTAAAGGGCGATGTCCACGATATCGGAAAGAACATCGTTGGTGTGGTGATGGCCTGCAATAACTATGAGATTATCGACATGGGCGTGATGGTACCTGCCGAACAGATTGTCCGCAAGGCCAAGGAAGAACATGTCGATATGATCGGACTCAGCGGACTGATTACGCCCAGTCTGGAAGA
Organism: uncultured Prevotellaceae bacterium; assembly: GCA_902784615.1. Lineage (GTDB taxonomy): Bacteria > Bacteroidota > Bacteroidia > Bacteroidales > Bacteroidaceae > Prevotella. Next base: position 55,600 of record CACZVN010000003.1, on the reverse strand, counting down.
GATGGTGAATGTGGCTAAGGAACTCCAGAAGGAGGGTATGAATATACCCATCATGATTGGTGGTGCGACCACCAGTGAACTGCATGTGGCCCTGAAGATCGCCCCAGTCTATTCCGGTCCTGTGGTCTGGATGAAAGACGCATCCCAGAACGCCCTTGTGGCCGCCAGACTGATGAGCGACGAGCAACAAGTGGAACATGAGTTGTCGGAGAAATACCAGCATTTGAGAGAAGCCTACCAACAAGAGCAGGAAGAACTGCTGTCGTTAGGAGAGGCAAGAAAGAATAAACTGAATTTGTTTTAAAGGGTACAAAATGTAAAAATATGAAGAATAAAGAATTGAAGAGTGGGGTTATGAGTATGGCAAAGTGGTTTTTACCTTTTTACCTTTTTACTTTCTTACCCTTTATCGCTTCGGCACAGATGAAACGTGAGATGCGTGGTGCCTGGATACAGTGTGTCAACGGCCAGTTCCAGGGTATGGGAACAGCCAAGATGCAGCAGACGCTGACCTTCCAACTTGATGAACTGCAGAAAGACGGTGTCAACGTGATTATCTTTCAGGTACGCCCAGAGTGTGATGCCCTTTACGAGAGTAAGATAGAGCCCTGGAGCCGTTTCCTCACAGGTACACAGGGTGTGGCACCATCACCATACTGGGATCCCCTGCAGTGGATGATTACCGAATGCCACAAGCGCGGCATGGAACTTCATGCATGGATCAACCCCTACAGGGCTAAGACGAAGGCTACCAATCAACTGGCCAAGAACCACATCGCTGTCAGAAAGCCGAGGAACTGTTTTGCCTATGACGGGCTGTTTATCCTGAATCCTGGCATTCCAGAGAACCGCGACTATATCTGTGAGGTGGCCAAGGATATTGTCAGCCGCTACGATGTCGATGGCATCCACATGGACGACTATTTCTATCCTTATCCCGTAAAGGGAGAGAGTATCCCCGACGACGAACTGTTCCATGACCACTCTAACGGTATCAAGAACCAACAGGACTGGCGCCGCTATAATGTGAATCTTTTTATCGAGCAGTTCTACAAGACCGTCCATCAGACGAAACCTTGGGTGAAAGTTGGTATCTCGCCCTTTGGCATCTATCGCAATAAGAAGAGTTCACCGATAGGTAGTGACACCAACGGCCTGCAAAACTATGATGACCTCTATGCTGACATTTTGCTCTGGGTGAATAATGGTTGGCTCGACTACTGTGTGCCTCAGATTTATTGGGAGATTGGCAACAAGGCCGCCGACTATGAGACGCTTATCAAATGGTGGAGCCAACATGCTGGGGCCCGTCCACTGATTATCGGTGAGGATGTGGAACGGACCGTGAAGCATGCCGATCCCAAGAATCCTAATACCCATCAGTTATCCGCCAAGATGGCACTCCACCGTCAGTTGTCTAACGTACAGGGATCCGTCCTGTGGTATGCCAAGGCCGCAGTCGATAATATCGGCAACTATGGCACTAATCTGCGCAATGTCTATTGGAAGTACCCGGCCTTACAGCCTGCCATGCCCTTCATTGACGGGAAGGCTCCTCAGAAGGTCAGGAAATTAAAGCCTATGTGGATAGGGCAGGACTATGTACTGTTCTGGACGGCACCTAAGCCAACGGGCTGGGACGACGAGGCAGTGAAGTATGTGGTCTATCGTTTCGCCAAGGGTGAAGCTCTCAATACGGAAGATCCCTCAAAGATCTTTGCCATTACCGACCAAACATTTGTCAAACTCCCATATCAGAATGGCAAGGAGAAATGGGTGTATGTTGTTACGGCTCTCGACCGTTTGCAGAACGAGAGTAAGATTGTGAAGAAGAAAATCAAACTATAAGGATATGAGGAAGATTGTTGGTATCTTAGTATTGGTTGCGCTGATAGTTTCCTGTGGTGGCAGAAGACAGATGTCACCAGAAGAACTGGTGCATAAGCTCGACAGTATCAAGGCCCTTGAAATTAAAGAGAAACTGGCACTTCAGGGAATAGATTTGGCAAGTTCGGACAATCCCTTCAAAGTGTTTTTCGACAGTCTGAGTATGCAGACACTTCCTCTCAGTTACACAGAAGACTATGTTCACTTCCTGCCTGGTTTCCAAGAAGTACCGGCAGAGATTCTGTCGTATATGAATCTGAATGGTGGGGAACATCCGAAGGCCGTCAGTCTTCCAGAGAGTATCGGTGCACGTCTGATGATTCTGGCTGTGGAGGAGTCGGCTGGTGCTTATTCTTTATGGCTCTATTCGTTGGATAACGACTATGTCCCTATTGACAAACTCTGTCTGTATGCTATAGAGGACAAGGAAGACGATATCGACCCAGAGGAATTCATCGAGTATTTCTCCATCACCAGCGACTTTGAAATACACTTGATAGACTATTCGAAGACCAGGAATGAGGTGAATTCGGAAGAAGTCTATTATATAGATGACTCCCGGAAGTTTGCGTTAAGGGAGAGTTCTGGAGAAAACTAATCCTTCAGCAGATTCTCAAGGAATGCGTTCAGGTCGTCGTCCAAGTCCGTCATCAGGTCCGGGTCGATGATGACCAGTTCGTCATCCACCAGATAGAGTTCAGCAACAGACTCCTTGTCGTCATTTTCCAAGACTAAGGAAAACGGCTTCAGGATAGATATACCCTCCACGATGGCCTTGTTCTTCTCAATACTCTTGCGAAGAATAGGCGTGATCTCTTCATAGAAATTATCATCGCTGTTGTTGATCCATTGCTCAACAATACAGCGGGTGATTTCATCGTCATCGTCATTAAAAACAGTCAGTTCGCCCGTTTCCTGTGCGACACGGATATGAATGTCTGTCATCTGTGTTGCCTCATCCGTTGCAGGGAATTTCTCTGTAACCTTGCGGATGGCACGGTCGATCTGTTGTAGGGTCTGTTCGCTGATATTCATTTCTCTTTTTCTTAATCAGCGACAAAAGTATAAAAAACTTTTGTAATCACAAACGATTACCTTTATTTTTTGAAAAAAAAGCGCAATTTTGATAGTTTATTCGTAAGATTTTTGTATCTTTGCAAAGTGCATACTAAAATAAGTCATTCAGGAATAGTTGAGTCTATCGAGGATGGGCGCGTGAGGGTGCGCATTCTTCAGGCATCAGCCTGTGCGGCTTGTAAGGTGGCAGGGCATTGCAACGCCTCTGAGTCGAAAGAGAAGATTGTCGATGTGCTGAACATAGCCGACACTTCCCGTCTGAATGTAGGCGATGAGGTTGTGGTATGTGCGTCGCGTCATGTGGCCAACAAGGCACTGATGCTGGGCTTTGGAATACCGTTTCTGTTGCTGATAGGTGTGCTTGTAGCGGTCTTATACATGACTGACAATGAAGGGGTGGCAGCGTTGGCAGCCTTAGGTTCGTTGTTGCCTTACTATTTCCTGCTGTGGTTGTGGCGTGATAGCATCCAGCAGCAGATCTCATTCTATCTGGAGTAAATAATAACTAAACAATACAATTATGAATTTCATCTTGATTGCAGTGATTGTCCTTGGAGCGATCGGTCTGATAGCAGCCGTCGTGCTGTTTGCCGCCTCCAAGAAGTTTGCTGTCTTTGAGGATCCCCGTATTGCCCAGGTCAGTGAGTTACTGCCTGGAGCCAATTGCGGCGGATGCGGATTCCCTGGTTGTAGCGGTATGGCGGATGCACTTGTCAAAGGTGCCGATGCAGGAAGCCTCGACGGACTGATGTGTCCCGTTGGTGGTGCCGAGACCATGGGAAAGGTAGCCGACTTGTTGGGTATGGCCATTGCCAATACCGAACCGATGGTAGCCGTTGTAAGATGTAACGGCACCTGTGAGCATCGTGCGAAGATTGCTGAGTATGCAGGACTTCGCACCTGTGCAGCCATGAATGCCTGTGGGGCAGGAGAGACGGCCTGCGGTTTCGGTTGCTTAGGTTGTGGCGACTGTATGGAAGCCTGTCAGTTCGGTGCTATCAGCATCAATCCAGAGACGGGCATCCCCGAGGTTGATAACGAGAAGTGTACCTCCTGCGGTGCCTGTGTCAAGGCTTGTCCGCGTAACATCATCGAACTGCGCAAGAAAGGTCCGAAGGGTAGGAGAGTGTTTGTCTCCTGTGTCAACAAGGACAAGGGTGCCGTGGCGATGAAGGTCTGTGCCGTCAGTTGTATCGGCTGTGGCAAGTGTGAGAAAGAGTGTAATTTTGGGGCTATTACCGTGGAGAACAATGTGGCATATATTGACTACACGAAGTGCCGTCTTTGCCGTAAGTGCGTGACCGTATGTCCGAGACATGCCATCCGCGACGTAAACTTCCCCACGCCGGCACCTGCTCCGAAGCCTAAAGAGCCCGCTACTCCGAAGACAGAACCACCCAAATCTGTTGAGAAGCCCAATGAGAAGCCAGCAGAAAAGCCTGTTGAGAAGGAGAAGCCAGAGCCTCCAAAGGCAAAAGTTCCGAAACCCTCACGTGGAGCTATGCTTGACACCGATTCCAGTATTTCAATAAAATAGAGGAGTACATCGTTATGAATGCAAAAACATTTAGTATTGGTGGAATCCACCCTGATGAGAATAAACTCACTCACGAGGTCGTGACGCAGAAGGCAGCCCTGCCTAAGCAGGCCATCTTCCCGCTCTCACAGCATATCGGTGCGCCAGCCAAGCCCGTTGTCCAGAAAGGTGACAAGGTGAAGGTGGGTACACTGATTGCCGAGGCTGGCGGTTTCGTGTCAGCACCGATCTACAGCAGCGTCAGTGGTACGGTCTTCAAGATCGACACGGCTATCGACGCAACGGGTTATCGCAAGCCTGTGATCATCATCAATGTGGAAGGTGACGAGTGGGAAGAGAGCATCGACCGTTCCGATAAGTTGGAGACCGTCGAGGCTCATCCGGAACTCACTCCCGAGGAGATCATCAACCGTGTCAAGGAGGCAGGTGTGACGGGTATGGGTGGTGCCGGATTCCCCACCTTTATCAAACTGACGCCTCCGCCGACGGCTAAGGCTGAATGCGTGATTATCAATGCAGTGGAGTGCGAACCGTATATCACGGCCGACTTCCGTCTGATGATGGAGAAGGCCGACGAGATCCTTGTTGGTCTGGAACTGCTGATGATCGCTGCCAAGGTCACAACGGGTTATATTGGCATTGAAATCAACAAGCCCGCTGCCATCGAACTGCTCACGAAGAAGTGCGCAGAGAAATTCGGTGGTTCTAAGTACAACGTGGAGGTGGTGCCCCTGAAACAGCGCTATCCACAGGGCGGTGAGAAACAGTTGGTCGATGCCGTCATCCAGCGTCAGGTACCTGCCCCTCCCGCTATCCCTGTCAACGTTGGAGCAATCGTTCAGAATGTTGGTACTGCCTTCGCTGTGTATGAGGCAGTTATGAAGCACAAGCCTCTCTTCGAGCGCTATACCACCGTAACGGGTAAAAACCTCCAGAAACCAGGTAACTTCCTCGTTCGTATGGGTACGCCGATGCAGGATCTCATTGATGCCTGTGGCGGTATGCCCGAGGGCGACAACAAACTGTTGGCCGGTGGTCCGATGATGGGTAAGGCGCTCACCTCTACGGAGGTGCCTATCTGCAAGGGTACGAACTCCGTGACGATCATCTCTGGCGAGGAAGCCCGTCGTAAGGAACCTCAGCCCTGTATCCGTTGTGCCAAGTGCGTCTTAGTCTGTCCGATGGGACTCGAGCCTTATCTGCTCGCCAAACTCTCTGAGGTGAAGAACTGGGATCGTTGTGAGCATGAGGACATCGTCAATTGCATCGAGTGTGGCTCGTGCCAGTTCACTTGTCCTGCTTATCGTCCGCTGCTCGACAATATCCGTCAGGGAAAGGCCACCGTCATGGGAATCATCCGCAGCAGAGCTGCTAAAAAGTAAAAAGGTAAAAAAGTAAAATATGCAATGGGAAAGTTAATTGTATCCTTATCGCCACATGCCCACGGACGCCAATCTGTAGAGCGTAACATGTATGGTGTGATCATCGCCCTGATGCCCGCCATGCTCGCTTCGTTCTGCTTCTTCGGCCTGGGTTCCGTCATCGTGACGGCAACGAGTGTGGCAGCCTGCTGCTTCTTTGAGTGGGCTATCTGCAAATATATCCTGAAGAAGAAAGAGAACACCTTGTTAGACGGATCGGCCGTGATTACTGGTCTGCTCCTGGCTTTTAACCTGCCATCCAACCTCCCCATCTGGATCATCCTCATTGGTGCACTCTTCGCCATTGGTGTTGCCAAGATGACGTTTGGTGGACTCGGCAATAACATCTTCAATCCTGCGCTCGTAGGTCGTGCCGCTTTGCTCGTGGCTTTCCCTGCCCAGATGACCACATGGCCGAAGATCGGACAATGGGATACCTACCTTGATGCAGAGACTGGTGCTACACCTCTTTCTATTATTAATTGGGCCATCAGGAGTGGCGATGCTTCCATATTAGAGCAACTGCCTTCATCGTTCGATCTGTTCTTGGGTAACCATTCTGGTGGTGCAGGAGCAATGGGTGAGATCTGTGCTTTGGCCCTGCTCTTTGGTCTGGCTTTCATGCTCTACGAGAAGATCATCACCTGGCACATTCCTGTTTCCATTCTCGGAACTGCTTTTGTTTTCTCGGGTCTGCTCCATCTGGCTTCCCCCGTCTATCCCGATCCCATGTCTGTACTTCTGACTGGTGGTATCATGTTGGGTGCCATCTTCATGGCTACCGACTATGTGACGAGTCCGATGACACCGAAGGGACAGATCATCTACGGTGTGGCCATCGGATTCCTGACGATCGTCATCCGTAACTGGGGATCCTATCCAGAAGGTATGTCGTTCGCCATTCTCATTATGAATGCGTTCACACCGCTTATTAATAATTATGTGAAACCCAAGCGCTTCGGTGAAGTGCCAGAGAAAAAGTAAAAAGGTGAAAAAGTAAAAAGGTAAAGTTATGAAGAAACTCGAATCATCTTTGACTAATATGGTGCTGGTGCTCACAGGAGTGGCTGTCATCATGGGTGGTATCCTCGCTTACGTGAACCATCTGACGGAGGGTCCTATTGCCGAACAGAAGACCAAGGCCTTGGCTGACGGTATCAAGAGTGTGATGGGGGTCAGTGAGATCACCGTCTCGAAGACTGACACCGTGCGCCAGAACGATGCGAAAGGCAAGGAACTGACCTACATCATCTATCAGACACAGGACGCTCAGAAACATGACCTCGGTGCTGCCGTTGAATCCACCACGGGTGGTTTTGGCGGCAATCTGAAGGTGCTGGTGGGCTTCAATCCCGATGGTAAGATCCTCGGCTATACTCTGTTGGAACATGCGGAGACACCGGGACTGGGTGCCAAGGCCGACAAATGGTTCCAGAAGGGAGAGAAGGGTGATATCATCGGCAAGGATCCCAAAGAACCTCTCACCGTATCGAAAGACGGTGGCCAGGTGGATGCCATCACGGCCTCTACCATTACCAGCCGTGCTTTCCTGCTCGCTGTGAACAATGCTTATAACGCTTACAAGGCTACACCGGCCACTGACGCCCAAACGGGTGCCTCAGCGCAGCATAATTAATGTTTAATCTTTAATGTTTAATCTTTAATGAACGCGATACAAATCATCAAGAATGGCATCGTCAAGGAGAACCCTACGTTCGTCCTGATGCTGGGTATGTGTCCGACGCTGGCCACGACCACTTCTGCCATCAACGGCATGTCGATGGGACTGGCCACGATGGCTGTGCTCATCTGTACCAATGTTGTGATCTCGTGCCTGAAGAGTGTTACCCCCGATAAGGTGCGCATCCCTGTGTTTATCGTGGTGATTGCCGCCTTTGTCACGATCCTGCAGTTGGTTATCAAAGCTTTCCTGCCGGATATTGACGCGGCCCTGGGACTCTTCATCCCGTTGATCGTTGTAAACTGTGTGATCCTCGGACGTGCCGAGGGCTTCGCCTCCAAGCAGTCACCCATTGCTTCGTTGTTCGATGGCATCGGTATCGGACTGGGCTTTACGCTGGGTCTCACACTGTTAGGCATCTGTCGTGAGATTCTCGGTTCTGGTTCCGTCTTTGGCATAGAATTGTGGCCTGAGACCTACAACATCCTGCTCTTTGTACTGCCTCCGGGTGCCTTTATCACCCTCGGCTTCCTGATTGCCATTGTCAACAAACTGCGCAACGCTTAATGTTTCATCTTTAATGTATCATCTTTCATGGAATACATACTTATATTTATCAGCGCCATCTTCGTGAACAACATTGTGTTGTCACAGTTCCTCGGCATCTGTCCGTTCTTAGGCGTATCCAAGAAGATTGACACCTCGCTGGGTATGTCGGCCGCCGTCGCCTTCGTGCTGACACTCGCCACCATCGTTACCTGGCTGGTACAGAAATATGTGCTCGATGCCTTCGGCTTGCAGTATCTGCAGACGATTGCCTTTATCCTGGTGATTGCCTCACTGGTGCAGATGGTGGAGATTATCCTCAAGAAGGTTTCTCCTGCGCTCTATCAGGCTCTCGGCATTTTCCTGCCGCTGATCACGACGAACTGTGCCGTGTTAGGTGTGGCTATCCTCTGCATACAGAAAGATTATGATCTGTTGCAGTCTGTTGTCTATGCTTTCTCGACGGCCATCGGCTTCGGTGTCGCCCTCACGGTCTTTGCGGGCATGCGCGAGCAACTTGAACTGGTGAAGATCCCCAAGGGCATGCAGGGCATGGCCATCGTGATGCTCTCCGCTGGTCTCCTGAGTCTCGCCTTCATGGGCTTCTCAGGTGTCGATGGCGGCCTGAAGACACTCTTCGGCCTCGAGTAAATCCGTGGCTGGGTATTTCGCCCCTTTGCGTTACATACAATTTTTCGTGTTTGAGGGTGTCAGGGTGACAGAATGCCGATAAACACAGGGGATGCAGCCTCTTTATGAGGGTGTCAAGGGTGACAGGAGGGTGACAGATTTTTTTGAGTTACAATTCTCTCGAGAATTTGATTGATAAGAGGCTCCTGACGATGCTAAAGGACTGCTTTTTGTTCCAATTCTCGAGAGAATTCAGCGAAAAGCCAATGCTCTTTAAGCATAGGATATTACTTGTCAGGTCATAAGTAATCGCTTTTTTTCTTTTTATGGCCTGACACCCTCATGTCACCCTTGACACCCTTTAAACAGGGTGCAAATGTCGATGTACAAAGGGTTTTGACACCCTGACACCCTATTTTTCAATATTTCTTATATTATGATGCAGATAATATCTCTTTTAGCAGCCATGGAAATAAATAATGTGTAAAAAATCTGCTTTAAAAAGGGAATTTTCAAAAATATTATTATGTACTTTTGCAATCAAGTACTGCTGATTAGTCGTAAACGACGCTTGCTAAGGCAAGGCTGCGATTAAGCGAGAACAGAGTGATGTTTGCATCAACTCTGTCGAGCGAAAGCAGACTCGACCATTGATCAAGTTCCCTGAGTGCAGGGTGGCGGTGCAATTTCGAGGGGAAACAATAACAGCATTAGCAGTTATTCGGCGTGTCTGAAAGGTGTAGTAACAGAAAATGGGAAAATAAAACTATCTGATGGCTATTGTCCATACACAGCTAAAAACATCACCTCTATCAAGTTAGTTGGTCTGCGATGGGGAATCCCTCGTTAAGAAGGTAACAAAGATATCCTTCAGGACTGGTATTAACCAGCAAGGGAAGACTGCTTATTAACTAAAATGTAACACTATGGACACAAAAAGCAATTTGCCTCCAGTAAAGATTGCCGTATTTATCGTATCTTCTATTATGACTGTATCCCATTTGGCAAAAGGATGCAAAACCCGATTAGTAAAAGAACTGTTGATGCAACACTTCATTCTCGTTCCTTAATGGTAACACGTTCTCGGCTAAAGTGAATGGAATTCCATTCAGCGGATCTTATGTTTATAACCCCCAGAACGGTGAAATCACCCTCAAGACTTCTACTGAGACTCTTAAGGGCAACGTCATAAGGACTCAGAAAGGAATGGGTCTGATGTTTAACTCTACCCAGATGGTCAACCTCCTTCAGAAAGAAGGTAAGGTCAGCAACACTGCTGCTATTCAGGCCGTCAGCAACCTTGCTAAGAGTGCTAACGGTGCTCGTGTGGGCTTTGAACTTACAAAATAATCTTAGGTATAGGTATAAAAAAAGGCTCGCCGCTGCGAGCCAAACTTTGTTAACCTTAAATCTAATACTATGAAAAACACGATGCAAAAATAAGGATTATTTCCGAAACTTGCAAGAAAAACGACTATTATTTTTGCTTTTACCCTCAAAAACGGCCAAATTTTAGCAGTTTTTTACATTTCAGGTCATCAACTACCCATCTTATGGAAGAAAAATGGCAGAAAGTTTGATTGTTTACAAAATAATTCGTACTTTTGCATCATAATAGAATTCTAAAACAAATAAGTTCATGAAACAGACGATATTGGTAACTGGTGGTACGGGCTTTATCGGAAGCCATACAACCGTGGAACTACAGGAAGCAGGCTATGAGGTGGTGATCATCGATAATCTCTCGAACTCAAATGCAAACGTGATTGACGGTATTGAGAAGATCACGGGCATCCGTCCAGCCTTTGAGAAGGTGGATTGCTGCGACTTCGAGGCATTAGAGGGTATCTTCAAGAAATACCCGAAGATAGAGGGCATCATTCACTTCGCCGCCTCAAAGGCAGTGGGCGAGAGCGTGGAGAAACCGTTGCTCTACTACCGTAACAACCTGATGTCTCTGATTAATCTGTTGGAGTTGATGCCTAAGTACGATGTGAAAGGTATCATCTTCTCATCGAGTTGCACTGTCTATGGTCAGCCCGCGCAGGAGAACCTGCCCGTGACGGAGAACGCCCCTGTGCAGAAAGCTATGTCGCCCTACGGTAATACGAAGCAGATCAACGAGGAGATCATTCAGGACTATATCCACTCCGGCGCCCCCATCAAGAGCGTCATCCTGAGATACTTCAACCCGATCGGTGCCCATCCATCGGCACTCATCGGCGAACTGCCCAACGGTGTGCCTATGAACCTGATTCCCTTCGTGACTCAGACAGCCATGGGTATCCGTCAGCAACTGAAGATCTTCGGCAATGACTATAACACACCTGACAAGACTTGTATCCGCGACTATATCTATGTGGTGGATTTGGCCAAGGCTCACGTGAAAGCCATGGAACGTGTGCTGGATAAGCCTGAGACCGATGCCGTGGAGGTATTTAATATTGGTACAGGCAAGGGCCTCTCTACCTTAGAGGTTGTTCAAGGCTTTGAGAAGGCTACGGGTGTGAAGGTGAACTGGACCTACGCACCGCGTCGCGAAGGTGACATCGAACAGGTGTGGGGTAATGTGGATAAGGCCAACAAGGTGCTTGGCTGGAAGGCTGAGACACCGACGGACGAAGTGCTGAAGAGTGCTTGGAAGTGGCAGCAGAAGCTGCGCGAGGATGGCATTCAGTAACGAAAAGATATAGCGGTTCGTTCATGAATCGCATTTTGTGTTTGTGTTGTTATGGGCTCTCGATGCGAATCGCGGGCCCATTCTCTTTGTGAGAGAGACACAAAAGCAAACTATAGCAGATAACAGCCTTTGAAAGTACCTGGTGCACTAAAGGCATCAAGGTTCACAGGCTCACGGAAAAGACCGAAAAGACTGCTACCGCTACCTGACATGGCAGCATAGACGGCTCCCATCCCGTACAACTGATCTTTGATGGCTCCGATTTCGGGATGAATGGCAAAAACGCTCTTCTCGAAATCGTTGGTCAGTTCTTCATGCCAGGTTTCGACAGGTTGCATCACAATGTCACAACAGTTCTTTGGGGGATGCTGCGGCACGATCAGGGAAAAAGCTTCCCGAGTGGGGACAGGGATAGCTGGACGGACAACAGCCAGATACCAGCCCTTCAAATCAAGGGCTACAGGCTGGAGTTTCTCACCAATACCTTCTGCATAACAGGGCTTGTTGAGGACAAAGAAGGCACAATCGGCTCCCAGACGGGCTGCATAGTTGATCATCTGCTCGTCAGAGATTCCCAATTGGAACTGGCTGTTAAGCAGGGTGATCATAAAACCGCAGTCGCTGGATCCACCACCCATACCTGCCTGCGTGGGAATACCTTTATATAAATGTACGTGTATGCGCGGGAGAGTCGGGAAATCCTGTTTCAGCAGATTGTAGGCCTTCACTACCAGGTTCTTCTGCTCATCGCCGTCAATGCTGATGTTCGTCACCTTCAGATCGCAGTCATAAGCAGAGGGAAAGGCCGAATCCATCGGGAAAACTTCAAGGGCATCGGTGATGGGAACAGGATAAAACACCGTTTCCAAGTTATGGTAACCATCCGGACGCTTCTCTACGACGTTGAGTCCAAGATTGATCTTCGCATTAGGAAATGTAAGCATAGGCGATATGATTATGTGTTTGATGGCGTATTACCGCCTTTCTTCGTATGACGGCGATGATTATTCTTGCCGTTGCCTTTACTATGCCAACGACCGTGATGACGGGTATTAGCGTGTTTCTTCTCACGCTTGACATATTCAGGTCCTTCTCCAACATTCTCAGGTAATGGTCTCTTTTCCACCTCTTTACCAAGGAAATGCTCTATCGAATGAAAACGGTAGAAATCAGCCTCACTGATAAAAGTGATGGCCTCACCGTCGCGGTCAGCACGGGCCGTACGACCAATACGGTGAACATAGTCCTCTGCATCATGAGGCACATCGTAATTGATGACGGTACGGATATCGTCAATGTCTATACCGCGTGCCACAATATCGGTAGCGACGAGCACATCGGTCTGTCCTGCCTTGAAACGGTACATCACTTCGTCGCGTTCCTGCTGGGAGAGGTCGGAGTGCATCTGGTCGCAGTTGATGTGCATCTGTTTCAGACTACGGGTAATCTCCTTCACCTTGTCTTTCTTGCCAGAGAAGATGATGACACGTTTCAAGTCGCCTGCCTTGAAGATATGGTTGATGATCTTCAGCTTCTGGGGGTCATAACAGACGTAGGCACTCTGGCGGATCTTCTCGGCAGGACGGGAGACGGCAATCTTGATTTCAACGGGGTTATGGAGTAGGGTGACGGCCAGTTCGCGAATCTTCGGCGGCATGGTGGCTGAGAACATCACGCGCTGACAACTGGCAGGCAGTTCCTTCACAATCTTCATGATGTCATCGATGAAACCCATGTCGAGCATACGGTCTGCCTCGTCGAGTACGAAGAAAGAACAGCGCGAGAGATCGAGGTTGCCAACCTTCAGATGGCTGAGCAATCGGCCTGGTGTGGCGATAAGCACATCGGCACCAAGGCGCATGCCCTTCAGTTCCTGATCATAGCGTCCACCATCGTTGCCGCCATAGACGGCCACACTGCTCACCTCGTCAAGATAATAGCCAAAGCCCTGCATGGCCTGGTCGATCTGTTGGGCGAGTTCACGGGTAGGGGACATGATGATGCAGTTGATGGCATCTTTCGGATAATCGCCATCGTCGAGCATGGAAAGGATCGGTAACAGATAGGCTGCGGTCTTTCCCGTACCTGTCTGGGCCACACCCAAAACGTCGTAACCATCGAGGATTTCAGGAATACAACGTTCCTGAATCGGCGTCATCTCGTCGAAATGCATGTCGTATAATGCATCGAGGATATTGTCGTTGAGATATGTTTCTTCGAATTTCATTAGTTAGGTGCTTGCCTATAACAGAAATAGGCGATGAATAAATAGAGAATATTAGGAATCCATGCCGCGAGCATCGGCGGCGTGTCGGCATTGATAGCAAAGGTGGAACTCACCGTCTGCAGCAGGATATAGGTGAAAGACAGCGCCAGACCGATACCCAGATAAAGGCCCATGCCGCCCTTGCGCTTGCGACTGGAGAGACTGGCGCCAATAATGGTCAGAATGAACGAGGCGAAACTGGTGGCTATGCGCTTATGATATTCCACCTCGTATTGCACGACATTGCTCGATCCTCGTTCTGTCTGCTTATTAATATACTGCCACAGTTCCGATGAAGTCAATGTTTCCTGCTGTCCTTTGGAGAATACCAGATCCATCGGTTCCATCTGAATCAGGGTGTCGATGACTATTCCAGAGGTAATCTCCTCCCTTAATCCTTTCAACTTACGGATTTTGTAATTATTTGCCTTCCAGTGATAACGAGTGTCGCTGATGGAATCGTAGCGGATAGTCGTGGCCGTCATGTGACTGACGAGTTTCTTGTTCTCAAACTTATCCAGTGAGAAACCATATCCCGTTTTGGTGCGGTTGTCATAGTTCTGAATATAGGCAATCACACCTGGTCCCACCATTAACTGGACGTTGCTGGCAGATAGTGTTTTCGTGTTATTCTTATACTTGGCTTCGAAATCCTGTCGCACCACCGTTCCATGGGGAATCACGTTTGAACCCAGATAGAAATTCACCACGGCAATAAGAGCCGCAGAGAGCAGATAGGGCTTTAACAACTGCTTGAAACTGACACCAGCAGCCAACATGGCGATGATTTCACTATTACCTGCCAGTTTGGAGGTAAAGAAAATCACGGCGATAAAGACGAACAGCGGTGAGAACAGATTGGCAAAGTAGGGTACGAAATTTGCGTAATAATCGAATACGATGGCTTTCAGAGGAGCACCGTAGGAGGAGAATTTCGACAGGTTCTCATTGACATCGAAAACAATGGCAATGGAGATGATCAGGGCGATGGAATAGATATATGTGCCGATGAACTTGACCATAATATAGCGGTCAAGACGTGACAGGTAGTGGAAAGGATTGAGTTTACGCATCCAACGAAGATACTTCGTGAGAAAGCGTCCAGCCTGACGGCATCGTACTCTGAAATATTTGATCTTCTTCATCTGCGCTGTCCTAATTGATCGATAACACTACGTTTCCACTGAACGAAATCTCCAGCCAAGATATGCTGACGGGCATCGGTGACCAGTCGTAGGTAGAAAGCCAGATTGTGAATACTCGCAATCTGCATGGCCAAGAGTTCCTGAGCCTTAAAAAGATGGTGGAGGTATGCCTTGGAATGGATACGGTCGATATCACAGCCATCGGGGTCAATGGGCGAGAAGTCGTCCTCCCACTTCTTATTCCGCATATTCATCGTACCCTCATAGGTGAAAAGCATCGCATTACGGCCATTACGGGTAGGCATCACACAGTCGAACATATCCACACCACGCTCGATGGCTTCGAGAATATTCTGGGGCGTACCCACACCCATCAGGTAACGGGGTTTATCCTTTGGCAGTATTTCGTTGACCACCTCGATCATCTCGTACATCACCTCCGTGGGCTCTCCCACAGCCAGTCCACCGATGGCATTGCCGTCGGCACCTTTGTCTGCGACATGTTTAGCTGCCTCCTGACGCAGATCCTTATAGGTACACCCCTGTACGATGGGGAACAGGCTCTGCTGGTAGCCATAGAGAGGTTCTGTCTCATTGAAACGCTTGATGCAACGGTCAAGCCAACGTTGTGTCAAGCCCAACGATTTCTTAGCATATTCGTAATCGCTCTGGCCTGGAGGACACTCATCAAGGGCCATCATGATGTCGGCACCAATGATGCGCTCGGTGTCCATGACGTTCTCGGGCGTGAAGATATGGCGTGAACCGTCAATATGGCTTTGGAACTCACATCCCTCTTCGCGGAGTTTGCGGATACCAGTCAGTGAGAAGACCTGAAAGCCTCCACTATCCGTCAGGATGGGACGATCCCATGTGTTGAACTGATGTAATCCACCAGCCTTTCTGAGAATATCAAGACCAGGTCGTAAGTATAGATGATAGGTGTTGCCAAGTATAATCTGTGCTTTAACCTGTTCTCGTAATTCGCTGAAATGCACACCTTTGACGCTGCCTACTGTACCTACTGGCATGAAGATTGGCGTCAGGATCTGTCCGTGATCGGTAGTTATCACACCTGCACGGGCATCACTTGCATTGTCAGTATGTTGTAGTTCGAACGTCATTCCTTGCTTTTCTTGTCATTGCTTTCCTCTTCCGTAATGGTGAAGTCAAGCGGATGCTTCACGATTTCATCAGTAAGTGCGAAGTTCCATACATCCTGCACGTTCTCCACATAATGGAAGGTAACACCCTTCAGGTACATGTCAGGAATCTCCAGGATATCCTTCTCATTCTCTTTGCACATCAGGATATCCGTGATACCTGCACGCTTAGCGGCAAGGATCTTTTCCTTGATACCACCCACAGGCAGCACCTTGCCGCGCAGGGTGATCTCACCCGTCATGGCAGTGTTCTTGCGAACCTTCCGCTGGGTGAGGGCAGAGGCGATCGAGGTGGCAATCGTAATACCTGCCGAGGGACCGTCCTTCGGCGTTGCACCCTCGGGGACATGAATGTGAATATTCCAGTTGTCGAAAATACGGTAGTCGATCTTCAGAGTTTCTGCATGGGCCTTCACATATTCCAATGCTAATATAGCACTTTCCTTCATGACATCGCCCAGGTTTCCTGTCAAGGTGAGCTTTGAACCCTTACCCTTTGACAGGGAGGTCTCAATAAAGAGAATCTCACCACCAACGCTTGTCCAGGCCAGTCCCGTAACAACACCAGCATAGTCGTTTCCTTGATAGATGTCACGATAGAATGGCGGTTTTCCGAGCAAGTCTTCTATTTCAGAGGGAGTAATCTTCTTGTAGTCTGCATCTTCCTCCAACTGACGCTTATAGGCAATCTTGCGGAGGGCTTTGTCAATCTGTTTCTCCAACTGACGCACACCACTTTCACGCGTATAGCGCTCGATGATCATCTCAATGGCCGCCTTATTGAATGTTGGCTTCATTCCTGGCGTATTCAGACCTGTATTTTCAAGTTCACGAGGTATCAAGTGACGCTTTGCAATTTCGTATTTTTCTTCTGTAATATAGCCACTTACCTCAATAACTTCCATACGGTCGAGTAGGGGACGGGGGATGGTACTCAGGTTATTAGCCGTCGCAATGAACAAGACCTTCGACAGGTCGTAATCCACGTCAAGGTAGTTGTCGTGGAAGGCATTGTTCTGCTCAGGGTCAAGTACTTCAAGCAGGGCAGAAGCAGGATCGCCATTATGGGTCATCTGCGTCACCTTATCGATTTCATCGAGGATAAACACTGGATTTGAACTGCCAGCCTTCTGTATGCTCTTGACAATACGACCCGGCATGGCACCGATATAGGTACGGCGATGACCACGGATTTCTGCCTCGTCATGCAGACCACCTAATGACATACGCACATACTTACGTTTCATGGCTTCAGCAATCGACTTGCCTAGAGAGGTCTTACCGACTCCCGGAGGACCGTAGAGACAGATAATCGGACTCTTCAGATCGCCCCTCAGAGCAAGCACAGCCATATATTCAAGAATACGCTCCTTCACCTTCTCCATACCATAATGGTCGTGGTCGAGAATCTTCTGCGCACGCTTTAGGTTCAGGTCATCTTCTGTATATTCGCCCCACGGCAGACTGACAAGTGTCTGCAGATAGGTGAGTTGCACGTTGAATTCGGGACTTTGTGGGTTCAGGTTGTCAAGTTTATCAGCCTCCTTGTGGAAGGTTTTATCGACTTCTGCAGGCCAATTCTTGCCCTCGGCTTTCTTCAGCAATTCATATTTCTCCGGGGACGTCTCACCATTACCCATCTCAGCCTGCATGTTCTTGATCTGCTGCTGCAGGAAGTAATTGCGTTGCTGTTCGTCAATGTCCTCACGTGTCTTATTGCGGATATCGGCCTTCAGGTTCTGCAGGTTGATCTCTCGGTTAATGATCTTCATCACGTTGAAGAGTCGCTCTTTTACTGATTCCATCTCCAGCAGTCTGATTTTCTCCTTGATAGAGAAAGGCAGGTTCGAGCAGACGAAATTCAATGCCATGATGTTATTTGAGATGTTCTTGATGGCGAAGGTCGCCTCGTCGGGGATTTCCTCACTGACATTGATATACTCATTCACCATATTGCGCAGGTCATCCATGGCAGTCTTAAACTCCCTGTCCCGCTTTTCTGGCTCAATATCCGTCAGAGGTTCCACCAGTCCTTCCAGATGGGGCAGACTCTGTGTGATCTCTAACAGTCGCAAACGACTATAGCACTGTACGATAGCTGTGATATTCCCATTAGGGAGTGTCAACAGTTTCATCACTTTGGCATAGACACCTATCTCATGCAGGTCATCCTGCAGAGGTACATCCACCTCAGGATCACGCTGACAGATAATACCGATTAATTCTCCCTTTTTCTCGGCCTTCTGAATAACGATCTTACTGGAATCCCGTCCAATGAGGATAGGGGAGACCACACCAGGAAACAGGACGAGATTTCTTACGGGCAGGATAGGCACATGTGGTGGAGTATTGATATTGAGGACATCCTGAAAATCTCCGTCAATATCGGCTATCATCTGAAATGCTGAATTCTTATTCGGATTACTCATGTTTTCGTTTCTTTCTTTAAAATTGGCTGCAAAGTTACTAATAATAATTAAGAATGAAGAACGAAGTATGTAAGAATTAACAAATAATTAGTATCTTTGCCCCAGAAATGGCAAATGATTACTTTCAATTCCAGCAATTTACCGTTCGTCAGTCGCGTTGTGGTATGAAGGTCGGTACTGACGGGACGTTGCTCGGTGCATGGGCTCAGGCTCCAGCGGGTCAATGTCGCATTTTGGATATCGGGACGGGTACAGGACTGATTGCACTCATGATGGCACAACGCTTCCCAGAAGCCCATATCGTGGGTATTGAAATCGATGCCGATGCCGTCTCACAAGCAAGAGAAAACGTGATGGAATCGCCATTTTCTGATCGTATAACCATTCAGCAATGTGATGTGCTCCAATTTGATGATACCGATGGATTCGATGCTATTGTCTGTAATCCACCGTATTTCGTCGATTCCCTGACATGCCCTGATGAACAGCGGACCACTGCCCGCCATACTGTTACGCTCTCTTTCGAAGGATTGGCTAAGGCTGCCTTCCGACTGCTTAAAACTGACGGTTTATTTTCTGTGGTTATTCCAACTGATAATCGCTCCAGTATGGAAACGGCCGTCCGTATGGAAGGCTTTTTCCTGAGCCGTGTCTATCTGATTAAGACAACACCTCAAAAAGAGCCAAAGCGTCAGTTGATTGAATTTAGAAAATCTCCTGTTAATAAAACAGATACGGAAGAAGAGTCCATACAGATTTCGCCAAATAAAAGAAGTCCTTGGTATCAACAACTTACACAAGCGTTTTATATCAAATGAAGGTAACAATTATACAATTAAACATTGAATGGGGAAGTCCTGCAGTAAACATCAAACGTGCAGAACAACTAATGGCAAAGGAACCAGACAGCGACCTCTATGTTTTACCAGAAATGTGGAGTACAGGATTCGCTACAGAACCAACTGGAATTGCCGAAGATGAAGCAACAAGCATTTCGTTGGAATGGATGAAAAAGACTGCCAGTGATCGCCATTGCGCAATCAGTGGAAGTCTTGCCATTCATGTCGATGGAACCTATCGTAACCGTCATTATTTCGTGAATGGCCAGACAGGTACTGTTTCGTATTATGATAAACACCATCTTTTCCGCTATGGCGGTGAAGACCAATTCTACCAGTCGGGAGAGAAACATACGATTGTGGAGTATAAGGGCTTCCGTTTCCTGTTGCTTACCTGTTATGATCTGCGTTTTCCTGTATGGAGCCGTTATGCAGATTCCTTAAAATATCATGCTATTATTGCAGTGGCCAACTGGCCGGAGAGTCGTCAAAATGCTTGGCAGATTCTTACACGAGCACGTGCCATAGAGAATCAAGCATTCCTGATTGGTTGTAATCGTGTTGGCGATGATGAGTATTCATATTATAAAGGTCAAAGTGCTATTATTAGTCCCATAGGGAAAACGCTTGTCAATTGTCGTCCAGATATTGAAGAATCTGTTTCATTTAAATTGGATATAGAATCGCTTAATCATCAGCGAAAGAAATTCAGGGTTCTGGAAGACCGAGATATTTATTAGAATCGGCATTATGATAAATAAATACAATAAAGTCTCCCCTAATTGAGGGATTTATAAAGAATTTAAGGAAAAACTAAAGATAATAGGAAAAAAAACAGTATCTTTGCACCCCGAAACAAATAATAAGGTATAAGAAACAATGATAACTGTCACAAATCTGGCTATACAGTTTGGTAAGAAGACGCTCTATAAGGACGTCAATCTAAAATTTACAAGTGGTAACATATATGGTATTATCGGTGCCAACGGTGCGGGAAAATCAACCCTTTTAAGAGCTATTAGCGGTGAACTTGAGCCTAACAAAGGTACTGTTGAAATGCAACCTGGTGAACGCCTGAGTGTATTGGAACAGGATCACTTTAAATACGATGAGTTCTCCGTGATGGATACCGTACTCATGGGACATAAGCCCATGTGGGACAATATGAAGGAGCGTGAGGCTCTCTATTCTAAGCCCGAGATGACGGAGGAAGATGGCAACCGTGCTGCAGAACTGGAGATGGCCTTTGCAGAAATGAACGGATATGAGGCTGAGAGTGAAGCCGCCCAGTTGCTTCAGAATCTTGGCGTTACGGAGGGACAACATTATAAGCAAATGGCCGAAATATCGAACAACGAAAAAGTGCGTGTAATGTTGGCCAAAGCGTTATTTGGTCACCCCGACAACTTACTTCTTGACGAGCCAACCAACGACCTTGATTTGGACACAGTGCAATGGTTGGAGGAATATCTATCGAACTTGGAGCAGTGCGTTCTCGTTGTATCGCACGACCGACATTTTCTTGATGCAGTCTCTACACAGACCGTAGATATCGACTTTGGTAAAGTGACACTATTCTCGGGTAACTATTCTTTCTGGTATGAGTCCAGCCAGTTGGCACTCCGTCAGGCACAGAACCAGAAACTGAAGGCCGAAGAGAAGAAAAAACAGTTGGAAGAATTCATCCGCCGTTTCTCTGCTAATGTGGCAAAGTCAAAGCAGACGACCTCTCGTAAGAAAATGCTGGAAAAGTTGAATGTGGAGGAAATTACCCCCTCAACACGTAAATATCCAGGCATCATCTTCTCGATGGAACGCGAGCCCGGTACCCAGATTCTCGAAGTAGAGGGTCTGAAAGCTGTCGATGCAGACGGAACAGTACTTTTCGACAATGTGAACTTTACCATTGAGAAAGGTCAGAAGACAGTATTCCTCTCCCATAATCCGAAGGCCATGACTGCCCTCTTCGAAATCATCAATGGCAACCGTGAGGCACAGGCTGGAACATATAAGTGGGGCGTCACCATTACCACAGCCTATCTCCCACTCGACAACACGGAATTCTTCCAGAGTGAGATGAATCTTGTGGATTGGCTGTCACAGTGGGGACCTGGTAATGAAGTTGTGATGAAATCATTCCTTGGTCGAATGCTCTTTCGGGAAGAAGATGTATTGAAGCATGTAAACGTACTTTCCGGTGGTGAGAAGATGCGCTGTATGATTGCCCGTATGCAGTTAAAAAATGCCAACTGTCTGATTCTTGATACGCCGACAAACCACCTTGATCTGGAGTCTATTCAGGCTTTCAATAACAACCTGATCCAATTCAAAGGCAATATTCTGTTTGCCTCGCACGACCATGAGTTCATCAATACCGTGGCTGATCGTATCATCGAACTGACACCGAAAGGTACCATCGATAAGTTGATGACATACGATGATTATATCTATGACGAAACGATTAAGGAGCAAAAAGCGAAATTGTACGCCTAATTCGGCACGAAATTTGCTGTTTGGAAAGAAAAGTCTTTAAACAACGCTATTATGACAGAAAAAGATATTGAGATCAAGGACGAAGAGCTGCAAGAAGAGCAGCCCGTTGAGGAAGATACTGACAAAGAGGCAGAGGTAGAAGCCCCAGAAGAGGCTGAAAACCAAGATGAATCTGAGAATTCTGAAGAGAAAGATCCTCTTGAGAAAGCTCAGGACGAGATTGCAGAACTGAAGAACCAGTTGCTCTACAAGGTGGCTGAGTTTGAGAACTATCGCAAACGTACTTTAAAGGAGCGTGCGGAATTGATATTAAATGGCGGAGAGAAGTTTATCACCTCTATCCTACCCGTTTTGGACGATATGGAACGTGCTATTGAGAACGGAGCTAAGACTGATGACCCTGAAGTCCTGCGTGAAGGAATGTCACTCATCTATCAGAAGTTCATGAAGACACTTGAATCCCAAGGAGTTAGTAAGATTGATACGACAGATGCTGACTTCGATACCGACCTGCACGAGGCTGTTGCTATGGTGCCTGGTATGGGTGATGACAAGAAAGGCAAGGTCATTGACTGCCTGCAGCAGGGATATAAATTGAATGATAAAGTAATCCGCCACGCAAAAGTGGCAGTAGGACAATAATATGGCACAGAAACGCGACTACTACGAGGTGCTTGGAGTCCAGAAGACCGCCTCAGAAGACGAGATCAAAAAAGCTTATCGAAAGATAGCCATTAAGTATCACCCCGACCGTAACCCCGGTGACAAAGAGGCTGAAGAGAAATTCAAGGAGGCGGCAGAGGCCTATAATGTGCTCCATGACCCGAAGACCCGTCAGCAATACGACCAGTTTGGCTTTGATGGCCCAGGTATGGGTGGCTTCGGGGGCTTCAGCGGCTTCGGTGGAGCCAGCATGAACATGGATGACATCTTCTCGATGTTCGGTGACATCTTCGGTGGCCATGGCTTTGGAGGCTTCGGAGGAGGTTCACGCCGTCCACAGCAACACAGAGGCAGCGATCTCAGACTTAAGGTGAAACTCTCGCTCGAAGAAATTAACACCGGTGTGACGAAGAAGTTCAAAGTTAGAAAAGATATCCCCTGCGAACATTGTCACGGAAGTGGTGCCGAGGCTGGCAGTGGCAAGGAGACTTGTGAAACCTGCCATGGTACAGGTGTTATCACCCATACTACTCAGAGCATTTTCGGTATGATGCAACAGCAAAGCGTCTGCCCTGTCTGTGGTGGCGAGGGGCAAGTTATCAAAAACAAATGCCAAGAATGCGGTGGCACCGGAATCAAGAAAGGTGAAGAGGTCGTTGAAATCAATATCCCTGCTGGAGTAGCGGAAGGTATGGTTGTCAACGTTCCTGGTAAAGGAAATGCAGGAAAACATAACGGCATTAACGGAGATATTCAAGTATTCATTGAGGAGGAAGAACATGATACATTCGTCCGTGATGGTAATGACTTGATTTACAACCTTCTGCTTGATTTCCCCACAGCCGCTCTCGGTGGTGAAGTGGAAATACCGACTATCGAAGGCACAAAGTTGAAAGTTAAGATGGAGAACGGTACCCAACCTGGTAAAACTATCCGCTTACGCGGCAAAGGACTGCCTGCAGTACAGGGCTACGGCAATGGCAAGGGTGACCTAGTAGTGAATATCAGTGTCTATGTGCCGAGAACACTCAGCCGTGAGGAGAAAGTAGCCATTGAACAGTTCCGGCAGAGCGACAACTTCAAGGGTGATAAACAGACGAAGGATTCCATCTTCCAGCGCTTTAAGAACTATTTCAATTAAGTCATCGTCAATCGCAGCAACATGACATATCAGGAGACGTGTGAATATCTGTATAACCAGATGCCGATGTTTGAGCGGCAAGGTGCCAGTGGCTATAAGGAAGGACTCGACAATAGTTTGAAACTTGACGAGCACTTCAAGCATCCTCATCATAAGTACCGTACGATCCATATAGCAGGTACGAATGGTAAGGGTTCCTGTGCACATACCCTGTCGGCTATCCTACAATCATGCGGCTATAAGGTTGGACTCTATACATCTCCTCATTTGGTAGATTTCAGTGAACGCATCAGATATAATGGTGCTCCTATTCCTGAAGAATATGTCATCGATTTCGTGGAAAAGGAGAAAGTTTTCTTCGAACCATTACAACCTTCTTTCTTTGAAGTCGTTACGGCCATGGCCTTCAAATATTTTGCTGATATGGAGGTTGATATTGCTGTGATCGAAGTGGGTATGGGAGGACGGCTTGACTGTACAAACATCATCTCCCCTATCCTATCCATTATCACGAACATCGGGTTTGATCATACCCAATTTTTAGGCACTTCCTTAGAACAGATCGCTATGGAAAAAGCAGGTATTATAAAAAAAGGTGTACCTGTCATCATTGGCGAGACCACCCCTGAGACACTTATGGTATTTGAGGCTGTGGCTACAGAAGTCAAGGCTCCACTGATTCTGGCAGAAGAACAGCCTGAGGTGAAATCATGTGTAAAAACGGATAAAGGTCTCACCTATCAGACGGAGAATTTTGGTGTGCTGGAAGGTGAACTTTCTGGTAACTATCAGGAAAAGAACACGAATACGATTCTCTGTGCTGTTAAAGAAATGGAGAAGATGGGCTATCTGTATCCTGTTTCCAGTCGGCCAGACTATATTTGCCAGAATAAGGAAGTCCGAGAGTCGTTCAAGCGTGTTTGTGAACTTACAGGATTACAAGGACGTTGGCAAACCATTAAAGAGGCCCCGCTGACGATATGTGATACCGGACACAACTTAGACGGGTGGAAATACCTGAGTGAGCAGTTGAAGACTGTATCATGCCAGCATATGCACATTGTGTTTGGTATGGTCGATGACAAGGACTTCGAGGGAGTGATGGCCCTATTACCGAAAACAGCCACTTATTACTTTACGAAAGCCAGTAATAAACGGGCTGTTTCAGAGAATGTGCTGAAGATTTATGCCCAGGGACTGGGACTTCAAGGAGAAAGCTATCCCGATGTCGTCAGTGCCTATCAGGCTGCTCAAGATGCCGCAGATGAGAAAGATTTTGTGTTCATCGGAGGTAGCAGTTATGTGGTTGCAGACTTCCTTAAAAACTGCATTTAGCGTTTTTTAATACATCCGAAACATTTTTTTCGTTGTTTCATTCGTCTATTTGTTTTTTTTTCTGTTATTTTGCAGAAAATACATCATACATAACTTAAAACATTATCAATATGGCTAACACAGCAGAAACAGCGAATCTGTGTGGTCTGAAGAGAGAGAACTTCCAGGCCACGATTAATGGTAAGAAAACAGACTTGTACATCCTGAGGAACCGTAAAGGTTATGAAGTGGCAATCTCCAATTATGGCGGTGCCATTTGTGCTATTATGGTGCCTGATAAGGATGGCAAAGTAGCTAACGTTATTCAGGGTCATGACAGCATCAAGCAGTTGACCAGTGGAAAGGAACCCTATCTGTCAACACTGATTGGCCGTTGGGGCAACCGTATCTGCAAAGGTCAGTTTACCCTGAATGGAAAAGAGTACCAGTTGGCACTCAACGACGGTCCCAACCACCTGCATGGCGGATCTGTCGGTTTTAATGCCAAGGTTTGGGATGCCCGTCAGATGGGTCCCCGTTCACTGGCCCTGCACCGTATCTCCTCCTATGGTGAGGAAGGTTTCACCGGTGAACTCGACGTGACAGTAGAATTCACTTTCACAGACCAGAACGAGTTGGTAATCGAGTATCTGGCTACCACCAACAAGAAGACGATTGTCAACCTGACACATCATGCTTTCTTCAGTCTGGCAGGTACTGCTGATCCTACTCCATCTATCGAGGATCAGATCTGTGAGATCAATGCAGATTTCTATCTGCCTACTGACGCTACAGCGATCCCAACAGGTGAGATTCTGAAGGTAGAAGGTACTCCATTCGACTTCCGCAAACCGAAATCCTTCGGTCAGGATATCAATGCCGACCACGAGCAGATAAAGTTCGGTAAAGGTTTCGACCACAACTATGTACTCAACAAGCAGGAAGAGGGAGAACTTTCGTTTGCTGCAAAGGTTACCGACCCGAAGAGTGGACGTACCATGGAAGTTTATACCACAGAACCCGGTATGCAGCTTTACACAGCCAATTATGCCACTGGTTATAAGGGCGCTAACGGTTGCACATTCCCCTATCGTTCTGCCGTATGCTTCGAGGCCCAGCATTTCCCCGACACACCAAACCGTCCATACTTCCCCAGTGTCGTCCTGAATCCTGGACAGCGTTATAAGCAGAAGACCATCTATCGTTTTGGTGTCGTGGAATAAAAGACTAAACTTAAAAGACTACATTATTAATTTATGAGTAATCAAAAACAAAATGGAAGTATCATCGCTATTATCACGATGATGTTCCTGTATGCCATGATTTCGTTTGTAACGAATCTTGGCGCACCCATTGGCGTTATCTGGAAGAACCAGCCGGAAATCGGTGGTTCGAACGTTCTTGGTATCATGGGTAACTTCATGAACTTCTTCGCCTATCTGTTCATGGGTATTCCCGCTGGTAAGATGCTGACGAAGGTTGGATACAAGAAAACTGCTCTCATTGGTATTGCCGTTGGATTCATTGGAGTACTGATACAGTTCTTGTCTGGTTTCTCTGGAGGCATTCCAGGCTTCTGCATCTATCTCTTCGGTGCTTTCATCTCCGGTTTCTCCGTTTGTATCCTGAATACAGTCGTGAACCCAATGCTGAACCTGTTGGGTGGTGGTGGTAACCGCGGTAACCAGTTGAACATGATCGGTGGTACACTGAACTCTCTGGCAGGTACGATGACGCCTATGCTCGTTGGAGCCCTGATTGGTACGGTGACAGCCTCTACGCAGATGGCTGACGTGAACCTTGTCATGTATATTGCCATGACCGTCTTTGCTGCTGCCTTTATCATCCTGCTTTTTATCCCCATTCAGGATCCCGAGTTGGGCAAGGTTACTGCCGAGACTAAGTTCGAGCATTCGCCTTGGGCATTCCGTCATTGTTTGCTCGGTGTGATTGCCATTTTTGTTTACGTTGGCGTGGAGGTTGGTATCCCTGGTGGCCTGAACTTCTACCTCTCCGACACTACTGCCAATGGTGCATGGGTTAATCCCGAGGCAGTACTCAATGCTGCCACCATCGGTGGCGCCGTGGCTGCTATGTACTGGTTGTTGATGCTCGTTGGACGTATGATAGCCAGTGCTATTGGCGGCAAGGTATCTTCTCGCCAAATGATGCTGTTCTGCACCTTCTCAGCTATGGTACTCATCATTGCAGCCATCCTCACTCCGAAAAGTGTAACGACTACGATGCCGTTGGTAAAGATTCTCGAAGGTTCCGTTGAGATGACCACTGTACCCCTGAGCGCACTATTACTGGTACTCGTAGGTCTATGCACATCAGTGATGTGGGCTTCCATCTTTAACCTTGCTACAGAGGGTCTTGGAAAATACACTGCACAGGCATCAGGTATCTTTATGATGATGGTAGTAGGTGGTGGTGTACTGCCGGTAGTTCAGAACTTCTTTGCAGACATCATGGGATATATGCCGAGTTATTTCATTTACTTGGCAGCCGTTGGATACATGTTCTATTATGCACTCATCGGTTGTAAGAATGTCAACAAGGATATTCCTGTTGATTAATACACCTTATTAATATATATAATATGGATATTGAATTTGTTAGAAGCCGCTTCATCAAGCACTTTGATGGAAAGACGGGAAACATATATGCTTCTCCCGGACGCATTAACCTCATCGGTGAGCACACCGACTACAATGGTGGATTTGTGTTCCCTGGTGCCGTCGATAAGGGTATCATGGCTGAAATGCGTGCTAATGGTACAGAGGATACGGTGATGGCATACGCTATCGACCTGAAGGATCGTGTAGATTTCAAACTCTCTGATCCTAATGGACCCCGTGCCAGTTGGGCTCGTTATATATATGGTATTTCCTTGGAGATGAAGAAGTTGGGGGTTCCTGTTAAAGGCTTTAATATTGCCTTTGCTGGTGATGTACCCCTCGGTGCTGGCATGTCATCAAGTGCTGCCATGGAGAGTTGTTTTGCCTGCGGTCTGAATGACATCTTCGGTGAGAACAAAGTGTCTCAATGGGATATGGTACTGGCAGGTCAGGCAACCGAACACAACTACTGTGGTGTCAAGTGTGGTATCATGGATCAGTTTGCTTCTGTCTTCGGTAAGGCAGGCTGTCTGATGCGTCTCGATTGCCGCAGCCGTGAGTTTGAGTACTTCCCCTTTAAACCCGATGGCTATCGTCTGGTATTGCTTGACTCTGTGGTGAAGCACCAGTTGGCAGGTTCTCCCTACAATGACCGTCGTAATTCCTGTGAGAACGTAGTAAAGCATATTGCCGCCAAACATCCGGAAGGAAAGTTTGAGACCCTACGCGACTGCACATGGGAACAACTCGACGAAGTGCGTGCCGAGGTTGGTGAAGAAGACTACAAGCGCGCTAAGTTCGTACTTGGTGAGAAAGACCGTGTGCTGGCTGTCTGCGATGCCCTGAACGAGGGTGACTACGAGAAAGTCGGAGAACTGATGTACCAGACTCATGAAGGTTTGTCAAAGGACTATGAGGTATCCTGCGAGGAACTCGATTTCCTGAACGACATCGCCAAGGAGAATGGTGTAACCGGTTCACGCATCATGGGCGGTGGCTTCGGTGGCTGTACGATCAATCTGGTTCGCAATGATCTCTACAAGAACTTCATTGCAGATGCCAAAAAGAAGTTCAACGAGAAGTATGGTCATGAGCCGAAGGTCTATGACGTTGTCATCGGTGACGGATCACGTAAGATTTGCTAACTCTAATCCGACATAAACGCTGTTTTTAGTGTTTATAAAGGTTAAATAATGGCGGTAAGGTGTAAAAATTACACTTTACCGCTTATTTTTTCCTCTTTTCGCTTGTAACTTTGGGAAATAAGTTGTAATTTTACACCCAAAACAATGTCATAACATAATAATAATCCTAAAAACAAGTAAAAATGAAAGCATTTAAGAGTTCTATTCTTGGGCTCGGTGTAGTCACACTGATGCTCTGTGCTTGTGCTGGAAGCCAGAAGGCTCCGCAATTAACGGTTTCAGGTCTCGACCCCGCTAAGTTTGACACGACTATCCAGTCTAAGCCCGTCATGCTTTACACACTGAAGAATGCCAACGGTATGGAGGTATGTATCACGAACTACGGTGGTCGTGTGGTGTCCTTGTGTGTTCCTGACAAGGACGGCAAACTGACGGATGTCGTACTCGGCTTCGACAACATCGCTCAGTATGCTGACACGCTCAATTCTCCGACAGACTACGGTTCAAGTGTTGGACGCTATGCCAATCGTATCAAGGACGGTAAGTTTACACTGGGCGAAACAGAGTATCAGTTAAAGAAGAACGACGGTCCCAACTGTCTGCACGGTGGTGGTAACTCTGGTTGGATGCATCAGGTATATGATGCCGAGCAGATTGGCGACTCTATCCTCAAACTGACCATCGTGGCTAAAGACGGTGAGAACGGATTCCCTGGCAAGGTGATGGCAGTGACCACCTACAAGGTGACAGCCGACAACATCCTTGACATCACCTGGGAGGCAGAGACGGATAAGCCGACCATCATCAATCAGACCAACCACAACTACTACAACCTAAGTGGTGACTTCACACAGCCTGGTTATGACATGGTGCTCTACGTGAATGCAGACAACTTCACACCGAGCGACAAGCTCTATATTCCGACTGGTGAGATCAAGTCTGTGGAAGGTACTCCGATGGACTTCCGTACACCACATGCAATTGGCGACAGCATCAAGTCAGACTTCGACCAGATCCAGAATGCTGGTGGCTATGACCACAACTGGTGCCTGAATACTTACAAGGATGGCCAAGGAGACGACACACAGGTTTGCGCCAGTCTCTATTCTCCCAAGACCGGTATCTTCATGGAGATGTTCACCAACGAGCCGGGCGTACAGGTGTATAGCGGCAACTTCCAGGGTGTTGGCAACGAACTGAACATCCAGCATAAGCATGGCCCCTACCCTCAGCACGTCAGCGTATGTCTGGAGAGCCAGAAATATCCCGACTCCCCCAACAAGCCTGAGTGGGTACAGCCTGTTCTGAATCCAGGCGAGAAGTATTTCAGCCACGCAGCATATAAGTTCTCTGTAAAATAAGTACTAACATTAATAAAAACTAAAAAACAAAATGGATTGGAGTTCAAATGAATTTATGTGGCTCGACTGGGTCGTACTTGCTGTCGGAGTCATTGCTATCGTATGGGCGGTATATCGTGCCATCAAGAAAGATAAGGAGAAAATGAAGGGTGCCGACTCGCAGGACTATCTGTTCGGCAAAGGCGAGCCCTGGTATGTAATCGGTATGGCCATCTTCGCTGCCAACATCGGTTCTGAGCACCTCGTAGGTCTTGCCGGTACTGGTGCCAAGGACGGTGTGGGTATGGCCCACTGGGAGATGCAGGGTTGGATGATCCTCATCCTTGGTTGGCTGTTCGTTCCTTTCTATCAGTTGCTCAACAACAAGATGGGCAAGATCATTACCATGCCCGACTTCCTGAAGTTCCGCTATACCCAGCGCACTGGCTCGTGGCTCTCTATTATCACGCTTGTAGCCTACATCCTGACAAAGGTTTCCGTAACAGCCTTTACGGGTGGTATCTTCTTTGAATATCTCATCGGCCTTCCCTTCTGGTGGGGTGCCCTCGGCCTTATCGCCATCACTGCCATCTTCACCGTATTCGGTGGTATGAAGGGAGTGATGACTATGTCGGCTATCCAGACACCTATTCTTATTATAGGTGCATTTCTGGTGCTCTTCCTCGGCTTGTCAACACTGGGTGGCGGCAGTATCGCTCAGGGCTGGGAAAACATGATGGCTTTCTGTAGCACTCTTCATGATGGCTATGGAACGACTCACATGTTCCACTGGGCCGACATCAACGCATCGGGAAATCCCGATCCCCTCTACCATGAGTATCCCGGTT
Source organism: uncultured Prevotellaceae bacterium (assembly GCA_902784615.1). Classification (GTDB taxonomy): domain Bacteria; phylum Bacteroidota; class Bacteroidia; order Bacteroidales; family Bacteroidaceae; genus Prevotella. The sequence goes on along the minus strand of CACZVN010000003.1, from coordinate 24,734 downwards.
TTGTGGTGTTCATTGGTGCCTCTATCATCGGTTTCTGGTACTGGTGTACTGACCAGCACATCGTTCAGCGTGTACTTGGTCAGCAGAAGGGTGAGAGCAACGTGGAGGTTATGAAGCGTGCCCGTCGCGGCACTATCGCCGCAGGCTATTTCAAACTGCTCCCCGTGTTTATGTTCTTGATTCCTGGTATGGTGGCTATGGCCCTGGCCAATGGTGGCTATGGAGACTTCGGCATCCAGATGGATATCGCCAACCAGCACGACACCGACGGTGCTTTCGCTATGATGGTGAAGAGCATCCTGCCTGTCGGTATCAAGGGCTTTGTAACCATCGGCTTCATCTGTGCACTCGTTACATCGCTGGCAGCATTCTTCAACTCGTGCGCCACACTGTTCACCGAGGACTTCTATAAGCCCATGAAGAAAGGCCTGAGCGAAGCCCACTATGTGCTCGTTGGCCGTATCGCAACCGTGGTGGTCGTAATTCTCGGTCTGCTCTGGCTTCCCGTTATGATGGGTATGGGCAACCTTTACAGCTATCTGCAGGGCATCCAGTCGCTGCTGGCTCCGTCTATGGTGGCCGTCTTCACGCTGGGTATTCTCTCTAAGAAGATTACGCCGAAGGCAGGTGAATGGGGTCTCATTGGTGGTTTCATCATTGGTATGTTACGCTTGGTGACCAACGTTATCACCGACACAGGTTCGGCTCAGATGGACGGTGCCTTTTGGGCAAATACCGCATGGTTCTGGCAGACCAACTGGCTCGTCTTCGAGTGCTGGCTATTGGTATTCATCGTGCTGCTGATGGTGGTTGTGAGTTTCTTCACCCCCGCTCCCACAGCCGAACAGAAGGATGCCATCACCTTTACAGCAGACTATCGCAAGCAGATTGCCCAAAGCTGGAACATATGGGACATTGTGGGAACACTTGGTGTCCTCTTCCTCTGTGGCAGCTTCTATTGGTACTTCTTCTAAGAGTTGAATATGACCTATTATCACGAACATTCCAAAGTCTGGCTGTCCGTTGACTGTATCATCTTCGGATTCGACGAGGGTAAGCTGAAGATCCTGATTGGTAAGCGCCAGATGGATCCAGGGCGAGGCGAATGGAGCCTCTATGGAGGTTTCGTCAATGGCAACGAGAGCGTTGACGATGCTGCCAGCCGTACACTCTACGAACTGACCGGACTTCGGAATCTTTACATGCGCCAGGTAGGTGCTTTCGGTAACGTTGACCGTGACCCGGGCGAGCGCGTCGTATCCATCGCATACTATGCACTCATCAACGTCAAGGACTATGAAGATGAACTGCGCCGGGAGCATGGTGTGGAGTGGATGGACATCAACGAGATTCCCCAACTATACTCCGACCATAACGACATGGTGCGTAAGGCTCGGAAGATGATGCAGCAGAAACTGGCTCAGGAGCCCGTGGGCTTCCGTCTGCTCCCCAGTCTGTTCACCCTTACTCAGTTGCAAAAGCTCTATGAGGCTGTCAACGGTGAGGAGCTCGACAAGCGTAACTTCCGCAAGCGCATCAAGGACATGGACTTCATCGAGAAGACCGAACTGATCGACAAGACCGGTTCTAAGCGTGGTGCATATCTTTATCGATTCAACAAACGGGTTTATAACGAAGACCCAACCTTTAAATTATAAGACAATGTTAGAAGAACTGAAACAAAAAGTATTCAAGGCCAACCTGGACCTTGTGAAGCAGGGACTGGTCATCTTTACGTGGGGAAACGTCAGTGGTATCGACCGTGAGCATGGTCTCGTGGTCATCAAACCCTCTGGAGTCAGCTACGACGAGATGAAGGCCGATGATATGGTAGTGGTGGATCTCAATACGGGCGAGGTGGTCGATGGCGACCTGAACCCCTCCAGTGACACACCTACACACCTCGTATTATATAAGGCATTCCCCAATATCCAGGGTGTGGTACACACCCACTCCACCTATGCCACTGCCTTCGCACAGGCAGGCCGTGACATCCCCAACATCGGCACCACGCACGCCGACTACTTCTACAAGGATATCCCCTGCACGCGCGATATGACGAAAGAAGAGGTGGAAGGTCAGTACGAACTGGAGACGGGTAACGTCATCGTGGATGAGATCCTGAACATCCGTAAGATCAATCCAGATCATACGCCCGCTGTATTGGTGAAGAACCACGGTCCGTTCTCATGGGGCACCTCTCCCGACAATGCCGTGTATAACGCCAAGGTGATGGAACAGTGTGCCAAGATGGCCTTCGTCGCCTTCTCTGTGAATCCGGATCTGACGATGAACCCACTGCTCATCGAGAAGCACTACAACCGTAAACACGGCCCCAACGCGTATTATGGTCAGCGCAAACGCTGACCATATAATGGATAATTGACAATTGATAATTGATAATTAAGCTGCGCAAGATGAAGGACCGCACCGAATACTTAAACAAGGATGAGTTTAATAGTATCATTACTGATTGTCGTACTATCTCAAAGCTATTGGTTTCGATTATAAAATCGACAAAGAATAATAACAAATAATTAGTAATAACCATGATATGAGAGAGTTGGTATGCGGAAGCTCATTATCCATTATCAATTTTCAATTATCAATTAAAATTTTAAAACTATGTTTGAAAATTTAGAAGTTTGGTGGGTGACTGGTGCACAGTTGCTCTATGGAGGTGACGCAGTCGTAGCCGTTGACGGTCATTCCAAGGAAATGGTTGAGGGACTCAACAATAGTGGTATCATCCCCATCAAGGTGGTTTATAAAGGTACGGCCAACAGCTCTAAGGAGGTCGAGGACGTAATGAAGGCCGCCAACAATGAGGCTAAGTGCGTAGGTATCATCACCTGGATGCACACCTTTTCACCCGCCAAGATGTGGATCAAGGGTCTGCAGGCCCTGCAGAAGCCCCTACTCCACTTCCACACCCAGTATAATGCCGAAATCCCCTGGGACAGCATCGACATGGATTTCATGAACCTGAACCAGAGTGCTCACGGTGATATCGAGTTCGGACATATCTGCACCCGTATGCGCGTGGCCCGTAAGGTGGTTTGTGGCTACTGGAAGGACGAGGAGGTCCAGAAGAAGATCGCCGTCTGGGCTCGTGTTGCCGCTGGTGTGGCTGATGCCAAGAACGTGCGCTGTCTGATGTTCGGTATGAACATGAACAACGTGGCCGTGACTGATGGTGACCGTGTGGAGTTCGAGCAGCGTCTTGGCTACCATGTGGATTACTATCCCGTCAGCAGCCTGATGGAGTATTATAAGAAGGTGACCGATAAGGAGGCCGACGAACTCGTTGAGGAGTACAAGAAACTCTACACCATCAAGATCGACGAGAGTGGCGAGCAGGTTTATTGGGAGAAGGTGAAGAACTCTGCCAAGGCAGAGATTGCCCTGCGCCGCGTTCTGAAGGACGAGGGTGCTACTGCCTTTACCACCAACTTCGATGACCTCGGCGACGCCGATATCGACGCTCCCGACTTCTGCGGCTTCGACCAGATCCCAGGTCTTGCTTCACAGCGCCTGATGGAAGAGGGTTACGGCTTCGGTGCCGAGGGCGACTGGAAGACTGCCTGTCTGTACCGTTCACTCTGGGTGATCCAGCAGGGCATGCCTATCGGCTGTTCGTTCCTCGAGGACTACACGCTGAACTTTGCCGGCACACAGTCGTCATGTCTCCAGAGCCACATGCTCGAGATCTGTCCGCTGATCGCCAGCGACAAGCCCAAACTGGAGGTTCACTTCCTCGGCATCGGTATCCGCAAGCAGCAGACCGCCCGTCTGGTGTTCACCTCTAAGACCGGCCGTGGTATCAAGGCTACCATTGTGGATCTCGGTAACCGCTTCCGTCTGATCTCTCAGGAGGTGGAGTGCATCGAGCCGAAGCCCATGCCTCACCTGCCCGTGGCCAGCGCTCTCTGGGTACCACAGCCCACATTCGAGATCGGCGCCGGCGCATGGATCCTCGCAGGTGGTACCCACCACAGTGCTTTCTCTTACGACATCACTGAGGAATATTGGGAGGACTTCGCTGAGATGACTGGCATCGAGTATGTCAAGATCAACAAGGAGACCAAGACCTACGAGTTCAAGCAGCAGCTCCAGAACAACGAGATGTACTTCATGTTTAATAAAGCACTGAAGTAATTGATAATTGATAATGGATAATTGATAATTATGACAGCAAAACAGACGATTGAAGCAGGTAAGGCCATTCTCGGTATCGAGTTTGGCTCTACCCGCATTAAGGCTGTCCTCATCGACGAGGAGAACAAGCCCATTGCACAGGGTTCTCACGAGTGGGAGAACCAGTTGGTTGATGGTCTCTGGACCTACTCTATCGAGGCTATCTGGTATGGCCTTCAGGACTGCTATGCCGAACTCCGCAAAGACGTTCAGAAGCAGTACGACTGTGAGATCGAGAGCCTGGCTGCCATCGGCTTCTCTGCCATGATGCACGGCTATATGGCCTTCAATGAGAAGCAGGAGATCCTCGTGCCTTTCCGTACTTGGCGTAACACCAACACAGGTAAGGCAGCCGCAGAACTCTCTGAGCTCTTCAACTACAATATCCCCTTGCGCTGGAGCATCAGCCATCTCTATCAGTGCATCCTCGACAATGAGGAGCACGTCAGCGACATCAAATACCTGACCACGCTTGCCGGTTATGTGCACTGGCAGGTAACAGGTCAGTTCGTCCTTGGTGTGGGTGATGCCTCTGGTATGATTCCCGTGGATCCGAAGACCAAGACCTATGATGCCACGATGGTGAAGAAGTTCGACGAGCTCATCGCACCGAAGGGCTTCTCTTGGAAGTTGCTCGACATCCTGCCCAAGTCACTCAACGCTGGCGAGAACGCTGGTTTCCTGACACCTGAGGGTGCCAAGAAACTCGATGTCTCCGGCCACCTGAAGGCAGGTATCCCCGTCTGTCCTCCTGAGGGCGACGCTGGTACGGGCATGGTAGCCACCAACGCTGTGAAGCAGCGCACGGGTAACGTCTCTGCAGGTACTTCATCCTTCTCGATGATTGTATTAGAGAAGGAACTCTCCAAGCCATACGAGATGATCGACATGGTGACAACACCTGACGGCTCGCTCGTGGCGATGGTGCACTGCAACAACTGCACCAGCGACATCAACGCTTGGGTGGGTCTCTTCAAAGAGTATCAGCAACTGCTGGGTATCAAGGTCGATATGAACGAACTCTATGGTAAACTGTTCAACGAGGCACTGAAGGGTGATACCGACTGTGGCGGTCTGATGGCTTACAACTATGTCTCTGGTGAGCCTGTCACAGGTCTGGCAGAGGGTCGTCCCCTGTTCGTGCGCTCAGCCAACGACAAGTTCAACCTCGCCAACTTCATGCGTGCCCAGCTCTACGGTGCCATTGGTGTGCTGAAGATCGGTAACGATATCCTGTTCAAGGAGGAGAAGATCCGCGTAGATCGCATCACGGGCCATGGCGGCTACTTCAAGACACCTGGCGTAGGTCAGCGCATGCTCGCTGCCGCCCTCAACTCGCCCATCTCAGTCATGGAGACCGCTGGCGAAGGTGGTGCCTGGGGTATCGCCCTGTTGGCTGGCTATGCCGTGAACAATCCCAATAAGCTCTCTCTGGCCGACTATCTGGAGAATGTCGTCTTCGCAGGTAACACGGGCGTATCCATCGCCCCGACCGCCGAGGATGTCGCTGGATTCGAGAAGTATATCGAGAACTACAAGCGCTGTCTGCCCATCGAGCAGGCTGCCGTCGATAACAAGAAGTAACTCTGAGCAGGTTCAGCGAGATATATAAGGTAACGCTGATAGGAGGAGCAGTCAACGTACTACTCCTCCTTATCAAGTTCGTGGCAGGTATCGTGGGGCATAGTGCCGCCATGGTGGCTGATGCCGTTCACTCGCTGTCCGACTTCCTGACCGACATCGTCGTATTGATGTTCGTCCATGTCAGTGGGAAACCCAAGGACAAGTCGCATGACTACGGGCACGGCAAATACGAGACCCTCGCCATGACCATCATCGGGGTTGCATTGTTGGCAGTGGCCATCGGCATCCTTTACAGTGGCATTACCAAGATCGTGGCCTGGGTGAATGGAGAACAACTGGCTGCCCCTGACATATTAGCCCTTTGGGCGGCTCTGTTGTCGATTATCCTGAAAGAGGGTGTTTACCGCTACTCCATTTACAAAGCCCGTCAGTTGAACTCTCCGGCCGTAGAGGCCAATGCCTGGCACCACCGTAGCGACGCCTTGTCATCCATTGGAACGGCCATCGGCATTGGTGGCGCCATCTTCCTTGGTCATCGGTGGGCTGTGCTTGATCCTGTTGCATCCGTCATCGTGGGTCTGTTCATTGTCAAGGTATCCGTTGAACTCCTGCGCAATGGCATTGGCGACTTGATGGAACAGTCTTTGCCTGATACTGTGGAAGAGGAGATACTCAGTCTGGTTTCTTCCCTGCCTGATGTGCAGAGCCCTCACGATCTACGCACCCGACGGATAGGCAATCATTATGCCATTGAGATGCATATCCTGGTGGATGGTGACATCACCCTGCGGGAAGCCCACGACAAGGCCTCAGAAGTGGAGGATCTGCTGAGGAAGCAATACGGCGACGACACCCATGTGGTGGTTCATGTAGAACCCAGATAATAAGATTATTTACACAAAAAACGATAAGAATATGAAACGATTATTGATGAGCGCAACTATTGCGCTGGCCTTTGCAACAAGCGTATCTGCCGCTGACAATGTGAAGGCGACGATCCACGCCGACAAGGCTGGTGCCAAGATCAACCGTGAGATCTACGGACAGTTCTCCGAGCACCTCGGCTCATGCATCTACGGCGGCCTCTGGGTGGGTGAGAACTCCCAGATCCCGAATATCAACGGCTACCGCAAGGATGTGTTCGAGGCCCTGAAAGCCCTGAAGATTCCCGTGATGCGCTGGCCAGGCGGCTGCTTCGCCGACGACTATCACTGGATGGACGGTATCGGCCCGAAGGACCAGCGTCCCTCTCTGCGTAACAACAACTGGGGCGGCACCATCGAGGACAACTCGTTTGGTACCCACGAGTTCCTGAACCTCTGCGAGATGCTCGACTGCGAACCGTATATCAGCGGTAATGTCGGCTCTGGCACAGTGAAGGAGATGGCCCAGTGGGTGGAGTATATGACTGCCGACGGTGATACGCCGATGGCTCGTCTGCGCCGTGCCAACGGTCGCGACAAGGCCTGGAAGGTGAAGTACTTCGGCATTGGTAATGAAGCTTGGGGTTGCGGTGGTAACATGACACCGGAATACTACAGCGACGAGTTCCGCAAGTTCAATACCTACCTGCGCGATCAGGGTGGCAATCGTCTCTACCGCATCGCCTCTGGTGCCTCTGACTACGACTACGACTGGACGAAGGTGCTGATGGAGAAAATCGGCAACCGCATGCAGGGTGTCAGCCTCCACTACTACACCTGCTCAGGTTGGGAAGGCTCGAAGGGCTCTGCCACGAAGTTCAGCACTGACCAGTACTACTGGGCACTGGGCAAGTGCCTGGAGATCGAGGAAGTCATCAAGAAACATAAGGCCATCATGGACGAGGCAGACCCTGAGGGCAAGATCGGACTGCTCGTTGATGAGTGGGGCACCTGGTGGGACGAGGAGCCTGGCACTATCGCCGGACACCTCTATCAGCAGAACGCCCTTCGCGATGCCTTTGTCGCTGCGCTGTCGCTGAACGTGTTCCATAAATATACAGACCGCGTGAAGATGGCGAATATTGCCCAGGTGGTGAACGTGCTGCAGTCGATGATCCTCACCGATCAGGAAGGTACGGGCCACATGGTGCTCACGCCGACTTATCACGTGTTCGAGATGTACACCCCGTTCCAGGAGGCCACCTATCTGCCTGTGGATCTGGAAAGTGAGATCGTGGCCGTCAGCAAGGCCTACTTCAAGGAGAAAGAGGGTGCCAAGGATGCTGGCTATCGCCCCTGTCCCCTACTCTCTGCCTCTGCAGCCAAGACGAAGGACGGCGGCCTCGTGCTTGCCATCACCAACGTCAGCCTCGACACAGACAAGACCATTGACTTCCAGATTGACGGCTACAATGCCAAGTCTGTTTCTGGCCGTATCCTCACCTCGAAGAACGTGGCCGACTACAATGACTTCCAGCATCCCAATGTGATTGCTCCTGCTGAGTATAAAGATGCTCAGTTGAAGAAGGGCGTGCTCACCGTCAAGGTACCCGCCAAGTCGATCGTTGTGCTGAACATCAAGTAATTAGCTATTTATCAATAACAAGTGGCACTTATCGCGCGATAAGTGCCACTTGTTATTGTAAGAGACAGATTGTATTAACAATTGCCTAAAAATGTTTACTTTTGAAAAAAAGACGCCGTTTAGGGTTTAGTAAATCGGTTCTCGTGTGTATTAAGAGTGTATGACAGATCAAAGTAAACTCCAAAAGCTGTTCAAGCAGCATTACCGTCAGATGTATCGGCTGGCCACTATACTCCTGCACGACGATGCTGAGAGCAAGGATGTGGTGCACGACATCTTCGCCCATCTCCTCGATGATTATACAGACCTTCGGGAAGATACAGCTGAGTCTTATCTGCTTACAAGCGTACGAAACCGATGCCTGAACGTGATCCGTAAACGTCAGATACAGGAGCGGATAGAACATCTCTACCTCCTTGATCTCGACACAACCATTATGCCTACGGAACGACTCGAAGAAGAACTGAAAGCCTTGTATCAAGGAATAAGCCAACTAGAGCCGCCCGTCTGTCGAGACATCATCATTCAGCATTTCCGCGATGGTATGACCTTCAAGGAGATTGCTTGTCATCTGGATGTCAGCGAAACCACCGTCTATAAGCATCTGCGCCGTGCGTTGAATCAATTACGTACACATCTAAAAACTCTATGAGCGTATGAACAAGACCGACTTATTGCTCCAAATGATGGAGCAGCCCAAGCGATACACGGCCGAGGAATGGCAGGAAATACTTGCTAACGATGAGTGCCGTGAACTCTACACGCTGATGTCTAAAACTCAGAGTGCCATTGATGGCGCCCATGCCAATGAGGAGGTTACAGACGATATGATTGATGCAGAATGGCAGAGGCTTATAAGAGAAAAACAAGAAGTGAAGATTGAAAAGTATTCGTTTCTTAAGATTGCCGCCATGTTTGTAGGCATTCTTATGCTTTCAGGTATTGCCTATGCCGCCATCCACTTCGTTAGTCATAATAATGCGCCAAAGGAACAGGATGAGCTCATCACAAAATCTCAACCTTCAACTTCTGATTCTCAAATTTCTGTAACTGATACGATAGCCATACCACAACCCAAACTCTACGACAACGTGCCTTTAGGTGAAATCTTCGAAGAACTCTCAAACCATTATAACGTCAAGGTTGTCTATCAAAACGAAGATGCGCCCCGTCTCCGACTGTTCTACCAATGGAAGCCGGAATATACATTAGATAGAGTCGTAGAGATGCTTAACAACTTCGACTGGATCCAGATCCAAGTAGAGAATGATACACTTTTCATAAGAACCACCGCCATCCCGGCCAAGGATTGCTAAAACGCTTTGCCATGATGAAAAGATTATCATTCATACTATTGTTGTGCGCTATCGTCTCCATTGTCAACGCACAGCGTATTACCAGGAATTTTCAGGACGTCACCCTTTCCGATGCCTTGAAATATATCCAGTCTCAGACCGCAGATTATGACATCACCTTTATCTACGATGAACTGGAAGATTTTCGTGTAACGACTAATGTGGAAAATAAGTCTGTTCCTGATGCTATTGTGCAGGTTGTTGGCTTTTATCCCGTTCGCGTCGTCAAGAGTGGGAAACAAGAAATCTATGTTGAATGTACTCACAAGACTGACCATCATCTGACGGGCACTATTGTCGACGAACAAGGCCAGCCTGTGGCCTATGCCAACGTTGCAGTCCTCAACCCTGCAGATTCCACTCTACTCAGTGGAGGTGTGTCGAACAAGAGCGGCTATTTCGCCATCCCCTATGAAAGGCTACGGGTAGGCGACGGCACGTCGGGAATGCAAGAAAAGGTCCTAGCCCGCATCTCCTATGTTGGATATAAGACCATCTACAAACTCTGTTACAATGAGAACATCGGAAGGATTCGATTGCATCCAGACAACTATACAATAAATGGAGTAGTTATACAAGGTGAACGTCCAAAGGCTGTGCTACAAGGCAATTCACTAGTGATGAATGTGGAAGGAACGGTAATGGAACGAATGGGTACGGCAGAGGATGTACTCACACGTGTCCCGATGATTGCAAAACGGGGCGAGGGCTTTGAAATTTTAGGCAAAGGAACTCCACTTATCTATCTGAACAACCGCAAACTTACCGACCTGAACGAGCTGAGAAACATACAGTCGGACTTTATCCGCAGTGTGGAGGTCATCCAGAATCCAGGTGCCAGGTATGATGCTTCGGTTAATGCTGTCATCATTATCCGCACCAAACGGGTAGCAGGTGAAGGCCTGGGTGTGGAATTGTCATCGTGGTCTCGCTGTGGGCGTGGTTATGCCAATAATGAGCGTATCAACCTGACTTACCGCACTGGCGGTCTGGAACTATTCGCCAATCTCTTCGGGGCCTATAACAGAAGAAAAAGCAGTGGCGAGTTCGAGCAGACCATCTTTGCCGACACACTTTGGGTTATTAACAATAAGCAGAAGAATAATGTTCGCAATCCTTTCTTGGAAGGACGATTCGGCTTCAACTACCAAATCAATGAAAACCACTCTTTCGGTGGATTTTACCAAAATACATACGATTACGTGAAGACTCGCAGTGAATATGAAGATGATTTGTTGGCAGACGGGAACCCGTATGACCACCTGCAAAACAGTAGCGTCAAACGGAACAAGAACTCGCCAAACCATCAGGTCAATTTTTACTACACAGGAAAAGTGGGTCAACTCAGCATCGTCTTTAATGCCGACTATACTTCTCGTAAACAGCATAGTACCAATCAGCAGCAGGAACTCAGTACTGAGTACGAAGACCGTGATGTGAATACAGAGAGTCTGACACGTAGTAAGATGTTTGCTGAGAAACTATTCGTTACCCACCCATTATGGAAAGGTCAGATAGAGATTGGTGAGGAATATACCAATACGCGTTGGCGCAGCAGTTTCGATAATCAGGAGGGATATATTGCCAATAGCGATAACGAGCAACACGAGAGCAACATTGCGCCCTTCATGGAACTACACCAGCGACTGGGACGCTTCCAACTCTCGGCAGGCCTGCGCTACGAACACGTGAAGTCTGAGTATTTCGTCAGCGGACAACGACGCGATGAGCAGTGCCGTACCTACGACGATATCTTCCCTTCGGCGTCTGTATCGACTTCAGTCAAGAACCTGCAACTTTCCTTCAGTTATGCTAAGCGCACCTCACGCCCGGCCTATTGGTTGTTGAGCAGCGATGTTACCTATGAGAACCGTCTGAACCGTCAGACGGGTAATCCCTATCTGAAACCCATAAAGTACCACAACCTGAATGCAATGGTTATGTGGAAGTGGCTCTACCTAATGACTAATTACTCGCATTGTGTCGATCCCATCATCTCCGAGGCAGAAAGCCTAGAGGACGACTCAAAGGTGAACCTCGTCACCAGCAAGAACTACGACCATGCCGACTGGCTGACTGTCACCCTCGGCGCACAGAAGAATATCAAGTTGAGCGGTGGAATAACATGGACGCCACAATATAATATATCGTTGATGAAACCATGGCTTGAAGGGATGTTCTTAGGCCAAAAGAAAAATTTTAACCATCCTATGCTATCCCTGCAATTAGGCAATATCGTGTCACTGACTCACGATTGGCTGCTGCAGGTCGATTTTAATATGCACACTCACGGCAATACTGGCTCAAATATTTGGGTTGACTGCACCAATCCTATGTTCTCTCTTAGTGTCAGTAAAGACTTTTTTCAACACCGTCTCAATGTTAAGTTGAGTGGCAATGACCTTTTAAACGGCGGCATCAACCATGTCATGCTCTACAGCAACCGCATGATGTTCCGCAAGATGGAAGACAACGACTCCCGTTGCGTCCAGCTCTCCCTGCGCTATCGCTTCAACGTCACCCCGTCGAAGTACAAGGGCACCGGTGCCGGTAATGCCGAGAAGAACCGACTATAGTCATTGGCGTTCCAAAGGCATCGTATCTGAACCTGCTTCATCATTACAATCAAAGGTAAGGAATGCTTGCCTTGGAGCGCCATTCCCAAAATTGAATTAATAACACATGTCAAAATGATGCAATTGAACGTCTTTTCCTATCGGAAAGTCAACGAATCATTCCACAGGAGAATGGTGTATCATATCGGTGTTGACTGCGGACTGTTTGTTGAGATGAACTATATGATAAATGCAATGCTCTATTGCCTATCTCAGCGAATCAGGTTTCAGCTCTATTCCGACGATGCCAACTTCGGCACGGGCATAGGATGGACAGAGTATTTCCTCCCTTTTTGTGAGGAAGTGCATGAGACATTCCACAAGAAGTACAACTTCCATAGATTACCATCTTGGCGTCGTATTCTGAAAGTATGCCGTCAACAGAAGTCCCTTGGCCCTCTTGTGTGGAAACTTAAATCCTTCCCTAAAACAATGATGGGAAGACTAATGGCATTTTGGGTATATAAGGCGTATGTGCAGTTTGCCCAGGATGTCTCAGATCCGGAACAATACTATAGGATACCAGAATTAGGAATTAACGGTAGTTATTACGAGGCATATGCATTGATGGCAAGAATGGTTTGGCGATTACAGCCAGAGATACTTCACTATGAAACTATCTACAAAGAGAAACTGGCACTTCCGTCTCTTTATGATGGAATTCACATTCCTACACAAGGCTTTCAGTCATAAGTCCCCTAAAAGCAGGCAGGAAGCCATCGTCAGACTGCTGATCTCTGTTGACCTATTGCTTCATAGTCGTTCATTCGTAGGTAGTATTACCACAGGTCCCAGCGTCTTTATCATGAAATTAAGGGAGGATGACCCATTTGTGCAGGCTGTCGATTGTCCTAAAACAGACTTGGCATCATCATTGTCGCTGACGATAGATGTTCGTGCCGCCATCTCCAAAAGATTTTTATCTCACAAGGTCGCAATAATATGAGTTATGCTCCAAAAGTATATGAGTTATACTTCAAAAGTATATGACTTTTGCATAAAAAGTATAAGACTTCCAAATAAGTTATAAAACGGTTACGGTTACAGTTGTAACCGTAACCATAGTCTGGCGCGATTTACTTTAGCGTAAATAAGTAGTCCTTTAGCAAGATTATGTAGCTATGGTACTATTAGAAACATTAATTATTATGAAAAGCGTGATAGTTTCGGAATTATTTCGTATCTTTGCAGTCAAATTTCGATAATTGTACAATTATAATTATTTATTATGAACGACAACAAAGTTATGAACATGGCAGCGGATAATATCCGTATCCTGGCTGCCTCGATGGTTGAAAAGGCAAAGTCGGGTCACCCCGGCGGTGCTATGGGTGGTGCTGATTTCATCAACACCCTGTACAGTGAGTTCCTGGTTTATGATCCCGAGAATCCCGCTTGGGAGGGTCGCGACCGTTTCTTCCTGGATCCAGGTCACATGGCTCCGATGCTCTACAGTCAGCTGGCTCTCATCGGTAAGTTCTCTCTGGAGGATCTGAAGAACCTGCGTCAGTGGGGTTCAGTAACTCCTGGTCACCCCGAGCGCGAGATTGAGCGCGGTATCGAGAATACCTCTGGTCCTCTCGGTCAGGGTCACTGCTTCGCAGTAGGTGCTGCCATCGCCGCTAAGTTCCTGAAGGCTCGTCTGGGCAACGTGATGAACCAGACCATCTATGCATACATCTCTGATGGTGGTGTGCAGGAGGAGATCTCACAGGGTGCTGGCCGTATCGCCGGTAACCTCGGTCTCGACAACCTGATCATGTTCTACGACGCTAATGATATTCAGCTCTCTACACGTACTGAGGTGGTGACCTGCGAGGATACTGCCAAGAAGTACGAGGCTTGGGGCTGGTTCGTTCAGAAGATCGACGGTAACGATGTAGATCAGATCCGTGAGGCCATCAAGAAGGCTCAGGCTGAGAAGGAGCGTCCGAGTCTGATTATCGGTCACTGTGTGATGGGTAAGGGTGCCCGCAAGGCTGACAATACTTCATACGAGAGCAACTGCGCTACTCACGGTGCTCCTCTCGGTGGCGATGCCTACATCAACACGATGAAGAACCTGGGTGCTGATCCTGAGAATCCGTTCCAGATCTTCCCCGAGGTGAAGGAACTCTACGCCAAGCGTGCTGAAGAGTTGAAGAAGATCGTGGCTGAGCGCTATGCTGAGAAGGCTGAGTGGGCCAAGGGTCATCCCGAGCAGGCCAAGCAGCTTGAGGAGTGGTTCAGTGGCAAGGCTCCGAAGATCGACTGGAGCAAGGTGGAGCAGAAGCCTGGTTGCGCTACACGTAACGCATCGGCTACTGTTCTCGGTCAGTTGGCAGAGCAGGTTCCCAACATGATCTGCGCTTCTGCCGACCTCTCTAACTCTGATAATACCAACGGCTTCCTGAAGAAGACCAAGGATATGGTGAAGGGCGACTTCAGCGGTGCCTTCTTCGAGGCTGGTGTGGCTGAGCTCACCATGGCTTGCTGCTGTATCGGTATGGCTCTGCACGGTGGTGTGATCCCCGCTTGCGGTACCTTCTTCGTATTCTCTGACTATATGAAGCCCGCCGTACGTATGGCTGCCCTGATGGAACTGCCTGTGAAGTTCATCTGGACGCACGACGCCTTCCGCGTTGGTGAGGATGGACCTACCCACGAGCCCGTTGAGCAGGAGGCACAGATCCGTCTGATGGAGAAGCTGAAGAACCACCACGGCAAGAACTCTGTATTGGTAGTTCGTCCTGCCGATGCTGAGGAGACCACCGTCTGCTGGCGCATGGCTATGGAGAATATCGACACCCCGACCGCTCTCATCTTCTCTCGTCAGAACATCGAGATGCTGCCCGAGGGCAACGACTACACACAGGCTACCAAGGGTGCTTACGTTGTAGCAGGATCTGATGAGAAGTTCGATGTGATTCTGTTGGCTTCTGGTTCTGAGGTTTCTACACTCGAGGCTGGTGCTAAGCTGCTCCGCGAGGATGGCGTGAAGGTTCGCATCGTGAGTGTTCCTTCTGAGGGTCTGTTCCGCAGCCAGTCGAAGGAGTATCAGCAGAGCATTCTGCCCGCTGGCGTTAAGAAGTTCGGTCTCACCGCTGGTCTGCCTGTGAACCTCGAAGGTTTGGTAGGTGCTGACGGTACCGTATGGGGTCTCGAGAGCTTCGGCTTCTCTGCTCCTTACAAGGTGCTCGACGAGAAGCTCGGCTTCACAGGCGAGAACGTCTATAAGCAAGTAAAGGCTTTACTTGCGTAATGGATAATTGATAATTGACAATGGATAATTGACAATTATGGAAGTCAAGACAGTAGGCATAGCCAGCGACCATGCTGGCTTTGCCTTAAAACAGTTCGTCAAGAAGTACCTCACCGAGAAGGGCTATCCCTATAAGGACTACGGCACCTATACAGAGGACTCCTGCGACTACTCCGACTTCGGTCACGCACTGGCTGAGGGTATCGAGCAGGGCGAGGTGTTCCCGGGTATCGCCATCTGTGGTTCTGGCGAGGGCATCAACATGACGCTCAACAAGCACCAGAGTATCCGTGCAGGTCTCTGCTGGATCCCTGAGATCGCTCACCTGATCCGTCAGCATAACAATGCGAATGTGCTCGTGATGCCAGGTCGTTTCATCGATGAAGAGACTGCCCGTGCCATTATGGACGAGTATTTCTCTACAGAGTTCGAGGGCGGACGACATCAGAAAAGAATCGATAAGATTGCGATTAAGCAAGAGAAATGAGAACTCGCTCACATTTCCGAGCGTGAGCAATCTCGACCGAAGGTCAAAATCCCTGTTAAATAAAAGAATCCCTCGCCAATTGGCGAGGGATCTTTATTTCACTTTAAACTGATTCACCCATTCCCTCAGCGGTTCCACCGCCTCGGAATGACTTGGCGCATATCGCAGCATGACCGTGACGATACGTATCGTGTCATCGTCAATCACCTTACCATAATAGTCCCAGTTATCTTCCGAACCAGTTTGGATACTATAGTCATCGCCTACATCCACCAGGTCGGCCCCCATACCCATCATCTGCTGACCAGCACTGTAATTCATACCATTCAGGGAATCCACAACGACTGAAATGGAGATATCGTCTGCAATAAAGACTTCCTGTGATGTCTCACTCGGTAATTGCTGATGGTGCAAGAAAGAAGGATAGTTGATATCCATCCCCAACTTGTCGCTATGATACTTGATGAGATCCCACTGTCCCATCTTGATAGTCATGCTGTCATCACTTGTCAACTCTGTCACGTATGACTTGGGTTGTTGCTGACCTCCGCAACCACCCAGCATGACTGTCATTGCAATAGCTAAGGTAATTATGATTTTAAGATCCTTCATTCGCTGCAAAGATACGAATAAGTCTGTAAAGAAACAAATTTTTGGGCAAAAATGTTACGAGTTGACTCCTTTGCTAATGGTCAGACGCATGATTTCCAACGTCTTTTCGGTCACCCTGAAGCGGTTGTCACTCCTGAGACCAACAACCCAGATAATCTGGCCATCACGGTCTGTCACCACTAACTGACGGCGTTTGTCTATCAGTGATCGTTTGCAATCAGTCAGGAAGTCGCTGACAAGACGATGTCCCTCCATACCAAACGGACAGAAACGATCGCCTGTCTGCACGGGACGTACGGTGAGAGGAAAACGGACCGTCGCTGCATCCAGTGTCACACAATCGTCGGATTTCGAGATACTGATCTCGTTTGTCAGGCTGACATCAAAACAGATCTCCTCATTATAGCGATAACGACCTTCCTCAGGTATTTTTATCGTTTTCATCGGTGGCTGAAGAGGCACCAGGATCAGGGTCTCGCGATCGATCACCAGTGTATGGGTGGATGTCAGAAACTCCCTACCCGATTCTCCCGTGAGTTGGGAGAAAATCTGTTCGGTTTGCTGAGCATTAAAGCCATAAGGTAACAACCATTCGTGGAGGAAGTACTCAGGAGAAGGCTGTTCCAAGAGATGTGGGATTGATACGCTCTGTGGGAATCCATTCGGATCAGTTTGTATGAGTTCGGCCTTCTGTTTAGCGATGGATTCATCGAAAACCCTCTCTGCCTCACAAAGATATTGGGCTGTCTTACTGATATTTTCCGAAACCTTGGGATTGATCTCCTTTAAAAGCGGTAGGATTCGTAGTCGGATCTTATTACGTACCACATCGTCAACCAAATTTGTAGAATCAGTAACATAATCCTGTCCGATGGAATGGAGATATTCCTCTATTTCCTCACGACAGACGCAGAGTAACGGACGGACAATCTGGCCATTCTTCGGACGAATGCCTGTCAGACCGTGAATACCACTGCCTCGCAAAAGATTCATCAGCAGTGTTTCCACCGCATCGTCACGATGATGGGCCACGCATACGGAAGCAGCACCAAGATCCTGACAAAGTTGACGGAAATATCCGTAACGAAGATCACGGGCAGCCATCTCAATGCTTACTTGATGTATAGACGCATATTCCTTTGTGTCAAAGTGGATTACATGAAGAGGAACACCATATCTCTTACAGAGCGATTTCACAAAGTCCTCGTCTCTGTCACTCTCTTCTCCTCGCAGGTGGAAATTGCAATGAGCAGCCTCGATCCGATAGCCTAACCGTTGGAGAATCAACAGGAGCGCCACACTGTCAGCCCCACCACTCAGTGCTACAAGATGGAGACCGTCGTGGGACAGAAGCCGGTGCTTCCCGATGAAATCAGCAACTTTATTCAACATAGAGTACAAGTCCCTTGAGGTATTCGCCTTCAGGATGATAAATATTGATGGGGTGATCAGCCGGCTGATGGAGCTGATGCAGGATACGCACATTCCTACCAGCCTGAGCAGCTGCCGTAAAGACGGCATTGCGGAAATTGTCCTTTGTCACGACCTGCGAACAACTGAACGTAAAGAGGATACCACCAGGCTGAATCTTCTGAAAAGCCTTGTTATTCAGACGGGTATAGCCTTTGAGGGCGTTATGAAGTGCCCCACGGTGCTTAGCAAAGGCAGGGGGATCAAGGATAATCAGGTCATACTGGTCGCCAGCCTCTTCGAGATACTTGAAGGCATCCTCGCAGAAAGCCTGATGACGGCTGTCGCCAGGGAAATTCAGTTCCACATTACGGTTAGTGAGTTCAATGGCCTTGGCACTGCTATCGACAGAATGGACAAGTTGCGCCCCACCCCGCATGGCATAGAATGAGAAACCACCTGTATAACAGAACATATTCAGAACCCGTTTGTCTTTGGCAAATCTCTCCAACAGGGAACGGTTTTCCCGCTGGTCCACAAAGAAACCCGTCTTCTGACCACGAAGCCAATCGACATAGAATTTCAGACCGTTCTCAATGGCGATGTTATCCTCACTTCCGCCATAGATAAAGCCATTCTCCTGACCCAGATCGGCCTTGAAGGGCAAGGTGGTCTCACTCTTATAATAGACATTCTCCAAACGGGATCCCATCACTGCCTTTAATTGACTGGCGATATCCATTCGACAGACGTGCATACCAACACTATGGGCCTGCATCACCGCCGTTTTACCATATACATCAATGACAAGGCCAGGTAACAGATCACCCTCACCATGTACCAGACGATAGGTATTATTGTCAGGATTGTCGGCGATGCCGATGGATTGGCGCATTTTCAATGCTGAAGCCAAACGCGACTGCCAGAAATCCTCATCAATGGGCACATCCTGGAAAGATAGTACGCGCACAGCAATAGAGCCAATCTGATAGTGTCCGATAGCGATGAAATCGCCCTGACTGGTGAGAACACGTACCAGTTCACCTTCCTCGATTCCATTATCAGCCTGTTGGATAGCACCAGAGAACACCCAGGGATGGAACCTGAGCAGACTCTCCTCCTTACCTCGTTTCAGATATATTTGTTTCATCATTCTCATTAATAACTTCTGGTATTTTCACGATCAATTCGTAATCTTTCGTTGCTATTAGACGCAATATCTCCTGATAGATGCGGATACAGGCCCAGGCATCAATCGCTGCATAGACCTTCTGGCTGTCCTTCAGCACATCGCGCTCCCAGTTGGAGAGACGGTCGGTCTTGCTGATCCGCTCATTAAAAAGGTTCGCGTATATCTTCACCAGACTCTGGTCTTCGATACCAATCTTCTTCACCATATCCTGCAGATCTACGAATGTCCCTACGTCAAAAGGTCCCAACTGGTGGAGAGACAACAGGTCATTGTTCCATGCCAAACCCACCTTTGTCACTTTGGTATCACTCAATAACCGCTGTACGGCAGGGCACATTCCCAACTGATTGAGTCGGAAGAGAAAACAACTGGTCGTCGTGGCCACCTGCAACAGAGCGCATTTGTATTGCTTCCCTTTCTCAAACGACGGTCGCGTCTCCGTGTCAAAACCGAGAATGGGTTGCGACAATAGATAATCAACCGCTTTTTCCGCCTCCTGAGGTGTATAGACAACTATGATCTTCCCGTAGAAAACGACCTTCTTCAGCTTGCCGATAGTATCCTTATCAATCTTATTATATATTAACTTTTTCATTTCTTGGTGCAAAATTACAAAAAAAACAGCATTTTATGATGAAATCTGACTTTTTTCGACTACTTTTGCATCAAATTTGTGTAAACAAACAGATTATGGCCAAGAAAAAGAATGATAAAAAGGTAAAAAACAGCTCTGGACGTTCAGGGTTCCAAGGCATTAAACATATATTCCAAGACGAGCGGTTGAGTTTTACTATAGGCATCCTGCTTGTCGTTGTTGCCATTTACCTGACACTGGCATTTGTCTCCTATTTCACGACAGGAGCGGCAGACCAGAGTCTGATAGAAGATCCGCGTGAGGGTGAGGTGCTCAACCAGAACCATGAGTTTACGAATACCTGTGGCAGCATCGGCGCATACGCCTCCTGGTATTTCATTAAGCGTTGTTTCGGACTGCCCGCCTTCCTGATACCGCTTTTCATCCTTTTGCTGGGCATCCACCTGATACGTGCCTATCGCGTGAACCTGCTGAAATGGTTCCTGGCCCTGATGATTCTGATGATCTGGGCATCTGTCACACTGGCTAAGTTCCTCTCACCGTTCCTTGGTGATACCTGCTATAACCCTGGCGGAGACCATGGGCTCTATATATGCCATTACATTGAGAATCTGGTGGGAGCACCAGGACTGACAGCCATCTTAGGTCTAACGGCTATCATCTTCCTGACATACGTCAGTGCAGAGACTGTTTTCTTTATCCGTAAACTACTGAACCCGAGCAGGTTTCTCGATAAGGTTAAATTCAAGATTACGAATAACGACCCCAACGAAACACCAGACCCATATTCAAATCAGATAGAACCGGATGATGATCCACAATACTTTGACGACCCTGCCACCCAGACTGTTGAATTCAAGGAGGATGGAGAGGCTGTCGTAATTGATAAAGGATATGAAGATGAAAGGGAACCTGTTGTAAAGCCGAAGAAGACTGCTGAGCCATCGACAGACGACGAGGTAGGTATGGAGATCGAAGTGGCAGGCTCAGAAGAGAAGGCCAACGAGAAGGCTTTCGCCGATATGAAGAATCTGGAACCCTACGATCCCAAGCGCGACTTGGAGAATTACCGCTACCCGACCCTCGACCTATTGAAAAAATACGATGACGATGGCAAGCCATACATCGACATGGCTGAGCAGACGGCCAACAAAGACAGGATTGTGCAGGTGCTTCGTAACTTCGGCGTGGAGATTGCCAGTATCAAGGCAACGGTGGGTCCCACCATCACACTCTACGAAATCACTCTGGCACCAGGTGTACGTATCGCCAAGGTAAAGAATCTGGAAGACGATATCGCCCTCTCGCTGGCAGCACTCGGCATTCGTATTATTGCTCCTATCCCTGGTAAGGGTACGGTGGGTATTGAGGTGCCTAATGCAAAACCATCGATCGTTTCGATGGAATCGATACTTAACTCCAAGAAATTCCAGGAAGCACAAATGGAATTACCTTGTGCTTTAGGTAAGACGATTACCAACGAGGTGTTCATGTTCGACTTAGCCAAGGCGCCTCACTTGCTCGTGGCTGGTGCTACTGGTCAGGGTAAATCTGTCGGTTTGAACGCCATAGTTACCTCCTTATTATATAAGAAGCATCCTGCCGAATTGAAGATCGTGCTCGTGGATCCGAAGAAGGTGGAATTCTCCATCTATAATCCGCTGATCAACCACTTCCTCGCCAAGGTGCCTGATGAGGATGCAGATCCCATTATCACTGATGTGACGAAGGTGGTACGCACGCTGAACTCGCTCTGTAAGTTGATGGATACCCGTTACGACCTGCTCAAGGAGGTTGGCGCGCGTAATATCAAGGAATACAATAAGAAATTCATCGACCGCAAGATACCGCCTCGCGGTGGTCACGGCTATATGCCATATATTGTGGTGATTATCGATGAATTCGGTGATCTGATCATGACGGCAGGCAAGGAGATCGAGCTCCCCATCGCCCGTATCGCTCAGTTGGCCCGTGCCGTAGGTATCCACATGGTGATTGCCACCCAGCGTCCTACCACGACGATTATCACTGGTAATATCAAGGCCAACTTCCCTGCCCGTATCGCCTTTAAGGTCAGTGCAGGTATCGACTCAAAGACCATTCTCGACCGTACGGGAGCACAGCAACTGATCGGACGTGGTGATATGCTCTTCCTCAATGGTGCTGAGCCAGTACGTGTGCAGTGCGCCTTTGTGGATACCCCTGAGGTGGAGAGAATCAACGAATTCATCGCTGATCAGCAGAGTTATGGTGAGCCGTTTGAACTGCCTGAGCCTGATATGCCAGAGTCCGATATGGGCGATGGTGGCAGCAAGGATGTGGATATGGCACATCTCGATCCTCTCTTCGAGGATGCCGCCCGCCTGATCGTTCGTGAACAAAGCGGAAGCACCTCACTCATTCAACGTAAGTTTGCCATCGGTTACAACCGTGCAGGCCGCCTGATGGATCAGTTAGAGAAGGCCGGTGTTGTTGGAGCCGCCATGGGATCGAAGCCCCGTGAGGTGATGATTCAGGATGAGAATAGTCTGAATAATTTGTTAAATAGTCTAAGATAAGTGATTTGAGATGAAAAGATTATGTTTTCTGATAACAACAGTTCTTTTCTGCGCCACAACCTTTGGTCAGACAGCCAGAGAGGTGCTTGACAAGGCTGCTGCCAATATTACGGTGAAGTCTGGCGTACAGGCAAACTTTAGGATGACTGGTGGTATGGGTAACACCAGTGGTACCCTCCTCGTGAAGGGCAGGAAGTTTCATGCGACGACACCCCAGGCCATCATTTGGTTTGATGGTAAAACACAGTGGACCTATATGAAAAATAATGATGAGGTGAACGTGACAACTCCCACGGAAGCACAGCTTCAGGCCATCAACCCCTATAACTTCATTAACCTCTACAAGAGTGGTTATGACTGTACGCTGAACAAGGCTGGCAAGGACTATATCGTCCATCTCACAGCCTCTTCAAAGGACAAGAAGATTCGTGAGTTGTTTATTACTGTCAATAAATCATCATACCAGCCTACCCAGGTGAAACTCCTTCAGGGAACAAAATGGACGATCTTCGATATTACGGACCTCAAAAAACAGAATATCTCTGATAGCCAGTTCCGTTTCAACGCCAAGGATTTCCCACAAGCAGAAGTAATTGATCTAAGATGAATAAGTTTCAGTTATACAGACTTTTAAGGAAAAATACAAACCTTAGCTATAAGCGTAGTCCTGTTTTCGAACAAAACAAATGGGCGAAGGCCCTGACCTATTTCGGTGGTGCCTTCTTTGCCCTTTACCTTATCTTATATGGTGTGCTCATTGCCATGACGGCCGATGGTGAGGCCGGACGGATGATCTCGGTAATGCCTTTCATCATGGTGATCGACTTCCTGCTGCGCTTTATCTTCCAGACGACGCCTGGCATGATGGTAAAGCCCTATATCCTGCAACCCATCTCGCGTTATACAGCCATCGAGTGTTTCCTGATTTCATCGCATCTCAGTGGCTATAATTTCCTGTGGTTGGCCATGTTCCTGCCCTACTCCTACGTCATCCTCCTGGCAGGAGCCGGCTTCTGGCCAACACTGGCCGAACTGGTGGGCGCCATGTTGCTCATCATGCTGAACAGTCAGATCTATCTGTTCTTCCGTACGCTGATCAACAGAAAGGTGTGGTGGTGGTTGGCGGCCATTGCCTTCTACCTGATCCCCTTCATACCGTTGTTGCTGGACTTTAGTAATAAAACATTGGGAAAGCTGATCGACACCTACGCAGAGTTTGGCCGAAGCTGTTATCTGATCCCTGTGATATTGGTACTACTGGTGGGCCTGTTCTATGTCAACCGTCATTTCCAGTTCAAATACGTCTATGAGGAGATCTTTAAGAAGGGCGAACGGGCTCTGAAGCATGTGTCGCAGTTCTCTTTCTTCAACCGCTTTGGACTCATCGGCGAATACCTGAAGATTGAACTCAAGTCGAATATCCGCAACAAGACCATGAAGAGCCGTTGCATCATGAGCCTCGTCTTGATTGTGGTGATGTCTTCGTTAGTGGCCTATACACCGATGTACGACAACGCCGTCATGATCAATTTCTGGTGTATCTACTGTTTTGCCATCTACAGTGTCACCACCCTGATCAAAATCATGGGACAGGAGGGTAACTATATCGACCTGCTCATGATACATCGCGAGAATATCATCGCCTTATTAAAGGCGAAGTTCTGGTTCTATAGTGCTATTCTCCTGATACCCTTTATCATCATGCTGCCAGCCGTATTCACGGGTAAGTTCACCATTCTCATGCTACTGGCTTATATGTCGATCACGGCAGGACTCCTTCATTTCGTAATCTTCCAGTTGGCCGTCTATAACAAGCAGACGCTCCCTCTCCAGCAGAAGATGACGGCCAAGGGAAACTTCGAGAACGGCATGCAACTCGTCATTGAGATGATTGCGCTCTTCGGCCCTGGTGCGATAGCCGCCATCGGCTTTATTACCATCGGTGAAACAGGCACTTATATCTTTATGATTACGTTGGGACTGTGCTTCATCGTGACCCATCCACTATGGATCAGGAACATCTATACGCGGATGATGCGTCGCCGCTATGAAAACCTGGAAGGCTTCCACGCTACGGTGCAATAAACTTTTTCAGAAGAATTTCCCCAAAAAGTTTGGTGGAATCAAAAAAAGTGAGTACCTTTGCACCCGCTAAAGAAAAAAGGATGCACCCGTAGCTCAGTTGGTAGAGCACCTGACTCTTAATCAGGGTGTCCAGGGTTCGAGCCCCTGCGGGTGTACAAAGGAGGTAGGCGATCCTCCTTTCTTTTTGAAATAATGATGCACCCGTAGCTCAGTTGGTAGAGCACCTGACTCTTAATCAGGGTGTCCAGGGTTCGAGCCCCTGCGGGTGTACAAATCGCAAGAGGTTGCCGATATG